>CABYHL010000052.1 GCA_902518895.1 uncultured Alphaproteobacteria bacterium | reverse complement strand
TTTTTTTGATCTTATATCTAATTTTGGCTTAAGATAATATTTCTTTTTTAAATATTCAATTTTAGCATTTAAAGTATTAATACCATTTATTTGAATAATATTTTTGTTTG
Organism: uncultured Alphaproteobacteria bacterium; assembly: GCA_902518895.1. Classification (GTDB taxonomy): domain Bacteria; phylum Pseudomonadota; class Alphaproteobacteria; order HIMB59; genus CACPNW01. The sequence goes on along the minus strand of CABYHL010000052.1, from coordinate 1,893 downwards.
TTAAATTAGTTTTATTAAAAAAAATATCAACTATCTTATCTTTTTTATTATAATTAACAATTTGCTCTTCACCAGTAATTATTTTTCCTTTTTTGGTAAGTGCAAATAAATAAAGATTTTCACAGTCATTAAAAAAAACTTCAGTTTTAATTTTTAATAATTCTCTAACTTTTTTTTCAGAGCTGTTATATGTTTTAAATTTAATCGCTAAATATGCATAAACAAGATTTGCTATTGAAAAATCATTAGATTTAAATTTTTTTTTATTAAATACAAATAATTTGAAAGCTAAAAAAATATATTTCTTTAATTTAATAGGATAATCAGAAATATTGACTTTATTTAATATTAATAACTCCTCTAATTTTGTTAAAGAAGAAATATTATTATTAAAACTTTTAGTTGATAACCTTTTGTTAAAGAAGTCTAAATTAGTTTTGTTACTAAAATATTTATAAGATAAACTATGAATTTTTCTTAAATCTGATGGCCCTAGAATTTTATAATTTAAAAATTTTCTTAGTTCTCCAGAAGATTTTCCATTATCATACAGGTTGATTAATGAATTAATTTCTAAAATTTTCTTGTAATCACTAAAGATTTTAAATAAAAATTCACTTCCAGAACCACCAGAAATAATTAAAATTTTTTTTTTTAATTTCATTTGTATTTTCCACCCAACCCAATAACACCATGATAATAACCAAGAAAATAATTGTAAATATTATTTAAAATTTTATTTGATTTACTAAAGTAAAAAATAAAAAATATACCAATAAAAAATTTAAAATTATGTGCTAAAAAGTATAATATAAAATCAATATATTTTTGTTTGAAATTTCTTTTCAAAAAAAATAGTGAATTTCTTACTGAATAATAGAGCCATCTATCATTAGAATACTTTATACGGCTTCCTGTTGATGTATCGTGAAAGGCAACTGCAGAAGAGCAATAATAATTTAAGTAACCTGAATTTTTAGCTCTAAACATAATTTCATGATCATCATAGTATATAAAGTAATCTAAATAAAACCAACTTACCTTCTCATATATTTCCCTTGGAATTAAAATCATACACCCGTTAGGCGCATCAATTGATCTAGAATTTTTGTATATTTTTAGAGATGCATCAGCATTAACACCAATACCTTTGGCAATTGCAAAAATAGGATGTAGCTTACTGCCAATTGCTTGAATTAATTTTTTATCTTTATGATATCTTATTTGACCACCAATTATCCCTTTTATTGCAACATGTTCTGACATCTTAACCATTTCTAAAAGACAATTTTTATCAAGAATAACATCTTCATCCATTTTTAGTATATGTGTCCAATTGTTATTTAGATGTTTTAATGCTTCTAGAAAACTTCCAGAAGATCCAACATTTTTTTTTAAACTAACTAACTTTATAATATTTTTATTTGATAAATTATTTTTTAATTTATTTATTTTTGTTACTGTTTCATCTTGAGAATTATTATCAATAATTATTATTTCGTATAAATTTTTTGGAAAGTTTAAATCTATTAAAGATTTTATGCATTCTGTAATAATATCAGCTCTATTATAGCTAGAGATACATATTGAAACAAATGAGTTTTCTAACATTAATTAAAGTTTATTATAAATTTCTTTATAAATTTTATATGCATAATCAAGTGAAAGATTGTCTTTAGCTATTTTATTACATCTGACTGACATTTCAATATTGTTCAAGTTGTTTTTGATAAATTTATGTAACTCATATACACTTTGATTGTTATATACATACCCGATTTTATTATTATTTATTAATTTAGAGATATCATTATTAAAATTATTACATATAATGGGTATACCCAATGATAAATATTCAGCAATTTTAGTGGGAAAAGTAGCTTTAACAGAAAA
>CABYHL010000051.1 GCA_902518895.1 uncultured Alphaproteobacteria bacterium | reverse complement strand
TTTTTAAAAGAGAGGCGAGACCAACTGAAAAAGAAACATTAGTTTCTCGATTAATTGATAGGCCAGTTAGACCTTTATTTCATAAAGATTTTAAAAATGAGACCCAAGTTACTTGTACTGTTTTATCACATGATCAAGAAAATGACTCAGATGTTGTAGCAATGGTAGCAGCAAGTGCTGCATTAACTTTATCTGGTTTGCCATTTTTAGGCCCACTCGGAGCAATTAAGATTGGTTTTATAGACGATGAGTTTGTTGTTAACCCGAGTAAGAGTCAATTATCAAATTCTAAACTAGAATTAGTATTGGCAGGGACTAAGGAAGGTGTACTAATGATCGAGTCTGAAGCTCACGAGCTTTCAGAAAAACAAATGCTAGATGCAGTAGTTCTTGGTCAAGAAAATTATAAAACAGTGATTGAAGCAATAATTTCCTTAGCTAAAAAAGCGGCAAAAGAACCTTGGGAACTTAAAGAAAAAGATGAAGAAATTAAAAATCTACCATCTAAGATCAATGAAGACTTTGGTAAAGATTTTATAGATGCTTATAAAATAACTGAAAAACAAAAAAGATCAGAAAAATTATCTTCGTTACGAAACGAAATTTCTGAAAAATTTGTAAGTGAAACACTTTCACCAGTATTGGTTTCAGATGCTATAAAAAATGTAGAAAAAGATATAGTTAGAGGAGAATTAATTAATACTGGTAATAGAATTGATGGAAGAGATACAAAAACAGTCCGTCCAATTGTTTGTGAAACTGGAGTTTTAGAAAGAACTCACGGGTCTGCATTATTTACAAGAGGAGAAACACAGGCTCTTGTAGTTTCAACTTTGGGAACTGGACAAGACGAGCAAAGAATAGATGCAATTGATGGTGAATATACAGAGAATTTTATGCTTCATTATAATTTTCCACCTTACTCTGTCGGAGAAGTTGGAAGAATAGGTTCCACCAGTAGAAGAGAAATAGGACATGGAAAATTAGCATGGAGAGCTATTCACCCAATGTTACCTTCAAAAGAAAAGTTTCCATACACTTATAGAGTTGTATCCGAAATTACAGAATCTAATGGATCTAGCTCTATGGCAACTGTTTGTGGCACCTCAATGTCTTTAATGGATGCAGGAGTGCCTTTAGAAAGACCAGTAGCCGGTATCGCGATGGGCTTAATTAAAGAGAATGATAAATATGTGATATTATCAGACATACTTGGTGATGAAGATCATCTTGGTGATATGGATTTTAAAGTTGCAGGAACTTCTGAAGGAATAACTTCATTACAAATGGATATTAAAATAACTAGTATCACAGCTGAAATTATGGAAGAAGCATTAGCACAAGCTAAAGATGGACGCTTCCATATACTTGGTGAAATGGCTAAATCGATTGATAAACCAAATCAATCGATTTCTCAGTACGCTCCAACAATAACAAATCTACAAATAAACAAAGATAAAATTAGAGAAGTTATTGGTAAAGGAGGAGCAGTTATTAGAGAAATATCTGAAACAACTGGAGCTAAAATTGAAATTAATGACGAGGGTTTAGTTAGTATCGCAGCTGTAGATCAAAAATCTGGAAATGATGCATTAGAATGGATCAAAGGTATTGTCGAAGAGCCAGAGATTGGTAAAATTTATGATGGTAAAGTTATAAAGATAATGGACTTTGGTGCTTTTGTTAATTTCATGGGATCTACAGATGGTCTTGTTCATATCAGTCAATTAAAAAATGAAAGAGTAGAGAAAGTTGAAGATGTTATTAGTGAAGGAGATATCGTTAAAGTAAAAGTATTGGATATAGACTCAAGAGGAAAAATAAAACTTTCTATGAAAGCAGTTGACGCAGACGAAAACGCTTAAATTACCTAAATTAATTGGGCACAGAGGTGTAAAAGATCTGTGTCCAGAAAACACATTAGAATCTATCTTAAAGGCATTTGATTTAGGTTTAAGTTTTGTAGAAATAGATGTCAAAATTTCTAAAGACAGAGTTCCAATTTTATTACATGATGACACACTTGATAGAACTACTAATGGAAGTGGACTTGCAATTGATCATGATTATGAGAACATAAAAAAACTTGATGCTGGAAAATTTTTTTACAAAAAAAATACAAATATTTTTGTTCCAAAATTAGAA
>CABYHL010000050.1 GCA_902518895.1 uncultured Alphaproteobacteria bacterium | reverse complement strand
GGAAGCTTATCTTTATATTGTGAATTTTGATGTATTAAATTTGTAAAATGTTTTTTTCCTGTTCCAAATGGCCCTTCAATTAACAATCTTGAATTACTTGAACTCTGTTCATTTAAATGTTTTTTAATTTTTTTAATGAATTCTGAATTCCCTATTAGTGGTATAGTTTTAATTAAGGTATCTTTTAAATTTTTATTTTCACTCAATAATGATGAACTTTCTATTGCTCTCTTAGTAAGAATAATTAATTTGTCACTGTTGAATGGCTTTTCTAAAAAGTCGTATGCTCCATTTTTTATAGATTTCACTGCAAGATCAACAGTTCCATGACCACTTATAATTATAATTGGAATATTTCCATCAATCGATTTAAATTCTTTTAAAATCTCAATCCCATCTAGTTTACTGTTAGATAGCCATACATCCAATATAACTAAATCAGGTTTAATTTCATTAAATTTACTAATTGCTTCATCTGAATTGAGCGCAATAGATGTATTATAATTTTCATCTTTTAAAATTTCTGAAATAAGAAAACAAATATCCTTTTCATCATCTATAATTAAAACTTTATGCATTGTATTCAAAATTAATAAGTGACGTTGTGCCTGCCATATTTTTATTTTTCTCAATTTTTATTTTACCACCATGATCTTCAATGATTCTTTTTACTATAGAAAGTCCAAGACCAGTTCCTTTAGTTTTAGTTGTAAAATAAGGCTCAAATATTTTACTCAACATTTTTTCATCAATTCCCACACCGTTATCTTTTATTTCAATTTTTATATTTTTGGCATCAGTGGTCATTAATACTTCAACTGCAGGGTTAGGTATTTTTTCCACAGCTTCAATGGCATTTTTAATTAAGTTATTAAAACATCTTGAAATTTGAAGAGTGTCAAAGTGAAAATAAATATCATTTTCAGGTTTAATTAAATTAAGCTTTATATCCTTCCTTGTATTGAAATATAAAAGGTATGCTTCTTCTAAACATTTTGATAGGTTATCAAGCTTAATTTCTGCTTCAGGCATTCTCGCAAAAGATGAAAATTCGTCAACTAACTTTCCAATATCATCTACTTGTCTTGATATTGTTTTAGTTAAAAGTGAAATATCCTCATTATTTGTTTTTGCATCTAAAAATTTCTTTTCTATTCTTTCAGCAGAAAGTTTAATAGGGGTGAGAGGATTTTTAACTTCATGCGCTATCTTTCTTGCTATATCAGACCAAGCAGCATGTTTTTCTGCTAAAATTAAAGATGTAGCATCATCTAGAGCAACAACATATCCCTCAATTTTATTATCATTAATCTCTTTAATGACTCTAATATTAAAATTCCTCTGATCATCATATAATGTAAAATCGTATTGAAAATTTAATAATACTTTATTTGAGGTTTCAAAATTCTCGAATATTTTTTTCCATTCAGGGAAATAGGATAGAAAATTTTCATTTACTTTAAAAGTTTTAGTGCTTCTAAATAATTTAGTTAAAGTTTTATTGTATAACAAAATATTAAAATTTTTATCTAAAGAAATTACACCTATTGTTAAAAGACTTAAGATTGCCTCTATAAAAATTCTTTTTTCTTCATCTTCTTGACTTTTTGATATTAATTCATTTTGTTTATTCTCAATTTCTGAAATCATTTTATTATAAGACGATAGTAATACTTTTATCTCTTGAAATTGATCTGCCTCACTAACTTTAGCATCAAAATTCCCTTCTGATATTTTATTCGCTGATTTGATTAAGTTTGTAATTGGTTTACTAAGATTGCTAGCTAGATTAAATCCTATCAAAATAGCCACTAATATAAAACAAATAGAAAAAAGAACAAATATCATTGAATAAGTTATTTGAATTCCTGAACTTTCCTCTTCTTTCATAGTATAAATTTCAAATGCCTCTTTTGTAGCGCTAATATGATCCCAGATATTAGTATTTAGATTTCTATTAACCTGCATGTAAACATCATTTAAAAAATTTATTTTTTTATAAGCTGTAATAGAATTTTTATTTAATTGGAAAATGTAAACACGGTTTTGATTAACAACTTTAAATATTTCATTTGATGGCACTGAAAAATTTTTATTATCAGGATCTTTTAAACTTAAATATATGTTTCCTTCCGTATTAAAAATATAAATACTTGAAATTGTTCTTAGGTTAATAAATTCACTTAAAGCTGTTCTAATTGATTGAATATTAACCTCATTATTTTGAGAAACTTTTAATATCTCTCTCATTATTAACTGAGTATCAGACACAATTTCTGCCTGTATTTCATTTTCATAAT
>CABYHL010000049.1 GCA_902518895.1 uncultured Alphaproteobacteria bacterium | reverse complement strand
TTTTTTCAATCCTAGCATTTATAGCCATGAAAACAGAACTTATGTCATCATCTATTCTTTTTGAAATTTTATAACATTTAAGAATATTTTTTTTATAAATGGGTATTATAATTTCTTTAATTATTTCATTAGGTTTTAATTTAGTTTTTCGATAGCTGAGAAAATAATTATCCAATAATAAAGTTTTTTTAACTTTTCCTTGAATTACAATTTTACTATTGAGTGCAATTAACACAGGCAAACTATCACCTATTGGAGATGCGCTTCCAATGTTACCTCCAAGAGATGCAGTATTTCTTATTTGCTCAGATCCGTATCTTTCAAACATTTTAGCAAATGTTGGATAAATATTTTCTAAAATTGGTAAAATATCATTTATGGGGGTAGCGGATCCAATGTGTAAATTATTGTTTTTATTTTTAACATAATTTAAATCATTATTTGATCCTAAATAAAAAATATTTTTTAAATCTTTTCTTTTTTTTGTCACTTCAAGAGCGAGATCTGTACCCCCAACTAGTAAATGTCCATTACTAATCTTTTGATAGTCTTTTATTAGAGAATATAAATTATAATGGATGAAAAACTTAGAATCATTTTTTTTAATAACAATATCAGTTTTCTTAATTGATTTTAATAATCTAATAACTTTACTTTTTGAAAATTTATTACTTTTATAGCTATACATATTCTTAATTGCATTTTTAATCGGAAGATAACCTGTACATCTACATAAATTTCCAGAAAGAAATTTATCTATATTTTCTTCTGTTGGTTTTATTTTGTTTTCGTACATATTATACATTGACATAATAATACCAGGTGTACAAAAACCACATTGAGATCCGTCACTATCAATCATTGATTGTTGAACAGGATGAAGTTTATTTTTTTGTATATGCTCAACTGTTATTAATTGCTTACCATGCAGAGAATACAAAAAAGTAATACACGTGTTTATACTTTTATAAGAAATTTTATTTTCTTTTAATTCTCCTACAATTGCAGTACATGCTCCACAATCACCAGATGCACAACCTTCTTTTGTTCCAGTCAACTCATGATTATTACGAAGATAATTTAGTACCGTTGTATTTGTGTCTAAATCTTTGATAGATATTTTTTCTTCATTAAGAAGAAAATCGATATGCTCTCTAGACACTAGCTTCCTCTATATGTTGAATAACTCCACGGGGTAATAAGAAGAGGAACATGGTAGTGCTCTTCTTTGTTAATTCCAAATCTAATTATTACGTCGTCAAGAAAGAATGGTTCATGAAGATTTGTAAATTCCTTAAAATAACTCCCGCAAAGAAATAATAACTCATATTTTCCAAGAATAAAATTCTCTTTACCTAATATAGGTTCATCACACCTGCCATCTTCATTGAGAGTGAAATTTGAAATTTTAACTTTATTTTCACCATCAATTTTAAAAAGAGACCCTTTTATACCAGAACCAGGCTTACCATTATAGGTATCCAAAACATGAGTAGTTAAATATCCTTTAGACATAATACTTATTCGTTTATACAGTATTTAACTAAATATTAAATCAAGCATTTTTATGAAAGACGACAGAAATTATATAGGTTACGGAAATAATGACTCTAACTTTTATTGGCCTAATAAATCAAAACTCGCTCTTCAATTTGTTCTAAATTATGAGGAAGGTGCTGAAAATTCAATATTGAATGGCGATGAAGGATCAGAAACTTTTTTATCTGAAATAATTAATGCGAAGCAAATAATAGGTGCCAGAAATATGAATATGGAATCAATTTATGAATATGGCTCAAGAAGAGGTTTTTGGAGAATACATAATGAGTTTGAAAAAAGAAAATTACCTCTAACAATATTTGGTGTTGGTATGGCTTTAGAAAAAAATCCTGATGTTTGTGAACAAATAATTAAATCAAATTATGAAGTAGCTAGCCATGGTTATCGATGGATAGACTATCAAAATATAACTGAGGAAGTTGAAAAAGAACATACTATAAAATGTAACAACATTATTAAAGATATTTTTGGTTATTTTCCGTCTGGTTGGTATACTGGTAGAACAAGTCCAAATACAAGAAATATAATTTTAGAAAATACAAATATTATTTACGATAGTGACTCCTATGCTGATGATTTACCCTACTGGATAAAAGTAAAAAATAAAAAACATCTAATCATTCCATACACTCTAGATAATAATGATATGAGATTTTCTACCTTACAAGGTTTTAACACAGGTGAGGATTTTTATAATTACTTAAAAAACTCATTTGATACATTATACAGAGAAGCAAATGAGTTCAATAAACCAAAAATGATGAGTGTGGGTTTACATTGTCGTTTAATAGCTAGACCTGGAAGATTTATGTCTTTGGTAAAA
>CABYHL010000048.1 GCA_902518895.1 uncultured Alphaproteobacteria bacterium | reverse complement strand
AAACAAAATTCATTTACCTACGATCAATTGATTGATTGTGCAAAAGGTGTTCTTTTTGGAAAAGGTAATGCTCAACTTCCAATGCCTCCAATGTTAATGTTTGATAGAATTACTTCAATAAATGAGACTGGCGGAGAATTCTCTAAAGGTGAGGTTATTGCAGAATTAGATATTAAAGAAGACTTATGGTTTTTTGAATGTCATTTTAAAGATGATCCGGTAATGCCAGGTTGTTTAGGTTTAGATGCCATGTGGCAATTACTTGGTTTTTATTTAGGATGGCTTGGCCAACCAGGAAAGGGTAGAGCTTTAGGAGTTGGTGAAGTTAAATTTACTGGTCAAGTATTACAAAAAGTAAAAAAAGTAACTTACCATATATCTCTTAAAAGACTTATACTAAGAAAATTGATTTTAGGAGTTGGAGATGGTATTTTAAAAGCTGACGGTGAAACAATTTATGAAGCTAAAGATATGAAAGTTGGTTTATTTTCACCTGAGAAATAAGTAATGAATAGAGTAGTAGTAACAGGTTTAGGTATAGTATCATGTATTGGTAATAATCAATCAGATGTTATAGACAGTCTTAAAAATTTGAAATCTGGAATAACAAGTGCTGAAGAGTATGAGGAGTTTTCTTTTAGAAGTCTTGTTCATGGTAAACCAAATATAGATATAAGTAACGAAATTGATAGAAGATTGCTAAGGTTTATGGGTGATGGAGCTGCTTACAACTATATTGCGATGAAAGATGCTATAGATGACTCAGGACTAGAGAATAGTGATATTTCAAATGAAATGACTGGTATAATTGTTGGTTCAGGCGGTCCATCTACACAAAATTTATTTAAGTCTTCTGAAATTGGAAAGAATTCGGGTTCAAAAAAAATTGGGCCATTTATGGTACCTAGAGCAATGTCTAGTACAAATTCTGCAACTCTTGCGACTCCTTTTAAAATTAAAGGAGTTAACTATTCAATAACTTCAGCATGTTCTACAAGTTCACATTGTATTGGTAATGCATATGAGCTCATTCAGATGGGAAAACAAAACATTGTTTTTGCTGGAGGAGGTGAAGAGCTCCATTGGACTTTATCAATTTTATTTGATGCAATGGGTGCTTTGTCATCAAAATATAATTCTACTCCAAACAAATCTTCAAGGGCATATGATGCAGATAGAGATGGGTTTGTAATAGCTGGAGGCGGTGGAACTTTAGTACTTGAAGAATTAGACCATGCAAAAGCTAGAGGTGCTAAAATATATGGTGAAATAACAGGATATGGAGCAACTTCAGATGGATACGATATGGTACAGCCTTCTGGAGAGGGAGCAGAAAGATGCATGAAGCAAGCATTAAAAAATATTGATGGTAAAATTGATTATATAAATACACATGGAACAAGCACTCCAATAGGAGATGTAAAAGAATTGGAAGCAATCAAAAATGTTTTTGCTTCCAATATTCCTAAAATGAGCTCAACAAAATCTTTGACTGGTCATTCTTTAGGGGCAACTGGTGTGCATGAAGCAATTTATAGTTTATTGATGATGAAAAATAATTTTATTAGTGGCTCTGCTAATATTGAAAATCTTGATGATAGTGCCAAAGATTGTAATATTCTTTTAAAAACGGAAAATGATGTTGAAATAGAGCATGTGATGTCGAATAGTTTTGGTTTTGGCGGTACAAATGCAACATTAGTATTTTCAAAATATCATGCTTAAAAATAAAAAAGGTTTAGTATTTGGTATTGCAAATAATCATTCTATTGCATGGGGAATAGCAAAACAACTAGCTAAAAATGGTGCTGAAATAGCCATTGGTTATCAAAATGAAATATTATTGAAGAGAGTGAAACCGCTTTCTGAAGAAATTAATTCAAAAATATTAATAGAGTGTGATTTTAATAATGATGACTCAGTAAACAAATCGGTAGAAATTATAAAAAAAGAATGGGGCACAATTGATTTTATAATTCATGCTGTTGCATTTGCAGATAAGTCAGAGCTAAATGGAAGATATGTTGATACTACGAAGGATAATTTTATTAATTGTTTGGAAATATCATGTTTTTCTTTAACTAGTCTTGCAAGAAATTTTGAACCTATAATGAACGATGGAGGAAGTATTCTCACCCTTACTTTTTATGGGTCAAATAAAGTAATACCAAATTATAATTTAATGGGAATTGCAAAAGCAGCTTTAGAAACAAGTGTAAAATACTTGAGTGTGGATTTAGGCACTAAAAATATTCGTGTTAATGCAATCTCAGCAGGACCTATGAGAACAATTGCTGGTGCGGCAATAAATAATGCTAGGGAGGTGTTTAAATTCACAGAAGAACATTCAGCACTGAAACGAAATGCAAAACTAGATGAAATTGGTAAATCTGCTTTATACTTTATTAGTGATTTATCTTCTGCAGTTACTGGTGAAGTACATTATGTTGACTGTGGTTACAATATTATTGGAA
>CABYHL010000047.1 GCA_902518895.1 uncultured Alphaproteobacteria bacterium | reverse complement strand
ATTAATGGATAAAATATTTACAAAAAATATTGAACATGAAAGTGCAGTAAAACATGTTACTGGAAAAGCAATTTATACTGATGATATATCAGAACCTAAAAATTTACTTCACGCAGTAATTGGATACAGTAATTGTAGTAAAGGGGTGATAAAAAAAATTGATTATAAAGATGTTTTATCTTCAGAAGGTGTAGTAGACATTATAACTGAAAAAGATATTGAAGGTATAAATGATGTTGGGCCAATATTTAAAGGGGATAAAATATTTACTTCAAAAAATATAGAATACTATGGGCAACCAATTTTTGCAGTTGTAGCAAAAACTAATAATTTAGCAAAAAAAGCTGCATTAAAAGTAAAAATAGACTTAAAAATATCTAAACCAATCGTTTCAATTGAAGAAGCATTAAAGAAAAAATCATTTGTTTTAAAACCGAAGTATCTAACTAGAGGAAATATAAAAGATGGATTTAAAAGATCTGACAACTTTTTAAAAGGTAAATTGTATTCAGGGGGACAAGACCATTTCTATTTAGAAGGTCAAATTGCAATGACTATTCCTCAAGAAGATAATAATTTTTTAGTATATTCTTCAACACAACATCCATCAGAAACGCAGCAAATTATTGGTAAGGTACTAAAACAAAATTACAATAGTATCCATGTGATAGTAAGAAGAATTGGTGGTGGTTTTGGTGGAAAAGAAACACAATCTTTTTTATTTGCAGCCATTACAAGCATTGCAGCAAAAAAGTTATCTAAACCTGTAAAACTAAGAGTCGATAGAGATGATGATATGATCATGACTGGAAAGAGGCATGATTTTTTATTTGATTATGAAGTAGGTTTTAATAATAATGGCGAAATACTTGCTCTAAAATTAATGATGGCTTCGAGATGTGGTATCTCCCCAGATTTATCAGGAGCTATAAATGATAGAGCCATTTATCATATCGATAATGCATACTACATACCAAATATAGAAATTAATTCGTATAGATGTAAAACAAATACTGTTTCAAATACTGCTTTTCGCGGATTTGGTGGGCCTCAAGGAATGTTTTGTATTGAAAATATAATTGAAAATATTTCTCAAAAATTAAAAATAGAAGCAAGTGAAATAAGAAAAGTTAATTTTTATAAAGAAAAAATTAAAAATACTACTCATTATGGGATGAGAATTACTGACAATGTGATTGAAGATATTTTTAATAAACTAATTAAGAAATCTAATTACAAAAAAAGAAAAGCAGAAATTAATAATTTTAATAAAAAAAATAAAGTTCTTAAAAAAGGAATAGCAATAACACCTGTAAAGTTTGGAATATCATTTACAACTACTCATTTAAACCAAGGTGGTGCCTTAGTTCATATTTACACTGATGGATCCATTCATTTAAATCATGGAGGAATTGAAATGGGTCAAGGATTAATGACAAAACTTGCTTTAGTGGCTTCAAATGAATTTGGTCTTAATTACGAAAATATAAAAATCTCTTCAACGGATACAGAAAAAGTGCCTAACACATCAGCAAGTGCAGCATCAGCTACAACTGATATAAATGGAGCAGCAATTGTTAATGCTATAAATAATATCAAATCAGGTCTAAATGAATTTATCTATGATTATTTTAAAACAAATAGCAAAATAAAATATGAAAATAATTTTGTTTATTTTGATAAAAGAAAAATATCTTTTAAAGAATTGATAAATACTGCTTACTTAAATAGAATTCCATTGTCATCTTCAGGTTTCTATAAAACTGACAAAATTAATGTGAATACAAAAACACTTCAAGGAAGGCCGTTCTTGTATTTTACTTATGGCGCAGCAGTAACAGAAGTAATCATTGATAAATTAACTGGTGAAAATAAAATACTTCAAGTAGATATAATTCATGATGTTGGCAATTCTATAAATAAGAGAATTGATAAAGGGCAAATTGAGGGTGGCTATATTCAAGGATTAGGTTGGCTCACAACTGAAGAAGTATCTTGGAAATCAAATGGAATTCTAACAACTCATAGTCCTTCTACTTACAAAATACCTACCGCCGGTGAAACACCATTTAAATTTAATGTTGAAATATATGATCGTGGTTTTAATAAAGAGAAGGTTATTAATCGCTCTAAAGCTGTTGGAGAGCCACCATTTATGCTAGCAATTTCAAGTTTTATCGCACTAAAGGACGCAGTATGTAATGCTAATGAAGAAAAAAATTCTGAAAAATTAATTGCACCTGCTACTGCTGAAAATATATTAAAAAGTTTGCACTAATATGAATCTTAAAAAGTTAAGTAAAAATATAAGTTTTAACAGTAAAATAGTTAAAGCTAAAATTATTGAAGTTAAAGGATCATCGCCCAATAGTTTAGATGACATTATATTAATCTCAACTGATACTATCTTTGGAACTATAGGTGGCGGAAACTTAGAATATTTAGTTATAGATGAAGCGAAAAAATTAATAGATAAAAATATAGCTAATAAAGTAATGAATATTCCGCTTGG
>CABYHL010000046.1 GCA_902518895.1 uncultured Alphaproteobacteria bacterium | reverse complement strand
CAGCAGGAACACCAGAGTCTGGAACTGGTACGACTACATCAGGTTTTATATCGGTTTCTTTAGCTAAGTATGTGCCTAAATTTTTTCTATATTCATAGGCGGTTTTATTTTTTAAAATACTATCTGGCCGCGAAAAATAAATATATTCAAATACACATGGTTTGATTTGTTTTTTTGGAAAGGGTCTTCTACTTTCAACTTTATTATCTTTAATAACTACAACTTCACCATTTTCAATTTCACGGATAAATTTTGCACCTATAATATCTAAAGCACAAGTTTCAGAGGCAAGGATAAATGCATTTTTAAATTTACCTAAAACAAGTGGGCGAATACCTAATGGATCTCTTGCACCAATCAACGTACCATTAGCAATAATTGATAAAGCATAACCACCTTGAATTTGCATTAAAGCATCAATAATTTTATTTAAAATATCTTTCTTTTTTGAACGAGCTACAAGTTGAACAATTGTTTCAGTATCAGATGTTGTTTGAAATATTGCACCTTCTCTTACCATTTGCTCTCTTAAAAGGAGTGCATTGGTTAGATTTCCATTATGAGCAATACTAATAGCACCACCATGAAGGTCAGCATAAAAAGGTTGTATATTTCTTATTGTTTCACCGCCTGTGGTTGAATAACGATTGTGCCCTATTGCAATTTTTCCCTTTAACTTTTCTAATGAGTGTTTCTTCGTAAAATTATCTCCAACTAATCCAAATTTTCTTTTTGAGTGATAGGAGTTGCCATCATAACTGACAATTCCACAACCTTCTTGACCACGATGTTGCAACGCATGCAAACCAAGAGCTGTTAAAGCTGCAGCATCTTTGGTTCCACTTATTCCAAAAACACCACACTCCTCATTAAATCTGGGAACATGAGATTGCCTTATCTCAAATTTTTTTAGGAAATTTAATCGATTTTTCATCTTACTGTTGTCTTGTTAAAAGTGTTTTTGCAACCATCTGTAATGCTCTTGGATAAACCTTATGCTCTTCTATCAATATTTTCTTTGAGAGTGATTCGGTATTATCTTTCTTCAAAATCTTTACTTTTTTTTGCAAAATAATCTTTCCAGAGTCAATTTTAGCGCTTACGTAATGAACACTACAACCAGAATAGCTCGCTTTAGCCTTTATGGCCTGATCCTGAGCATTTAAGCCTTTGAAAGCTGGAAGATAAGATGGATGAATATTGATTAATCGCGATCGCCACTGCCTGACAAATTTTGATTCTAAAACTTGCATAAAGCCAGCCAAACAAATGATATCTATATTTTTTAGATACTTCATGACTTTGTTTTCAAAATTTTTTCTTGGAATAAAATGTATGAATGGAATTTTATTTTTTTTGGCAATAGTCAAACCTTTTGCTTTGGAGTTATTAGTGACAACTAATTGAACCTCTACTAAACTTTGTTTTGTAAATGATGATTGTATTAGTGATTCTAAATTGGAACCTCTTCCCGATATGAAAATAGCAACTTGTAATTTTTTCAACTAAATGTGCACCTTGATGATTTGTTAACTTCTATTTTCCCAATTTCAAAAATATCTAAATTTTCATCTTTTATTAATTGTTCAAATTCTTTGTAATTATTTTTTGAAATAGTCATTATCAAACCTAATCCACAATTAAAGGTTTTCAACATTTCTTCATCTGAAATGTTAGCTAAACTTTGAAACCATTGAAAAATTTCTTCATCACAAATAAATTTTTTATCAATCCTTGTTGATAAATTTTCAGATAGCATTCTTGGTGCATTACCAATAATACCTCCACCTGTTATATGTGAAATACCGTTGATAAGATTTGTTGTTAAAATTTTTTTTAAAAAAGGAAAATATAATTTTGTTGGAGCCATTAAGGCTGCTGCATTTGTTTGATAAGATGATTTAAATTCTGTTTCTTTATGTAGATCTATATTTTTATCTTTCAAAACTTTTCTAATGAGAGAATATCCATTTGAATGAAAGCCCGAAGATCTAATCCCATATAGAAGATCATCTTCTTTCATGACATCTCTTTTAGGTAGAATTTTTTTTCTCTCAACTGCACCAACACAAAATCCAGCAAAATCAAAATCATCTTTTTTATAGAGCCCAGGCATCTCTGCTGTTTCACCACCAATAAGAGAACAATTATTTATCTTACAAGCTTCAGTGATGCTTTTCATAATTTTTAAAAAAGAATTTTTATCAATCTTGGAAGAAGCATAGTAATCTAAAAAAAATAGTGGCTCTGCCCCATGGCAAAGAATATCATTAAGGCACATACCAACCAGATCATGACCCAAACCATCTAAAATGTCAGTTTCAATCCCTAGTAATATTTTTGTCCCTATGCCATCTGTGCCAGAGACCAATAAAGGATCTTCATATCCACAATTTTTAAGATCAAAAATGCCACCAAATCCGCCAATTTTATCAAAATTTCCGTTTCTGTTTGTTGATTTGCTTAGCTGAGAAATATCTTCAACAAGGGCATCTGTATTTTCTATATCAACACCTGCTTCTTTATATGTTGTCATATTTAATTAGTTTTAAACGAATCGTTAACGAGTAAACTATTAATATAGTAAATTAAGTTGATTCGTACTCATAATGACAAATACAATTCAAATTCTCTCAATTGAGAAGACA
>CABYHL010000045.1 GCA_902518895.1 uncultured Alphaproteobacteria bacterium | reverse complement strand
TCATGGTTTCCTATGCTTCTTTTGATTGGAGTTTGGATCTTTTTTATGCGTCAAATGCAAGGGGGTGGTGGAAAAGCAATGGGCTTTGGTAAATCTAAAGCTAAATTATTAAACGAGGCTGTGGGTAAAGTTACATTTGACGATGTAGCAGGTATCGATGAAGCTAAACAAGAATTAGAAGAAGTTGTTGAATTTCTAAAAGATCCTTCAAAGTTTTCTAGATTAGGGGGTAAAATTCCAAGAGGTGCACTTCTAGTAGGCCCCCCAGGTACTGGAAAAACATTACTTGCAAGAGCAATTGCAGGTGAAGCTAATGTTCCTTTCTTTTCTATTTCAGGTTCAGATTTTGTTGAAATGTTTGTAGGGGTCGGAGCTAGTAGAGTTAGAGATATGTTTGATCAAGGTAAAAAAAATGCACCTTGCATAGTTTTTATTGATGAAATTGACGCTGTTGGAAGGCATCGAGGTGCTGGTCTTGGTGGTGGTAATGACGAAAGAGAACAAACCCTTAATCAACTTCTTGTTGAAATGGACGGGTTTGAAGCTAATGCAGGTGTAATTATTATTGCTGCAACTAATAGGCCTGATGTTCTTGACCCTGCTTTGCTTAGACCAGGAAGATTTGACCGTCAAATAACAGTTAATAATCCTGATGTAATGGGAAGAGATAAAATACTTAAAGTCCATATTAAAAAAATTAAAGTTTCACCAAAATTTGACTCAAAAATTATTGCAAGGGGAACTCCAGGTTTTTCTGGAGCTGATTTAGCAAATTTAGTCAATGAAGCTGCATTATTAGCTGCTAGAAAAAATAAAAGAATGGTTACACTTGAGGATTTTGAAAGTGCCAAAGATAAAGTGATGATGGGTGCTGAAAAAAGATCTATGGTTATGTCAGAAGACGAAAAGAAACTTACAGCTTATCATGAAGCTGGTCATGCAGTAGCAACTCTACACTCACCAGCCTCTGATCCTATACATAAAGCAACTATAATACCTAGAGGTAGAGCTTTAGGCATGGTTATGAGACTACCTGAAAAAGATCAGTTGTCTATGCGCAAAGATCAAATGAAAGCACATTTATTAATAGCTACAGGGGGGCAGAATTGCAGAAGAAATGATTTTTGGTAAAGACAAAATTACAAATGGTGCGGCAAGCGATATACAAATGGTGACAAATCTATCAAAAAAATGATTACCGAATGGGGTATGAGTGAAAAATTAGGCCGTCTTAGATATAACAGTGACAGTGAGGAAGTTTTCCTTGGGCACTCTGTTGCACAATCAAAAAATTTATCTGACTCTACAGCAAAATTAATTGATGAAGAGGTTAGATCTCTTGCAGAAGAGGCTGAAAATAATTGTAGAAAAATTCTTCAAGATAATATTGAAGAATTGCATATAGTTGCTAAGGGGCTTTTAGAGTATGAAACATTATCAGGTGATGAAATTAAAGATTTAATCAAAGGTATAAAGCCAACTAGAGATGATTTTGATAATGATATAAACACACCAAAAAAACCAGCAACATCTGTTCCAAAAACAGGCGGATCAGCTACGGCACCGGCAAACTAATTTAATTACTTCACTTTATTTATATTTTTGAATAAAAGACAAAGATGTCTAAAATATTTGGTACCGATGGTATACGGTGCTTAGTTAATGAGGAACCCCTTTCTGCAGAAACCTGTCTTAAAATTTCAAAAACAGTTGCATTCCTTCTAAAAAAGAAAAATTCGAAAAATAATAGGGTTGTAATTTGCAAAGATACTAGGTTATCTGGTTATTTATATGAACCACTTGTTACAGCTGGATTTATTTCTATGGGTATGGATGTAATTTTAGTCGGCCCTCTTCCCACACCTGCTGTACCATTGATGATTAAAACCTTAAGAGCTGACATTGGTGTAATGATTACAGCTTCTCATAATACATATGAATATAATGGACTTAAATTTTTTGACAGTACTGGAACAAAATTGAGTTCATCAATAGAGCAAAAGGTTGAAAATATAGTTTTAAATAATAAAAAATATTCTAAAGTAATAAACAACACATTTGTATCAGGAAATGCAAAAAGACTAGAAGATGCTTCAGGCAGGTACTCAGAATTTTTAAAAAGTACTTTAAATAAAACATCATCCAAAAAAAAATTAAAAATTGTTTTAGATTGTGCAAATGGAGCTACATACAATATAGCACCAAATTTATTTTGGGAATTAGGTCATAATGTAATTGCCATAAATAATAATCCTGATGGTTTGAATATTAATAAAAATTGTGGCGCAGTTAACGTTAAATCACTTTCACAAAATGTTATGAACGAAAAGGCGGATATTGGATTTGCATTTGATGGTGATGGAGATAGGTTAATAGTTGTAGATGAAGAGGGAAAAGAAGTTGATGGTGATAAGATCATAGGATTGCTATGTAAAAGTTATGTAAAACCTAAAAAAAAATCTAATCAACATGATGTTATTATAACAGTCATGTCTAATATGGGATTAGAAAATTATCTAACAAATAAATTAAAATTAAATATTAAACGAACAGCTGTTGGAGATATAAACGTTATAAATCAAATGAAAAAATCCAAATCTAAGATAGGTGGTGAACAATCAGGACATATAATCTTGTCAGAACATTCAAATACTGGTGATGGAATTTTAGCAGCTTTAAAAATTACTGAAATTTTGA
>CABYHL010000044.1 GCA_902518895.1 uncultured Alphaproteobacteria bacterium | reverse complement strand
TTTTTCTATTTTTGAATTTTCTATTAAATCTCTTCTAATATTTCTTATAGTAACTTTTGAATTTTCTGCAAATTCTGAAGCAATTTTTATTATTTCTTTTCTTCTTTCCTCACTTAACTTGGGTATTGGAAGTCTAATTAGCTGTCCATCAGTCTGAGGATTTATTCCAAGATTTGATTCAGTTATAGAATTTTCAATTGATTTAATTAGTGATGAATCCCAGATCTGAATTGTAATTGTATTTGCATCTTGTACCGATATATTTCCTAATTGATTTAATGGTGTTTTACTACCATATGCTTCAACATAAATATTATCTAATATAGATGGATTAGCTCTTGAGGTTCTTAATGAACTTAATTCTTTTTCAAAATGAAGCACTGCAGAATTCATTTTACTTTCAATTTTGCTCATATTAACTTATCTTACTATATGATCCTTTATGATTCAAAACATTAATTAGTGAGTTTTTTTTAAAAATATTAGTAACAAATATTGGTATATTTGTATCTTTTGCCAAGCTAATTGCAGTTAAATCCATGACCTTTAAATTTTTATTTATAACCTCATTATATGAAATATGTTTAATTAACTTAGCATTTTTAAACTTTATCGGATCTTTATTATATATTCCATCTACCTTGGTTGCTTTAATAATTAATTTACAATCTAATTCAGATGCCCTTAAAGTAGCAGCAGTATCTGTAGAAAAAAAAGGGTTGCCAGTGCCTGCTGCAAAAATCACAATTCTATTTTTTTCTAAATGTCTAATTGCTCTTCTTCTTATATATGGCTCTGCTATTTGAGACATTGTAATGGCAGATTGAACTCTTGTAGGAACACTTATTTTTTCCAAACTACTTTGTAATGATAATGCATTCATTACGGTAGCTAACATACCCATATAATCAGATGTAGATCTATCAATTCCTTCTGATGCCCCTTTAATTCCTCTGAAAATATTACCGCCTCCAATAATTAAACAAATTTGGTATTTTTTTTTATAAACATTTTTAATTTCATTTGATATTTGATTAATAGTAGAGACATCTATACCATAGCTTGAAGCACCCATCAGTGATTCTCCTGAAATTTTAAGTAAAATTCTTTTGCTCATTCTACAAACTAATAAGTTCAAAAGAGATTAGTTTGAAATTTGATTTTGAATTTTCTTCTATTATTTTTTTTACAGTTTTATCTTGATCTAAAATATAGGTTTGGTTTAATAAAGTTACCTCACTGTAAAATTTTTTCATTTTTCCTTCTAAAATTTTATCTGCAATATTCGATGGTTTTCCTGAATTTAAAATTAACTCTTTTTGAATTTTTTTTTCATTATTTACTAAAGCTTCATCTAAATCATTAATATCAATAGATTCTGGTTTCATCGCAGCTATATGCATACATATATTTTTTGCTAAGGTTTCAATTTCTGAATCATTTTTATCTGAAGAATATTCAAGCAAAGATATAATTTTTCCAATATTAGCTCTATAACTATTATGTATATAAAATGAATAATTAGATGTCTTGTTTTGTTTGATAATCAAATTATTTAATATTAAATTTTCACCTATTTTAGCTATCATTGAATTAAAATAATCCTGAACTGTACCATTTTGGTATTTTAAGTTTAGCAATTGATTGATGTCTAAAACATCATTTTTATCTAAAACTAAACTTCCAAGTTTATCTAGAAAATCTAAAAATGTATCACTTTTTGCAGCAAAATCAGTTTCGCTATTTACTTTAATTAACACTGTTAAATCTTTATTAAAATAAACACCTACAGCTCCTTCATTTGCAGTACGATCACTTTTTTTTGATGCTTTAGCTAATCCTTTTTTCCTTAATGCTTCAATTGATTTTTCAATATTATTGTTATTTTCTTCTAATGATTTTTTACAATCTAAAAAACCAGCACCCGTTTTTTCTCTTAATTCTTTAATGAGTTCTGTTATACTTGACATTATTATTTTTCCTTATTTTTTGTTTCATCATTAGTATTAATATCTTTGTCAGTAGCATCTTTTTGAAAGTTTATTGCATCTTCAATAGTATTTAAAAAATAATTTTTATATAAATTTATTGATCTTAGAGCGTCATCATTACCAGGTATTATATAATCTATATTTTCAGGATCAGCGTTAGAGTCTACTATGGCTACTACTGGTATATTCAATTTTGCAGCTTCTTTTACAGCAATCTTGTCTTTAATAACATCGAATACTATTAATAAATCTGGCTTACCATTTAAAGATCTGATACCGCCAATATTTAAATCAAGTTTTTCTTTTTCTCTTGAAATATCAAGTAATTCTTTTTTTGATAAATTTTTAGATAGCTCATTATCTTTTAAAAATAATTCAATTTCATCTAACCTTTTTATTGAATTAGAAATAGTTTTCCAGTTAGTTAGTGTGCCTCCGAGCCATCTTTTGTTTACATAGAAATTATTATTTACCAGGGCTAATTCTTTTACAACATCTGAACATTGTTTTTTTGTTCCTACAAAAAGAATTTTCCCTGATTTAGAGACAGTTTCATGTATTTTTGTTAATGCAACATTTATTAATTCTAAAGTTATTCTTAAATCAAATATATGTATGTTATTTCTAACTCCATAGATATATTCTTTCATTTTTGGATTCCATCTTCTTACATTATGTCCAAAATGAACACCTGACTCAAGAAGATCTTCTATTTTTACTTCTGGTATATTCATATTTACCTCCGGTTAAACCACCACAGAAACAAAAACACCGGTTTTTTCTGTGTGCTAGATTTTTATTTTTGTCCTATTATTATAATCGTAAATTATTTCAAGATAATTCTAATGAATAATCTAGAATTTTTGATCTATTTAAATCGTCAAGTTTTTTGTAAGATTTTATAGAATATTTATTAAAGTTGAAATTAACCAATTTCTGATCCACGGTAATAAAGAGATCTATATAACTTTTAACATTACCATATGTTTTTTTTTCAAAAATATTATCTTTT
>CABYHL010000043.1 GCA_902518895.1 uncultured Alphaproteobacteria bacterium | reverse complement strand
TCAGCTTTAATTGTTTTAACATCATTATCAGTTTTAATCCCTTTAGATGGTATTATTGACTCAGAAGCAGAACTTAAAAAATTAAATGAGAAAAAGCAAGTTGAGCAAGAAAAATTTAATAAAGTTAATGACAAATTAAAGAATGATAACTTCATGAATAAAGCCTCAGAAGAAATTATTAATAAATTTAAAAATGAGGCAAATATTTATAAATCTTCTATTGAAAAAATTGATCAAATAATAAATACTATCAAATAGAATGGAAGATAAGGGTTCAAATAGAAAGTCTAATCTACCTAGTAGATATGTTAGTGTAGGGCCTAAAAGTGCGCCTCATAGATCTTATTATTATGCTATGGGTTTGAAAGAACATGAAATTTATCAA
The DNA here is from genome assembly GCA_902518895.1 of uncultured Alphaproteobacteria bacterium. GTDB lineage: Bacteria > Pseudomonadota > Alphaproteobacteria > HIMB59 > CACPNW01. The sequence continues at coordinate 2,623 of CABYHL010000043.1, read as the reverse complement.
CCATTTGTTGGTGTTGTAAGCACCTGGAATGAATCAGCTCCTTGCAACATTACTCTTCAGGATCAAGCGCAACATGTCAAGACAGGTGTCAAAGATGCTGGAGGAACACCAAGAGAATTTACAACTATAACAGTAACAGATGGAATTGCCATGGGTCATGAGGCAATGAAATCCTCCCTTATTAGTAGAGAAGTTATTGCAGATTCCATTGAATTATCTGTGAGAGGCCACTGTTATGATGCAATTGTTGGACTTGCTGGCTGTGATAAATCTTTACCAGGTTTAATGATGGCTATGGTTAGATTAAATGTACCATCTGTATTCATTTATGGAGGTTCAATCTTACCAGGAAAATACAAGGGTAAAGATGTTACTGTTATTGATGTTTTTGAAGCAGTTGGAAAACATGCTGCTGGAACTATCTCAGATCAAGATTTAAAAGATATTGAACAAGTTGCTTGCCCATCTGCTGGATCGTGTGGAGGTCAGTTTACAGCAAATACAATGGCATGTATTTCTGAAGCCGTTGGTTTAGCTCTAACAAATTCAGCTATGCCTCCAGCAGTAAATACTGAAGAAAGAAAAGCTTATGGTGAAAAGAGTGGTAAAGCTATAATGAATTTATTAGAAAAGAATATAAGACCAAGGGATATAGTAACTATTGATTCATTAGTAAACGCTGCAAGAGTAGTTGCAGCTACTGGAGGTTCAACTAATGCAGCACTCCATCTTCCTGCGATAGCTAATGAAGCGGGTTTAAAATTTACATTAAGAGATGTTGTAGAAATTTATAATTCGACTCCTTATATCGGAGATATGCAACCTGGTGGAAAGTACGTTGCTAAAGATTTATATGATGTAGGAGGTGTGCCAGTTGTTATAAAATCTTTATTAGATGGTGGTTATATAAACGGAGACTGCATGACTGTTACAGGAAAAACAATAGCTGAAAATCATAAAGAAGTAATATTTCCCACAAATCAAGATGTTGTTTATAAATGTAATAATCCAATTAGTGAAAATAGTTCAGTAGTAGGGTTGTGGGGTAATCTTGCTCCAGATGGATGTATATCAAAAATAGCAGGTTTAAAAAATTTAACTTTTAAAGGAAAAGCTAAATGTTTTGACTCAGAAGAAGATGCTTTAACTGCAGTTTTAAAAAATGAAATTAAAGCAGGAGATGCGGTAATAATTAGATATGAAGGTCCTAAAGGAGGTCCTGGTATGCGTGAAATGCTTTCAACAACAGGTGCAATATATGGGCAAGGGTTAGGTGAAACTGTTGCTTTAATTACAGACGGAAGGTTTTCAGGTGGCACAAGAGGATTTTGCATTGGTCATGTAGGACCAGAAGCAGCTGTAGGAGGTATGATAGGTTTACTTAAAGATGGCGATGAGATTATTATTGATGCTGTTAAAGGCGAAATCAACGTTACGCTTTCAGATCAAGAAATAGAAAATAGAAAAAAAGATTGGAAGCCAAGAAAAACTAATCATAATTCTGGATCTATATGGAAATATTCTCAAACTGTTGGGCCAGCTTATGAAGGTGCTGTTACTCAACCAGGAGCAAAAGACGAAACGCATACATACGCTGATATTTAATATTAATTAGCTAATTCAATCGTAACTGGTGTGTGATCAGAAGCTTTTTCCCATCCTCTTGGTTCACGATTAACATTAACTGATTTAATCAAATCAGTTACTTCTGGTGTAGTAAGAAAATGATCAATGCGTAGACCATTGCCTTTTTGCCAACTTCCACCTCTATAACCCCAAAAGGTCCAGTTTGTATTCCCATCAACAAAATATTTAACTGTATCAACAAAACCTAAATTCAAAAGATTTCTAAATTTTTCTCTTGTTAATGGATGGGCACAAGCATCATTTTTAAAATTTTCTGGTGAATACACATCTTCATCATTAGGTATTACATTAAAATCTCCACCTATAATAATTGGTTGATTATTATCAATTAATTCTTTGATATATTTATTAAAATTTATCATCCAATCAATTTTGTAATCAAATTTTTCTGTTTCAATTGGATTTCCATTTGGAAGATAAATATTTATTAATTTAATTTTATTTTTTATATTTTTTAAGGATATTTCTGTTTCAATAAATCTGGAATTTACATCTTGGTAATTAGGAATTTTTAAATTTGAAATTTCAATACTTTCTTTGCTGAGTATGGCTACCCCATTCCAAGCTTTTTGCCCATTCACATAACATTTATAATTAATATTTTCTAATTCCTCTTTAGGAAAACTTTCATTTGTGCATTTTAATTCTTGAATTAAATATAAATCTGATTGATCTTTTTTTATAAATTTTATTAAATGTTCTATTCTTGCATTAACTGAATTTACATTCCATGTAGTAATTTTCATTTATATTGAAAAAGAAGTACCACACCCACATGATGAAGATGCTAGGGGATTAGAAATTTTAAATGACGATCCAATCAATTCATTAACATAATCAATTTTAGATCCTTTTATTAATTCAATTGAAGTTTTATCTATCAATACATCAGCATTTCTATAATTAAAGATTAAATCATCATCATTTGGTTTATCAGAAAAATCAAATTTATATTGAAATCCAGCACAACCACCAC
>CABYHL010000042.1 GCA_902518895.1 uncultured Alphaproteobacteria bacterium | reverse complement strand
AGAAATGAGTATATATAAAGAATTTAAAGTAACTGCATTATTATAAAATAACAGAATTGATAAAATACATAATAAGCTTATTAAAATAATACTAATCTTAGATAGTAGGTAAAAAATGTTAATTTTCATTTTGTAATTTTTGCTATAAAGAATTTATATAAAAATGAATTCATTTTCAAAGTATTTATTCGAACACTTGCATTTTGGTCTTGAAGAGAAGGATTTTACTCTTATTGAAAAAATTATATTCTTTCTCATTATATTGAACTGTGTTTTTGTTGTTATTGAGTCAGAAAAATTGATTTACGAGCAATATAATCAGCTCTTTGACTCAGCAAAACTTTTTTTTGGTATAGTATTTTTAATTGAGTATATTTGTAGATTAATTGCCGTAGATCAAATTGATAAATTTAAAGGATTTAAAGGCAAGATAAATTATATTTTTACAGTACCTGCTTTAATTGATGCAATTGCACTTATTCCATTATTTTTAATTGGTATCAATGAAGGTTTCTTAGTACGATTGTTAAGAGCTATAAGAATATTTAGCATTCTTCGTTTTGGGCGTTTTAGTGAGTCAGTAGATTTTATTCTTCATGCGATATATGACAGGAGACATGAATTAATATTCTCACTTCTGATTACTTTAAGTTTAATGTTATTATCTGCAACTTTACTTTATGTCGTAGAAGGGGATTTGCAACCAGAAGCTTTTGGTTCAATCCCAAGATCTCTTTGGGTTAGTTCTGCTGCTTTATTGTCAACTGGTTATGGCGATTATACTCCTATTACGTTTTTAGGAAGGTTTGCAGCAGTATGCACTGCATTGTTTGGAATAGGAGCAGTTGCTTTACCAGCCGGTATATTAGCAAGTGCTTTTACAGACAGAAAAAATAAAGATTAATTAATAACTTGAGTTGTAAAATTTTCTAAACTTTTATTCATTTCTTCATCCGGTAGATGAAAACCTTTAATTGTCTCTTTCCAATCTAATTTTGAATAATCATCATATTTATTAACAAAATATTTATTTTCTTTTAGATTAATTTCATTATCCTTTTCTTTTAATGAAAATAAAAGGAATATCCAAGATCGTGGCTCCAACTCTTTAATTTTTTGAGCTTGAGTTATGCAAACATCATAATCTTTTTTACAAAAATATCCTAATACAAGATCTCTATATCTGTTATCTGATGTTTTTTGGCCAGCAGGAATAGGGTCTAACTCAAGCGCTTTGTGAAGTAATTCTAAACCTTGATCAATTTTTTTATTTCTTACTAATATTTCTCCATAAACTGCTAGGACTCTTGGATCATTTGGATTCATAGAGTAGGCAATCTTTCCGTGTTCTTCTGATTCTTCATATTTTTTTTGCATTAAGGAAATAGCTGAGCTAATTCTTCTTACTTCATAATCATTCTCATCGTGCTCTAAACTTTTTTCAATATGGTGAAAAATCATTTTCATCATTTTATCATTATCTTCATAATATTGTTTACCTAGGCCACCACCAATTGTACAAGCTTTAAGTGAATGCGCTCTTGCATTAGTTTCATCTTGTTCGAGAGCTTTATCAAAGTGATATAAAGCTTTATCATTATGTTCTTTTGCTGATGATTGTCTAAGCCAATGATATCTTCCAATAACTAAATTTTCATAAGAATTTAAATTTTCAGTGGGTTTTCTTTTGATATTTTGTAAATTTGTAATTTCTATATTACCTAATAATTCTTTTGATATCTTTTGTACAATTTCATCTTGAATATCAAAAATGTCCTCAAGAACTCTATCATATCGATCTCCCCATATAATAGAACCATCTTTTGCATTAGTTAAATCTACCGCTACTCTTAATCTATTACCAGCTGATCTAATATTTCCACCAACTAAAAAATCTATTTTATGTTTTTTCGCAAATGTAAGTGCATCTTCATTACTTTTATCATGATCGTCACATGTCTTTTTTGATACAACATCAAATTCTTTCATTCTGGAAAACTCTATAATTAAATCACCTGTAATAGCTTCTACCAAAAATTCACTGTCATCATTTTTGCTAACATTCTTAAATGTGAGTATAGCTATTTTCGGTTGAGAAGAATTTCGTGAAACAATTACATTATCATCTTGTTTATTTTCATCTTCATTCTTCTCCTCATTAACTTCTTCAGAGAAGAAATCATCTTCATCAATTTTTAAACCTTTTACTTTGAAAACCTCGAATTCATCACTTATATTTTTTAGTTTCCTTGTGCCATCAGCTTCTATTGAATAATCAATTCTTTTATCAACTTGATCTTTGACAATTTTTGACACGAGGATTTTACCTGGTTCACTTTGACTTTCTAGTCTTGCAGCAACATTTACACCTGAACCCATTATATTTTTATTTTCTACAATCACATCATCAACATGAATACCAACTCTCCAGCTTAATTGTAACTTAGTTAAAGAATGTTCGTTTCTTTCATATAATTTATCCTGAAATTTAATTGCAGCTTTAACGCATTGTACAGGACTAGAGAATTCAGCAACAACAGAATCACCAGCAGTTGAAAAAATTTTACCACCAAATTCAGCTATAACGAAAAAATAACATATGATTGGGAGATGTTGAAAAGCACTAATGATTTCAACACACAAGTATTCTTATATGGGCTAGGCATAAGAGTTGATGAAACTGCAAATTATAAAAATGGCTTAAGGCATGGAGAAGCAACATTAGCTTTTAGACCAGATGATCATCATGAAGAAAATACACTATTTCATTGTACTTTTGCAGATGGAGTAATTAATGGGTATGCATTGCAACAAGGTATTTATGATACCAATTTTAGAGAGCACTTGGTTTTATATTTTTTAAATGGTGAAATAGTGCATCATTTTTGGTGTAATGATAAATCACGAGATAGACATTTAAAAAAATTAAAAAAACATGATAGCAGGATTTACAATATTACTAGCACTGAATTAGAGGTATGGTTTACTGATGAGGATAATATTTTTCCTCACGATAGATCATGGACAAACTACAAAAAATTTAAACTTAAATAAATATGGGTAAGATTTTAAAATTCCCTAA
>CABYHL010000041.1 GCA_902518895.1 uncultured Alphaproteobacteria bacterium | reverse complement strand
GTTGCTATGTGTACATCAAAAATTTTATTTCCTAATTCAATTTGCTTTTGATCTTCTTGAATTTTATTGATTATATATTCTGCAGCACTGATTGCATTGAAGGAAACATTAGTGAGCTTAGATGCTTTTCCCATAAATTCCTTTCTCATCATTATTGTTTCTTTTAGATCAATTCTTTCTTTTCTTTTTTTCAGCCATCCTTCGTTTGCTGCTTGTTTTCTTAGTGTTGATAAAGAATAATTGAATTCTGTAGCGATATCTTGAAGAGTAGGGTACTCATTTCTCTCTCCTTTTATGTAATAATTACGTGCTTCAGTGTAATCAGGACGTTTTCTTGTCATGAAAACATTAATGCTAATGATTCTTTATAAAGAAAGTTCTAGAAAAATTTTTTTGTTATAAAAAATTTAATAACGTGAATAAATTAGTTTTTTTTATTACTTAAAAGTAAATTTTTAAATTCTTCAACGGCAATTGTTGCAGGTTTATGAATAGCAAAATCAAATTGATCTTGATTACGTGATGGTTCTAGATTTAGTTCTACAGTTGGTTTTCGCATATCTTTGAACATTGAAACGAAACCAGCGGCAGGGTAAACCTCTCCAGAAGTCCCAATAGAGACAAACAAACTAGATTGCTCAGCTAAATCATGGATTTCTTCCATTTGCATTGGCATTTCTCCAAACCAAACGATATGAGGTCTTAATTGAGAGTTACATTTAGGGCATTTATGGGTCTCATTTAGGTCCTCTAGCCATTCAAATACATGATGATCATTCATCATACATCTCGCTTTATTTAGCTCGCCGTGCATATGAATTATTGATGATGATCCTCCAATCTCATGCAAATTATCGATATTTTGTGTAACTATATGAATTTTATATGTTTTTTCTAATTCATGAAGTAGAATATGAGCCCTATTTGGCTTAATTCCTGAATTTAGTTCTTTTCGACGTTTATTATAAAAATCATAGACAAGAGTAGGGTTTCTATAGAATCCTTCGGGACTGGCAACATCCTCAATCCTATGATTATTCCAAAGTCCATCAGAGTCTCTAAATGTTTCGATCCCAGACTCTTTACTTATGCCAGCACCCGTTAATACAAAGATCTGGGAATCAGCTGAAATCTGCGGTAATTGTTCCATTTTATACACTATATACAGTATTTTATTACACGTGAAAATCTATATATAGTTTGTAATATTATAAATAGATTTAGATAATATTTATAAAGTATTGATTTATATATATAATATTTATTCCTTGACTATTATTTACGATAACTGTAATTATCGTAATATATAATATGGTTAAAATATCACTAAATGAAAACGTAAGTAAGCTAAAGGAAAAATCCAAAGCTAAAAATACTCAAGATAAATATCAAGGAGATTGGTTAAAATTTATAGATTATTGCAAAAATAAATACAATTGCAGTCCTTTAGATGTTGATGATCTAGATAGCGCTTACGCATTAACAGCTAATTATATGGATTGGTTACATGAAGATCCAGAAGCGAAAATACTCAAAGGATCGAGTAACATACCGGGTAGAGAAAATGTAAATAACAACCCCTACTCCTCTACTGCCTATAAAGCTTCCACTATACAAAGAATCTTAGCATCTATTACATATAAATATAGAGTTAACGGATTTCAATTTGATAGAAAAAATCCAAATATTTCTGAAACAATTAGTGCAATTGTAAGAGATGAAAAAAATAATAAATCTGGTCAAGCAAGAGAGTTGTTAAAAGCAGATATTGAAAAAATTATTGATAAAATTCCAAATGATAACGAAGATTTTAGAAACATAAGAGATAGAGCTCTTATTTTAATTGGTTTTTATAGTTTTTGTAGAAGATCTGAGCTTTTAGGCATGAAATACGAACATCTAAATTTTGAAGAAGATGGTGTTCAAGTATTAATACCTTTTTCTAAGACTGATCAAAAAGGTGAAGGAAGAATGATCTATTTACCTAAAAATAATTCACCTTATTGTCCCGTATCTGCGTTAAAGAATTGGTTAGAGGTAGCACTAATTGATTCAGGACCTCTCTTTTATAAAATTAACAAAGCTAATAATATAGAAAAATATATTCTTAATAATAAGAATCAAAAAGTAAGTTTGACTGACACAAGTTTTGTTTTAATTTTAAAAAAAAGAGCTGAGGACGCTGGTATAGAAAATTGTGATAAAATTTCCGGTCATAGCTTAAGAATAGGTTCAATTACTCAGGCTAGAATGAATGGAGTACCTACTCATGAAATTATGGCTCAAAGTGGTCATAAGACAACGCAAATGATAGATAGATATACAAAGCTAACAAATATCAAAGAAACTAGTGCAGCAAAAAAATTATAAATTAATAAAATGCAATTGCTGCTGCAATTAAAACTATTACTAACAGCCCTCTTCCGCTCATTGTAGCTATTTTCATTATAGATTTGTTAGGTGGTAAATTATTTTTAGAGCAATTATAAACGTGAAAATTTACATAAGCAGATAGACCTAAAAGAAAACCTGCAGCAATTATTTTGATTGTAAATGCACTATTAACAATAAAGCCTCCATATAAATTAATTGAAAGAATAATTCCTGATATCCATAAGATAATAAGAGATATCAAACCTATGTAACCAAGAAATTTTAATATCTTTGCTGTAGTTAAATCAGGAATTTGATTTGCCTTAGTATAAACAGATTGTATTACGCCACCACCTACCAAAACGCCACCTGAAAAAACTATTGCAAGGTAATGTATGAATTTTAGTATAATTATTATTGTCATTAAAATTTAATATTAACTTATTATTTTTATAGTATTATGATTATGTATGAAAATAAAAAAAGGAGATAAATTAGAAGAAATTTCCCTACCCCGACATGATGGTAATCAATTTAATTTATCAGATACTAGAGGAAAAAAAGTTTTATTGACTTTTTATAGAGTTGCTGGATGCACTTTTTGTAATTTAAGACTACTTGAGTTTAATAAAAGATTTAATGAATTTGGTCCAAATTTCACCCACGTAGGAATTTTTCATTCAAATGTTAAACTTTTGAAATCAAATATGAAGAAGCACGGCCCTATTCCAT
>CABYHL010000040.1 GCA_902518895.1 uncultured Alphaproteobacteria bacterium | reverse complement strand
AGAGAAATAGTAATTACTTATAATTTTCTAAAAGAATTTGATGATCTTTATAAAAATTATAACAAAGGTCAGGTATTTGAAAATTGATACAATAATCAGAGATTTTAAGGTAGTTCCTGATGATGGCACTATTAGAATAAAAATTGATAAGAAATATCTCTATGATCTATTTAAAAAAGATCCTTATAAGGATGAAATAAAGGCTTATTTTGAGGAAGGTTGGCACTTAATAGTGAGAACTGAAAATGAGCATTTCAAATACCTTTATCATGAGGGAGTAATAGCAGAACAATCCGGTAAGTACCCTGTCAAAAATGGAGTTCTTGAATTTAACGTTCTTGGTGCAAAATTATTAGGTTTTGGTGAGTTAAATTAATTTCTAGACTTCAAATATAAAACGAGTGGTGCAATAAAAATAAATCCAAATAGTAAAAATATTTTTATTACTAATTCTAATGCCCAGGGTGCATTCATATATTCATCAATGCAAATATCTTGTGCTGTTCCTTGATCACTATAAACAAAATTATTATCTACGCTTTGACAATATTCTAAAGCATTTTCAAATACTGGTGTGCTTGGGCTTTTATGAACAAACAAAGAGTTTAGAGCTATAATAGAGACTACAACAGGTGTAATGAAGAAATAAATCCAGAAATTATTAATCATACAAATGAAAATAATTTAATTTAAATGACCATGTAGATGTTACAAGGCATAGAAAAAACATAACATACAAAACTTCTTTCTGAAATTCTGGAGCTTCTTTTTTCTTAAAATGTAAATAATAGAGCCACGATGCTATAATTATAGAAATAAATAAGAATAATCCGCTTTGTAGATATTCAAATTCTATATTGATACTAAAAGATAAAGCTAAAACAATAAAATAGGATGTTAAAAATAAAATAACCCTTGATAAAGATTCCATTAATGTTCCCTGCAATTTTGTAAATTATTAGTTTCCAAAATAAAATCATATAATTGACCAGACCAAGAATATAATTTTGTATCTTCACAATTTGAAAAGTTGGTTTTTAAATCAATTAACTCTAAAATATTATTTTGATAATCTCTTTTAGCCGAATACCAAAAGGCTCCTCCTCCATAAAAATAGCTTTTTGAATGTGTGGCAATATAATAATCATCATGAAATTCCAAAATTCCATCATAAAGATATAAAAAATCTTTAGTAACAATATCAAATACAATATTTTTAATATGAGTTGACTCTAATAATTGTATATGGATTTTATTATCCAAAGTTTTTATAAAATTCGCTTTGTGTCCATAAGAATTATATAAATCATAGATGTACCAATAATTATCATCTACAAATAAAATTGAATCTTCATCAAGATAACATCTTTCACCACAAACTACTCTATTAAAATTTGTAATGTAAGATTTATAATAGCTCAAATCATGTGAAACTTTAATCCTAGGGTTGTTTAGAAAATTAACTGGGTAATTAGTAATCTTATTCTGAAATTGTTTCCTTAGACATTCTAAATCAAGATTAGAACTAGTATAGATTCCTAGCCAATAATCTGGATTTTTTTCTTTATGAAAAAAATAACTATCAATTTTACCTTTCGAACATTTATTTAAATCATGTTCAATCATCATTAAGTCAATCTCTCTTGGCAACTCGTAATGAGCTAATAAAGGTGTGGCACTTAAGAGGAGTTTTAAAATGATTAATTTTATAATTTTATAATGAATATTTTTTTGACTCAGTGCCACAGAAATATTTCTATTTATTAATTTAGGCAAATTCGGGTTCTAAATATGTTTAGATTAAGATTTGTTCTTAATATTACCTTAATCATTTCTCATTTTTATCAAAATTTATTTTTATAAAAGTTTTAGTGGCACCAGTTATCAAAAGAATTATAATTTTTTTATTCTCCCTCCTTATTATTGTTCTCCTTCTAGCTGGTGCTGCTAAAGGGGATCAATTATTAAGTTCCAAAGAATTTATTAAAAAAGAACTTCCTCTTGATCAGGGAAATGACAAACTCATTATTACGGAAGCACAAGAATATCCGAAAAGAACATTTTATTTTGATCCTTTAGTTGTTTTTGATGAACAAGATGAGGTAAGTTTATGTGGGTATGAACTTACTACAGTTGATTTTACCGGGACAAGGATCGTTGTAAGTCTTTACGCAGCTCTTTTTGATGATGCGCCAGCAATTATCAATTATGTACGGTTAGAAACATTACAATTAACACCTTTTGATAAAGAATTATCCTTTAGTGATATGAAAAAATATGAACTTTATCCCTACACAATGGAAATTATAAAAAATAATACTTTATTTGAGTCTCTTGAAAGAAATAATTCCAAATCAAGTGCCATTATTCATGAGTCATCAAATAATTATCTCTTAAATAAAGGTAAAATCTTAAAAGAATTTTATATGGGTGGATACGACTTACATGTAGAGTTTATTAGAGGATACCCTGTTCACATCCCTATTCCGCAAAATATTAAATTTTTAAATGCTAAAATTGATCTCATTGACCACTGTCTTATAGAATTAAGAAAGAATGAGAAAAAAACTAAGATACCTGAAGAAAACTTTTTGAAAGAAGCATCTTATAGAATTCAATAAATCTATTTAAAACATAATTAAAAACTATTATTATTAAATTATGTCTAATCCTTTTATTTTAATAGCAAGAATACGTGTAAAAGAAGGTAACGTTGAAGAGTATCTCAAGATAGCAAAAGAAGCTGATGACGCCGTTAATGCTTCAGAACCAGATATGCTAATCCATACTTTTGATCAAGATCCAACAGATCCCTTAGAGTTTACCTGGAGTGAAGTTTACCGTACAAGTGAGGCAATGGTTCATCACATTAATAACCCTCCTGTTGTAGCATATGTAGAAAAACATCAAGAAATAGCCGATAAATTTGAAATAGAAGTTTATGGTAATATTACAGATGAAACGATTAAAGCCATTGAGGATCTTAATGTACCTTTCAAACACTTTAAAACAACTAATGTTGGCTATATTAGAAAGGAAAAATTCTCATGAAATACATTCTAATTTTTTTATTAATCGTATCACTACCCTCTTTATCTTTTGGAAATAAATTCGAAGATAAAATGAAAAAAAAAGA
>CABYHL010000039.1 GCA_902518895.1 uncultured Alphaproteobacteria bacterium | reverse complement strand
CTATTCTTTCTAGATCTTTATTGATTTTAATTGCTGAAAAAATTGTTCGTAAGTCTGCAGCCATCGGTTGTCTTTTGCCAAGTATTTCAACTAAGCTTTGATCAAGAGTATTATATGCTTTATCAATTACATCATCGTTTTCTATAATTTTTTCTGCAAATTCTGTATCTTTATCCTTTAAACATTGAAGTGAGTCTTTTAGTTGATTTTCAACTAAACTGCCCATATCAACAATATTATTTTTAATGTCTCTAATTTCTTCATCATATGATTTTACAATATGTCCTTCTTGTTTCATTAACCAAATCTCCCTGTAATGTAATCCTGTGTTTTTGTATTATCAGGATTTGTAAAAATTTTGTTTGTCTCACCCGTTTCTATTAATTCTCCTAAATGGAAGAAACATGTTTTCTGCGAAACCCTGGCTGCCTGTTGCATAGAATGAGTTACTATAATAATTGTATAGTTTAATCTTAACTCATCAATTAATTCTTCTATAATAGCAGTTGCTATTGGATCTAAAGCAGAGCAAGGTTCATCCATTAGGATTATTTCAGGATTAACAGCAATTGCTCTTGCAATACATAATCGTTGTTGTTGACCGCCTGATAAACTTGTTCCAGGTTCATTTAATCGATCTTTTACTTCATCAAATAGACCTGCCTTTTTTAATGATGAATGTACAATTTCTTCTAATTCATTTTTTGAGTCAACTAAACCATGTATAGTTGGGCCATAAGCAACATTATCAAAAATAGATTTAGGAAAAGGATTTGGTTTTTGAAATACCATTCCAATTTTAGATCTTAGACTTACAACATCGGTTTTTTCACTAATAATTTCTTCGTTATCTACTTTTATTGATCCCGATACTTTACATATTTCAATTAAATCATTCATTCTGTTTATACATCTTAAGAAAGTTGATTTACCACATCCTGAAGGACCGATTAATGCCGTAACTTCTTTCTCCTTGATATCCATTGAGATTCCAAAAAGAGCTTGTTTGGATCCATAATATACATCTACACCATTTGCCAATATTTTAGAGTTACTCATGTTTTACCACTTCCTTTCAAATCTATTTCTTAAGAACACTGCAATGGCATTCATCATAAACAAAAATATTAAAATTACCATTATTGCTGCGGCTGATTTTTCTTGAAAACCTCTTTCTGCACTTTCCACCCAAAGATATATTTGAACAGGTAGTGCTGCTGAAGGTTCTGTTAAACCAGTTGGAATATTAGGAATAAATGCAATCATGCCAATCATTATTAGTGGTGCTGTTTCTCCTAATGCTTGTGCTAATCCAATAATAGTCCCTGTTAAAGTCCCTGGTAGTGCAAGGGGTACGACATGATGAAATACCGCTTGTGTTTTTGTTGCTCCAACTGCAAGTGCTCCTTCTTTAATTGAAGGAGGAACAGCTTTCAATGAAGCTCGACAGGCAATGATAATGGTTGGTAACGTCATTAAGGCTAATACGGACCCTCCAACTAACGGTGTACTCCTTGGAAGACCAAAAACATTAAGCAATACCCCCAACCCAAGTAGTCCAAAAACTATTGATGGGACTGCTGCTAGATTTGAAATATTTACTTCTATTAATTCAGTTATTCTATTTTTTGGAGCAAATTCCTCAAGATAAACAGACGCTCCTATAGCAATTGGAAAAGATAAAATAAAAACAGTAAAAAGAGTAAATAATGATCCCATAAATGAACCAGCTACACCAGCAATTTCAGGATGCCTTGAATCTGCTTTAGTAAAAAAGAAATTATTAAAAACTTGTTTAACTCTATTTTCTTCAACTAATTGATCAACATAACTTAATTGAATATCATTTAATTTTCTTCTATCTTCTGGCACATCCCTTCTTGAATTACCTTTTAATAGTTGATCCACATCACTATGGGCGGTTACCCAAATTTGTTGCTTAGTATTAATAACTTCAGGATTATCTAAGAAGTAGTCTTTAATTTCCTTATCTACATTTATAGAAAATAATTTTTTTACTAATTTAATATCTGATTTTGAGAGATCAGGGAAAAAATTTTCAATAGCCTGTTTTTTAACTCTAAAAAATTTTCCTTTTTCCATATCTTCATCTGAAGAGTCAGGTGTTAGTTTTAAAACCTCTTGATTATAATCAACTTCTAGGAGAACAATTGTTTTTTGAAAAGCAGTGTATCCTTTAGAAAATATTGTATACAAAAGAAAAACTAAAACTGCTAAAGATAAACACATAGCTGTAAAGCCGTAATACTTAAATCGCATATCTTCTAAGCTTCTCTTTTTTCTCAAAGAAACAATTTTTTCTTTAGCAATAGAATTATTCATAACGCTCCCTGTATCTCTTTACTATTTGTAGAGCTATAATGTTAAGAAATAATGTAATAACAAATAAAACTAATCCTAAAGCAAATGCTGATAATGTTCTTGGGTTATCAAATTCTTGATCACCTATTAAGGCCACAACAATTTGAACTGTAACTGTTGTTACGTTTTCAAAAGGATTGCCCGTAAGATTGGGGGCTGTGCCTGCTGCAACTACAACAATCATAGTCTCCCCTATCGCTCTGGATATTGCTAATAAAAATGCTCCTACAATTCCAGGTAAAGCTGCTGGTAAAATTACTTTTTTAATAGTTTCTGCTTTATTAGCGCCAATACCAAGAGATGCTTCCCTTAGATTTTGTGGGACAGAGTTTATTACATCATCAGATAAAGAAGAAATAAAAGGAATAATCATAACCCCCATTACCATGCCGGCTGCAAGAGCGCTTGTTGGTGAAGCATCAATTCCAATTGATTGTCCAAATGCTTTAACGAAAGGTGCAACACTAACAAAAGCAAAGAACCCGTAAACTATTGTTGGTATCCCTGCCAAAATTTCGAGAAGAGGTTTAACTATTTTTCTAACTCTTTGACTTGCGTATTCTGCTAAATAAATTGCTGTTAATAATCCAAGAGGTGCCGCTACACACATGGCTACTACCATTACTAAAAATGTTCCAGCAAATATTGGTACTGCACCAAAGGATCCCTCTGCAGCTGTTTGACCTTCTCTAATTGGAATAAAAGGATACCACTCAGTACTAAATAAAAATTCGAATATTGATACTTCTGCAAAAAAGCGAAGGCTTTCAAAAATTAGTGAAAAAACTATTCCTATTGTAGTGAAAATAGCAACAGATG
>CABYHL010000038.1 GCA_902518895.1 uncultured Alphaproteobacteria bacterium | reverse complement strand
TTAGAGGCAGTATTTATGATAGGAATGGAAATATAATTGCTACTTCAATTGAAAGTATCTCTTTATCAATTAATCCGAATAAGATAAAAAATAAAAAAGAACTTGCCAATAAATTGGGAATAATTCTTGATTTAGATATAAAAAAATTAGAAAAAAAATTATTATCATTAAGTAAATTTGTTTGGATAAAAAGAAATATATCTCCAATTGAATATCAAGAAATAATTAATCTGGGTGAAATAAATATTAAAGCTCATAAGGAGTTTAAAAGAATATATCCTTATAAGAATACGTTGTCACATATCCTTGGATATGTAAATATTGATCAAATTGGTCAAAGTGGAATTGAGAGGTATTTTGAAAATGATCTCACAAAATCACAAGATATAATTATTAGTATTGATACTAATTTACAGCAGTTGGTTAGAGAAAATCTCTTAAAAACAATAAATAATTATAAAGCTGAATCCGGTTTAGCTATAGTTATGGATATTACTAACGGTCAAATCTTATCATCAGTAAGCTTACCTGATTATAATCCTGAGGACAAATCCTCATATAATAATAATAATTTAACGAATAGAGTTTTTCAGTCTAATTATGAAATGGGATCAACTTTCAAACCAATAACTGCCACTATTGGATTTGATTTAGATATTATAGATCCTCAAATGACTTTTGATGTTACAAAAAAATATTTAAATATAAATGATCATGATAAATACAAAGATAATGGTATTTATGATGTTGAAAAAATAATTGTTGAATCATCCAATATTGGTACAGCTCAGATTGCTACTTTGATTGGAAAAAAAAACCAAATAGAATTTTTTGAAAAAATAGGTTTCAATAAAAAAATAAATATAGAAATTAAAGAAAGCTCAGCTCCTTTAGGAAATAAATATAATTGGGGTAAGCTAGAAACAGCAACGATAGGATTTGGTCATGGATTTGCAATTACACCTCTTCATTTAGTTAAAGCTTATGCTTCATTTGCGAATAATGGGAATGAGGTTTTTCCTACACTTCAATTAAACAAACAATTTGAACAAAATCAAATTTTTAATAATAAAGAATCATCTAAATTCTTTATCAATTTATTAAATTCTGTTGTTCTCAAGACCGAATACACTGGTCCTAGAGTAAAAGTAGATGGTTATTCTGTAGGAGGTAAAACGGGAACATCAGAATTACTAAATCCAAATGGTGGATATTATAAGGATAGAAACTTAACGTCCTTTATTGGGATATTCCCAACAAATAATCCAAAATATGTAGTTTACACTGCTATTGAGTATCCAAAAAAGGAAACAGGCACTAAACAAAGAATGACTGGTGCAAGAGTAAATGCACCCTTGGTAAAAGATATTATTATTAATATTATAAGCCTCTTTAATATTTCAAAAGATAAAAATGATGATCTTCTAAAAGTAGACACAAATTTTTTATATAGAAAATTAAATGCTACTGTCTAATTTATCAAAAGTTATAAGAGTAAATAAAACTTACAACTTCAATAAAAATAAATATTTCTCTGCAATTACCTCTAACTCAAAATTTACTAATAACAAAACGTTGTTTGTTTATGACAAAAATACAAAGGTAAAAATGATTTATTTAGATGAAGTACTTAAGAACAGAACTCCTGCTATAATTTCAAATAAATATATTAAAAACTTAAAAATTCCTCAATTTGTTGTATCTAATATTAATTTTGAGATACATTATTTATTAACTAAGCTTCATAGCAATCTTCCCTTTAAAACACTAGCAGTTACAGGTACCAATGGAAAGACATCAGTTGTTTGGTATATTTCAAAAATTCTTAATTCACTAAAATATAATAATACAATGGTTGGTACTTTAGGACATTTTGTAAACGGAAAAAAAATAAATGATATAAATTTAACAACACCTGCCTATGAAGAATTATTTAGATATGGATCTTCGAATAAAAAAGAAAAAAATATTTTCATTTTTGAAGCTTCAAGTCATGCTCTAGAACAAAACAGGTTAAGAAATTATCCAATAAATATTGCAGCTATTACAAACATTTCAAAAGATCATCTTGATTACCATAAAACATTCTCAAATTATAAAAAATCTAAAATTAAACTTTTCTCTAATCATTTAGTAAATTCTGGATTTGCTATAATTAATTCAAGATTAAACATCTTATCTGAATTAAAAAAAACATTGATAAAAAAAAACATAAAATTTAAATATTTTGGAAATAAAAATATAAAATTAATAAAAATCAATGATTTTGTATATTTGAATATTAACAATACAAAATATAAACTAGAAAATCTAAAACTTAAAACAAATATAGAATTAGAAAATTTAGAATGTGCGATTACTTGTTGCTTAGCACTTAATATTAGTCACAGTAAAATTATAAGAGTATTATCAAAAGTTACAAATCCATCAGGTCGTTTGCAAACAATTGAGTATAAGAAAAAAAAATCAAAAATTATTATTGATTATGCACATACACCAGATGCTTTGAAAAAAATTCTACTTGCTTATAAAATCAAAAAAATGAAACCATCAATTTTATTTGGTTGTGGCGGTGATAGAGATAAAAGTAAGCGAAAATCTATGGCATTAATTGCAAATAAATATGCTGATAAAATTTATATAACGGATGACAATCCTAGAAACGAAAATCCATCTAAAATAAGGAAAAATATTCTTAGGTATTGTTCTAGAGCTATGGAAGTATCTGATAGAAGAAAAGCAATTAAATTAGCTATTAAAGAATTAAAAATGAATGAAATTTTAATAGTAGCAGGTAAAGGGCACGAAAAATTTCAAGTTTTAAAAGATAAAACAATTAAGTTTGATGATTTTACAGTTGTTAAACAATCATTAAATTAATGATCGAATTAAATCAATTAGAGAAATATATAATATCTAAAAAAGATAAAATTCAAATATCAAGTAAAGATATTAAAAGTGGCGATATATTTCTTGCTTTAAAAGGTAAAAGGTTTCATGGAAACAAGTTTTTAAATGAAGCAATAGATAAAGGTGCAAAATTTTGTGTAACTGATAATAAAAATTTCAAAAAAAATAAAAAAATTTTATATGTAAATAATATTTATAAATATCTTTCAAAAATAGCAAAAACGAAACGAGATTTATACAAAGGTAAAGTAATAGGCATTACTGGCAGTGCTGGTAAAACTACTTTAAAAGAAACTTTAGCATTTTTCTTAAAAAAAGATCATACCATTTCTTACTCAAAGAAAAGTTATAATAATCAGTTAGGTGTATTAATTTCTTTACTAAATTTAAATTTAAAATCAAATTATGCAATTTTTGAAATTGGAACAAATAATTTTGGTGAGATAAAATTTCTTAGTCAT
>CABYHL010000037.1 GCA_902518895.1 uncultured Alphaproteobacteria bacterium | reverse complement strand
AACGATTATTTCTAGCCTCATTCATACTTTTCTTACTCACATTAACTTGATTTACAGTCAGAATTTGAGAGGTAATGTTTTTTTTATTCAAGTAGTTAGAAATATATTTTGCTTCCTGATTAGAATTTTTTCTAATACGATGATCTACGATTAAAGCCATCAAGTTTCCTTTTTTGTATTTTATAAAAGCATTTACAAGGAATAATAATGACATACTATCAGGACCACCTGAAACTGCGACAGCGACAGAAGGGTTTTTTTCAAAAGTATACTTTTTTTCTATTTTTTTAATGAATGATTTATTTGTTAGCTTCATTCATTATTTTCTAAGCAATTATATTCAACAATTTGTTTTTTTGTTTGAGGAATTATTTTATTTTTAGGAAAATCTATAATTAATTTTTCCATAGTTTTACAAGCCTCAATAGTTTTTTCAACTTGGTATAATGATTGAGAAAGTTTGAAAAGCATTTCCGCAGCCTTAATACTATCTGGAAATTTTTGGAAACCTTCTGCAAATATAAGTGCTGCTTCTCTATAATTTTTTTCTAATATATATAATTCTCCAAGCCAATAATGTGCTGAACCTGAAAGTTGATTATCAGGATTATCTGCAATAAATAGTTCAAATGAAGTTTTTGCATCCTGCCATTTTTTATCTCTAATATTATCAAATGCTACTTGGAATTGATCTTCTGGTGATAACTCATTCTCTTTTTCATTAGAATTTACCTCTTGATCGTTAGATATAACCGCTTCATTTGTATCATTTGTGTTTTTTGAAATATTTAATGTTCCAAGTGTATTTTCAGTTTCAGTATCACTTAAAGTATTACTTTTAGCTTCAGAACTATCTTGTAAAACTTCATCTGTATTTACTTTTACATTATTTGAAGAAATTGATTGTAAATTGTTAATAACTAAATCTAAGTTTTCTAACTTATTAAAAATATCATCTAATTGAAAATACAATTCCTCTAAGTTAGATGTTAAATTTTTTATATCATTTTCAATATCATATATTCGTAAATCAATAGCAGAAAGATTCTTTACAAAATCATTATTTGATCCACTAGATTGACTTGATGAATTTGAAAATACTTCTTTAGAAAGATCGGAGACTTCTCTTTGTAATCTTTCTAATTGCTGGTTAATTGTAAGTGCATTTTCATTAGAATAAACATAACTTGAAAAAAATATTATTATAATAGTGAATATGTATTTAAACATTAACAGTCTTTAATTTCTAATTGCGAAAGAAATGTGGCGCTATATCAATATAGCGCCGCCAAAGCATTAAGGAAAGTAGATTAGTTTACTAAAGTTACTGATCGTCTATTTTGAGCCCATGCTCCATCGTTGGATCCGACAACAGCAGGTCTTTCTTTACCATAACTAATAGTTGAAACTCTGTCTGGGTTTATTCCTAATCCAATTAGGTAATTTTTAACAGCTTGCGCTCTTTTTTCACCAAGAGCTAAGTTGTACTCTCTAGTTCCTCTTTCATCACAGTGTCCTTCAATTGTGACAGAAACATCACTATTTTGTTTAAGCCATGCAACCTGATCTTGAAGTAACTCCAAAGCGTCTGAATCTAAATCTGAACTATCATATCCAAAAAAAACTCTATCACCAACATTAACAATTAAATCTTCTTGGGATCCAGAAACAATTCCACTTCCTGTAGTTTCAGTAATAGTTCCCTCTGAAGATACATCACTTCCAGAACTACTTGACCCTGAACCTGAAGAGTCAGCCGAGTCTTTTGGTGTTGTTGCACAAGCCGCAACAAAAAAAACCATAAATATAGAGATAAAAAACTTGTAAAACATAAATAATTGCTCCCTTAATACTTTGAGTAGATATACTAAATTATAGTAAGTTTCTTAACATTTTTTTTAGAATTTCGTATATTTTTTTGTATTATATTGAATTAATGCATCAATGGAGACCAAGCTGGATCTGATCCACCTAAGGGAGTTATTACTTTTCTTTCATTAAAACCAGTTAAATCAATAGAATATAGGCTGGATTCACCTCCTGATCCATCCTCAGCGGTTCTCTCTTCTTTAAAGTACATTAAAAATCTACCATTTGGAGCCCAAGTTGGCCCTTCAACATGGAAAGATTTTGCAATCATTCTTTCATTAGAACCATCAACCTCCATAACACCTATATAAAATTGCCCTCCTTCCTGTTTAGTGAATGCTATCATATCTCCTCTTGGAGACCAGACTGGTGTGTAGTAACTTCCTGCTTCCCTACTAATTCTTTTAATGTTTTTTCCATTATTATCACTTACATACAAATGCCTTCGTCCACTTCTATCTGAATTAAAAACTATTTTTTTTCCATCAGGTGAAAAACTCGCCGAAACATCTATTGAAGAATTATTTGTAACTCTTTTTGAAATTCTTGTTTTTAGATCAAGAATATAAATTTCAGAATTACCAATTTCTGGGTCAGTGTAAGACATAACTATTTGATTGCCGTCAGGTGAAAAACGTGGAGCAAATGTCATTCCTGGAAACTCACCTACTATTTCTTGTTTACCAGTTTCTATATCAAATATGTAAACTCTCGGATTATTTCTATTTACATAAGACATGTATGTAATTTTTTGTGAATTAGGAGAAAACCTTGGTGTTAAAACTAAATATGATCCATCTGTTAAAAAACGATGATTTGATTGATCCTGATCCATGATCGCTAATCTTTTTTGTTTATTTTCTTTAGGACCTGTCTCAGCAACATAAACTATTCTAGTATCAAAGTAACCACCTTCGCCAGTTATATTTTTAAAAATGGAATCTGAAATAATATGAGCAACCCTCCTCCAATTTTTTTCACTAGTCTCATATTTTTTTCCCACTATTTGTTTTTGTTGAAAAACATCATACAATCTAAATTCAACAGAAATTTTTCCATTATTAGATGAAATTTTTCCTGAAACTAAATGTTGTGCTTTTATTAACTTCCAATCTTCAAATCTAGGTTTATTAGATAAAGATTCATTATCTTGAATAAATGATCTTTTATCTATTGGTAAAAAAAGTCCAGACCTTTCTAAATTATCTGAAATAACAGTTGAAATATTTTTACCTACTTTATTTAATTGTGAATTTTTTGAGTATAGCTCTGTTACAGCTATTGGGGTAGGCTTCACGCTACCTTGTGTTAGAGTCACTTCTAAAGAAAAGACTTTAAAACTAAAAAATATAAAAAAGGTTATAAAAAAAACTTTTTTCATTAGTACCCTTTCATAATACTATAATCGAAAGTAATTGTAAGATTTTTCCATAAATTATATTTATCTTTTGGAAGTTTTAACGGTGTACATTCTGGGTTTAAGAGAGTTCTCATTGCACTGTCTGTTATCGGTCCATAAAATGGATTAGTTTTAGCTATATTTGTGTCAACAATACGGATACTATTTGGTGAAACTTTCATATTTTGTAATACTTTTGCTGAAATTGTTACTTTATCTCCTCTTTCTATAACTGCACCTGCAGGAGCACTCCAACAAGAAGATAATTGCTGCCTCAACATGTCAATTTCAGATATTGATAGCATAATATTTTCATTAGTATCATCTGTACTTTTATTATCAATCTCCTCAATATCTTCTTTAACTTCATTTTGAATCATATTTGTTTTTTCATTTCTTAAATCTTTCAGCATTGAAGCTATACTAAAATCTTTTTCGGGTTTTGGTTTTGGTTTAGATATTGCGTTATCATTTTCCAACTTTGGCTTATC
>CABYHL010000036.1 GCA_902518895.1 uncultured Alphaproteobacteria bacterium | reverse complement strand
TGATAGTATCAGTGAAATTGCTTCTTCGATTATCACAGATGTTAATGATCATGATGCTATTCTTCAATTTTGTCTTGAAAGTAAAATTGATTTCGTGGTGATAGGTCCAGAATTGCCTTTAACTAAAGGATTATCAAACCTTTTAATGAACAATTCTATATTAGTTTTTGGTCCTGATCAAATGGGAGCAGAGCTAGAAAAATCAAAAAAGTTCACAAAAGATATTTGTAAAAAATTAAATATTGCAACAGCTGCTTATGACGTATTTGACAACTATGAAGAGGCTTTAAATTTTTGTCAAAATCAATCCTATCCTCTTGTTATCAAAGCTGATGGTTTAGCGGCAGGAAAAGGAGTTATTATTTGTCAAACAAAGGAGGACGCAAAAGATGCGCTGATTAAATGTTTTAAAGATAATTCTTTTGGTGATGCCGGTTCAGTCGTTGTTATTGAAGAGTTTTTAGTTGGTGAAGAGGTAAGTTTATTTTCACTTGTCGATAAAAATGGATTTGTATTGCCACTCACAACAGCACAAGATCATAAAAAAATCTTAGAAGGAGAAAAAGGGTTAAACACTGGTGGTATGGGAGCCTACACACCTGTTCCTTCTATTTCATCAAATAAAATGAATGAATTATCCAAATCATTTGTTGATCCTATTGTTCAACATCTTGCTGAACAAGGCATCAACTATCAAGGAATGTTTTATGCAGGATTAATTCTAACAGATAAGGGTCCAAATTTACTCGAAATTAATGTTCGTTTTGGTGATCCTGAAACACAAGCAATTATCCCACTATTAGAAACAGATTTATTAAAACTACTTCATGCATCAGCGATAGGCACCTTAAATGAAATAAAAAAAATTAAGTGGAAAAATGATTATGCCATGACAATAGTAATGGCTGCTCATGGTTATCCTGAGGATTATAAAAAATTGACACCAATTAACAATTTGGAAAATCTTACTTTAACAACGGATGACTATATATTTCATGCAGGAACAATGCTTAAAGAAAACAAATGGCTCTCTAATGGTGGGCGTGTTTTAAATATCTCTAGTACGGGTAAGGATTTAAAAACTATTAGAGAAACTATTCACAATATAATCAGTCAAATTAATTGGGATGAGGGATATTATCGAAAAGATATTGGTTGGAGATATATTGATGAGTAATTCTTTTTTAGTTGCAGGAAAAACAAAAATTATTGAGAAAACCAATGATCAAAATATCATTCGAATTGTAACAAAAGATTTTTTAACAGGTGGGGATGCAGCGAAGAAAGAGGAAATTAAAGATATTGGAATACAAAAGACAAAACAAACAAGTAATGTGTTTAGTATGCTAAGCAAGTCAGGTATTGCAACATCATTTATTGAACAAGATTCACCAAATAGTCTTTTAAGTTACAACTGCAATATGCTTCCTTTAGAATTTGTAGTTAGACGCTATGCATGGGGAAGTTATTTAAGCAGAAACACTCAATTTGAAAAAGATAAAAGTAATCCTCATCAATTTGAAAACTTAGTTTGGGAAATATTTCATAAACAAGCCGTTGTTATCCCTCCGCATGTTTCAGAACCTGTTCAAATGGATGAGAGTGAAGCGAGAAGACAATTTTTGAAAGATGGAAAATGGGAAGAGGGTGTATTTACGGATCCATTTGTAAAAACTGGAGAAGAATGGGAGTTATTTTCAGCCAAACAACCTGTTACAAGCAAAAGCTTAATGAAAACAAAAAAATTACTGTCTGATCAAGAATTAGAAATAGCTATTAATAGAATTATTCTTCCAAGTTTCGAGCTTATAGAAGACAAATGGAAAACTATTAAGACAATTGATGGTCCTATACATTTGGTTGATATTAAATTTGAGCTTGGTTTTAAAGTATCGGATAATTCGTTAGTTTTATCTGATGTCGTTGATAATGATAGTTGGCGAATATGGCCTGGAGGAGATCCCACTAAACAATTAGATAAACAATCTTTTCGTGAAGGAGAAGATTTAGTAAATGTTGCCAATAAATATCAACTGGTAACAAAGTTAACTGATCAATTTAATTAAAGTTAATAAATTATTTATCAATAATCGTTATATGACCCATTTTTCTTTTATGTTTAATTTCTGTTTTTAAATAGTCATAAAAAAATTCATTATCCTTAAAAGTTTTATTTCGATACGGTGTAATATCATCACCAATTAAATTAATCATTTTGGCATTATACAATTTATTTGTCTCAATTTTTTCTAAGCCACATACTGCTCGTACATGATTTTCAAATTGACTAATATTATGAGAGTTCATTGTTAGATGTCCAGAATTATGAACACGAGGAGCAATTTCGTTAGCATATAAATTATCATCAGTATCAATAAAAAATTCTACACATAACGTTCCAATATAATCTAGTTTTTCTACAACTTGTTTTGCCCACTCAATTGATTTTATTCGTATGTCATCAGAGATATCACTTGGTATTGTTGAATATTTTAAAATTTGTTCTTCATGAACATTCTCAATAGGATCATAGATCTCATAACTATTTTGATCATAACGAGTAATGATGACTGAAATTTCTTTTTTAAGATGAATGAGTTTTTCTAAAATATATTCTTTTGTAAAATCAATTTCGTTCGTAATATCATCTACAGTGTTTAATTTATACTGACCTTTACCATCGTATCCTAACGTTGTGGTTTTTAACAAACCAGGAAGCAAGTCTAGATTTTCACTCAAATCTTTTCTATTTTTGATAGCTACATATTTTGTTGTTGTTATATTATTGTCATTGAGAAATTTTTTTTCTGTTTCTCGGTGTTGAATGAGTTGATTAATTTCAGGTTTTGGTAAAACTTGTTTCTTTTCATTAATTTTTTTTAATATTGCAAAGGGAATATTTTCAAATTCATATGTAACTAGATCAACTGCATTAATAAAATTATTTATCGTTGTATCATCATCATACTGACCAAAAATAAATTTAGTCGCAAAGTGTTGTCCGGGCGCATCAGGATCATCACTTAATATGACGGTTTGTATATCTATTTTTTTTGCAGCATCTGCTAAAAGACTTCCTAATTGTCCACCACCGATAATGCCAAGTGTGGGTGTATTCATGACTTATGGTTTTTGTTTAACAGCTTTTGATTGTTTACTTCGATAATTTTTTAGATTTTTCTTAATTTCTTTATTCGTAATAGCAATAATGGAAGCTGCATATAAACCGGCATTCATTGCACCGTCCTCACCGATTGCTACACTGCCAACAGGGATACCTTTTGGCATTTGTACTATTGATAATAAACTATCCAATCCTTTTAATTTACGACTTTCTACTGGTACACCGATTACAGGTATAGTTGTCAACGATGCAATCATTCCTGGTAAATGCGCAGAACCTCCAGCACCAGCAATAATGACAGAAATATTATTATCTTCCGCTGCTTTGGCAAATTTAAACATTCTCTCTGGTGTGCGGTGTGCAGAAACAATTTTGGTTTCAAACTTAACTTTCAGTAATCTTAAAATTTTTTCACAATTTTTCATGGTAGCATAATCAGATTTACTTCCCATCACAATTGCTACTTTATGTTTTGTTGATGCTGAGGTCATTTTTGATTTATTGTATCAATTCAATTATGATTCGATACATTATTACATAATGACATCGTGGACATTACTTTCGCGGGCTCCTGCTTTAGAAATAAAGACAAATTTACAATTGCCTTGCATTTTCTTAATCGTTTTATGACCAGTGTATCCCATCGAAGATTTTAA
>CABYHL010000035.1 GCA_902518895.1 uncultured Alphaproteobacteria bacterium | reverse complement strand
AAAATTTTTTCTTAATCCTACTTGCTCATAATGTTGTCTTAGTATTCTTAATGATAAAGAGTGAAATGTTCCTACCCACATATTGTCTATAGGAAAATTTAATGCATCTCCGATTCGTGACTTCATTTCGCTTGCAGCTTTATTTGTAAAAGTGACTGCCAAAATTTGCCTAGGAGTGGCTAGTTTTTTAATTAATATATTTAAGATTCTGAAGGTTAATACCCTAGTTTTTCCACTACCAGCACCAGCTAAAACGAGTAATGAACCATCAGTTTGCTGGACGGCATTTCTTTGCTCTTTATTTAATAAATCAAGATAATTTTGCGAATTTTCTGTCATTTTTTTGCTATATTAGAGATATATATAATGTAATTTATAAACTATATTAAATAATAGTTTAGATATTAGTGATTAGTCTATGAGTAAAAAAATTATAATTCTATTTTTTCTATTTTTTAGTTTACTTTCTTATAAAGTAATTGCTAGTGATGCTGATCAAGTAAATACTGACTCAGAGGATTTTAATACAACCACAGTAGAAGATGAAATATATGATCCTTTTGAACCAGTAAATAGAGCTATATTTAGTTTTAATAATGTTGCTGATAGAGTTGTTTTAGAACCAATTGCAAAAGGCTACAAAAAATTACCTTCTCCTTTACAAAGTGGAATAAGTAATTTTTTGAGCAATTTAAGAGCACCTTTAGTTGTTGTAAATCAACTATTGCAAGGTCAGGGTGAAAACGCTGTTCAATCATCAGGAAGATTTATAGTTAATAGCACTGTAGGTGTATTTGGATTATTTGATGTAGCTGAAAAAATTGGACTTGAAGAAAAAGAAGAGGATTATGGACAAACACTTGCTACCTGGGGTGTTGGAGACGGTTTTTATATTGTTCTTCCGTTATTTGGACCATCAAACCTTAGAGATACCTCAGGAATGGTTTTAACAATGATGACTGATCCAATTAATGCATATGCAGTAAGTGAGGGTGAAGCTTGGTTAGTGCCAATGAGAACTGCAGTTAATGCAGTTGATACAAGGTCACAAATAATTGATGAAGTGAATGCATTAAGAGATAATTCAGTGGATTATTATGCTGCGGTAAGAAGCTCTTATTATCAAAACCGTAAGGCGGCAATTAATAATGTCGATGACTCAGAATTAACCCCTCTTCCACTTATTAGTATCGAATTTGAATAATGAAATTTAATTTAATTATAGTTATTTTTATAATCTTTATTTCTAAAAATTTATACTCTGATGAAACATCACAATGGCTTAAAAGAGAAATTGATATAATTCTTGAAGCTTACAAAAACCAAAATCTCTCAAATGAGAACAGATTTCTTCTAATTGAAAAAACAATAAATAATAATTTTGCTGGAACTGGCATTGCTAAATTTGTTGCAGGAGAAGCTTGGAAAAAATCAGATAAAAGTACAAAAAAAATCTATATAGATAATTTTAAAAGACATTTGGCTTTAAATATAGCTGCAATGATGCAAGGTTATTCAGACCAAACTTATGAATTAACAAAATCAAAATATGACAGCAAAAATCAAGTCACTTTGATTGATATGGAGATTTTTTCAGATACTGGATCAGTCATTGTGACATGGCGAGTAAAAGAATCTAAAGATCGATTTTTTGTTATAGATTTAATTGTTGCCGATATTTCTTTAGTAGTAACAAAAAGATCAGAGTTTAATTCAATGTTAAAAAAAGTTGATAATAATCTTTCAAAATTTAATGAAGTTTTGTTTGAACAAAATCAGATAAGCTTCAACAAAATTGCTAACTAATTACTGAACTTTCTATAAGATTTTTATAAAAGAAAAATGAATCTTTTGGAATTCTTTTCTGATTTTCATAGTCTATATAAACCATACCAAATCTCATGTCATATCCCCTATGCCATTCAAAATTATCAGTAAACGACCATGCATAAAAACCTCGAACATCAGCTCCATCATTGATTGCTCTATTTAAGCTAGTTAAATATCGTTTATAAAAACTAATTCTTTCTTCATCTGATATCGTATTTTTTTCTGTTAATACATCTTCAGTTGCTACACCATTTTCAGTTATATAAATTACCGGACTTCCATATTTTTCTTTTACTTGCATAATTTGATCATAAAAAGAAGATGGAGCAATTTCCCAACCCATCGGATTTAATTCAGCATCATCAGGAGGAGGAAGTAAAGTGAAACCTGCATCATTATTTGTTTTAGCTCCCATAAATAATTTGTCAGTTGGATCTGCTTGAACATGAAAATGTGAATAAAAATTAAGTCCAAAATAATCTAATTTTTGTTTAATTATTTTCATATCTCCATCCTTAATTATATCTTTCATTTGCTGAACTATATATGGATCATAATTTCCTAAATATTGAGGATCTGTAAATAAAGTATTGAAAAAAACATTTGCAATTCTTGAGGCCTCAATATCTTTTTCTTTATTGGAATTTGATTTAATTGGAGCCATAACATTAACACAACCACATTTAAGATCGGATGAAATTGATCTCATTTCTTTAATAGAATATCCGTGTGATAAATTCACATGATGTATAGCCTGTAATGTTTTTGTAAAATCACTTATACCAGGAGCCATTATTCCTTGTCCGTAGCCAGCAAGAGTAAAAACTACAGGTTCATTAAAAGTTGAGAATTTTTTAACCCTATCACAAGTATTTGATACAACAATATTTGTAAATTCTGTAAACCAATCTGAAGATTCTCTATTTGACCAACCACCTTTATCTTGTAAAATTTGAGGTAAATCCCAATGATAAAGACATATAAAAGGCTCAATATTTTTTTCTAAAAGTGTGTCAATAACACGATTGTAAAAATCTAAACCTTTTTGATTTACTTTGCCAGTACCATCAGGGAGAATTCTAGACCATGCAGTAGAAAGGCGGAAACTTTTTAATCCAACTTCTTTCATTAAGGAAATATCTTCTTTATAATTATTGTAAAAATCACAAGTTATATTTGCATTTTCATCATTATGAACATTGCCTTTAGTTTGAGTAAAAGTATCCCAAATACTGGGAGATTTACCATCAATATTCCAAGCACCTTCTATTTGATAGGCTGCAGATGATGCACCCCAAATAAAATCAGAGGAAAATTTAATTCCTGACATATTTAAATTTTAAGCTTACTTATTTCTTCTTCAGTTAGTAAGTCTGGTTGTTCAGGATTTGTAGTTAAAATATACGATCTTTTTTCTTCTGCAGATTTTATTATGCCATCCATTATTTCTAAAACATGAAGAGATAATTCAAGTGAACATCTTGCTTTACGATTTTTAACAATTGAATCAATCATTTCTGAAAGCCCAATACCTCTATAATTTGCTTTTTTATTTCCATCATTATCACTCTTGTTAGGTATACCTAATAACATTTTATCATTATTGATTACTTCCCAATCTTTATCTTTTTGAGACATTAATAAGTCACCACTAAAAAAATTGGGGTCAGGCACAATCATACTTCCATCTAAACCATAAAGCTCTATCGTGGAGTGATTATTTTTCCAAACATCCCAAGTACAAAAAAACTGGATTTTAGCATTATTTGTAAATTCTAACGATCCCATTAATGTTGTTGGTGTTTCAACTTTAATTTTATCACCGTATCTAGGTTGGCTTGTTATTATTCGCTCATTTGTAGCAGTTCCACTAATTGCATTTATTTGTTTAACTGATCCAATTAGGTTTACTAATTGAGTAATGTAATAAACACCAACATCAAAAACTGGTCCGGCTCCAGGTTTAAAGAAAAAATCAGGATTAGGATGCCAATGCTCCATACCATGAGACATTAAATTAAATGTACCAAGAACAATTTTGCCAATCTTATTGTCTTCAATTAATTTTCTAGCTTTTTGGCCTGCAGCTCCTAAAAAAGTATCTGGTGCACATCCAACATATAAACCCTTTTCATCTGCTAATTTTTGTATTTCTAATCCTTCTTGAAAATTCATCGCTAAAGGCTTTTCACTAAAACAGTGTTTTCCATTATGTAGTGATTTTGTAATAATTTCTTTATGAGCTGAGGGAATTGTTAAATTAATGATTAAATCAATTTCCTTACTTTCTACAAT
>CABYHL010000034.1 GCA_902518895.1 uncultured Alphaproteobacteria bacterium | reverse complement strand
GTATTTATAAATTTTATATCAAAATTAGAAATCATATAAAATCTTGTAAAAAAGATAATTTGGATTGGATAAAAATAATACATTAATCTATCAACTAAAGTAGAGTAATAAAATACAAGCGGAAATAATGCTATTGAAGCTAATGCAAAAATTTGCCAAATAATTTTTTCATTTCTCTCTAAATTAAATTTTTTACTAAAAAACAAAAACAAAAAACAAACTAAAGTATTAAATAAGCTTCTAAAAAAAGCACCTTTTGATTCAAAATATAAACCCTCACCTAAAAATATAAAAAAAAGCCTTTGAAATTCTTCTTTCATATTTAAGTAAAGTATTAATATAATTAAAGAAGAAATTATAAAAAAAATAATTTTTTTGGTGAGTCCAGAAGTTAGAAAAAAAGGTAGTAAGAAAAAAAGAACTAAAGATTTATGAAATAGAGTTCCTATGAATATTAAAAAAAAGAATGAAGTATATTTATTATTAATAATTGCATAAATTGCAAATATTAAGAAAGAGAATGCTATTGATTGTCTTGTATAACCAATACTTAGTAAGTTTATTAAAAATGGAAAAGATATAACTATCGCTAACCATGGATTTGGTTGATTTAAGCAAATAATTGAAAGCGCTAAAATAAAAATTACAGATGAAAATCCAAAAAAAAAATAAATATTTAAATCAAGTTTTTTTATTACCCATAAAATTAACTCAAATAGATATTCAGAACGGTATTCTAAATTTAAAAAATTAAATGTATTTAATCTATTATCAAGAATATATTTATAATTTACCCAATCTCCACCAATATTTTCCCTTAGTGCTATAAAAATAAACAAGGTGAATAAATACAAATACCAGCCCGGTATAAAAACTTTGTTTTTAGAAATTTTAGGAAACAAAGAGGACAAAATTGGTATGGTAAAAATAAAAAAATATGGTGTCATTTTATTAATTCATTAATTGTTTTATTAAGATAATATTCCTCCCATGGAAGACTCTTATAATCTAATTTATTAATTATCTTTTTGGAAGATAGCACTGAATATAAAGGTCTTTTTGCTTTAAAATTCATATTAATTGTTTTTTGAGGCTCAATAATGCAATTATAAAATAATGCATTTTTTATTAAATTAGCAAAATCAAACCAAGTTAATGCTCTTCCATTTCCAGAAAAATGATAAAGTTGATTTTCCACACTTTCAGAACTATGATTTAAAACAATACTCCAAATTAATTGAGATAAATCTTCACATGGAGTTGGAATAAATAATTGATCGTTAACTACGCTTATTCTTTTTTTATCTCTTATTAAATTAATCATTTTTTTTACAAAGTTAACACCATTTTTACTGAACAATGAAGATGTGCGGATGATATTATAATTTTCAATATACTTTTTAATATTATTCTCACCTAATAATTTACTTTTTCCATATTTATTTATTGGATTAGTTATATCTAAAGGTTGATAAGGTGTATTCTTATTGCCATCAAAAACATAATCAGTAGAAATATGAATTAAAAAAGTTTTTTTATTTATAACTTTACTAATTGTTTTTAAAAAGTAAGAATTAGCATCATAAACTCCATCATCATTTTCAGCTTTTTCTACATTTGTATATGCTAAAGAATTAATTAGAATGTTTGGAGCAAAATTATTAATAATATTTTTCAAATTTTGCTCTATAAGTATTTTTCTTCCGTATACAGTATCTATTTTTAAGTTAATGTTATTAGGCACAGTTCTCAATAAAGATTTTCCTAATTGACCACTATGACCCAATAACAAAACTTTCATATTTTATAATTATTATTCAAATACTCTTTCAAACATATTTTCCAATTTCTCATAATATTTAAATTTAGATTATTTAATTTATGATTTTCTAATCTTTCAGATAATGGTCTTTTTGCGTAATATTCATTTTTAAAAAAATTTGAATCTACTTCATTTATCTTTATTTTATCAGACAATTTTAAAATTTTTAGCATTTCTCTAGCCACATCTAATCTAGAAGTTTCTCCCTCACAAACCAAATTAAAAACACCGGTTAGATTATTCTCTATAAGCAACTTAAGATTATTAGCAAAATCATATGTGTAAGTTGGCGTTCCTAGTTTATCATTAACAATATTTAATTCTTGAACATTATTTTTTATCTGTTTAAATATTTTATTAACAAATTTTTTATCTTTGTTAGGCCCTCCACCCATCATCCAGCCTGGTCTTAATATTAAAAACTTTGATAAATTTGACTGTATATATTCTTCACTTAAAGCTTTAGTTTTTGCATATTGACTAATTGGAGTTGGTAAATCATCATCATAATATATATTTTTTTTTCCATCGAATACACCTGCAGAGCTAATAAATACTAATTTGATATTATTTTTTTTACATAAATTTACAGCAAATTTTACAGAGTTATAATTTGTTTCAATTGCATCACTTGGATATTTTTCACAAAATTCTAAATCAGTATGGGCTCCAATATGAAATAATAATTTTGGTTTATAATTAATAACCATTTTCTCATATTTATCACTTTCTCTAAAATCTAAATAATCTATCCAATTATCATTTACATTTAAATCTGTACAATATAGTTCATAATTAGTTCTAAAGGTATTATAAATAGCTTCACCTAACATTCCACCACATCCAGCAATAAATATTCTATTATTTTGATTCATTTAATAACCATTGATTTAGTTGAATGATAGACCATAAAATATGTTCATTATTATTTTTATTATCTGTATGGTCTTCAAATATCTTTTTCACAACTGAGTAGTTCAATATATCAAATTTTTCAATTATTTTTTTGGATAATAAGTCACTTGTCCAATCTTTTAGTTCATTCTTAATCATTTTTTTAATAGGAACTGCAAAACCATGTTTAGGTCTATAAATTAAATTTTTTGGTAAATATTTTTCTAAAATTTGTTTAATGAGATATTTTGATATTCCATTATTAATTTTGAGATTTATTGGAATTTTTTGAGAGTATTCAATTAAATCTCTTGATAAAAAAGGAGATCTAACTTCAAGGCTACTATGCATTGAAGCTCTATCAACTTTACATAATATATCATCAGGTAAATAATATTTTAAATCGTTATTCATCATTTGTTGTTCAAAATTATTATTATAATCATCAAAATCTATCATTATATTTGATTTCTCTAAGTTATTGATATTCGAGTGAAAAAAATTATAAGGTAAATTCTGATTAATCATAGATTCATAAAAAGATTTATTATCACTAAGTTGTTTTAATTTCTGAATAATTTTATAATTCCTTTGGTCTTTGTTTAAAGTTTCTTCATTTATTAATAAATTTAATAAAGGATTTATTAAATATTTCATTTTTTGACTATTACACATCTTTATAAATAATCTTTTCAAAGAATTAGGAGTAAAATTAATATAATTTTTATACCTATTATAATATAAATATCGATTATAGCCTCCAAATAATTCATCACCACCATCTCCGCCTATTGCTACAGTGGCATGTTCTTTTATTTTTTTACATATAAGAAACGTAGGTATTTGTGACGAATCTGAAAAAGGTTCTGAATAAATTTCTGTTAACATTGGTATGGTGTTTATAATTTCATTTTTTGAAATATTAATTTTGTGATTTTTTAAACCTAAAATATTTGAAATTTCTTTTGCATAAATTGATTCATCATATTCATGATCATCATAGGATACAGTAAATGTGTCAATTTTTTTTGTGATTTTGCTTAAGATAGCCGCAATAAGTGATGAATCTGTCCCCCCAGATAAAAAAGAGCAAATAGGAACATCTGAAATCAATTTTTGTTCAACTGATTTTATTAAAAGGCTTTCAACTTTTGCACTGATATTACCAGGTTTATCATAGAATTTATTATTGTTAATCGTCCAATAAGAACTTATTTTTAAATTTTTAGATGAAATTTCATTAAAATTTTTATATTCAAAATATTCAAAATTATTTAAATCAATAGAAAGATATGAACCTTGGGGAAGTTTGAAAGTACTTTTATAAATAGAATATGGGCAAGGAATATAATTTAAATAAAAAAAATTTTGAATAGCTTCATTATTTATTTCTCTATTATATTTAGGGAGATTTTTAAATGATTTTATATCTGAAGAAAATGTAAAGTAATTTTTATTGAAATGAATGTACAGTGGTTTTTCTCCAATCCTATCCCTACAAAGATAAATTTTGTTTGTTTTTCTATCTAAAAAAGAAAACGCAAACATCCCATCAATTTTTTTCAATGCATTTTCAATACCTTCATTTAATAATAAAATTAGTAACGTTTCTGTATCTGAAGAAGTTTTGAAATAAACATTATAATTTTTTTTTAAATGTTCTCTTAATTCAATATGATTATATATTTCTCCATTAAAAATTATTACATATCTTTTATCATTTGAAAACATTGGTTGATTTGAATTAGATTTTAAATCAATTACAGATAGTCTTTGATGACCAAAATAAATATAATTTTCGTTTATGTTTTCTTCAAAAAATCCAAAATTGTCTGGACCTCTTAAAAATAATTCTTTTGTTGCAATATCAAGGTGATGTTTTGAAATTTTATTATCAATATTACTTATAAAACCAAATATCCCACACATTTTATTAAATATAATTGATATATTAATAATACTATATAGAAAACAAATAATTATGATAGATGATTTCTTTCAAAATAAATTTCAAAAAATTGATAGTGACGTATATGTTCTAGAAAAAGAAGATGATTATACAACAAATTTTGGAAAACAATGGAGAGACTATAGAGATGTTCAAATTGATAGTATTAATAAATATAAAATATCCTATGAATATTTAAATGATATTTTTTTTAATGATTTAAATATATTGAAAGAAAAAGAAGTACTAGAAATTGGTTGTGGTGCTGGACGGTTTACTGAGTATATTATTAAATATTGTAAATCATGTTTTTCATTAGATTTATCACAAGCAATTTAT
The DNA here is from genome assembly GCA_902518895.1 of uncultured Alphaproteobacteria bacterium. Lineage (GTDB taxonomy): Bacteria > Pseudomonadota > Alphaproteobacteria > HIMB59 > CACPNW01. The sequence goes on along the minus strand of CABYHL010000034.1, from coordinate 713 downwards.
TTTAATGTAGCAAAAGGAGACAATAAATTAAAATTAATTAAATGTAATTATATAAATTTAAAACCAAAAAAAAAATTTGATATTGTCTTGTGTAGAGGTGTTTTACAACATACTCCAAATCCAGAAATATATTTATTAAAATTATTTGAATTTATTGATAAAAATGGCACAGTAGTTTTTGATATATACAAAAAACCAAAATTATTTTTTTTAAATTTTAAATATATTTTATGGAGACCTTTAATACAAAAATTAGTGAGTTATGAAGATTTTGAGAATTTTCTTAAAAAACATATTTCAAAATTATTAAAAATTAAAAGAATTTTAAAAAAAATGTTTATATTAGATATAATTTCTGACAACATTATTCCCATATGGGATTATAAAAATAAATTAAAAATGTCAGATAAAGAATTAGAAAAATGGGCAATTCTTGATACACTTGATGGAATTTATGCTAAATATGATTTTCCTCTAAGCTTTAATAAAATAATAAAGATACTTAATAAAAATAATATTAAAGTATTAAAATCGAATAAAAAGAGAAATTTTTTTTTATGTCAAAAATTTTAGAAATAATTTTCTTGGCAAATACATTATTAGACTAAATATTTCATAATATTTAGAAATTTGAATTTTATGATTGGAATATGTTCCCTTGGAATAAATGGTCATCAATTTGTTACCTCTGTAGGAAGAAAAAATATATTTTG
>CABYHL010000033.1 GCA_902518895.1 uncultured Alphaproteobacteria bacterium | reverse complement strand
GAATTTTTAGTTAAAAAATTTAATTCATATCATGATAATTTTTTTGAAAAAAAAATATTTTATGACAGTGAAATTTCTGTAAATCAAATAAACAAAAATTTTTTAGATAATTTAGAGTTATTAGAACCTTATGGCAAAGGTAATGAAGAGCCTCAATTTTTAATCAAAGATATAGTAATTGATCAGGTTAAAAATTTAAAAAATAAACATATTTTAATTTTTTTTAAAAATGATGTAGGCGAAAATTTAAAAGGCATATCTTTCAACACTATGAATACCCTTATTGGTGATTATCTTCTGAAGTTTAATAAATTTAAATTTCATATTTTGTGTTCTATTAAAAAAGATAATTTCTCAAGTAATCAGATGCCTCAAATACTGATCCATGATGTGAAAGTAATCAATTAAATAATTTGAAAAAAATCAAAATATCTACTATATACCAAACACGTGTCCCCTTCGTCTATCGGTTAGGACATCAGGTTTTCATCCTGAAAAGAGGAGTTCGACTCTCCTAGGGGATGCCACTAATCTAGGGGCATAGAATTATTGACCCTGCAGAATTCCTTGATTCTATTAATTCATGAGCCTCACCAGCTTCGGATAATTTAAATTTTTTGAATATATTAGGCTTAATTTCTTTATTTTTAATTTTTGAAAACAATTTGTTACTACATTCTGTAAGCTCTTTTGAATTACGAATATAATGCATTAATGTTGGTCTAGTATAATATAAACTTTTAGGATTAAATGTACTATGAAGATTTACATCATTTACCATTCCCGAAGATTGTCCAAAAGATACCATTAGCCCTCTAAATTTTAAGCATTTTAGTGATATATTAAAAGTATCTTTGCCTACTCCATCATAAACAACATTAACTCCCTCATTTTTTGTTAATTTTAAAACATTACTATGAACATCCTCTTGTTTATAATTAATAGTGAATTCACATCCGTTTTTTTTTGCTAATGATGCTTTTTCATCAGTGCTAACAGTACCTATCATTTTAGCTCCTATAGATTTTGCCCATTGACTAGCAATTAATCCTACACCTCCAGCAGCTGCATGAAATAAAAAAACTTCATCTTTTTGTAATTTATACAACCTTTCAAAAAGGTATTCGACCGTCATTCCCTGCAATAATATTGAAGCAGCTTCATCATTTGAAATATATTCTGGTAATTTTACAACTCTTTGAGCATCAAAATCTCGAACTTCGCAATAAGCACCAATTGGAGGACTGAAGGAGTACGCTACTCTATCACCAACTTTTAAGTTAGATACATTATCTCCAATTTCTATTACATCTCCTGCTGCTTCTACTCCTAAACAAAAAGGGATTTCTACAGGTAACGGGTATATTCCTGTTCTATGATACGTATCTATGTAGTTAATACCAATTGAAGTTTGGTTAATTCTGACCATATTTTCTTCAACATTTTTAGGTAAGTCATAGTTTTCGTATTTTAAAACTTCTGGACCACCTAGTTTACTAACTACTACTCTATTTGGCATAATTATCCTTTAATTTTTTATATACTAATTCGAATTCTTTTAAACATTCTGGATTAGCCAATGACTCTTCATTTTCAATACTTTCACCATTAATTAATTTTTTAATTAAAATTTCAACTATTTTTCCACTTCTAGTTCTAGGTATTTCACTAACAGCATATATTTGTGAGGGTATATGCTTGAATGAAAGATTAATTTTTAATTCATCTATTATTTTAGATCTTAAATTTTCATTAAATTCATAATTATTATTCAAAACAACAAATAATATAATTTGTGTATCATTTTTTAATTTATATTCCACTGCAACTGCTTCCTGAACTTCTCTAATATTTTCAATTACTCTGTAAATTTCTGCAGTACCTATTCTTACTCCTCCAGAATTTAGAGTTGCATCTGATCGACCATAAATTATATAACCACCATTTATAGTTTTTTCAATATAATCTCCATGATACCAAATGTTTTCATATTTACTAAAATAAGAATTAAAATATTTTTTATTATCAGGATCGTTCCAAAAATATAATGGCATTGATGGAAAAGATGATTTACATACTAGTTCCCCCTTTTGATTTTCGATTGAATTTCCTTTTTCATCAAATACATCAACATCCATTCCAAGAGCTTTACACTGAATTTCTCCACTATAGACATCCATTAACGGATTACCGGTAACAAAACATGAAACTAAATCAGTACCACCACTTATAGATTCAAGATGAATATTTGATTTGATATTTTTATAAACGTATTCAAATGATTCATTAACCAAAGGAGATCCTGTTGAAGCTAGTGTATTTAGACTATTTAATTTAAATCTTTCTTTAATTTTAATTTTATTATTTTTTAAAGTATCTAAATATTTTGCACCAGTGCCAAAAAAATTAATGCCTTCTTCTTCTGTTATTTCAAAAAGATGTTTATGGTCTGGAATAAAGGGTGATCCATCATATAAAATTATTGTTGCTTTTGACGCTAAAGCAGAAACTAACCAATTCCACATCATCCACCCACAAGTAGTAAAATAAAAAACTCTATCTTTTTCATTAATATCACAATGAAGTACATGTTCTTTTTTGTGTTGAATTAGCGCTCCACCAGAACTGTGAACAATACATTTTGGCACTCCAGTAGTTCCACTTGAATAAAGAATATACAGTGGGTGATTAAAATTAAACTTTTCGAATTTACTATACTCAAATTCTTGTTGTAAAATGTTGTACAAATTATCGTATTTAAAATCTAGTTGATATTTCGTTTCATTAAATTCATATGGTATTAAAATAATTTTTTCTATACTTGGGATATTATATACAACATCTTTTATAATTTTTGTCGTATCAATTTTTTTATTGTTGTAAAAATAATAATCTGAAAATAATAATACTTTTGGTTCAATTTGTTTAAATCTATCTATAATTGCTTTTTTACCAAAATCCGATGAACATGATGACCAAATAGCACCTAATTGTGCTGTAGATAAAAAAGAAATTACAGTTTCAGGTATATTAGGAAGTATAGCAGCTATCCTATCATTTTTTTCAATGTTATTATTTTTTAAATAATTTGCAAATTTCAAAACTGCACTTTTAAGCTCTCTCCAAGAGTAATTTCTTTTAATTTTTTTTTCAGAGTGAAATATTATTGCATCATCATCATCATCTCTTGTTAAACAATTTTCAGCATAATTTATCTTACATTCATCAAAAAATTTATTATTAGTAAATTCAGGTGCTGATTTAAAAATTTTACCTTTTTTTTCACCAACAAAATTTGTGAAATCCCATACATTAGTCCAAAATTCATTTTTATGTTTTATGCTCCAATTATGCAAGTCAGCATAATTTTTTATATTTAAACTTTTATCTAGTTGATTAATAAACTTGTGGAGGTTTGTTTTTTTATTATTTGGAGACCACAACTTTATGTTGTGCATAACAATTTAATTCTTTTTTTGTTCTTCTTTAAGAGATCTAACTCTGACAATAACATCAATATTATGCAATGAGAGACAAGCAGGAATAGAAGGTATATCAAGATTAATATTTTTTGTAGGTATATCATGAATCTTACCTTCATCTTCAATATACAAGTGATAATGAGATTTATTATTATTACAATAGAGTGATTTATTTTGATCAACAACTATTTCTCTTATTAATCCTAATGAGGTAAATTGTTTTAGGGTGTTATAAATTGTAGCCATAGAAATTTTTCTATCTTCTTTTTTTACTTCATCAAAAAGATTTTCTGCAGAGATATGCCTGTCACCTTTTTGAAAAATTAATTTAGCTAAAATTCTTCTTTGTTTTGTAGGTCTTATGCCACTTTCCTCTATTTTTTTCAGTGCGCGACTGTAAGGACTTAGAGGATCAATTACTTTGTTTTCTATTATCATAATATTATAATAAGTAATGAATTACATTTTTTCTGCAATTTTTCTATATTTTTTTTTAGGTTTCCTTTTATATCTCTTTCAAAGACGCATCGTTTTTAACAAATCAGGGCATCCGGGCAAACCAAAGGATTATAACTTAAATAATACAGAAGAAGTTTATATCAAAACTGAGGATAACTTAGAGCTTTTATCATGGTATCATAAAGGGAATAATTCACTTCCTTTACTAGTTTATTTTCATGGTAATTCTTTTCATATCGGAGATAGGGCTTACAGAATCCAGAGGTATATTGAAAAGAATTGGAGCGTGCTTTTAGTTTCTTGGAGAGGTTTTGGTGGTAATGAAGGAATTCCAACAGAAAAAAATTTATATAAAGATGCAGAGGCAGTATTAAAATGGATTAAAAATAATACTGAATTTAAATATAAAGAATTAGTGGTTTATGGAGAATCACTCGGATCTGGCGCTGCAGTAGAAATAGGTACAAAGTACGAATTTTTATCTATTGTTTTAGAAGCGCCATTTACGTCTATCAATGATATTGCAAAAAAAAGATATAAAATATTTCCAACAAAATATTTAGTTAAAGATAAATTCGATAACTTCAGTAAAATTGATAAAATAACCTCTCCATTGCTTATCATTAGTGGAAAAAAGGATGAAATTGTGCCACATGAACACAGTATTAAGCTTTATGATAAAGCAAAAGTTATAAAAAAGAGTGTTTTCATTGACGAAGCAATACACAATAATCTATATGATTTTGGGATTGAAAAAGACGTAATTGGCTTTAATTTAAAATTATGGAAATAGATTTAACAACTTCATATGTAGGCATTTTAAGCCTTATTGTATTTGTTCTTGCATATGCTGTTGTAATGGCTGAAGAATTTAGCCATTTAAGAAAATCTAAACCAGTTATTATTTCAGCTGCTGTAATATGGGGTATTATAGCTTTCCATTTTTCTTCTGATAAGCAATATGCCAAAGAAATTGAGTATGCTTTAGAGCATAATATCTTAGAATTTGCAGAACTTTTCCTATTTCTTCTAGTTGCTATGACTTATATCAATGCTTTAGAAGAAAGAAAAGTTTTTGATGTAGTCAGATATCAATTAACATCAAGGGGATTTAGCTTTAGGCAATTATTTATATTCACAGGTATAATTACTTTTTTCTTATCTCCTATAGCTGATAACTTAACAACTGCACTAGTCATGTGCTCTGTAGTAATGGCCTGTGGTAAAGGTAATACAAAATTTATATCGATTGGTTGTATAAATATAGTTGTTGCAGCAAATGCAGGTGGTGCTTTTAGTCCATTTGGAGATATAACTACCTTAATGGTATGGCAGGCTGGTATTGTCGAATTTTTTACATTTTTTAAAATATTTTTTCCTTCTGTGGTTAATTACATAATTCCTGCAGCAGTTATGTATTTCTTTATTCCAAATGAAAAACCACAAATTAGTTCTGATAGAGAATACATGAAAAGAGGCGGACGAGTAATTATCTTTTTAGGTTTGCTTACAATTTTTAGTGCTGTAAACTTCCATAATATTCTTCACTTGCCTCCAATGCTTGGCATGATGTTTGGTCTTGGTCTGCTTGGGTTATATTCTTTTTATTTACAAATTACACATGATCCATCTGTTGAAGACGAAAAATTTGATTTCTTTAGAAAAGTTTCACGAGCTGAATGGGACACTTTATTATTCTTCTTTGGAGTTATTTTAAGTGTAGGTGGTTTAGGATTTATAGGTTACTTAACTGTTGTTTCAGAATTCTTATATATTGGTCTTGGCCCAACAATGGCAAATTCTATAGTAGGTGTTCTTTCAGCTATCGTAGATAATATACCAGTGATGTTTGCTGTAATTACTATGAGACCTGAAATGTCAATTGATCAGTGGTTACTAGTTACATTAACAACAGGAGTGGGTGGTAGCTTATTGTCAATTGGTTCAGCTGCAGGTGTAGCACTTATGGGACAAGCGAGAGGATATTACACTTTTTTTGGACATTTAAAATGGACTCCAGTTATATTTATTGGTTATGTAGCAAGTATTTATCTTCACGTTTTAATGGCTGACTTGCCTTGGTAATTTAAATTATCAATTAATAAAAAAATAATCATACTTAGTATTAAAATTACACCAGCTACAAAAGAAGCTTCGTTAAATTTATAGACACTAATCAATTTATA
>CABYHL010000032.1 GCA_902518895.1 uncultured Alphaproteobacteria bacterium | reverse complement strand
CTATTTTTACTTTTTCTGGAATAGAAGGAATTGAAACTATTCCATTAATTAAAGATTCTATGTAAAGACCAGTACCTCCAACTAAAATAGGAGTTATATTTTTATCAACCAAATAATTTATTTTTTTTGATGCTTCCTCGCACCATTTTTGAACATTAAATCTAACATCGCCTTTTACAAAACCATAAAGATGGTGATTGATTTTTTTTTGATCATTTAAAGTTGGTCTAGCAGTTAAGATACTTAACTCATGATAAATTTGCATACTATCAGCATTTATAATCTCACCTTTTAGTTTGTTAGCTAGACTTAGAGCAAATTTTGATTTTCCTGATGCAGTAGGTCCTAATACAAAGTAGATTTGAGTTTTCAATTATTCTTAAATTTAATTGTTACCCAATTTTGCTCATCATTTCTAATTATTTTTAGTAATAATGAGGATCTACCTGTTTTTTCTAAAGAATTTACCAATTCTTCAAATGAATTCATATTGTTAATAACCTCTCTATTAACTTCTGTGATTATATCTCCATTTTGTAAACTACTATCAATGTCGTCAATTGAAATAACTTTAACCCCACTTTCATGATCTTCAATAGTAATTCCTAAAGACTCAATCTTTAAATTTTTTTCAATATTTGTAGTTGTTTTTCTTTCCGTAACTACCTCTCCAGGTAATTCTCCTAATATTACCTCAATACGAATTTTTTTATTTTTTCTCCAAACTTCTAGTATTGCAGTGGAACCTACATCTGACTCTGCAACAACTCTTGGTAGATCAGGCATCTTTTTAATTTCTATATTATTGAATTTTAAAATTACATCACCTGGTTCTAATCCAGCAGTTTTTGAGGGTCCATTAGGATTAACATTGGATATAAATGCACCTTTTTGATCAGGTAATCCAAGACTTTCCGCAAAATCCTTTGTAACGGGTTGAATTTGTACACCTAACCAACCTCTCTTAGTTTTTCCAAAATCTTTTAATTGTTGTACTATTTTTTTGGCACTGTTCGTAGGTATTGCAAATCCTAAGCCAATACTTCCACCTGTTTGCGAAACTATTGCCGTATTAATTCCTATAACCTCTCCATCTAAATTAAATAATGGTCCACCAGAATTACCACGATTAATAGATGCATCTGTTTGTAAAAATTTAACATATGGTCCACTGCCTAAATCTCTTGAGATTGCAGATATAATTCCTGCTGTGACAGTTCCTCCCAAACCAAGAGGGTTTCCAATTGCAATTGACCAATCTCCAACTCTCATCTTATCCGAGTCTCCCCAACCAACATATGTAAGTTTTTTGTTTTTTGGATCAATTTTTAATACAGCTATGTCTGCTTTGGGATCTCTTCCAAGTAATTCAGCTGTAAACTCTGTTTCATCATTTAGAATAACAGTTATTTCATCAGCTCCTTCAATTACATGATTATTTGTGACGACTATACCATCTTCACTTATTATAAAACCGGAACCAAGTCCTGTCATTGGTCGTTGTGATCGTCTTTGATCACGATCAAAATATTCTTTGAAAAAATCATCAAAAGGAGATCCCTCTGGAAATTGTGGTATTTGATTTTGGTTATTGTTTTCAACAATAGTAGTTGATGCAATACTAACTACTGCAGGAGATAATTGTTCAACTAGATCAGCAAAACTCTCGGGTACAGCAAGTAATGGTTTCGAAAATAAAATAAAAATTAAGAATAAAAATTTAATTCTCATATTAATTGTCATAGTATTTGAACGTGAAATAAATAAGGCACAGTCCTAGAAGAGCGAAAAATAAACTAACGTTTTTTACAGTTTGTGGATTAATAAGGGAAAGCATATCTAGATATTTCTTTAAATTGTTTGCTAAGAAAAAATAGAGTACGCCTTCAATGATCAGCACTAGACCTATGCTTATTAGTAATATTTCAAACATTAATTTTGGATATCTATTTCACCAAAAAATTTTTCACAAACTTCCCCAGGAGCAATTACCATAGACATCTCTGTATCTCCAAAAGTATCTTTACAAGCTTGCATTGTTCTTAAGAAATCAAAAAATTCTTCATCAAGGCTATAAGCATCACCTAATATTCTATTTTTAGAAGCATCTCCTTCACCTCTTAATATTGATGAAGTTCTTTCGGCTTCTGCTAAAATTACTGTTTGTTGTCTATCTGCTGATGCAACAATTTCTTTAGAAAGTTCTTCACCTTCTGCTCTTAATAAATTTGCTTCTTTTTCACGTTCAGAACGCATTCTTTGATAAACGTTATTAGATACTTGTTCGGTTAAATCTGTTCTTCCAATTCTAATATCTACAATTTTTACACCAAAAGAATTCTCATTAACCTTAATTTGTTTTTCAATTTCATTCATAATATTAATACGTTCATCACTCAGTAGTGAAGTTAATGAGTATTGTGCAATTACACCTCTAACTGCAGCATTTATAATTCTTCCAAATCTATCTGAAAAAGTAGTTTCATTTCTAACTGTCTGATAAAATTTTAGAGGATCAACAATGTTGTATCTGGCAAATGAATCAACAATAATTCTTTTTTGATCTGAAAGTATCATTTCTTCAGGTTGGGGATCAAGATTTAATAATCTTGAATCTAAAAATACTGCGTCTTGAATAAATGGAATTTTAAACTGAAGACCAGGTTTAGTAACAACTTTTCTTGGATCACCAAATTGAAGTACTAATGCTTGCTTAGTTTCATTTACAATAAAAAAAGCTCCAGTGAAAGTAAGGAAAAGAATAAATAAAACTAAAACTATAAGTAAATTTCTTGCACTAAATCTCATCTTAATTATTTCCTGACTTTTTAAGTTCATTCAATGGGAGGTAAGGAACTACACCCTGTCCATTTCCAGTATCATCTAAAATTATTTTGTTCTTACCTTCTAAAACTTCTCTTAAAGTTTCTAAATAAATTCTTCTCTTAGTTACTTCTTTCGCATCTTTATAACTATTATAAACATCAATAAAGTTTTGTGCCACACCTTCAGCTTGTTTAACCACCTGCTCTTTATATGCTGTAGCAGCTTCAACAAGTTTGGCTGCTTCACCACGTGCATTAGGTACAATCCTATTTAAATAAGTGTTTGCTTCGTTAACTAGTCTTTCTTTATCTTGTCTTGCTCTTTGAACTTCATCGAAAGCATCAATTACTTGATCGGGCGGATCAACACTTTGAAGCTGTACTGATTGAATTAAAACACCACTTTCATAGGAATCTAAAACTAGTTGTAATTCATTTCTTACAACCTGCTCAACCTCTTGACGACCTTCTGTAAGTAAGAATTGAAGATCTCTTTGACCAACAACTTCACGTACAACACTTTCAGACATATCTTTAACGGTAAGTTCTGGATTTCTAAGCTTGAAGAGAAAATTTCCAGCATCTTTAATTTTGAATAGTACTGTGAATGCAACATCTGCTATATTTTGATCACCAGTAAGCATTAAACTTTCTTCAATAACTTTTCGTTCTGCATTTGAATTTGATCCAAAACCAAGGTCACTTGCACTTCTAAATCCAACGTTGATTTTTCTAATTATTTCAACTTTAGGTGTAACAGTTTGGCCGATTGGAGTTGGAAAAAAGTAATGTAATCCAGGCTCGGTTGTTTGACCATTCCATCTTCCAAATAAAAGCTCTACACCCTGTTCATCGGGCTCAACTCTATAAAAACCAGTAGCTAACCATAGTAAAACAGCTACTATTATAAATATTGAAAGGTTACGTCTGCCACCAAATTTAAAATTGCCAAATCTATCTTTAGCTTTTCTGATGGAATCTTCAAAATCTCTTCTATTTGGACCGTCTCCAGACCCTCCTGAACCCCAAGGATTGTTATTTCCACCTGATCCCCAAGGATTATTGTCGTTGTTATTTTTATTCCAGTTCATATATTATTGATAATATTGGCTCTATCTACTAACACTAATTATATTATTTAATAACTAATATTTGAGTAAATCTGGAAAAATCAAGTATGTCTGATGAAATTTTATCTTTAATTTATACATTTTCCAAGAAATTTAGTGATCCTGAAACAAATCTTAGTTTTGATCCTAAAAATCAAAATATTTCTGCAGTTGTAAAAGATGGCAATGTAAATATTTCCTTACTTGTAAAAGGTCAAAAAGAAGATCTTTATCTAAATATAGCAAGATTGCTTAAAAATAATGTTGAACAAATTTCTGGAATACTTTCTGTGAATGTAATTATAAACTCGGATGTACAGAGTACTAAAACAAATAATAATGATAATAGAAGATTTAAAATTGATGCAAAAAATATATTAGCAATTGCTAGTGGTAAGGGGGGAGTTGGCAAATCAACATTTTCGGTAAATCTTGCCACAGCATTAAGATCACTAGATCTTAAAATTGGCTTACTTGATGCAGATATTTATGGTCCTAGCATTCCTAGAATGATGGGTATTTCAAAAAAACCTATAATGAATGAAAACAAAAAACTTATACCTTTAGAAAATTATGGAATAAAATTGATGTCTATTGGATTTATTCTAGACTCTGAAGCTCCAACGATTTGGAGAGGGCCAATGGTCATGAAAGCTTTAGAGCAGATGTTTAATGGAGTTGAATGGGGTGAATTAGATTACCTTATAATAGATTTGCCACCAGGCACTGGAGATGCTCAGCTTACTTTGGCGCAAAGTTCAAAACTTTCTGGATCAATTGTAATTTCTACACCTCAAGATGTAGCTCTTACTGATGCTAGAAAAGGAATAAATATGTTTAAAAAAGTAAATGTTGAGATTCTTGGTATTGTTGAAAATATGAGTTATTTCATATGTAATAATTGTAATCAGAAACATTATATATTTTCAAAAGATGGTGTAAAAAAAGAAGCTGAAGAATCTAACATACCTTTTTTAGGAGAAATTCCTATTGATACAAATTTAAGAATTCAATCAGACAATGGAATACCTGCTATGATAGACAATCCAGATGGTAAAATTTCAAAAAAATTTATGTCAATTGCTAAAAATTTAAAAAAATCTCTGGATTAAACATTCATCAAAGCATCAATTTTTTCATGATGCTGATAGTTTGTTAGTTTAAAATCATTTACGTTGTATTTAAAAAAATTTTTTGTTTCAAATTGAAGCTCAGGTAATTTTTTAGGTTCTCTTTCTAATTGGATTTTAACCTGCTCAAAATGTTCATTATAAATGTGAAAATCTCCTAAAGAATGAATAAATGTTCCAACTTCTAATTTACACTCTCTTGCCAACATATGAGTTAAAAGACTATAACTTGCTATATTAAATGGAACTCCCAAAAACATATCACATGACCTTTGATATAATTGGCAACTTAATTTGTTATTAGAAATAAAAAATTGTGAAAATGCATGACATGCTGGCAATGACATATTTTTAATCTCCGGAGGGTTCCAAGCAGAAATTATATGACGTCTTCCATTTGGATCTTCTTTAAGTCCTTTAATTAGGTTTAAGACTTGATCTTCTCCATTAAAATTTCTCCATTGAACTCCATAAATTTTACCAACATCTCCTTCAAACCGAGCTTGTGATTTCCAGTAATCAGCTTGAGCATTCTGCGTCCAAATAGTTTTTTTATCTTTTAAATTTTCTCTTGAATCATTGTATAAAATTTCTGCAAGTCTTCTCTCATCGTCTGAACCTTCAATGAACCACAATAACTCTGAAACTACAGATTTCCATGCTAGTTTTTTAGTCGTTATAGCAGGAAAACCTTTTGATAAATCATAATGCATTTGATAACCAAAAGACTTTCTAACTCCACCAGCTCTACTTTCAACATCTGTACCATTTTCATAACAATATTTTAAAGCATCTAAATACTGTTTCATTTTTCCCAAATTTCGAAATGGCAAGAAGAATCGCCATCTATTTTTTTTATCATTTTCATATTTTTTTCTATTAAGGATACATCAATAAATTTTTCACAATTGTAATTACCGTAGATTCTAGTGAGATAAAATTGTTCTATAGATTTAAAAGTTAAATTTATTATTTCTGAACCTCCAATTATAAAAATGTCTTTATCCATATATTCTGATTGAAGATTTTGAATTTGATCATTTATGTCTCCACTAAAGTAATAATCTGCCCCTTCTATTAAATCTTTATCTTTACTGGTAATTAGGACATTTATTCTTGATTTTAGAGGTGTGGGCATTAAAGGATCTTCCCAAGTCTTCCTTCCCATTACAACAACATTATTTATAGTATTTTCTTTAAACCATTTTAAGTCAATTGAATTTTTAGGCCAGGGCATACTTTGGCCCTTACTTATGCCTCCTTTTTCATCTACTGCCATGATTGCTTTGATCATATTTTTTTTATTTTATTTCTTAATTAGTAACAATTTTTTTTTTAAATGCTAGGTTTCAAGACAAAACTTTCAAGTATAATTAGTTTAATGTATAATGAAAATGTTGCTTTGCAACTAAGATAATAAATGCTTTGTGCAATAAGTTATTCGGACCCGGGGGCGGTACCCGGCGTCTCCACCAAAATATGGGGACGAAATAGGTTTGACGGTAATTCAAAGACAAAGACTTTATCCGGTATTGTACCACCGTTATCGGGCTATTTTATAAACGCTAACGATAATAGATTAGCACTTGCTGCCTAGATTCTAGGTGAGCGCGGTCCGGGGCACCGAGCAACAGAACGCCCCACTTTTTTAAAATTATCTAGTAATATCAATAATTTTTTATAAAAACCTATCTACGAAGTTTACTACGAAGGAAATTATATAATTTATTATTAGATAATGTAAATTTTTGGATTTATTTAAACAAATTAATTGATAATGAATTATGAGTCTGAACTAACTGGTGGTCATCCAAATTCACTAGGTAATACAATAAAAGTTGTTGAACATGTTATTGTTAAAAAAAATAGAATTAATTCATTAATTAAGTGTTATTCAAGCACAGACCAAATAGTAAGATTAAGAACATCAAATGCTTTTAAAAGAATTTTTAGACAAAAACCAGAATGGTTTTTAGATTTTAAACATATTTTCTTAAACAAAATTTCAAAGATAAAACAATCTTCCACACAATGGACCTGCGCTCAATTATTTTCAGAATTAGTTAATCAATTAGAAAATAAAG
>CABYHL010000031.1 GCA_902518895.1 uncultured Alphaproteobacteria bacterium | reverse complement strand
ACTAAAAATATTACGTTTGCTATTGGTCCAGCTGGAACTGGCAAAATTTGTCACATCCTTCTTGAATAGATAAAAATTCAGATGATAATCATTAAAATTTCTAAAATTGTTAAATTTAATATTATTAATACTTACCAAATTCTAAACTCTCATTGGCATTAAAACATATAGTAAATCAGAATTTGAATTTTCAAGAGCGATAATAGGAGAGGTGTTATCTTTTAAGTTAATAGTTATCTCTTCATCTTCTAAATTATTAACTATATCCATTATATATTTTGAATTAAATCCTATTTCTATTTCATCTCCTTCATAATTTATATTTAAATCCTCTGAAGCTGTACTACTTTCATTGTTTACTGTATTTAAATTTAAAATATTTTTAAGTAATTTAAATTTAATTACTGGAGACTTTTCATTAGCAATTGTACTAACTCTATCAACTGCTGAAAGTAATATTTCCCTATTTATTTTAAGAATATTAGTATTATTTTGAGGAATAACTCTTCTGTAATCAGGAAAGCTACCATCAATTAGTTTAGATATAAAAATTATATTTTTTATAAAAAATATTACTTTGTTAGAACTAATTAATATTTCTACATCATCATCAATTTCAGATAACAACTTAGATAATTCATAAATTGTTTTCTTTGGAATTATTACACCGGAGATTTCATCTATATCTACTTCAAGATTATGACTAAATTTTGCTAATCGATGCCCATCAGTACCAACTAAGGTAACTACATTTTTATCATTTTCTTGGTTTATATTAAAATATAAACCATTAAGAAAATATCTTGTTTCTTCATTAGATATAGCAAATTTTGTTTTATCTATTAATTTAAATAATATCTTTGAATTTATAGAAATACTAGTACCAGTTTTATCTTGATCAATTAGTGGGTAATCTTCTTTAGGTAAACAAGCTAAAGAAAATCGTGACCCACTAGCTCTTAGAGTTAATAATTTTCCATTATTTGATATAATTTCTATTTCACTATTTTCATCAAGTTTTCTAACTATGTCATATAAGATTTGGGAATTTATAGTGGTAGCGCCCTCTTCTAAAATGTTACAATCAATTTTTTCTATTATTGAAATATCCATATCAGTTGAAGATAAAGTTAATTTATTTTCTTTAGCTTCTAATAAAATATTGGATAGAATCGGTAATGAATTCTTCTTATCAACAATACCCTGAAGATGGGATAATGTCTTAAAGAAATTAGAACGGAATATTTTAAATTTCATATCTAAACATATGATAAAAAAAATTAAGAATCTATAAGTCTTTTCAATAATTCGAGATCTTCATTAAAATTAACATCAGATAACTTTAGTTCTTCAATTTTTTTAACTGCGTGCATTACTGTTGTATGGTCTCTTCCACCAAACTTCCTTCCAATCTCTGGTAAGGATCGTGATGTAATAGATTTAGCAAGATACATTGCTATTTGTCTTGGTCTAGCAACAGAACGTGATCTCCTTGGAGAATGCATATCAGTTATTCTGATATTAAAATGTTCTGCTACTTTTTTTTGTATTTCTTCTATAGTAATTTTTTTATTTGATGATTTAAGTAAATCCTGAAGTACTAATTGTGCAGTTTCAACAGTTATTGAAGTTCCAACTAGAGTTGCGTGAGCAACTAATCTATTTAATGCTCCCTCCATTTCTCTTACGTTGGAAATTATTCTGTGTGAGAGAAACTCTAATACTTTAGGGGGTATTTCAACTCCTCTTTTGTGGGCTTTTTCAATCAATATTCCAAGTCTAAGTTCATATGTAGTAGGATGTATGTCAGCAACCAATCCACACCCTAGTCTTGATTTTAATCTTTCTTGAACTCCGTCAAGATCAGTAGGTGTTTTATCAGCAGAAATAACTATTTGTTTATTCTGTTCTATTAAAGCATTAAATGTATGAAAAAATTCTTCTTGAGTATTGTCTTTACCACTTATAAATTGGACGTCATCAATCATAAGTACATCAATAGATCGAAATTGTTCTTTAAATGCCGATGTATCTTTATATCTTAATGCTCTTACAAATTGATACATAAACTTTTCAGCTGAAAGATATATAACTTTTCTTTCAGGTTGTTGTTGCTTAATTTTCCATCCGATAGCATGCATTAAATGAGTTTTACCTAAACCAACACCTCCACACAAAAATAAGGGATTAAAAGTTATTTTATTTGCCTCAGAAACTCTCTGAGATGCTGCAAATGCAAGTTCATTTGGTTTGCCGACAACAAAATTCTCAAATGTGAAACGTGGGTCAAGAGGGGCACCAAATTCATTTGGATACGTTGATGACTGATTAGATCTAAGATCCATTGTTGATTTCCAATGGTTGTCATTACTACTGATTGTTCTGGTAGTGCCAGGAACAATTCTTCCTCCTGAGGGTTTTACAACAAACTTAATTGTATCAATTTTATCAATTAAGTTCTTAGCTTCACTTTTTATCTTATCTGAGTAATTATTAACGATCCAATCTCTCAAAAACTTAGTTGGTACTGAAAATGTGATCGTAGCATTTTCAATTGAGACATAATTAAGGTGTTTTAACCAATTGTTAAACGCAGAATCACCAACATTTTTTTTAAGATTTTTTTTAAAGGATAACCATTTACTTTCGTCAAACATAGTAGATGAATTATCCATTTTCCCCCAACGACGATTTTATAACTTATTAAGTTTTACGCAAAAAATCTAAAGTCGTAAAATTTAATCACCAAATTAATTTACTTAATCAACACCCTTTAAGTATTTTTAGCAAGAAGAAAAGTGAAAAAAATTAAAAAAAAATTATTTTTTTGAAATTTGTTTTGATAAGGAGGATAACTTTCTGGATATGTATTCTTTTTTAAAAATACCTTTTTTTGATGCTCTGGCCATTATTGAGTTGACACTACTAAAGGATTTTTGAATTTCTTGCTCATTTTTTGCTTCAACAGAAGATTTAAATTTGTTTAGAGCGTTTCTAAACTTAGATAGGTATTGAGAATTAACAGTATTTCTAGTTTTGTTCTGTCTAGATCTTTTTTTTGCAGAAGCATGATTAGCCATATGCGTGCTATAAATTCAAAATAAATTAAGTCAATTAATATTTAATATAGAATTACTTGTTATTTTGAAGTTTTGGGCAATAAAAAGTAGATCTTCCGTATTGAACGATCTTTTTAACCTTAACACCTATTTTTTTTCCTTCTTTATTATAAACCTTAAAATTTGACTGAAAGTTTCCTAATGTACCGTCAGTAGACCTATAATCTCGTATACTCGATCCTCCATATTTAATTGCTTTCTTTAAAATTTTTCTAATGGACTTAATTAGTTTCATAATGAGACTAATTTCTAAATCCTTACCCAAAGTAAGTGGTGAAATTTTAGAATCAAATAGAATTTCCGATGCATAGATATTACCTATACCAGCAATTAATTTTTGATTTAGTAAAATCTGCTTTATTGGGACCTTAGATTTTGAAATTTTTTCAAATATCATTTGTGCTGTAAGATTTGGACTCAGTGCATCTACACCCAAACTAAATATGTACTTTTGTTTTTGTAAATCTTTTGTTTTTATTATGTCTATAAATCCAAATTTCCTTGGATCATGATAAACAAGTATCATTCCACTTAAAAAGTACATAACAAAATGATCATGTTTTATTCGTTTGTAGCTTTTATTAACAGTTTTTAATCTTCCTGACATTCCTAGATGTATTACTAGAGAATAATCTGTATCTAAATCTATGATTATGAACTTTGCTATACGTCTAAGGTTGGATATCTTGGAGTAACGTAGTATATTAATTATATTATTTGGAATTTTAAAACGAAGTTTTGAAGTATGAATTTTAACATTAGATATTTTTTGATTCAATATTACACTAAGTCCTTTAACTGTAGTTTCAACTTCAGGTAATTCTGGCATAATGAAAAAAGATTATAATTTTGGTTATACAAAAGTAAATTCAAAACAAAAGACTAAACTTGTTCAGAATGTATTTTCAAGCGTAGCTCCAAGCTACGATATTATGAATGATTTAATGAGTTTAGGTATGCATCGTTTATGGAAAAAAAGATTTGTAGAAACTGTGAATCTAAATGAAAATGAAATTATCTTGGATGTTGGTTCTGGTTCTGGTGATATTGCCAGCGAAATTTTAAAAGAAAATTTATCAACCAGTCTTTATCTTTTAGATCTAAATGAAGAAATGTTATTAGAAGGAAGAAAAAGATTAAGAAAAGAAAAAAATATAAAATATTTTATTGGTAATGCTGAAAAGTTAAATTTTGAAAATAATTTTTTTGATAAATATACTATTTCTTTCTGCTTAAGAAATGTGACAGAGTATTTGTTATCTGTAAAAGAGGCTTACAGAGTTCTTAAACCTGGTGGTAAATATTGTTGCCTAGAATTTAGTACACCTAAATCATCTTTGGTATCAAGTTCATATAAAATTTACAAATCAAAGATTTTACCTCTGTTAGGAGAAATAATTGCTAAAGATAAGAATGCTTATAAATATTTGAGTGAAAGTATTGATTTGTTTCCATCACAAGAAGAACTTAGCAAAAATCTACGTGATTGTGGATTTACTAAAGTTGAAACTATTAATCTATTTAATGGAATTGTAGCAATACATACTGGCTATAAACTGTAATGAATAAAATTTTATTAATAATAACTGGCTCTATTGCTGCATCTCGATGTAAAGAAATTATTGCTTTGCTGAATATTAATGAAGTTAAAATTAGCTGTATTCTAACTAAAGAAGCAAAGAAATATGTAAAAAAATCAGATATAAAAAAATTAATTAAAAATAGAATATTTACTGATGAAGATGAGAAAAAAAATAAGATGCTTCATATTAATTTATCAAGAGATAATGATATAATAGTTATGTGTCCAGCAACAGCTAATTCTATTGCAAAATTTGCTAATGGATATGGAGATAATTTAGCTTCTAATACGTTGCTTGCTTCAAATAAAAAAATTTTGTTTGTCCCTGCGATGAATAGTTTTATGTGGCATAATAAAATTAATCAAAAAAATGTGAGATTATTAAAAGATAGCGGTCATGAGTTTATTGGCCCTACAGTTGGAAATCTAAAGTGTGGAGAATTTGGTTTAGGCAGAATTGATAACTCAAAAAATATAGTAAATAGAATTTTAAACAGACTAGAAAATGTTAATTTGTTAAAAAATAAAAAATGCCTAGTAACTGCAGGACCAACAATTGAAATGATTGATCCAGTTAGGTTTATTTCAAATCAATCTTCTGGGAAACAAGGCTATGAAATTGCTTCACAATTAGTTTTATATGGAGCGGATGTAACCTTGATATCTGGACCAACAAATTTAGATCCTCCCCCAAATTTAAAATTTATTCAAATAAAATCAGCATACGAAATGTATCAAAAAATTAGAAAAATTTCTAAAATTGATATAGGAATTTTTACTGCTGCAGTATCTGATTTCAAAAATAAAAATATCAATAAATCCAAGATTAAAAAAAATAAAAAATTAAATATTAGTCTTGGTAAGAATATTGATATTTTAGAAAAAATTGGAAAAAGCAAAACTCAAAGGCCTAAATTTTTAGTAGGTTTTGCTGCAGAAACGGGGAGCATTGATAATGCCAAAAAAAAATTAGTTGATAAAAAATGTGATATGATGGTTTACAATAAAATCGATAATAAAAATAAAGTTTTTGGTTCAGATTATAATCGGATATCAATAATTACAAAAAACCAAGTAAAAAAATTTAAGAAAATGACAAAAGTAAATTGTGCAAAGCAAATTATAAAACTAATTTATAATTCTATATAGAATTATGAATAATTACTCTGAAGAAGAATATAAAATTTTCAGTAGATTATTTATTTTAAAAGAATTTTCTGAAGAAAACCTAAAAAAATTATCAAATATAAAAATTGGTATTGTGGGTATGGGAGGTATAGGATGTCCTTTAAGTCAATATTTAGTCAACTCTGGAATAAAAGAATTGTTAATAGTAGATGGAGACATTGTTGAAAAAAGTAATCTTAATAGACAAATTTTATTTAATTTAAATGATATTGGAAGAAAAAAGGTTGATGTAGCTAAAAATAAATTACAGTTAATCAATACTGAATGTAAAATTCATACTATTGATGAAAATATTAATTCTTTAAATTTAAATTCTTTAAAAGAATGTTCTATAATTGTTGATGCAACTGATGATTGGTTCAGTTCTAGATTATTAAATGAATATTGTCTTAAAAACTCAATCAATTTTTTATATTCCTCTGCATTAAGACACGATTTACAAATAATTCTTTTCGATAATTCAAATAAAAATAATCATCTATGTTTAAATTGTATCTTTCCTAACAAAGATGATGTTGATCTTCCCAGATGTGATGTAGTAGGTATTTCAGGTATTTCTGCAGGGTTAGCAGGTTTGATTGCTGCTCAAAAAATAATTAATTTCTATTTAAATTTAAAGGATGAAACTAATATAATGACAATTTCTGATGGAAAAAAATTTAGCTGATATAATTTATCAATATGGAGAAGAACGTTATTCAAGAGTTATTGCAAAAGAAATAGTAAAAAACAGAAAAATAAAATTTATAAGTGACACTATAGAATTATCAAACATAATTAAAAAATGTTTACCAAAAAAGAATCAATTAAAAAACAAGATTCATCCAGCTACAAAAACATTTCAGGCAATTAGAATTTATGTGAATGATGAGTTAGGTGAACTAAAGACAAGTCTAGAAAAAAGTTTAAAAATTTTAAATAAAGATGGTTTAATTTTAGTAGTTTCTTTCCAAAGTCTAGAAGATAGAATTGTGAAAGATTTTTTTAACCACAATAGTGGTAAACGATGGCGTTCCTCCCGCCACTACCCGGAGTTACCTGATAAACTGGCAACTCAACTTAAAATAATCACCAAAAAACCAATATTGCCATCAGCTTCTGAGATTTTAGAAAATCCCAGATCTAGATCAGCAAAACTTCGGGTAGCTCAGAAAATTTAATAATGAAGTATACTAAATCAATTATATTCTTTTTAATTCTCAATTTAATATTAGTTTTTTCAATGATTTTTATTGCCAACAATACAAGAGAAATCGAAAAAAATAATCTTAACCTGAA
>CABYHL010000030.1 GCA_902518895.1 uncultured Alphaproteobacteria bacterium | reverse complement strand
TGGAAAGAATTAAGAAATATAGAAATAATATGCGTTTGTGATTTAGATATAAAAAAAGCTAATAAATTTAAATCTAAATTTAACATTTTGCATTCTTATTCATCTATAGAATTAATGTTAAAAAAACATAAAATTGACTTTGTTGATGTTGTAACAACAATGGAGACACACTTAAATATTGGCAAAATTTTATCTAAATATAAAATACCAACTTCTATACAAAAGCCATTTGCTGAAAATTTATCAAATGCAAAAAAAATTGTTTCTTTATACAAAAAAAATAAAACACCACTTATGGTGCATGAGAATTTTAGATGGCAAAGCCCTCTATTAAAATTAAAAGAAATTATAAATAAAGAGCAGTTAATGAAACCGCATTATGCCAAAATATCTTTTAGACATGCAAATCCTGTTGGATATACCAATCAAACATATTTATATGATTTAAAAGAGTATTTAACCCTAGACGTAGGAATCCATTTATTTGATTTAAGTAGATTTTTTATGGGAGAAGCAAAAAGTATTTATACAGTAAATCAAAATACAAATAATAAATTTAAAGGTGAAACTGATTTTATATCCCTGATAAGAAATAAAAATAAAAGTATTACTATTGTTGATGCATCTATTTCTTCAATAAAAAAACCAGATAGATTTGCTCAAACACTAGTTAATTTAGAATTCTCAAACGGCTCAATTGATTTGGACTACAATTACAAAATTACTCTTCACAAAAATAATAAGAAGAAGATTTATTATGGAAAACCAAAGAAATATAAATGGATTTCAGAACCTTGGGATCAAATTCAAGAAAGTGTAATCAATACGCACAAACATTTCATTGATTCACTAATAAATAATATTGAACACGACACCAGTGGTGAAGATAACATAAAGAGTTTATCATTAGTCTTTAATTCATATAAATCTGATAAACTAAGAAAAGAAATTAATATTTAATTATTTATTTAAGTTTAAATTGTAAATTTCGAGATTTCATCTCTAATTAATTTACTTAAGAGACTGTAACCAAGTACATTCATGTGTAGTGGATCTTCTGAATAAAATTTTTCAAATCCAGCATCAAGCATAGGAGAGCATAGATCAATATAGCGCCATTGACTAAAATTCTCAATTTTGTTTTTAATTCGTTCGTTTGCATCTAATATTGTATTTAAATAATTGTTCCTAAATACACTTGGCTTAATAGAAACAAAAAAACATAAGGTATGAGGTAATTTTTCATTAACTTCAGAAGCAAATAATAAAAATTCATTTTCTAAATCTTCAGCACTCATTCCGCTGCCTATATCATTATCACCTGCATAAAAAATCATCTTGTCGGGATTATTTGGAACTACTATTCTATTAAAATAGGTTCGGCATGATACTAATGTGGAACCACCAAATCCTAAATTTAATAAACTATTAAATGACAAATCAGTTTTTGCATTTTCCCAATCTCTAAATGTTGAACTTCCAAATAAGACTATTTTGTTATTTTTATATTGATCTGAATGTAATTTAATTTCTAATTCTCTCACATCTGCTTCAAATTCTTCTTCAATAGGGCTTACTAAATTTAAGTTACTAACAACATCTTCATAATTAATTTTATTTTTTGAAGCAGATTTTGCTAATTCAATTGCTTCCTCAACATATGTTCTAAAAGTTTTTCTATATTTAGATAAAAAATTTTCTAACTCTTTTTTATTTTTCATATCATTTACAAAATCTTTTATTTTTATTGGTTTTTTAATAACTGCTGAATAAATAGTATCAGAAATTGAATAATCAAAATTTGCTAATGCAATTGGAACAAGAAGGGGTTCTGGTTTTAATTGGTCTGCTAATAAAAATGCACCTGGTTTTAATGGACCTGGGGAATTTGGAGTTAAATTATCTTCAGTTTCAGATGTACCTTCTGGTGCTATAACTAAAGGTCTGTTTTGATCAAAAATATTTTGAGTTTCGATAAATAATTTACTTTTTCTTTTCTTTTTTTGTTCTTGAGTTTCATTTAAATAATCTGATTCTGGTGTATGGACGAAAATATAATCTAAATTCTCATAATAATTATATCTCCAGAATTCTGTATTTCTAGAATATCGAGCAATTCTTTGACCACCATCACCATATTTTGGAAACAGAATTTTTGCACTTATAAAGTGACTATCTATACTAAATTGATGTCCATTAGCTAAACCATTTTCTTCAATGCTTGCCAAATGATTATAAAAAAATATGTTTGTGGCTTCATCAGGTAAATTCTCCATACCTTTAATAACATAAGGAACTTGATCAAAAGCTTTTATAAAATCTGAATTTGTTAATTTTTGTAATGCTTGTTTATTTATTGAATCATATGAATTTGCTACTCTATTGTATATTTTGTTTAGTTGTTTGAAAAATCTATTTTTTCTTTCTATACCACTCAATGCATCAATCATTAAACTAGCTATAGATTTTTCATCATCATTACCTGTGATAATTAAATCATAAATTGTATCGAATACTAAAGAATGAGTTAAATGATTTTCTAATAAATGAGGTATTGTATAAAGTTTGGAATTACTTGGTATTGTTGCAGAATTATCATTTAATAAATATTGAAAAAATTCTTTTTCATTTTTAGCTGGATAGGTTGTTAAGCCTGTTGAACTTTGAATAAATCGTCCTAATTGCCATAATTGTCTTTTAAAAAATTTGATTGCCAATTCTGGATTGGTTTTGATTAAATTATCAATAAATTCATTTGAGAATTTTAATATCGTTGTATCTCTTGTTGCTTTTAAGGAGTAGGGTGATTCAATTTCATGTAATCCTGAAGACAAGGACAATGCTACTCCTGGTCTAGCTATTGATCTTGAATTATTTTCTAATTGGTCATCTTTTAAATTTGTAAAAGAGGCTTCAACCTTACCTTTTAACAAAATATTTATTCCATCAGAAATTTTACCTTCTAATGTTATAAATTCACCAGATGAAAATAATCTAACATTTGCGTAATTTATTAATTTATTTAAATCGTTATCATCAAGAAAAGCTAAAAATGCTGAGTTTTTAATTCTTTTGGTATTTACAATATCTCCACCAGTTTTAACACCATCTGCTAAATTAATGTTTTTGTGTTCAATGGGTTTTTCTAAATTGCGAGATGACCATATTAAATTAATAGATTCAAATAATAAAAAAGAATAAAAAAAACTTGCATAGTCGGGGTCTACTTCTTCTAATTCTTTTAATTTTTCTATTTTGATAGAAATATATTCTGAATTACCTTTAATAAATATATCTGACATATATCTTCCTGGCGCATTTAATCCTGAAATACCAAGAGGTGACCCTGCATTCTTTAATGTTGCTAACTTATAAAAAACATTATTATGATATTTTACATATTCAGCCTCACCTTTTAAAAGAATGAAAATTTGATCTGCAATACCATGCTGTTCTGCAATTTTGATATCTTCATTACTTTTATGAAATTCTGTGCCAGAATTGATTAAATCTTCAGTATTTTTTTTTGGAGACAAAGAAAAACCTTTATCTACTAGTATTAAAGATATTTTTTCACTTAAATTCATTAATTATCTAACTTAATAAATTTCCCATTTTATTTAAAGAGAAAAATATTACCTTCTTATAATTGACTTAAAAATATTGATAAAAGATAACAGTATTATTTTTAATCTAAATATACTTACAATGGATTGAGCTAAATATGTCAATGCAGCAGCTCTTAAAACGGATTTGCATTGGTGCATATTCTCTCTAGGAACAAATCTTTTGAGTATAGGTAAGGCTCTCTTAAAACTTGCATCAAATTCTACAGGAAGAGTAATCAAATGGATTAGTACATTTGTAGATAAGCATCCCATTATTATTATCGCAGCAATAAGAGTGATAAATGGACTTTTAGTGAAGGCAAATATTGATGGTAGTCCTATAATTAATAAAAACGAGCCAATTCTTTGAAAGATCATTGTTTTTTCAATTAATGATTGTCTAAGAATAAGTGGTTTGTATTTTTCTTTATCTTGAATTGCATGACCAATTTCGTGTGCAACAACCGAAATGCTTGTAATACTTTTTTTATCAAGTTTATCTGTGGCGATATGTATTTTTTTTTCTTTAGGGTTGTAATGATCTAATTGCTGAATAGGATTAATTGATACATTAGTGATTTTTTCTTCTTCAAGGATTTTTTTTCCAAGTTCTCTACCCGTAAAAGGCATATCAGGTAAAATTTTATTATATTTTTTTAAAATATAATTTACCCATAAACTTGGTAAAAACATTACAATAAATGGTAAAAAATAGTAAAATAATTTAATCACAATATAAAAATAGGAATAATATTATTAAAAATCAATTTTATTTAAACTAGTATTATTATCAATAATTAATTATTGCTTAAAAAGTGAAATCTAAATTTGAAAGAATTAATAGACTCCCCCCATATATATTTGGGGAGATAAATTCATTAAAAATGAAACTTAGAACAGAGGGTAGGGATATTATTGATTTTGGAATGGGTAACCCAGATATGCCAACACCTCTTCACATAAGACAGAAATTGAAAGAAGTTATAGATAAGCCAGGTGTTGGACGTTATTCAGTTTCTAAAGGCATTAATGGACTTAGAAAAGCTCAAGCTAAATATTATAAAAAACGATTTAATGTTGATTTAAATCCATCAAGTGAAATTATAGTAACAATTGGTTCAAAAGAAGGTTTAGCTAATTTAGCACAAGCTATTACTTCAAGAGGAGATAGGATATTATGCCCTGATCCATCATATCCTGTTCATCCATATGGTTTTATGATTGCAGGAGCTAAATTATCACCATTGAAAACATTTTTTAATGGACAGTTCGATAGTAATAAATTTTTATCAAACATAGTTACCAATTTAAAAAAATATTCTTCAATAAAAGTTATTATCGTTTCTTTTCCCTCAAATCCAACAGCTCAGATAGTTGATTTAGATTTTTATAAAGAATTAGTAAAAATTGCAAAAAAATATCAAGTTTTTATTCTATCTGATTTAGCTTATTCTGAAATTTACTTTGGCAATAATCCGCCACCATCAATATTAGAAGTTAATGGAGCAAAGGGCATAGCAGTTGAATTTACGACTTTATCCAAAACTTATGCAATGGCTGGATGGAGAATAGGTTTTGCGGTTGGAAACAAAACTTTAATTGAAGCATTAACTAAAATAAAATCATATGTAGACTATGGTGCTTTTACACCAGTTCAAGTAGCAGCCACTGCTGCTCTAAACGGATCTCAAAAATGTGTAGAAGAAATAAGGGAGACTTATAAAAAAAGAAGAGATGTTTTAATAGAATCATTTGAAAGAGCTGGTTGGGATAAAATTCCAGAACCTGAAGCATCAATGTTTGTATGGGCTCCTTTACCAAAAAAATATAAAAAAATGGGTTCTATGAAGTTTGCCAAAAATTTAATGATAAATGCCGACGTTGCAGTAGCCCCTGGTTTAGCTTTTGGAAAAGGAGGTGAGGGTTTTGTTCGTATTGGTCTAGTAGAAAATACTCAAAGAATAAGACAGGCGGCTAAAAATATTAAAAAATATTTTAATACTTAATATCAAACTGATAAAATTTTAATATAATGAGATAATTTTTCACCTGCATCCCATGCATCACTTAGACTTTTTCCTATAACCCAGTCTCCACTTAAAAATAATTTGTTATCCCTTGAATTAATCCAATTTTTTTTTGAAATACTATTATAACTGACTTTTGTTTGTGCAAATAGCCATCTGTGTGACTTAATAAAACTTATCTCATTTTTTATACCAAATGTTTTTTCAAATATTGATTGAGCGTATTTTTCTAGATCAGATTTATCAATACTAATATTGTTATTCGTATATTCAGAACTCATATTTAATACCCAACATTCATCAGATAATTCATTAAATTTGATATTTTGATTCATAAAAAAACTAATATCTTTATGAAGATTTAATCCTGCTTTAATATTTATGTTGTTAATATCTTTATAACTTAACATTACAGTATGTATTGAATCATAAGATGGTTCGCTAACAATCTGAGTAAAATCAATCAAATCTTTTGAAAGTTCTTTTGATTGTAAATACGGTATACAAATTAACACATAATCAAAATCTTTAAATTCTTCCTCTTCAGAAAATAGTGAGAAGAGATCATTACTATTTTTTGAAATTTTAATTATTTTTGAATTTAAATAACTTTTTACTTTAATATTATCAAAAATAGACTTTGGAATAGAATTCATTCCATTTTGGCCAATAATAATTTTTTTTCTAGTTTTTTTATTTTTTAAATAATCTGTTGCAAAATCTATTTCTATTACTTGTCCCAAATTATATCTACTTATTACTTCATTTAATTGATTTACAGAATGATTCGTCGATAGATAATGTGCACCATGATCAAAAAGGTAATTATCATGCTTTCTAGTAGATACTCTTCCTCCTGGTCTCCATGATTTATCAAAAATTGTAATATTATGTTCTTGAAGATTATAAGCAAGAGACAAGCCAGTCATCCCAGCTCCAATTATTGCAATATTTTTCACTTAATTAATGTTAATTAATTGAAAATTTTTTTTACCTGAAGATTTGATTTTTTTTAAACCAAATTTACTGCATAGATTTTTGTATCTCTGTTTTGCTGGCAAGTTAATTGTTTTAAAATGTATGTTATCGTGACCAAAAATCATTTTCTGACCATTAATTTCATATAATTTTTTATAAATACTAGATTTTCTTCTGATCACCATAATTTAATAGAAAAAATATATGGTTAAATTTAAAGCAGCAAAAATAAACACTATCGCAATAGCTGCGTATAAATTTCTTTTGTTCATATCTATTTATAATTAAAATTACAGTTAAAAGTCAAGACACTAAATTAATTTAGCATTAATGACTTTAGGAAATCTAAGTTTTCAATTAATCTTCTTAATTCTTCTGGATCTAATCCTTGTAAATTTTCTTTAAATAAATTTTGATAGTCTAATGTATCAATACGATCCGTATATATTTCTTTTAAAGAAATTGTATTTGAATTATCATAATCATAATTCCCAATTAATATTTTTGATAATGCAGGAAATATTAGTGAGGTAGTAGTATAAGTTGCAAATCCTATGTCTCTGTCTTCGTCTTGTCTTTTGTCAATAAAGGTAAAATAAATAGCTATTCTTGCTGCACGTGTTAATTCTGCAACAGATAATTCATCATCTTGTGATACATCTAAAAATGCAAAAGTTTCATTAATACAATTTGCTGGATTACTATCACTATTGCAAGTTTCTATTAATTGTGAATTCATTAAATTAATTATTTCACCATAAATAATTTGGAAGACACTTGGTATTGAATCACATTTTTCATAAACGGAATAATCTGCTGAATTTAAAAAGGAATAATCTATACCATCCCAATCATCAGGAGCAGTAACCTCAAGTAAATTTTCGCCATCTTTTTTTAAAAAATAATAATAACTTCCATCTAGTTCACCCCATTTATAAGCTGACCAATCTTGCACCTTTGATGTTTTTGATACATTAAATCCAACATATGTCTCGTCAATCCACATACTTGTGTTATTTGATATTATGAATACTTGATATTCTGCATCACAATCATCACTCCAAATACCTTGCATATCTTTTGGAAAATTATCTTCAAATATTAATTCTGCATTGAGGTGAAATGGAAATAATAAAAAAATACTAAAAATGAATTTTACTAAATTATTCTTCATAGGGCATAACTCTTATTACGTCTCCGTAGATAATTACAACTTTTTGGCCATTTGGAAGGGCATTATCATCTCCCTGCACAAAAGCTTTTTCTTGATCATTTTGGCAATTAGAAATGTCATTACCACATTCATCAATATTCACTATATATTGAAAGCCATCATGATTACCAATTTTAGCTTGTATTACTGATCCCATAGCAGCTCCTCCAATAGTTCCATATACTATTGCAATATCTTGACACTTTGTTCCTAATATTTCTTCTTCTCCACATATTTGAGATGCTAAAAGACCACCTATCATTGCTCCAGCAGTTGCTCCAATCCAATCACTTTCACCTTCAATTTTTACTGGAAGAGAGGTTTTGATTGTTCCATATTCAATATTAGTTACTTTTTGTGCATCAGATTTTTTTACCTTGTAAGGAGATGTGGTATTACATGAGATTAGTGCAAAACTAATTATAAGGGGAATTACCAATAATTTTACTAATTTGGTCATTAATTTATAAGTTATTATAGTTAAAAATTGTCTAAAATAAGCAATTAATTTTAATAAATCATATAAATTTTCTAATAACTTACTATTTAAATATCGATGAAAAGTTTATTTTTAATTCTTGGAAATCAATTATTCCCACATAAACACCTAAGAAAATATAAAGACTTAACTATTTTTATGTGTGAAA
>CABYHL010000029.1 GCA_902518895.1 uncultured Alphaproteobacteria bacterium | reverse complement strand
TGAAAGTGTATCATCCAAAATTTTAGAATAGATTCCTTTTCCCTGGAATTTTCTAGATACATATGAATCTCCTAGTTCATATGCTGGATAATTTTTATTATTATTAACAAACATTTTATTAGTAAGCGTTGTTAACCCAACACATTTTTTATTTGTATCTATAACTCTGGTTACAAAGGATATCCCAAATGGTGAATTTTTTAATTTAGATTTATAATAGTCTGATCCTGTTGATCTTTTTATTCTAGTTGGAAATTGCTTCATAAATTTTGATATATCTAACCATTCATCGTCACTTAATTCAGAAGCTTCTTGAGTTATAATCTTTAGATTACTTTCATTCATAAGTATTTATAAAAGATAATATTTTAAAAAAAAAGAGAAATGAATAAATAACACTTAAAGTTAGTTAAAAATAAAAGTATTGTACTCATCTTTCGTTCTTGTTAGTTTTATTTAAAAAATTATAGTATTTGAATAATTATGTTAAGATTTAAATAAATGAATAAATCATTTGTTGTTCGAGATTTTTTTGAGGGTAAAGTAAAACTTTGGAAATCTTATTGGCTAGTTGGTGAGCTGTTAAATGGGCTAGTTCTGTTAATAATTTTTAATTTAGAAATTTATCTATTCAATAATAATAAATCAGTAAATCAAATACCATTTTTAGATTTTACTAATCTGGCTTTAATTTCAAAAATTTTTATTTTTATTTGGACAATATTTATTTCTATTGGAATTTGGAGGGCAGCAGAAAATTACAAAGGAAATATTATTTGGATAGTTTTAACATTTATAATTGTTGCTTATAGATGCTATTCTTTACGTTTAATTTTTTTTATTTAATTTTTGTTTTAAAATATCATTTAACATTTTTGGATTAGCTTTTCCTTTAGTTAATTTCATAGCTTGGCCAACAAAGAAACCTAATAACTTATCTTTACCTGCTAGATACTGTTCAACCATTTTTGGATTTTCTGCAATGACCTCATCAATAACTTTTGTTATTTCACCATGATCTGTAACTTGTTGCAAATCCTTTTCATCTACGATTTGTCTAGCTGTTTTTCCTGAAGAAAACATATCTTCCAATACATCTTTTGCTATTTTGCCAGAAATTTCATTTGTAGAAATTAACTTTATAAGTTGTCCTAAGTTTTCAGGTGATACTGGAGAGTTATTTAAATCTTGATTATTTTTGTTTAATAATGAAAACAATTCAGAAGTAATCCAATTTACAACTATTTTTGCATGATTTTTTAATTCTGAATCTGAATTAATTGTTTCATTAAAATAATCAGATGTTTGTTTCTCTGCAGTTAATACTGACGCATCATAATTAGACAATTTATAAGTCTCAATAAATTTATTCTTAAGCTCATCTGGAAGCTCTGGTATTGATGATTTAATTTTTCCTATTTCTTCTTTAGAAATTTCAAGTGGTAATAAATCTGGATCAGGAAAGTATCTATAGTCATGAGCTTCTTCTTTATTTCTCATGGGTCTAGTTTTGCCAGTAGATGTATTAAAGAGCATTGTGTTTTGTTCAATAGAACCGCCAGACTCCAATATTTCAATTTGTCTTTTTGCTTCATAATTAATAGCCTGCTTAATAAACTTTATAGAGTTTAAGTTTTTAATTTCACATCGAGTTCCATATTTATCTCCAGGTTTTCTTACTGAAATATTTACATCTGCTCTTAAAGAACCCTCTTGCATATTTCCATCACATGTATCTAAATACATTAAAATTGATCTGATTTTGGATATATACATTCCAGCTTCATCAGGCGTTCTAATGTCAGGCTCACTAACAATTTCCATTAAAGCAACACCAGATCTATTAAGATCTACATATGTTTTTGAAGGATTTTGATCGTGTAAACTTTTACCAGCATCTTGTTCTAAATGTAATCTTACAATTCTAATATCTTTTGATGTCCCATCTTTAAAATCAATTGTAACTTTTCCTTCTCCAACAATTGGATATTTATACTGACTAATTTGATATCCTTGTGGAAGATCAGCATAAAAGTAATTTTTTCTGTCAAAGACAGAATAATTATTAATTTTAGCATTTAAACCAACTCCAGTTTTTACTGCCTGTTCCACGCAATATTTATTAATAACAGGTAACATTCCTGGCATAGCAGCATCGACTAAAGACACTTGACTATTTGGTGATGAGCCAAATTTTGTTGATGATGAAGAAAATAATTTAGAATTTGATTTTACTTGAGCATGTATTTCAAGACCTATTACCATCTCCCAATCATGCTTTTCACCTTTTATTAAATTATTCATATGATCTTTCTAAAGATACAGCGGCATTAAAAACTTGTTGTTCATCAAAATGTTTTCCTAATATTTGAATGCCTAGTGGTAAATTATTTTTATCTTTCCCAAAGGGAATGGAAATACCTGGTAAGCCAGCTAAAGAAGCAGGAACCGTAAACACATCATTTAAATACATTTTGATAGGATCATTTTGTTTTTCATTTAAGGGAAATGCAGCACTTGGTGCAGTAGGAGTAACTATAAAATCACACTCTTTAAAAGCTTTATTAAAATCATCGGCTATTAATTTTCTTACTTTTTGTGCTTTAAGATAATATGCATCATAATACCCGGCAGATAAGACATATGTCCCTATTAAAATTCTTCTTTTTACTTCTCTTCCAAAACCTTGTGCTCTTGTATTTTCATACATTTCATCAAGAGAATTAATTTCATCAGATCTAAAACCATATTTTACTCCATCATAACGAGCTAAATTTGAGGAAGCTTCAGCAGGAGCAATTATATAATAAGTAGGAAGTGCATATTTAGTATGAGGAAGTGAAATATTTTTAATTTTAACACCTTTTTTTTCTAAAACCTTGATAGCATCTTCCCATATCTGACTTATTTCCATTGGTGTACCATCAATAGAATACTCCTTTGGTATACCAACAGTTTTCCCATTTAGATCATCATCTAAATTTTCAAAATAATTTGGAATATCTACTTTAGCACTTGTACTATCTCTTTGATCAAACCCAGCTATTGATTGTAATAATATTGATGCATCTTCAACATTATGAGAAAAAATTCCTGCTTGATCCAAACTAGATGCAAATGCAGCTATACCCCATCGTGAACATAAACCATATGTTGGTTTGATACCAACAACACCACAAAAGCTAGCTGGCTGCCTTATTGATCCACCTGTATCTGTTCCAGTTGCCCCTAAACATAAATCTGCAGCAACTGCGGCTGCGGAACCACCAGAAGATCCACCGGGAGCTAAAGGCTCATTCTCTTTTGATAGGGGATTAATTGTATTTCCAAAAAAACTTGTATTAGTAGCTGAGCCCATAGCAAACTCATCTAAATTTGTTTTACCAACAAAAATAGATCCTTCATCTAATAATTTTTGAGTAACAAATGATTCATAAGTTGGATTAAAATTTTCTAAAATCTTTGAAGCTGCAGTTGTAGGCATACTTTTAGTGCAAAATAAATCCTTGATTGCAATTGGAATACCTTTTAATTTTTTTGCTGAATTATCATTCTCTAAGTTATCTATCTGCTTTAAAACATTATCTTCACTAAAATGAATAAAAACATTTAAGTTTTCATTTTCTTTAATTCTTTTTAAATAATCTTGATTTAATTCTCTTATTGATATTTTTTTTGTATCGAGATCTTTTAACGTTTGTTTCAAAGATGATTTAGACATTATTCTACCACCTTTGGTACTGCAAAAAAACCTTCGAGTTTATCAGGAGCATTTTCAAGAATTTCGTCACTAGAATTAGTATCATTAGATACATCTTCTCTTTTAGGTAAAATTGATGATGATATGTTACTTAACGGTTCTACATTTTCAGTATTTACTTCATTTAACTGCTCTACCCAGTCTAAAATGGAATTAAGATCCTTAATATAATCTTCAGATTCTTTATCATCTAACTTTATTCTAGATAGACGAGCAATTTTATTTATTGTATTTTTGTCAATCTTCAATTTATGAGCTCCATTATATGAATGATCAAAATAATTTAATCGATGGCCTTAATACATCACAAATACTTGTAGGTCTAGACCTAGGAACTAAAACGATTGGTGTTGCAGTAAGCGATAGATCAAAAATAATCGCTACACCTCTTTCAATTATCCAAAGAAGAGGAACTAATAAAGATTTAATTATCATGAAAGATATTTTGAAAGAGTATGAAATTGGTGGATTTATTATTGGTCTGCCGATTAGCCTGGATAATAGTGAAAACAAACAAAGCCAATTAGTAAGAGATTTTAATATTAATCTTCAAACCTTTTTTAACAAACCTACTGCTTTTTGGGATGAAAGATTTTCATCAGATGTAATCTTTAAAGAAATGAGAAAAGCCGATTTAAGTAAAACAAAGATAAAAAGTAAACTTGATCAACAATCGGCTGCTTATATCTTGCAAGGATATTTAGATAGATATAGAAATAATTAATAAATTAGTTTACACATACTGACACATTATTAACACATATGAATTCAAAGCTACTTAAATCAGGACACATAAAATTATATAAAAGAGAAAATTCAAAATATTGGCAAATGAAAGTGAAATTGCCAAAATTAAAAGCGATCAGGTCATCTACAGGTTCAAAAATTCTTAAAGATGCAGAAAAAATAGCTTTAAAATATTATTCATCAATTTCTTCAAAAACAAATATCAAATTAAAAAGAAGTAAAAATATTTTTAAAAAAATTCATTTAGTAGAAACAGCTGATTTAAACAAGAAAGAAATAGAGCATATCTTAGATGAATCTAAAAAATATATAACTTTTAATAAAAGGAAAATTAAAAAAATTAATGTTCTAGAAGGAAGAACAATATTTAATCTTTTTTTTGAAGATTCAACAAGAACAAGAACAA
Source organism: uncultured Alphaproteobacteria bacterium (assembly GCA_902518895.1). Taxonomy (GTDB): domain Bacteria; phylum Pseudomonadota; class Alphaproteobacteria; order HIMB59; genus CACPNW01. Next base: position 3,878 of record CABYHL010000029.1, on the reverse strand, counting down.
GTTTTGAAGTTGCTGCTAAAAGGCTAGGAGCAGATCTCATTAATGTAGTTGTAAAAGATAGTTCTATTAACAAAGGTGAAACCTTACTCGATACTATGACTACTATTAATTCAATGAATCCTGACGTTTTAATTGTCAGACATCCAGAAGAAGGAATTAGTAAAAAAATTTCAGAAACAGTAGATGCGTCTGTAGTTAACGCTGGTGATGGTAGTCATGAGCATCCCACACAAGCGTTATTAGACGCACTTACTATAAAAAATAAATTTGAAAATTTTTCAAAATTAAAAATTGCTATATGCGGGGATATTTTACATAGCCGTGTTGCTCGATCAAACATAATCATACTATCAAAGTTAGGTGCAAAAATAAATGTGATTGGGCCTAAGGAATGGTTACCAAAAAGTTTAAATAAACTACCTGTGAACGTTTATACTGAAATGAAAAAGGGATTACAAAATTGTGATATTGTTATGATGCTACGTATTCAAAAAGAAAGAATAGTTGGGAAAATAATGCCAAATCAAAAGACTTATTTTAAAAAGTATGGCTTAGATTACAATAAACTTAAATATGCAAAAAAAAATGCTTTCGTTATGCATCCAGGCCCAATGAACCGTGGTGTAGAAATAGATTCCAAACTTGCCGATGACGTCACGAGGAGCTTAATACAAGAACAGGTTGCTATGGGTGTTGCAGTACGAATGGCATGCTTAGACTTAATTATTAAAAACAGAGATGACTTTAGTAAGTAGTTTATCATTAATCATATTGTTTTATGTAATAGGATCATTACCCTTTGCATTGATTTTTACAAAATTATTTGGCTTGGGAGATATTAGAAAGGTTGGTTCAGGAAATGTAGGTGCAACAAATGTCTTAAGAACAGGAAATAAATTTGTAGCATTCATTGTTCTTTGTTTTGATATTTTTAAAGGTTTTCTTCCATTCCTCATTTTACAAATGTATTTTCAAGATATTTCTTTATTGAATAAAATATTTCTCTGCCACTTTGCCATATTAGGTCATATCTATCCTGTTTGGTTAAAATTTAAAGGTGGAAAAGGAGTGGCAACGTATATTGGCTTTTTATTTGGGCTTAATCCTTATATTGCAATTTTATTTATATTAGTATGGCTTGTTACTGCTTTTGTAAGTAAATACTCCTCTCTTGGATCTTTAATTGGAATTTTAGTAGCTCCAGCTTATTATATTTTATTTAATTTTAATTTTTATATTCTAATTTTCTTTACTTATTTAACTTTAATTATTTATCTTAAACACACAGAAAACATTAAAAGACTCATAAACAAAACTGAAAGTAAAATTAAATTATCCAAGTAAAAATATACTTTTTTTTAAAATTTCTTGACGAATTATCTTTAAACTGAAATTTGGGGCCAAAATTTATGAATGTTTTAATTGTTGAATCACCATCGAAGGCAAAGTCAATTAATAAATATTTAGGCTCTGACTTCAAAGTTCTCGCAAGTGTTGGACATGTCCGAGATTTATCAGCAAAAAATGATGCGATAGATACTGAAAATGATTTCCAAATGAAATGGGAAACCAGTGATCGTGGAAAAAAAGTAATTAAAGAAATTACAGATGCAGCAAAAAAATCTGAAAATTTATATCTAGCCACTGACCCCGACCGTGAAGGTGAAGCCATTGCATGGCATGTAGAAAAACTACTTAGAGATAATTCATCACTTTCAAAATTAAATATTCACCGAGTTACATTCAATGAAATTACAAAAAATGCCGTTCTTGATAGTCTGAAAGAACCAAGAGAAATAGATGAAAATTTAGTAAATGCCTATCTTGCAAGAAGAGCGTTAGATTTTCTCGTTGGTTTTACACTTTCTCCAGTTCTTTGGAGGAAATTACCAGGTTCAAAATCAGCGGGTAGAGTTCAATCTGTTGCCTTAAGAATAATAAGTGAAAGAGAACTTGAAATAGAAAAATTTATTCCACAGGAATATTGGTCTTTACAAGGCGAGTTTAGAAATAAAGAAGATAAAATCATTAATTCAAGACTTACAGTTTATGATGGGAATAAAGTAGATAAACTTGATATTAAAAATGAGAGTGAAGCGACAAAAATTTTTAATGATATTAAAAATTCTATTTTCACTGTTGGAAATATAACGAAAAAAGAAGCTAGAAGAAATCCCTACCCTGCTTTTACTACATCTACAATGCAAATTGAGTCTAGTCGTAAACTTGGTCTTAGTGCGAGCCAAACAATGCGAACAGCTCAACGCCTTTATGAAGGGACCGATATTAAAGGAGAAACAACTGGCTTAATAACTTATATGCGAACAGACAGTGTCGTCATGTCAAAAGAAGCTATTAACCAAGTTAGAAGTTTTGTTACTGATAATTATGGTGCAAACTATTTACCTGAAGCGCCAAGAGTTTATAAATCAAAGGCTAAAAATGCCCAAGAAGCACATGAGTGTATTAGACCAACAAATATTTACCTAACACCAAAAGATATTAAGCAATACATTACCTTAGAAGAATACAAGTTATATGAAATTATTTGGCAAAGAGCGGTAAGTTCACAAATGGCAAGTGCTATATTAGATCAAGTAGCTGTCGATATTACAAATGAAGATATAAAAATTGTTTTGCGAGCAAATGGATCAACAATTAAATTTCCAGGAATGTACAAAGTTTATCAAGAAGCTAAAGATGATGATAAGGATGAAGAAAAAGAAACAATTCTTCCTGCCATGAGTGAAGGAGAGAGTTTAAATTTAAAAGAGGTTGAAAAGACACAACACTTTACCTCCCCTCCTCCTCGTTACACCGAAGCAAGCTTAGTTAAAAAACTTGAAGAACTAGGCATTGGTAGACCATCTACTTATGCTTCTATTATTAAAGTTCTACAAGATAGAGATTATGTAATTTTAGATAAAAAACGTTTTAATCCTCATGATAGAGGGAGAATAGTATCGATATTTTTAGAGAAATATTTCAATCAATATGTAGAATACGATTTTACCGCCGATCTTGAAAATCAACTTGATGAAATTTCTGATGGTAAGCTTGATTGGAAAGAGGTTCTAAGAAAATTTTGGGAAACATTTAAACAACTTTGTGATGAAACTGTAGGCAAATCAAATAGAGAAGTCATTGATGTGTTAGATGAAGCACTAGGTCCGCATTTCTTTCCACCTAATGGAGCAGATGAAAAAAGAAAATGTCCTACGTGTGAAAATGGAAGATTAGGAATTAAAGTTGGAAAGTTTGGAGGATTTATTGGCTGCTCTAATTATCCTGATTGTAAATATACGGTTCAGTTTAATCAATTAAACGATAAAGATGGTGCTGCTCTTAGTGGACCAAAAGAAATTGGTATTTATCCAGAAACAGGTGAAATGATTACTCTTCGAAAAGGTCCTTATGGATTTTATATGCAAGTTGGTGAAGGGACAAAAGAAAAAAAACCAAAAAGAGTTTCTATTCCCAAAAATTTTGAACCAGATGAAATAGGATTAAATACAGCTATTCAATTACTTGGTTTGCCACGTAAATTAGGATTTCATCCTGAAACAAATAAAACAGTTAGTGCCGGTATTGGAATGTATGGACCATATATTCTTCATGATAAAAAATATAAAGCTCTAGAAAAAACAGACAATATTCTTGATATTGAACTTGAAAGAGCCATTGAATTAATTGCTAAACCTACACAGAGAGGTAATGCAACTTTAAAAACATTTGGTGAGCATCCAACAGAAAAGAAAAACATTACTGCTCATGATGGAAAATTTGGACCATATGTAAAATGTGGAAAAAATAAATGCTTCAATTCTTGGTGATCAATCAATAGATAGCTTAAAACTAGAAGATGCCATTAGGTTAAT
>CABYHL010000028.1 GCA_902518895.1 uncultured Alphaproteobacteria bacterium | reverse complement strand
AAATGAAATGTTAGTATGGATAAATGAAAAATAATTTTAATTTTATTAATTTTATTTTGTTCCTAAGGCAAAACCTCTTAATAAATATTTTTGAAAGTATACTAAAAGAAAAATAGTTGGAATAGTAGAAATAATAATTCCCGCTAAGGATGTGCCCATATACATACTCAATCTATTTCCTAACTGAAGAGACATACCAACCTGAAGTGTTCTCATATGCTGTTCTGAAGCAGAAACAAGAGGCCATATATAATCATTCCAGGCACCACCAAAGTTCACTATGGCTACTGTAAAAATCGCAGGTAGTGCTAATGGCAGCATAATTCTTACAAAAATTTGCAAACGATTAGCTCCATCAATAACAGAAGCTTCCTCTACTTCTTTTGGAACACCCTTAAAATATTGTGTCATAATAAAAACTCCAAATGGTACGCCAAGCTTTGGAAGAAATAAACCCGTATGCGTGTTATGTAATCCTAAAGAACTAAATTGCGTAAAGAGAGGGATAAATAATAATTCACCGGGTATCATTAATCCAGCAAGAACAAGTGGATATATAAATTTACGACCAAAAAAATCAATTCTTGCAAATGCGTAACCTGCCATTGAGCAAAATAATGTAGTAAAAAAAGTTGCACATAACGCTACTATTAAAGTGTTCATAACCCATATATCAAAGCTTGAACTCCACATTTTAATATAATTTTCAATAGTAAAAGGAATGGGAAAAAATCCAAATAGGAAATTTGTAGTTGTTTTTTGTAATAATTCATTTGGTTGAAAAGACAGAGAGATTACCCATACAACTGGTGTAAACCATATTAAGCATGCTATTAAAATTACAAAAAAATTAAGGGTTAATCTTTTACTCATTTTCTTTAAATAACCTAAATTGTAAAAAGGTAAAAAAACCTATGATTAAAAATAGTACTACTGAAACCGCAGCACCTGATCCCATTCTCATATCTCTAAAAGAATATTCGTAAATTAATTGAACTAAAGTTCTTGAATTATTATTTGGCCCACCTCCTGTTAAAAGTTGTGACTGAGCAAATATTTGTAAATGAGCAATAATTTGTAAAACGGATACAAGAAGGAAAATTCTACTTACTCCTGGTAAAGTTATATACCAAAACATTTGACTATTTGATGCGCCATCTATTCTTGCTGCTTCGTATCTTTCATCAGGAATTTGTTGAAGGGCAGCAATAAATAAAATCATTGGCAAGCCAATTGTCCACCAAACAGTTGCAAAAATGATAACAAATCTACCTGCAATTGTTTTTTGTGTAAATGGATAAGGATCATAACCAAAAGCCTCTAAAGCATTATTAAATAAACTTCCATATCCACCAAAAAGTTGGGAGAATACTAATGATAACCCCACAACTCCAACACCACCAGTTGCCCAGAACATCGTTCTAATAATGGTAAACGTTACACCTTTTTTATTTGTTGCAATGGCTATAATGATAGCAATGAAGGTAACACCATAGGCAGAATAAAAAGCTAAAATAATTGTATTTCTTACAGTCTTCCAAAATAGATCGTCTTCCCAATATGCATCTTCAGTTGGTTTAATTCCATTCATAAAATAAACAATTAGAGCAAATATAAAGAAAAACTTTAAACCAACATTATGCTTTAATATTTCGTTTTTATGAAAAATATAAATAGTAGCAATTATCAATAAAAGCAGGCAAATTTTAATTGGAGTTAAAAAAACAGTAAAATCATAATAAACGCCTTCACCAGCTAATAAATATATATAATTTTCAAATCCAATAAATTCTGCGTTATCCGGATTGATAGCTACGGCCATCAAATTCCAATCATAAAAACTCATATAAAATAACTTGCCAAATGGATAGATAAGAAAACACAAAAAGAAGACCATAAAAGGCAATATTAATAAATATGCATAAAAATTATCATTCTTTATCTTCATAATACTATTAAAAATTAACTTGATTTTTTTTTAAATTCAACGACTATTATTGAATATATTATTTTTTTTTAAATTCAAATGGGAGAAAATATGAAAAAAATTAAACTTATATTCTTTGCTTCATTCCTTTCATTAATAAGTTTTAGTGTATCGGCAGTAGATATTACGATAGCTAGATTTTTTGGTGATTGTGAAGATGCAGGAAGTGATACTAAGGCAACATCAGGGGAGGCATGTATTATTCAATCAATAATTAATGCTTTTAATGAACAAAATCCTGATATTAATGTTACTACTGAAGTCCTTGATTGGGGACAAACATACAACATTCTTCAAACAAGATATGCTGATAATAGTGCACCTGATATCCATATCATGCACAGACACCGTATTCCTCAATTTTCTTCAATTGGAGCTATTGCAGATTTAAGTGGTGAATTAGAGAAATATGGTATGGACTCTAGTGATATTGTTCCAATGATGATGGATGCATTAACGTATGATGGCGGTATGTGGGGTTTACCACTTGATATTCATGCTGGTTTGTTCCATACCAATCTGGATCTTATGGCAAAAGCTGGCTTAGTCAAAGATGGAAAACCAATTTATCCTACTAGTCCTGCAGAAATGTTAGAGCATGCAAATGCCTGTAAAGCTGTCGGAGCTGATTATTTAGCAAGTGGACAAACAAGAGCTATCTATGGTCTAACGTGGCAGCAAAATGCTAATTTCTTTGAGGGAAAAAAAGCAACCCTCAACACTGATGAAGTGAGAAATGCAGTTCAGCTTTATCTTGATCTTAAAGCAGCGGGCGCTTACCAACCTGAACTTGATTATGGTAGTGCTGAAAAATTCTGGATGGATGGTAATGCATGTATTTTATATAATGGTACATGGGTTGTAGATTATTATTCTCAGAATGTTGACTTCAATTACTATGTTGGACCTATGCCAACAATTTATGATAAGGGAGCAACATGGGCTGATTCACATATGTGGTCAATTCCAGCAGCATTAAAATCTTCAAGTCCTGAAAAATATGATGCTGTTATGAAGCTAGCAAAGTTTATGTGGGATCACAGTATTGATTGGTCAAGAACTGGCCACATGTCTTATAGATCATCTGTTATTAACAGTGATGCATATATGAATTTACCGCATAGAATGGAGTATGCATCTACAGCTGATATAATGACTGATACTCCTCATTCCGTAAATTATGGAGCCATTGTTCAGTTATTGGACACAGAAATTGGAGCTATAATGCTTGGTGAGAAAGACATGGATTCAGGTCTTAGGGATGCAAACAATAAATTAAAGAAATTAATTCGTTAATTTCCCTTTTATATAATGGAGGTGTTTTTTACACCTCCATTAACTCGATAAAAAAAGATAGGAAGTATGAGAAAAGAACATCCAAGACCACAGTTTGTAAGAAAAGATTGGCTAAACTTAAATGGAGTTTGGACTTGTGAATATTCAAAAAATATTAAAGGTTTTAAAAAATCTAAATTAAATTCAAAAAAATTTTCAAAAAAAATTAATGTACCCTTTTGTCCTGAAAGTAAATTATCAGGAATTGGAAACACTGATTTCATGCAAGAAGTTTGGTACCATAAAAGTTTTAAATTAAATAATAATTGGAAAGATAAAAAAATATTTATTCACTTTGGCGGAGTTGATTATAAGTGTGATGTATTTGTAAACAAAACTAAAGTTGGTTCAAATATAGGCGGTCAAGCGCCATTTAGTATTGATATTTCAAAAGCAGTAAATTTTACTAAAAATAATGATTTAATTGTTTATGTAATAGATGAAAGATGTCCTGGAAGTATGAACCCATCTCCTTGGTACAAAGGAAGGTTTACTCCAAAAAAAATAGCAATAGCAAAAAAATGGGCTTTGGATAAACGTAGAACGCAACCTAGAGGTAAACAATCATCTTTTTTTCATTCTTATCAATGTGTTTATACAAGAACAACTGGCATTTGGCAGACAGTTTGGCTAGAAGCTACTGATAAAAAACATATAAAGAGTGTTTCAATTGTTCCTAACTTAAAAACTTCATGTTTTGAATTTACTCCTGATTTTTCAGCAAACGTAAATGATAATTTTAAGGTTGATATTACATTTAAAAATAAAAAAATATCTTCCTCTGTTTTCAATACAAAAATAAAAAAAATAAAAATTAAAATTCCAAAACCAAAGTTGTGGTCTATTGAGCAACCAAACCTTTATGATTTTGTTTTCACTTTAATAAGTAAAAAAAATAACAAAACTTTAGATAGAGTTAAGAGTTATGGAGGAATGCGCTCTATAGAAGTGAAGAAAAATAAAGTATATCTTAATAATAAACCTCTTTATCAAAGATTGGTTTTGGATCAGGGATTTTACCCAGATGGAATTTGGACAGCGCCAACTGATAAAGCTCTAAAAAATGACATTATTTTATCAATGAAGGCTGGTTTTAATGGAGCGAGGTTACATGAAAAGGTATTTGAAGATCGTTTTCATTATTGGGCTGATAAATTAGGCTACATAACATGGGCTGAATGGGGTAATTGGGGTGCAAACGAAAATGCAAAAGGTACCGAGACTGCTTTTATGCATGAATGGCCAAAAATAGTAGAGCATTTAAAAAATCACCCTTCAATTATTACATGGACACCTTTTAATGAAACTAATACTTTGGAATGCAATGCTCAACATAAAAAATTGATGCGTTTAGCATATGATGTGACAAAGAAAATAGATCCAACAAGACCAGTAAATGAAACAAGTGGTTATCAACATCAAAAAACAGATATTTGGACAGTACATCATTATGAACCAAAACCTGAAAAATTAATGCAAGCTTTAAATCCAAAAAAAGGAGTTTATAGAAATTTTCCTAAGTTTGAAACAACCTATAAAAATCAACCTTATATAATTGATGAATATGGAGGAGCTTGGTGGCTTCCTTTAAATCTAAGAAATAAATTTTTCTCATGGGGTCACGGAGATCATTTAAGACCTAAGACAATTCAAGAAGTTTATGATCGTATGGATAGCTTAACTGAAGTAGTTTTAAAAACAAAACACATTCAAGGATTTTGTTACACACAACTAACTGATGTGGAGCAAGAAACTAATGGGGTATATCTTTACGATAGAAAAACAAAATTTAATATGAACAAGATCAAGAAAATATTCAAAGATAAATCTCTAAAATTGAAAAAAGGTTATATTCAGTAAAAATAAAATAAATCTTTGTGTGAAAAAAATTAATAATTAAATCTTTTAAAATTGAATCAAAGTTTCTATAAGATCTTAAAGAAATGAATAATAAATATAAATACAAAGGTATGTGGCCAGTTGCACCAACACCATTTCATGAAAATGGTGAAGTTGATTACGAAGGAATGGGTAGGGTAATTGATTGTATGGTTGATCAAAAAGTTGAAGGTATTTGTATTTTAGCTAATTATTCTGAGCAATTTTTAATTTCAGACGAAGAAAGAGAGAAATTAACAAAACTATGTATGAAAAAAATTGATGGAAGAGTAAAAACTATTGTTACAGTTTCTCATTTCGCTACTGATATTGTTCGCCCAAGAGCTGAATTAGCAAAATCACTTGATGCAGATATTATAATGATGATGCCTCCTTATCATGGAGCATTGTTAAAGGGTAATCCAGATCAAATATTTGAGCAATTTAATGAAATTTCTAAAGTTAAAATTCCAATCATGATCCAAGATGCACCTTTATCTGGAATTGAACTTTCAGTACCTCTTCTAACAAAAATGATCAATGAAATTGAATACTTAACATGTTTTAAAATTGAAAGTGCTAATGCTGCATCAAAAATAAGAGCACTTATTAAAAATTGTAGTGAAAGACTAGATGCACCTTTTGATGGTGAAGAAAGTATTACTTTATATGCGGACTTAGAAGCTGGAATTTCTGGTAGTATGAGCTCAGCATTACTTCCAGAAAAAATAGCTCCAGTAATTGATCATTTTTGGAATAATGAAAAAGATAAAGCTGAGCAAATCTATAATAGCATTCTTCCTTTAATAAATTTTGAAAATAGACAATGTGGTTTCAGAGCTACTAAAACAGTAATGAAAGAGGGCGGGGTAATAAAATCAGATTTTTGTAGAGATCCAATTAAACCTTTAGATGAAGATACAAAAAATTTATTACTTAATTTTGCAAAAAGATATGATTTACTTACTTATAAATGGGGTAAATAGTAAAATTTAATTGACAAATATTATTTAAAAATTACTTATTATTTATGCGTAGAGTTTTTGAAGGACTACTTGAAAGAGCAATGTTTTCGAGCAGATGGGCATTAGCTCCTGTTTATGTTGCGCTATGTCTTACTCTACTAGTTATTACATATAAAGTTATCGCGTTATTCATATATGAGATTACACACTTAAATGAACTAACATTAAATGAACTTCTTGTATTTGTATTACATATTGTTGACTTAGCTCTTGTTGGAAATTTAGTTTTAATGGTTATATTTGCAGGCTATGAAAATTTTGTTTCAAAAATTGATATTGCAAATCAATCTGAAGATAAACCAGAGTGGATGGGTAAATTAGATTTTTCAGGTTTAAAATTAAAACTTATTGCTTCAATAGTAGCTATTTCAAGTATTGGTTTGCTAGAAGCTTTTATTGATGTTGGTTCAAAAACATCAGAAGAAATTTACTTAATGATATTTATTCATGCTGTATTTATTTTATCAGGCTTAGTTATAGCAATAATGGATTATATAAGCGGAATTACTAAACATCACCCATAATTAAATAAAAAATGAAACTTGATAAGTTTTTTGATGAAAAAACTGTCATTGATTTAAGTTTTTTTAATTTCTCTAATGCTGTCACTGCAGCTTATTTTGCCAACAGAAACTTAGAAGTTTTGCGAGTAAATAAAAATTTTAAAAAATTTTTTCCAATCCTTAAAACTGTCAATAATATTCCTTTTACTAGTATTTTAGAGCAACTTGGAGTTGGTGATGAATATATTAAAAATTTTCAAAAAAATTTAGAAAAAAATGGTTTTGTTATTATTCCTAAAATTGAAATCAAAATTGGTGATGAAATAAAAGTATATTCTTTACTTTCTGCTTATACTGAAAACAAAGATTTCCCTTTTTTAAATGGTATTCAAGGACAATTTGTTGATCGAACAGATGAATATAATCTTCGAAGGGAGAAGGAAGAATTACTTGATCAAAAATTAAAAGATAGAGAATTGATTGAAGAAAAAACTAAAAGATTAGAAAATATTGCTAATAGGTTATCAAAATATCTTTCACCTCAAGTATATAAGTCTATTTTTGATGAAGAAGAGTCAGGCAAAAAAACAAAAGAAAACTATGTCAGGAAAAATTTAACAATATTTTTTTCTGATATTGTAAATTTTACTGATTTATCTGATTCATTAGAAGCAGAAAAACTTGCTTTAATCTTAAATAATTATCTAAGTGAAATGAGTTTAATTGCAATAAATTCAAATGCTACAATTGATAAATTTATTGGTGATGCAATTCTTTCCTTTCATGGAGCTCCTGAAACATTAGGAGATGAAAACGATGCTATAAATTGTATAAGTATGGCACTAGAAATGAAAGAACGAGTTGATGAGCTTAAATCATTTTGGATTAGACAAGGTGTTAAAGATGGATTGAAAGTGAGATACGGTATTTCTTCTGGATTTGCAAATGTCGGTGATTTTGGGTCTAGTGTAATGAGTGATTATACGGCTATAGGTTCTTCTGTAAATTTAGCTTCTAGATTACAATCTATTGCTCCAGAAAATGAAATTATAATCTCTGATACAACGTATAATTTAGTGAAAAATCAAATAAACTGCGAAGAGTATGAAGAAATAACTCCTAAAGGTTTTGTTAGGCCCGTTAAGACTTACAAGGTAATTAGTTTTAAAAATAAAACTAATATTAAAACAAAAAAATCATATTCAAAAAAAGGGAACCACGTGGATATTCAAATATTTGATAGTTCTGATATGAAAGCTGCAATGAAAGAATTGAAAAAATTACAAGAAGATTTTAGTAAAGAAAATGGCGAAGAGTAGGGGAATTATTCTATTTTAAAAAATTTATTATTGCATTCTTAATATCATTAACAAGATTTTTATTTTCATCTTTAGTTAATTGGCTTTCATTTTTTTTCTTATCAAGTTTTAACTTTCTTTGTGCTAAAATATTTGCAACATAATCATACACATTAGGGTTTTTAGAAAATATATCTTTTATTATATCCTTGCTTACTTTTATAACTATGCAAGGAGTTTCAGCTATAACATTAGCAGATCTAGGTTCACCGGTAAGAAGACTTCCTTCACCAACAAAGTCCCCAACACCAAGTTTAGCTAAAAATACTTTATCTTTATTTTCATTATCTAAGTAAACAGATACTACTCCGTCATTTATAACGTAAAGAGAATCTCCAGAGTCATTTTGTTTAATAATGTAATCGTCTTTTTCAAAATGGAGTCTTTCAGCATTTTCAGCAATTTCATCTAAATCTTCAGAATTTAAAGACATAAAAATAGGAATTTTTTGGAGTAGGACTCTATTTTTTACTGACTCATTATAAGGATTAAATTCACTTACCTGTCTTTTTTCAAAATCCTCTCGACTTCTGTGTGTGTCAAGAGCATGTAGTCCTGTATCTTCTTCAAGTTTTCCATAAAGTTTACCCGCTGACATTTGAACGCCTGCATGTCTTAAAGTTTTATGTATTTCCATCATCACACTATCTTGCATAGAATTTTTTAAAATTCTTTTTGTGCAATCAAAAGCAACAACAAATTCTAATCCAAACTCATTAGCACCTATAAAACGAACCCACTGTAAATTTAATTGCTCTCTACCATCAACCGGTTTCGCTTTTTTAAGAGCATTATAAAGTAACTTTGAAATATTTTCTGGATCATGAGAAGGATGAAAATATAGTTTATTAAAAATATGAAACCCTTCACTCATTTTCTCTTTATCTTGTTTGCTCCAATTAGTTAAAATTGAGTCTGCAACTATTTCATTTGGAATTATAACTTCGGTATTTTGAAAAGTTCTTATTCTTGTACTTCTCCAAGTAATATTTTCTACATAACCTGTTTTATCATCAACAGTTATCCAATCATTAATAGCAAATGGTCTTTCAATATTTACAAAAATTCCTTTAATTAAATCTGATAAACTTGATTGCAGAGAAAGAGCAATGGCAGCAAAAACTATACCACCTGCAGCAAGTATACTTGTAAGTTCTAAATTAAAAACAAAGGATAAAACTAAAAATGAAGGTATTGCAAATAATAAAAACTGAAAAAGAAATGTTATTATCTCTGGTATTGTTGTTCCTGATTTATCATTTAGAGATAATACTTCGTATTTATAAAACATCATTATG
>CABYHL010000027.1 GCA_902518895.1 uncultured Alphaproteobacteria bacterium | reverse complement strand
TTGCATAATAGCCAGTATAAGACCATATTCCATATATGATTGATGACATTAGAGCTAAACTTGGTCCAGCTAGAAGACCTTCTATTTTTATACCAAATAAAACTTCAGTAATAGGTCTTTTATCAAATAACCACATTTGAGACTCAAAACCAAATATTCCTATTAGCTGATTTAAAAAAGAATTTTCAGCTTTACCAAATATTAAAAAAAATACTGCAGCACCCATTACTGCAGGAGTAATGTAAGGAAATAGTAAAATCATTTGAAAGAATTGTTTACCAGCTAGTTTTTGGTACAAAGCAAATGCTATTACTAATCCTAATCCAACCTCAAAAATTATAGTGAAAAATGAATAATAAAAAGTATAAATAAGGGAGTAAAGATAGTCTTCATCACCGGTTAAAAGCATTTTTTCCCAGTTGATATTAATTAATATTATTCCAATAATTAATATTGCTATAGATAAAAATGCTAAATAGATTTTATTTTTTACTTTATTTTTAAATTCACTCCACAGTCCATAACTCAATATCAATAATAATAATCCTAAAACAAATAACCAAAAAGCTGTTATGTCTCCAAGTATTCTTTGGTAATTCTCAAATCCTAAAAATCTCCCTTTAAAAACTTTCCACTTGTGTACACTCATGTACATTCCAAAAAAAACAGGAAAAATTCCAAATAGACTGATTATTAAAACGGCGGGAAGAATTAATATATATCCTGTAAATTTTTCTGAATGATTTAATAAGAATTTATTCATTAATTGTTATAAGATCACCTTTGTTTATTTTACCATCATTTAGAGGATCTAAATATATTCCTAAATTTATATGGTTGTATATTTTTTTTAGGCTTAAAGGAATATTAAGATTTATATCAGAAGTTTTGGGCTTAATATTAGTTGCTGAACATCTGGGAATTTCTTTAATAACTTTAAATTTTATTTCATTGATTGATAAAACTTTACCTACCAGCTTCCTTTCTTCCCATTTATCTAAATCTTCTACATATATATTTCCTCTAAAACGCTCATGTTCAACTTGATGATTAGATAGGTTTTCAAAGTCTTTAATACTGTTTAAATTTATTAATGATATTGATTTATTTGGCATTGTATCAAAAAAAGGATTCACTCTATCTTTTAATAAATTAATTTTATTTATATTTGGTAAAATATCCTCAAGTTTACTACATAAGATTTTTACTTCATGTTGATTATCAATTTCTGTTTTTAAAATTATTTTATTTTCAAATTCTAGTATTAAAAAATTATCTTCTAATAAAAAATTATATTGATTTAATTCAGGATATTTTTTTAATGATAAAAATTTGTATATTTCTCGTTTTAAAGGATTATTTTTTATTAATTCTATATCTTTAAGATTAAGATTATTAGTGAAAGCAAATATTCGATCATTTTTTATACCAATATTTTTAATTATCTCTAAGTTATCTACATTATTGAAAGAAAGAGATTTTACAGGTGAAAAATATAGGTTTTTAATTTTCACTTATATTAACATTTAAGTTTTTTTTAAAAAATACTGATCTAAAAATGAATCTAACCAATTTGATATATTTTTATTATATTTGTAACGATAATAAAGTTGAACAAATATATTTTGAGCACCTTTGACAAATAATTTTTTAGGATTTTTTAATAACACTAAATACAGCCATCTCATATGAAGTTTAAAATTTACTTCTGGATGAAATTGGAGCGCATAACAATTTTGATATTTAAAAGCTTGATTATTAAAAATATCACCCCTTGCTAATAACTCACAGCCTGTAGGAAGAGAAAATCCTTCAGAATGGAATTGAAAAAAAATCTTTTGAGAATTAAAAAGGTTTTTTGAATTTTCAGTTGGTTCAATTTTATAAAAACCAATTTCTGAAAGCCCGTCTTTATTAGTTGTTATTTCTGAACCTAAACATTTAGCTAATAACTGTGCGCCAAAACAAATTCCAAGATAAGGAATGTCAGTTTTTATAACTTTGTTTATCCATTCTAATTCTTTATTTATATATTCATCTTCATCGTTTATGCTTCCTGGTGCACCAAATACAACTATAGCTGAGTATTGGTTAATATTTAAAGGAAGTTCTTCACCTAAAGGTGGTCTACATATTTCAGCAACATACCCCCTATCTCTAAATTTATTTCCTACATCTCCTGGAACTGAAGTTTTTTGATGTAATACAAACAAAACTTTATTCATACTAAATTATTAATAATAAATATTTTATTAATATGAAAATATTATTTCATAAAAATTGTAAGAATTTTGTATATTAATTTACAATGATATTTATGTGACAAAATAATCCATATCTAAAATCTTTATGTAAAACATAAGAGTAAAATAACCAAAATTCATCATTACAACAAAACTAATAAGCATATTGATCGATTTAGGGAGTGAATTTCCTAAAAAGTCATCCCAAAAAACTTTTTCTAAATATAGGGCTAATTCAAAGTATATAAGTGTAATGATTGCAGCATTAAAAATTATTAAAGAAGTTAATCCATTTAAACTCAACAAATAATTAATAAAAATCAATATCAAAGAAGAAAAAGAATAAATAAATAAATTTAATAAGATTTTTTTATTTTTTGAAAATTTTTTGAAAAAAATAATATATCTTGTGTTTAAAAATAACGAAATTAATATCGAGCTAAAAAAAGAAATAATTAATATTTTTGTTATTTGATATTCCATTTATATGTATTTTTTATATAACTAAAAAATATATAAGAAAAATAATAAAATGAAATTTGATAATGAAACTAGTATTATTCAACAAAAAATAGCGAACGGTTATGCTGGAGTTTCACGAAGACTAGCTATTGTAAATGCCCTAAATTTAGAAACTAATGAAACTGTTATCGATATTGGTTGTGGTGGTGGTCATCTAGTCCAAGAAATTTCATTATCTATTGGAGAACAAGGCAAAGTAATAGGAATTGATCCCAGTCAAGATCAGTTAGATGTTGCAAGCGATAAATGTAAAGATCAAAATAATGTGGAACTTATTTGTACTACAGCCGATGAAATCAATATAGAAGATGCTTCATGTGATAAAATTACAGCTACTCAAACATTAGAATATATCGAAGATATAGATACATCCTTAAAAGAAATAAAAAGAATTTCTAAAAATAATTCTAAATTTGTTAATGTCTCAATTCTCTGGGACTATTTTAGATTTTATGGACCAGAAAAAAAAATTAATGATCTCATCCATGAGGCATTTAGAGCCCATTGTTTTCACCAAATGCTTCCACTTGATTTGAATGGTAAATTAAAAAAACTCGGATATAAAAATATAAGTTCTCAAAATTTATCGTATTTAATTACAAATAGAGATAATAATTCACCAGCAATTTTTTATGAAACTATGTTAAGTAAGTTTGCTTTAAGCCAAGGTGTTTCAGAAGACAAAGTAGATGATTGGAAAAAACAATTAAATAAATCTGAAAAAGAAGGTAATTTCGGATTTACAAGTTTTCCAGTTTTAACTGCGGCATACTTAGGTTAATTTAAAAAATGAAATTAAAAGTTTATTTATCTGGTGAAATTCATACTAATTGGCGAGATGAGATTATAGATAAATGTAAATCTAAGAATTTAGAAATAGATTTTTCAAGCCCGACTACCAATCATGAATTATCAGATGATGTTGGTGTAAAAATACTTGGTGAAGAAGAAAAAAAATTTTGGCACGATAACAAAGGAGCCAAAATAAATGCTATACGAACTAGAAATTCGATTGAAAAAGCAGATATAGTTATAGTGCGTTTTGGTGAGAAATATAAACAATGGAATGCTGCTTTTGATGCAGGATATGCATCAGCCTTAAATAAATCTCTCATAATCATGCATAGTGATGAACATCAACATGCTTTAAAAGAAGTAGATGCAGCGGCACTTGCTGTTACAAAAAACGTTGATGAGATTGTAAAAATTTTACAGTATTCTGCTGAAGGATCATTAGAGTTTTAGTTATTTACCAAAAATTCCTAATTTAACACCATAATCAACAGCAATTCCATAATCAGGATCATCATCACTATCAACTATCAATTGACCTGTTTTTCTTAAAAGGCTGTGGCAGTCCTTTGTAAGATGTCTTAACTTTACTTGTTTTCCCAATTTAGAATATCTTTCTGCGATATCCTCAATTGCTTTTAAAGCAGATTGATCAATAACTTTTGAATTTGCAAAATCTATTATTACTAAATTAGGATCTTCGGAAGGCTTAAAAATTTCTAAAAAACTATTAGTGGAACTAAAAAAAAGAGGTCCTTCAATTTCATATACCTTAGCACCCTTTTCTGTTCTTGACTGTCTCTCAATTGCTCTAATTCTTGAAGCAGATTTCCACGCAAATACTAATGCATTAATAATAACACCAGCAACTACAGCAACTGCTAAATCTTCTAATACAGTTATTAAAGTAACTAAAACAATTACCAATGCATCCGAGCGAGGAACAACAAATAATAATTTGAGTGAATTCCAAGCAAATGTTCCAATTACGACCATAAACATAACCCCTACTAATGATGCAATAGGAATAAGTTCAATTAAATTTGAAGTGTAAAGAATGAAAATTAGTAAAAAAATTGCTGCTGATATGCCAGCAATTCTTGTTCTGCCTCCTGATTTTACATTTATCATCGATTGTCCAATCATAGCACAACCACCCATACCACCAAAAAAGCCTGTGATACCATTAGCAACACCTTGCGCTAAACATTCTTGTCTTGTCCCACCCTTTTTGTTTGTTATTTCTCCTACTAGATTAAGAGTTAGAAGACTTTCAATTAATCCAATAGCTGCCAAAATGATTGCATAAGGAAAAATAATGAAAAAAGTATCTAAATTAAGTGGAACTGTTGGAATAGAAAAATTTGGAAGCCCTCCTGCTACACTTGCTAAATCACCTACTCTTGGAACAGGTAAATCTAAAAGTAAAACTAGAAAAGTAACAAGAAGGATTGCAGCTAATGTAGATGGTATGAATTTAGTAACCCTTGGTAAGTACCATATGATTAACATGGTTAAGGAAACTAATACTAAAGAATATGTAAGCACCTCTCCAGACATCCATGTAAATGTTCCATCAAAATTATATATTTGAAATTGATGCAATTGAGATAAACCAATTACGATGGCTAAACCGTTTACAAAACCTAACATTACAGGTTGAGGAACCATGCGCATAAATTTTCCTAATTTAAAAATACCTGCAAGAAATTGTAAAATTCCCATCAGGATTACAGTGGCAAATAAGTATTGGACACCATGTTCCGATACTAATGACACCATAACCACAGCTAATGCTCCTGTTGCTCCAGAAATCATTCCAGGTCTTCCACCAAAAATTGCAGTTACTAATCCTACAATAAAAGCAGCATATAATCCTGAAAGTGGAGTTACACCTGCTACAAATGCGAAAGCAATTGCTTCTGGAACAAGTGCTATTGCAACAGTTAATCCAGATAGAATTTCAATTTTAAAAAGTGAAAAGGAAGCTTTTCCCTTTGGAATATATTCGTCCTTATTTAATCCAAGAGAATTTGCAAATTGATTAACTGTTGATTTTATCATTAAGATCTATGTTAATTAAATAGGTAAATTAATTTATAAGTAAACAAAATCTACCAAACAGATTTGTATATATTATAGGCATTAGATTCTTCAATTTTCCGAGGATTATTAACTAATAATCTGGTTTGTTTCATTGCTTCACTAGCCATCAACTTGCAAGCTTCCTCAGGAATTTCTAAATCTCTAAGCCTATAAGGTAGATTAAGTTCCTTACACAATCTTTCTAAACCATCTATAAAATTGTTACACAAAAACTCATCATTTTTACTATTATCTAAATTTTTAAATACGTGTGGTGCGAGATGAGCATAATTTTTTTTTGTTTCTTCATTTTTGGAATTGAATTTCATAACACTTGTAAGAACTAAAGAATTTGATAACCCATGAGAGATATTAAATAAACCTCCGATAGGATATGCTAATGCATGAACTGCTGCTACTGGAGAATTTGCAAAAGCTTTACCTGCTAGCATTGATCCAAGTAGCATATTTGATCTTGCATTTATATTATGTCCATCAAATACAGCAGTTTTAATTGATGAGCCAAGAAGCTTGAGTGCTTCTATAGATAACATTTTTGAAACAGGATTATTGTTTGAATTTATAGATGTAAAAGCTTCAATTGCATGAACCATTGCATCTATTCCGGTTGATGCAGTTATATTAGCGGGTAAATTAGTTGTTAACAATGGATCTAAAATTGCAAGATCAGGTAATATAAATTTAGAAGAAACTCCTTTTTTTTCTTTATCATCCATCGTAATTATTGAAATTGGTGTTACTTCTGATCCAGTTCCTGCTGTTGTAGGAATAAGTACAAGTGGTAGTCTTGGGCCTTTTGCATTATTAACACCCCACATTGTTTCGATTTGCTGATTTGATCCAAGAAGTAAAGATACAAGCTTTGCAACATCCATAGATGACCCCCCACCAAAACCTAAAACTCCAGTAGATTCAAATTCTCTTGCATGACTAAATGCATTTAATAATGTTTTTTTTGATGGATCAGACTCAACATCATTAAATATTTTAATATTACAATTTTTTTTAAGTTGTTTAATTGTTGGCTCAATCAAGCCTAATTCAGTCAGACCTCTATCAGATACTATAAATATATTTTTACCCAATATATCAATAATCTGACTACAAGAATTAAGAGAAGTTTCATTACCAAAAATTAATCCTGCAGTAGAGTAAAAATTAAACATTAAAAATCAAAATAAATTAATACTTTTTATTTGGGTTTAAACCTGTAGGAATTTTTTTTCCATCAATAAGAAAATGAGGTGACTTTCCTAGTTCTACCAACTCTGGTCTACCATCTAAATAATTTTTAATATTATTAAGTTTTTCAAAATTATTGATAAATTTTTTTAAATTTGGAAAATTTGAGAAAATATTTTTATCTAATATTAAGCACATTGAAAAATGATGATAAGCATTAAAATCACAGTAAAATGGATCATTTCCTATAAAAAAATTACCTGAACTATTTTGTAAAAGTTTTTCAAAATTATTTAAAGAATTTGGTAAAATATCTTCTAAAAGTTTCTTTTTATTAGAATTATATTTTTCACCAAAAGTCATATTTATAGTTGGGTTCAAAGGAGAAAACATTTCATGAGTTGATTCAAAAACAGCATCACAGTACGCTAATTGAAATTCATCGGTGGGTTTTGTTTTTGTTAAATTAGAGAGATATCGAATAATTGTATTGCTTTGCCAAAGATATTTATCTTCATTTATTATTAAAATAGGTAATCTATTAAAAATAATATCTTTTTTAACTTCTGCCCAGCTACTTCCATAATGATCCCATACCATTTTATATTCATACGGAATATCTGCGTAATGAAGCATCATCTGGGGAGCCTCACAAAGAGCTCTCATGTTGCCATATATTAGTTTCAAATCCATTTATTTTTTACTAAAGCAAATATGATAATTTTAAAGAAGAAAATTAAATAATGGTCGGGGAGAAAGGATTCGAACCTTCGACCCCCTGGTCCCAAACCAGGTGCGCTACCAGGCTGCGCTACTCCCCGAAAAAATTTGTTATATTCATAAATAACCTAAAAACAATCTTTTATGTTTGTTTTCTAAAATAATATTTATTATAATTACATTAGGGGTGCTTAAATGCTGAGATTTATACCCTATTAACCTGATCTGGATAATGCCAGCGGAGGAAACATGAAAACAATACTATTTTTTTTAACTACCTTATTTATTTCTTTCTCAATCTATGCAGAAAAACTAACTATTTATACATACGACTCTTTTGTATCAGAATGGGGTCCAGGACCCATAATTGAAAAAATATTTGAAGAAAAACATAATGCAGATGTAGAATTTGTTGCTGTAGACAGTGCAGCAACATTGTTGAATAAAGTTATTTTAGAAGGTGATACTTCAAAGGCAGATATAGTTTTAGGTCTTGATATGAATTTATTTGATTTAGCCGAACAATCTGAGCTTTTTACAACTCATAATATCAATGACATAAACAACTTAATTAATTTACCATTAAAATGGGAAAGTAACAAATTTGTTCCATATAATTATGGATACTTTTCTTTTGTGTATAATGAAGCAAATTTAGCGACACCTCCAAAATCAATGGATGAGTTGATTAATTCTACTAATGCTAGAATTGTAATTCAAGACCCGAGAACCTCTACCCCTGGTTTAGGGTTATTAACTTGGATGAAAGCATTATATGGAGATCAAGCTGGAGATGAATGGAAAAAATTGAATAAAAAAATTATTTCAGTTACCAAAGGATGGACAGATGCATATTATAATTTTTTTATGGCAGGAGAAGCTGACATGGTATTAAGTTATACTACATCTCCAGCCGCACATATAATGTTTGAAGAAAGGTATGATATTCTTGCTACAACTTTTGAAGAGGGAAATTATATAACAATTGAATTTGCAGGCATTTTAAATAATTCACAAAATAAAGATTTAGCAAATAAATTTCTTAACTTTATGTTATCAAAAGAATTTCAATCAGTCATACCATCAACAAATATTATGTATCCTGTTACAAATATAAAAGATTTACCTGAGGCATTTGATAAACTAAATGTTCCTAACTTTATTCAAATGGATCCAAAAGAAATTAATAAGAATAAAGAAAAATGGATTGATGAGTGGCTTAATGCCTCGTAAATAAATTGTATTATAAATATAATTATTCAGTATTATTTTTTTTTGGATTAATAATTCTATTGCCTTTTGTAGGTATTTTTTCAAAAATTAACTTTGATTTAGAGGTAATTTATAATTTTTTTCAAAATTCTTATACACATCGTCTAATTTATTTCTCACTCTATCAAGCTTTTCTTTCAGCACTATTAAGTTGTTTTTTAGCTATTCCATTCGCATTAGCATTAAATAGACATAAGAATTTAAAAATTATTAAATTTATCATTTCTCTTTGTGGTTTTTGCTTTGTAATACCAACAATCTTAATAGTGTTTGCAGTAATTAAACTCTTTGGAAATAATGGTTTTTATAACTCATATTTTAATTTGTACGAGAATTTATCGATAGAGACAATTTTTGGAATAAAAGCAATTTTAATTGCCCATATACTTCTAAATACACCATTTGCTACCAGATTATTTTTTCAATCCTTAAATAGTATTCCTTTAAAATATTATGAAATATCTAGCTCTCTAAACATTACTTTTTTTGGCAATCTTCTAAAATTAGAGATGCCTTATATAAGACAAAATTTTTTTACTGTGTTCTCAATAATATTCTCTCTTTGTTTTTTAAGTTTTGCAATAGTAATGGCGTTAGGTGGTGGACCTATGTATTCTACAATTGAGGTGGCAATTTATCAATATGCACTTTTTGAACTAAATTTTAATAAAGCAATATTACTCAGTTTTTTACAAATTTTTATTTGTTTATTTTTTTTATTTATTGGTTTTTACAAATTAAAAGGTTCAAATTTTTTTGAAATAGATCAAATTAATTTTATTCATCCTCATAAAGAATACAAGGCTATAAAAATTATAGATTTTTTAATAATTGTATTTTTTTCGATATTTCTTTTTTCTCCAATAATTTCTGTAATTTATCATTTTATAAATAATGGTATATATTTATCTTTAATTAATGAAAAATTTTTAGGATCTTTTTTTAACTCTCTTATTATTTCAGTTACTACAGGAATAATTGTTAGTATATCTGGGTTTATAATTTCATCTATACTTGTAATAAATTATAAAAATTTGATTTTTCAGCAATCAATTTTTTTAATAAGCTCTTCAATAATAATTATTTCTCCAATTATATTTAGTCTTGGTTATTTTATTATATTAGGCGAATTAAGATATGTGCAATTTTTTAAATATTTTGTGATAGTTTTGATAAATTGTCTATTCTTGTTACCTTTTTCTATATTAATACTTTTTAATAACCTAAAAAATATTTTTTTAAATTTTGAAAATTTTCAGCAAACTTTCCGAATAAGCGT
>CABYHL010000026.1 GCA_902518895.1 uncultured Alphaproteobacteria bacterium | reverse complement strand
ACTCTTGATGATGTTAAAAATAGAGGTTTTCTAAAATGTGGAGTAACAACTGGTCTTGCTGGTTTTGCTGCTCCAGATGATAGCGGTGAATGGGCTGGTCTAGATGCAGATATGTGTCGTGCAGTTGCTGTAGCTGTTTTTGGAGACCGTTCAAAAGTAGAATTTATTACTACTACAGGTAAATCTCGTTTTCCAACATTAGCTTCAGGTGAAGTTGATATGTTAGCGAGAAATACAACTTGGACAATTAGCCGTGATGTTAATCTTGGTTTTGAGTTCGTAGGTGTAAACTTCTACGATGGACAAGGTTTCATGGTTCCATCTGCTCTTGGTGTATCAAGTGCAACTGAGCTTGATGGTGCTACTGTATGTATCCAAACTGGTACTACTACAGAGTTAAACCTTGCTGACTTCTTTAGATTAAATGGAATTAGCTACGAAGCACTTCCAATTGAAACTAATGATGAAGGTAAAGAAAACTTATTTGCTGGAAGATGTGACGTATACACAACTGACGCTTCAGGTCTTTCTTCAACAAGAGCTGCTGCTTCTAATCCAGATAAATGGGTTGTATTACCAGAAATTATTTCAAAAGAACCACTTGGTCCACTTGTAAGACATGGTGATCACCAGTGGGGTGACGTAGTTCGTTGGTCTTTAAATGCAATGATTATTGCTGAAGAACTAGGTATTACATCTGAAAACGTTGATGCTCAATTGAGCTCTAATGTTCCTGAAGTACTAAGACTTCTTGGTGTTGAAGGTAACTATGGAGAAATGCTTGAGCTAAGTAACGATTGGGCTTACCAAATTATCAAACAAATTGGTAACTACTCTGAATCATACGAAGCAAACGTAGGTCCAGACACACCTCTAGAAATTGCAAGAGGTTTAAATGCTCTATGGACTCAAGGTGGTATTTTATACGCACCTCCATTCAGATAAATCTTAATTAAATTTAAAACGGGGGGTTTTAAACCCCCCGTTTTTTTTGTATATAATAGCATGCGATCTAACTTAGGCTTCTTTTCTGATGAAAAATTTAGATCCATTTTTTTTCAAACTTTAGTTGTAGGTTTATTTGCGTTGGGTTTGTTCTTTGTAATAAGCACAACCTCTTACAACTTAGAAAAAAGAAATATTGCAACTGGTTGGAGTTTTCTTCAAAATCCAGCTGGCTTTGATATAAGTTTTTCACCCTTCTTAGAATTTAAATCAACCGATACACATTTAAAAGTTTATTTTGTTGGAGTCTTAAATACTCTTTTGGTATCAATTACAGGTTGTATAGCAGCTACCATTTTAGGTTTTATATTGGGCATAGTAAGACTATCTTCAAATTGGTTATTAAGTCGACTAGTTTATATTTACGTTGAATTTTCAAGAAATGTACCTTTACTTCTTCAAATAATTTTATGGTATAGTATTTTAATTCAACTTCCTCGTGTTAAGCAATCATTACAAGTTCTTGATGTATTTTATATTTCAAACAGAGGATTGTATTCTCCAAGACCAATATTTGAAAGTGGATTTTCATATGTATTAATTGCAATTGTATTGGCTTTAATTTCAAGTTTCTTAATAAATAGATGGGCAAAAAAAAGACAAGATAAGACTGGTCAACAATTCCCAGTATTCTCAAGTTCAATCGGATTAATATTCATTATTCCATTAATTCTATTTTTTATTCTTGGTTCACCTTTGTCTTTTGAGCATCCAGAATTAAAAGGTTTTAACTTTAAAGGCGGTTTAGTTATTAGACCTGAATTTATAGCAATGTTTTTAGCATTATCAATTTACACTGCAGCCTTCATTTCTGAAATTGTTAGAGCAGGTATAATGTCTGTCTCAAAAGGACAAAGAGAGGCATCTGCTGCTATAGGCTTAAAACAAACATGGATAATGAGACTAATCATTATACCCCAAGCTCTTAGAGTGATTGTCCCTCCATTAACAAGTCAGTATCTAAACTTAACTAAAAATTCTTCTTTAGGAATTGCTGTCGGATATGCAGACCTTGTTCACGGTTTTGGAGGAATAAGTTTGAATCAAACTGGTCAAGCTATTGAATGTATGGCAATTGTTATGGCAACTTATTTGTCAATTAGTCTGACAATATCTTTCTTTATGAACATTTATAATAGAAGTATACAATTTAAGGAAAAGTAATGAACCAAATGAATGAAGTTAGAAAACCACCAGTAGCAACAACAGGTATTATTGGTTGGTTACGAATAAATTTATTCTTCAATTGGACAAACTCATTAATAACTTTATTTGTTATTTATTGTTTGTATCAATTTATTCCTTGGATTTTAGATTGGACAATATTTTCAGCTGACTTCAAATATAATTATCTTGGTGAGCAAATTACTAACCAAGAAATGTGTTCACGAAATTTAGATCCTGAAAATGGTGGAGCTTGTTGGGCTGTTATATATGTAAGGTTTTATCAATTTATTTATGGATTTTATCCAAAGGTTGAAGTTTGGAGAGTAAATATAGCTTATGCAATGTTAGCATTAGCATTGCTACCTCTTTTGTATGCAAAACTTCCATATAGAAAGTACTTCTTATATTTTACATATATTTTTCCTGTTATTGCTTATTTTTTACTTAATGGTGGATTAGGTTTTACTGAAGTCTCTACTAACAAATGGGGAGGTCTTCTAGTAACACTCGTCCTAGGCTGTACTGGAATAGCTTTAGCTTTTCCTATTGGGATTATGCTTGCATTAGGTAGAAGATCTAAATTACCAGTTATAAGCATGATGTGTACATTGTTTATTGAATTTATCAGAGGGGTTCCCCTAATTACTTTGTTATTTTTTGGAATGGTAATGCTACCTTTATTTTTACCAGAAGGAATAGATATGGATGGTTTAGTAAGAGTTCTAGTAGCTGTTACATTATTCCAATCAGCTTATATGGCAGAAGTTATACGAGGAGGGCTACAAGCAATACCTCCTGGTCAATATGAAGCTGCTAAATCATTAGGGATGTCTTATTGGAGAATGAATTTATTAATTATTCTTCCTCAAGCTATTAGAATTTCTATACCCCCAATTGTCAACACATCTATAGGTTTATTTAAGGACACAACTTTAGTTATAATTGTAGGAATATTAGATTTATTAGGTATTGGAAGAGGTACTTTAGCAGATACTAATTGGTTAGGCTTATCCTATGAAATTTACTTTTTTGTTAGTTTGGTATTTTTTATATTCACATTTGGAATGTCTAGATACAGTTTGTATTTGGAAAAGAAATTAAAAACAGGTATTAATATGGGGGCTGATTAAAATGAGTGAAGAATCAATAATTTCATTAAAAAATGTTAACAAATGGTTTGGAGATTTTCATGTATTACAAGATGTAAATCTTGAAGTTAAGAAGAAAGAAAGAATCGTAGTTTGTGGCCCTTCTGGTTCTGGTAAATCTACAATGATCAGATGTATTAATAGATTGGAAGAACATCAAGAAGGCTCAATTGTCGTTGATGGAATTGAGTTAACTGGAAATTTAAAAAATATTGATAATGTTAGGAAAGAAGTTGGAATGGTTTTCCAACAATTTAATTTATTTCCTCATTTATCTGTAAAAGAAAATATAACACTTGCTCCAATTTGGGTTAAAAAAATGCCAAAGGCAGAAGCAGAGGAACTTGCTATGAGGCAGTTAGAAATAGTAAAAATTCCTGAACAGGCTAACAAATATCCTGGTCAATTATCTGGTGGTCAACAACAAAGGGTAGCAATTGCTAGATCTCTTGCAATGAATCCAAACATCATGCTTTTTGATGAACCAACTTCAGCTCTAGATCCTGAAATGATTAAAGAAGTTTTAGATGTTATGGTTGATTTGGCAAACGGTGGAATGACTATGATTGTTGTTACGCATGAAATGGGTTTTGCTAAAACAGTTGCTGATAGAATGGTGTTTATGGATGAAGGTAAAATTGTTGAGGAAGCTAGCCCAGATAAGTTTTTTAATAATCCAGAGAGTGATCGTACAAAGTTATTTTTAAGTCAGATTCTTCATCAGTAATTTAAGAAGATAACAATAAATTAACTCTTCTATTCATTTTACCTTTGTTTTCTATTTTGCCGATTTTAATTTTACCAATCTCATTAGTTGATTTTACATGTGTGCCACCACAAGGTTGTAAATCAATATCACCAATTCTAATTAATCTTATTTTACCATCTACTTGTGGAGGTTTTACTGACATAGTTCTGACTAGCTCAGGTTTTTCTTCCAATATACTACTTTCAATTACCTCACTAGTAACAGTATGATTATCTTCAACCAACAAATTTATTTTTTCTTCCAATTCTTCTTTATTTATTTGTTTATTTGGATCATTAAAATCTAATCGACTTTTTTCATAACCAATTTGACCGCCAGTTACTCCTAAAGGGACTATAGAACACAACAAGTGCAGTGCAGTATGCATTCTCATATGCTTGTATCTTAAATCCCAATTTATTTTTCCGATTATATTAACATTCTCTTCTAGATCGCTGAGATCATCTACAATATTTATTATTTTATTATTTTCTTTAATAGTATCTAAAACTTGTATTTTTATAGTTTCAGCTTCTATTGCTCCTGTGTCCCCAGGTTGACCACCACTTTTTGCATAAAATGCCGTCTTATCTAACTCAATACGATTTTCTTCTTTCACAATACCTATAATTCTTGCTTTAAATTCTTTAAGGTATGCATCATCTTCGAATAATTTTGTCATACCGTTTTTTAACAGTATTTTAAAAATATTATATTGACTTTTTTGCCATTCTGAATAAATTAGAACAAAAGTAGAACAAATAATTTTATAAATAATATAATTACTATTTATCAATTATTTAAATATTTTTTCTAATATTATGTCTAAAAAAATAGAAAACTTAATATTTAAAGCTGAATCCAAAGGAGATCAAATAACACCTTATTTTCTTGATACAGTATCTGCAGGTTTTCCATCTCCAGCTACTGATTATATGGAAAACAAACTTGATCTTAATGAATATTTGGTTCAACGTCCAACAGCAACCTATATCGTTAAAGCTAATGGCCCTTCTATGACCGATGCAGGCATATTATCAGGTGATTTACTTATTGTTGATAGAAGTATTACACCTCGTAACGACAATATTGTGATAGCCTCCATCTTTGGTGACCTAACAGTTAAAAAACTGAAAAAGAAAGATCAGTCACTATTTTTAATTTCTGCCAATAGTGAGTATCCTAGTATTCAAGTTAAAGAAGAAATGGAGTGTTTTATATGGGGGGTAGTGACATATGTCATACACAAAACTACTTAATAGAAATCATAACTCAGTAAATCAATCTATAGCATTGATAGATTGCAATAATTTTTATGCGTCATGTGAAAGAATATTTAATCCAAAACTTATAGGAAAACCAATTGTCGTACTTTCCAATAATGATGGTTGTATTATTGCACGATCAAAAGAAGCAAAAAAATTAGGGATAAAAATGGGTGAACCTTATTTTAAAGCAAAAAATATTATTGATAAAAATGATGTTAAAGTTTTTTCATCTAATTATTCTTTGTATGGTGATATTTCTCAGAGAGTAATGGAGACTTTATCAAGTTTCTCTTCAGAGGTAGAAATCTACTCTATAGATGAAGCATTTCTTGGTTTAAATGGTTTTGAGAACTATGAATTAAACACTTATTGCAGACATATTAGACAAACAATTAAGAGGTGGGTTGGTATTCCAGTTAGTATTGGAGTGGGCCCAACAAAAACACTATCAAAAATAGCTAATCATTTAGCAAAAAAACAACCAGATTATAAAGGTGTGTGCATACTAAAAAATAAAATAGAAATAAAAAAAGCATTAGAATTAACACCCATTGAAGAAGTATGGGGCATTGGAAGAAGATTATCTCTTTTCCTGAAAAAATATAATATTCATAATGCTTATCAATTTTCACAAATAGACAGAGGATGGATAAGAAAAAATATGGGTGTAGTGGGAGAGAAGACATACCTAGAATTAAATAGTGTATCGTGTTTAGAGCTTGATTTGGTTCCAAGTGATAAACAAAGTTGTTGTGTTTCAAGATCATTTAGTCAGCCAATAGAAAAATTATTTGACTTGGAGGAATCAATATCAACTTATGGAGCAAGAGTATCAGAGAAGATAAGGGAAGAGGGGTTAGTCGCTGAGTCGATGAGTATTTTTGTTTTGACAAACCATTTTAATAGAAGAGAGAAACAATATTCAAATTCAATAAAGCTACATTTACCTTTTCCAACAAATAATAGCATAAAAATTGTTAAAAGAGCTCTTGAAGGAATTAGAAAAATATATCGACCAGGATTTCGTTATAAAAAAGCTGGAATTATATTATGTGGTCTTAGCAGGCACAATGTAACTAGAGGATTGCTTGATTATGACCGTGATACATCAGATAGAATAATGAATACTATTGATAATATTAATTCTAGATATGGAAGTTCAACGTTAAAGATAGCCTCTGAAGGTATAGAAAAAATATGGAAGATGAAAAGAGAAAACGTATCCCCATGTTACACAACACGTTTTGAAGAATTGGTGGAAGTTAAGGCTTAGATAAAATGGCTCCCCGGGCCGGGCTCGAACCAGCGACCGATCGGTTAACAGCCGATTGCTCTACCACTGAGCTACCGAGGAACACAATTTTGTTGATAATAAAAAAAAATTAAAAAACAAGAAAAATTTGGAGGCTCGGAGCGGAATCGAACCGCTGTGCAAGGCTTTGCAGGCCCCTACATCACCACTCTGCCACCGAGCCTAAAAAAAAATGACAATTATCACTATATTATTTCTAGTCAATTAATGAAAAAAAATTCTAAAGATTAATAATATAATTTAAATAATTGATTATATAATAGGTTTATATAAAGCATCCTTTAAGAAATGAGTGAAACATTTGAAATTGCAAGAAAAAATATGGTTGTTAATCAATTAAGACCAAACAAAATTAATGAAGAAAATATCTTACAAATATTTGAAAATACTCCTAAAGAAAATTATTTGGATGTCAGCTTAGGTAAGAATTGTTACCTAGATAATAATTTAGATATAACTGAGAAAAGAGGATATCTTAAAAATTTACACCTAGCTCAAATTATAAAATATTCGAAAATTTTACCTAATGATAAGGTATTACATATAGGTGGTTTAACGGGCTACTTTTCTGCTCTAATTAGCTCACTATGTAAAGAACTTCATGTTGTAGAAGAAAATAGAGAACTATTTAAATTATTAGAACATAATATTAACAATACTGATAATACTAATATTAGTTTATTTAATCATAATTTATTAGATGGATTATCTGATAAAGCTCCATTTAGCTTAATTATAATTGATGGACCTATATTTAAAATAACTGATAAGTTAAAGAATCAACTAACAATGAATGGAGGGAGGTTAATATATATAAAAAAAATATACGATAATTTGGGTAAAGCTTATAAAATTATAAGAAATGAAGATTTGTATTCATCTGAGTATTTATTTGATGTAATGAGTAGTTATCAAATTCAAGAAAAACAAGAGGATTTTAAATTTTAAATGAGATTATTTATATTATTGTTATTACTTATTTTTTCTAAATCTATATTTGCTCTATCTATTGATGATTCTGTAAAAAGTACGATTGCAAATAATTTGAAAGTTAAGATTGCTTTTGAAAAACTGAATGAAAGCAAAGAAACTATTGAAGTAGCTATAGGCAAAAAACTTCCAACAGTTACTGGCACAATTTCTGGTACATATAGTAGTAGTGATACAACATCAGCAGCTGGTGTATCAACAACACCAGAGACTTTTACAGATAAATATAAAATTAGTATTACTCAAAATTTGTATGATGGTGGTGAAAAAAGTTTAGAAATAGAAAGATCAAAAATTATTTACGAAAATGCAGTTATAAACTTTTATAAAACAGTTCAAGATTTATCGCTTACAGCTGTAGAAGGTTATTTAACAGTCATAAATTATGAAAAATCATTAGATGCTTCTAAAAAGAACTTTGATTCTGTTTCAAGATTTTTAGAAGAAGTAAAATTAAAATATGAATTAGGATCAGCAACTATAACTGAACTAAAAAATGCTGAGAGTGCTTTTTCAATTGCAGAAACAAATCTTTTTTCTGCTGAACAAAATTACAAAGTCAGTTTAAAAACATTTAAATCAATTGTTGGTAAAGAAGCTATTAACTTAGAAGATTATGTAAATATAGAAGATGATTTGAATTTTGATAATATACTTTCTGGAGTTTATAAGAATAATTTTAATATTTTAATTGCTCAAAATAATATTAAAATTAAAGAACTTGATCTCTCTAAAGAAAAAGGTTCTAACAGACCTACCTTGGATATAACAGCTTCAACAGAGTATTCGGATGGTTCAAGAATTGATGCTGGAAGTGAAAATACTAATGCATCAATAGGTTTAACTTTAACAATTCCTATATTTCAACAAAATATCGACAAATCAGATATTAGAAAAATAAATTCTCAAATTTTACAAACTGAAATTGAGTTTGAGGATCTTAAAGAAAGTATAAATATTGAGGTATCAAACTACTATAAAAACTATCTAGTTAGTAAATCAAATTTAAATACATCTTTATTAACTATAGAGTATGCGAATACTCTGCTAGAAAGTACTCAAGAGGAATATAATCTTGGGACAAAATCTATCACTGATTTAATAGAAGCAGAGACTAATCTTTTAAACGTAAATGTCGAATATTTTAATGCAAATAAAAATTATCTGATTAATTATTTTAATTTACTAGCTTTAGATGGTTCACTGATTAAATTATTTGAGGAGTATCTTCCTAGTTATAATTAAAGTTTTATTAATTTAATTAAACATTTATAGTACATATATGAATACAAACAATTCTATCAATGAATCTCTAGAAGTTATACGAAGAGCTCTTGAAGATGAAAAAAACGATTCAAATAAACATTCTTCATCTAATATTTTAATACTTAATCAAAAGGTTAATCGTGATGGCACAATAAAATTACTTCAAAAAGACGAGAATATAAATAGTGAAATCAATGATATTATAGACCAAAAACTTTCCTATCTTGTAGAAAATAAAATTGAAAAAATACTTGATGAGAAAATCCCAAAGCTACTAAAAAATTATTTCGATTCAAAATAGTTACGATGCAGCTTGATAAATTTTTTGATTTTTTAAAAGATGAAAAAAATCTTTATTCGCAATGGGAGCAATCAGATTGTTTTAAACCACAAAAAGGAGGAGAACCTTATTCTATAATGATGCCACCACCTAATGTTACAGGCAGCTTACATATGGGTCATGCTTTAACCTTCACAATTCAAGATATATTAATCAGATACCATAGAATGAAGGGCATGGAAGTATTGTGGCAAGCAGGGACAGATCATGCAGGAATAGCTACTCAGATGGTAGTTGAAAGAAAATTAAGTAAGTCAAACCTAGATCGTCGATCTCTAGGTAGAGAAAAGTTTATTGAAAAAATTTGGGAATGGAAAAAAGAGTCAGGTGGTCAGATAAGTAATCAATTAAGAAGACTCGGTGCTTCTGCAGATTGGTCAAGAGAAAGATTTACTATGGATGAAGGACTTTCTAATGCAGTTAAGAAAGTTTTTGTTAATTTATTTAATGATGGAATTATTTATAAAGATAAGAGATTGGTAAATTGGGACCCAAAACTTTTAACAGCTATTTCTGATCTAGAAGTAGAGCAAAGAGATGCTGAAGGAAGTTTATGGCATATTAAATATCCTATAGATGAAAATAATCATATCATTGTTGCAACAACAAGACCTGAGACAATGTTAGGTGATACTGCAGTTGCCGTTCATCCATATGATGAAAAATATAAAAATCTAATTGGCAAATTTTGTAACTTACCAATTTCAAATAAGAAAATACCAATCATTGCTGATGAATATGCAGATCCTGAAAAAGGTTCTGGAGCTGTTAAAATTACACCTGCACATGACTTTAATGATTTTGAGGTAGGGAAGAGACATGATTTAGAATTTATTAATATTTTTGATGAAAATGCTAATCTGAATTCAAATGTGCCTGAAGAATTTCAAAATTTAGATCGATTTGAAGCAAGAAAACTAATTTTAAAAAAATTAGATGAAATGAATTTATTAATTAAAGAAGAAAAACAGCAAATGGTCATACCATATGGTGATAGATCAGGTGTTGTTATTGAACCATGGCTGACAGACCAATGGTTTTGTGATGCAAAAAAATTATCAGTTGATCCAATATCAGCTGTTAAAGATAATAGTTCTAAATTTATTCCCAAACAATGGGAAAATACATTTTATAATTGGATGGAAAATATTCAACCTTGGTGTATTTCAAGACAGTTATGGTGGGGACATCAAATTCCTGCATGGTATGGTCCTGATAATAAATATTTTGTTAGTGAAACTCTAGAAGGTGCACAACTTCAAGCAAAAGAATTTTATGGAAAGGATGTTGAGCTTAGACAAGATGAAGACGTTCTAGATACTTGGTTTTCTTCTGCTCTATGGACATTCTCTACTTTGGATTGGCCAAATAAAACGTATGAATTAGATAAATTTTATCCTAGTAACGTTTTGGTTACTGGTTTTGATATCATATTTTTTTGGGTTGCGCGGATGATGATGATGGGTTCCTATTTCATGAAGGAAACTCCATTTAAAGATATTTATATTCATCCTTTAATACGTGATGAAAAAGGACAAAAAATGTCTAAATCAAAAGGAAATATAATTGATCCTTTAGAGTTATTAGATAAATATGGCGCTGATACATTAAGATTTACACTAACAGCACTATTAAATCCTGGACGAGATGTAAAATTATCTGAAGCTAGAGTTAAAGGATATAAATCATTCACAAATAAAATTTGGAATGCTGGAAAATTTTTACAATTAAATAATTCAATTTTTATAGATGATATTTCAATTGATTCAATTATTTTTGATGCAAACAAATGGATAATTAAAGAATTGAATGATTTGAACACTCAACTTGATCAATTAACTAAAAAGTATTTGTTTCATGAAATAGCCAATAAAATTTATCATTTCGTATGGCATACTTATTGTGATTGGTACATTGAAATTATTAAACAAAATTTTGATAATGAAAAA
>CABYHL010000025.1 GCA_902518895.1 uncultured Alphaproteobacteria bacterium | reverse complement strand
TACTAAGTTCTGTTGGGTGTTATCAAATAGAGAGCTTGGGGCCCAATATTATTGAGAGCATAAAAGGAGATTATTTTAATGTTATGGGATTGCCTTTATTTAATTTGATAGATTATTTATATTCAAAAAAATGAAAAAACTTTACGTAGTTGGGAACAAGGTATCTAAAAGTCTTTCACCAACAATATTTAACTATTGGTTTAAAAAATATAACATTAAAGCAAGTTATGGATATTTAGAGCTAACAGAAAAAAACTTTCATAAAAAAATAAAACAGGTTTTGGAAAAAAAAGATACGCTTGGTCTAAATGTAACCATCCCATTTAAAAAAAAAATTATCAAACATATTGGCAAAATAGACGCTCATGCAAAAAAAATTGGTGCTGTAAACTGTGTAACAAATAAAAAAACCATAAATGGAACTAATACTGATTGGACAGGATATTACAAAACACTACCAAATATAAAAAAACCCAAAAACAGAAAAGTTATTATTTTAGGTTATGGAGGCGCATCACACGCCATTCATTATGTTTTAAAGAAGAGGGGTTTTAAGGATATTTTGATTTTCAACAGATCTAAGAAAAAAATTAAATATTCAAAAAAAACTGAGTATACAAAAAAATATAGTGATCTTGAAACACACCTTGAAGAAGTTTTTTTAATAATTAATACTACACCAATAAACCCTATCTTGAAAAAACACTTAAAACTTATTACCAAATCCACAATTGTAAGCGACATTGTTTACAACCCAAAAAAAACCTCATTTCTCAAACAGTTTCCGAAGAATAAAAAGATTTATGGAATATCAATGTTGATAGAACAGGCCAAACCGTGTTTTAAAATATGGTTTGGTAAAAACCCATCTGTAGATGGAAAAATGCTTAACACTATTTATAAAAAAATTTAATGACAAAAACTATAGCAATAACAGGCGGCATAGGATCGGGTAAATCCACCTTTTGTAGTAAATTAAAAGAAAAAGGTTTTAAAATTCACAGCTCAGATGAGCAAGTGGCCAAAATATATAAAAACCCTGAAAAAAAATTTCTTACTTATTTACGCACCATAGGCTTGTCTAAGTCCATTTCAAAAAAAAAAATAGATAAAAAAATTATATCAAAGATTATTTTTGAAAATAAACAGATAAGAAAAAAGCTCGAGCTATACATATTTAAAATAGTTAGAAAAAAGAGGTCCGATTTTATAAAAAAAGAAAAACAAAAAAAAACAAAATTAATTTTTATTGATATACCATTATTGTTTGAAAACAATTTAGAGAAACAGTTCAACAAAGTAATATCGATAATAGCGTCCAAACAAGTAAGATTAAAAAGATTAAAAAAAACGAGAAAAATGACCGAAAACCAATTTAAGAATATAACTCGATCTCAAACATCAGATGTTATAAGAAGAAAGAGATCTGATTATATTATTTATAACAACTCGACATTAAAGGATTATAAAATTAAGATTAATAAGCTAATAAGTAAACTTTAGTTAAAACAATGAGAGAAATAGTAATTGATACAGAAACCACGGGCCTTGATTATAAGGTCGGTGACAGAATAATAGAAGTTGGTTGTGTTGAACTCAAAAACTATGTTCCTACAGGAAACACACTCCAATTTTATTGCAAACCAGACAGAAGTATAAGCGAAGGGGCAAAAAACATTGTGGGCCTTTCAGATGATTTTCTTAATAAACAAAAACCATTTGAAGAAAACCATAAGGAACTCTTAAATTTTTTGAAAAACGACACATTAATAATTCACAATGCACCATTTGATTTAGGCTTTATAAATAATGAGTTGTCAATCTTAGGATTACCTCATTTAGATAATCCTGTAGTTGATACAGTTTCTCTTGCAAGAGAAGTTTTAAACACAAGAATAGCCAATCTGGACTATTTGTGTAGAAGGTTTAATATTGATTTATCAGACAGATCATTCCACGGAGCCCTGCTTGACTCTCAACTTTTAGCCGCAGTTTATTTAGAGTTAAGAGGGGGTAAGCAGTTTTCTATGGAGCTGAATTCAAACAATGAAGAAAAAAACACTCAAATTAACAACAAAAACGAAACAAAAACTAAAATTATAGAAGTTAATAAAGAAGACTATCTTGCTCACAAAGAAATGTTAAAAAAACTAAAAAAACCCCTTTGGAAAAAATTTAACTATTAATATTTAAAAAAGTTATTATATTAAAATCAAATGATTTACGGCGATCTTCAATTTTTTGATATTCTGATTTTTGCAGCTATTGCGGGATTTATTATTTATAGACTGAGGAGCGTTCTAGGCAAAAGAACAGGATTTCAAAAAAATATTTCAGAGCCAAAACCTCAAGAAACCAAAAAACAAGAAGATGTCCAAAAAATACCATCACTAATGGATAATGAGACAAAGCTTGAAGCCGTATATAAAAAAGTAAATAATTTTAATCACAGAGAATTTCTTGATGGTGCCAAGAAAGCATTTGAAATTATAATTTCATCTTTCAACAATGGAGATAAAAAAACACTTAAAAACCTTGTGTCTAATGATGTTTATTCTGCTTTTGAAAAAGCAATTGATGAAAAAACAAATAATCCAGAATCACAATTTTATTCACTCATCGTAGAAGGTATCGCAGACGCGAAAGTAGAAAATAACACGATATCAATATCGGTTAATTTTATTAGTGAGCAGATGTTAAATAATGATGAGGGTTCTATTGTTAAAAATAAAGACACTTGGACTTTTGAAAAACCAGTAAATTCTTCTAGTCCTATATGGATATTAACTCAAACTTAATATTTGTCCTTTAAAGAACTGAAAGACCGAATTAAAAAAAATGAGGGTTATTCTCACAAGCCTTATCAAGATCAATTAGGGTTTTATACTATTGGTTATGGTCATCTTATTACAGAAAAAGAAAATAAATATTACATTAAAAAATTTAAAAAAAAATATTTTGAAGAATTGTTTGAGATAGACTTTAAAAAAGCACACGAACAATACAAAAAAAAATTTTTTAAAAAAAATCACACAACTTCAGAGAAGGAGCTATTAATAGAAATGATTTTTCAACTTGGAGCAAAGGGCGTCTCTAAATTTAAAAAAATGCTTTATTTTCTAAACAAAAAACAAAAATTCATGGCGTCACTAGAGATGTTAGATAGTTTGTGGTATTTGCAAACACCCAAAAGAGTAAAAAATTTAATTAAAAACTATACAAAAAAATAATGGAAGAAGATTTTTTTCTAAAAAACATGAGGGGTGTAAAACCTTTTAAAAAAGATACATCCATAGTTAAGGCGAAAACAACTTATAAAAAAAATGTAAAATTAGATAAAAAAAACTAGTACTAAAAATACAAGTAAAAAAACAATAACTGAACACAAAGTTAGTAGCTCAGAATTTAAATTATCATTTGGTGAGGTTAATAAGGAGCTTAAGCGGGGAAAAATTAATATAGATAGAAGAATTGATCTTCATGGGTACGGTTTAGTCGAAGCGCATGAAAAATTTGTAAGTGAGGTGAAAAAAAATTATAACAAGAATAAAAGATGTTTGCTTATAATTACTGGAAAAGGTGTTCATAAAAAAATTGAAGATGAGCAAGACACAAACCCTAAACTTTTCTATGGAAAGATTAAAAATTCAATAATAAACTGGATAAATGAAAACGATCTTAAGAAATATATCTTAACATATCAAGACGCAGGTTTTGAACATGGGGGCGACGGAGCACTTTTTGTCTACTTAAGAAAAAAAAAGTATTAAATTCTTTCTAACCTAAACACCCTTTCCTTAAAATGAATAAGAATTTCATATGGAAGCAAATCATCCCCAATGAAAAATTCAATTTTTTTTAAATCATTTCTTTTATGATCAGCCCAAATATTTACATAGTCTTCAATTTCTAAAATTATATTTCCATCCTCATTTTTATTTTGTTTAAGTGTGTAAATTCTTCTTCCATCAATTGTTTTTGCCTCATTTTCTCCATTTAAAATATTTATAAAAGAGGTGATTGGGTCAAAATATAAATATAATTCTTCTAGGTCTACTCTAGCTATTTCTTCTTCTATAGGCTCTTGTTTTAATTCAATTAAATAATCATCAAAAGACATTCTAACTATTTTTGTTTTCTTCTTAGTTTTCCAAAACTGTTTATAATTCTGAGTCTTAAATATGTTGTTTTCAATAACCCCAGTTGAAAGATAGCTTCCCTCAAATTTATATAAAGGTGAAAAAATGCCAGAATTTTTCAAATCAATTTTTGTTTGATAAATATTATCATTAATATTTAATGACCAACTAAAATTACCAATTTTAATTCCTGTTGTGCTGACCTTGTATTCTGCATTAAAATTATTTGCATAGGACGTATTAATTACAAATATAATAAAAAATATTAGAAATTTATTCAAACACAACCTCGTAAACATTAAGTTTTCTTTTTGTAAATTTCTGATCAGGTGAATTTATTTTTAACACCTTATATTCATTCTCTAAATAATTAATATCTAAGGAGCTCCCAATTAAAGTAAAGTTTTCTTTTATATTTTTATTAAGAGGAGACACTATTTTAAAGTGGTTTGTTATTTCATCTCCTTCTCTATGCGGCATATAGAAATTAATATCCTTATCTCTTAATTCAAAATTAAGGCTTGAAAATAAAAGTCGATCGGAAACCACTATATTTTTTATGACACCATTTGAAGAATTGTTGTAAATTTTTAGAGCATAATCATTAATACCGCTTATTCGGTTAAAAACTTTAGAGGGATAACTTATTCCAATCATAACAAAAAGAACAAAACAGACAGTAAAATTAAATATGAAATTAGCTATTTTTAAAAAAGAATTATTAATTCTAATATACAAAAGAGAAAACAAAGAAATTAAAGCCGGAGCAGCCCAATTCGCATTAGCTCTGACAATAATAGCTTCTACCAAAACAATTAAAATTATAGGGATAGAAAAAATTAGAAAAATTTTTTGAATATAGTCCCATTTTTTAAATCCAATCAATCCGCCTAAAACTATAAACGGGCCTAACATTAAAACTTGAATTAATAAAAATTCTAGACCTCTAATAAAATTTATTTCAATATTTGCAAAATTTGCGTTATCCGAAGTGTGTTGAAGGGTTATCCAATCATTATTAAAGTTCCAAATAATATTTGGCACAATAATTATAAACATAGATAAAAAGGTTAGACCAAAGCCTGATAAATTCTCCAAAAAAAACTTTCTAAATCTTTGATCAAGTAAAATTAAGACAATTAAACAAATTACAAAATATATAACCGCATATTTTGATAGAAACCCCAGACCCAGAAAAATACCTAATAATATGAAATTTTTTAAACTTTGTTCAATATTAATTTTAATTAATTGATTGAGTGAAAGTGTCCAAAATAGTAATAAAAAAAGATCGGTACTAATTATAAAAGATGAAAAAGAAACAGCAGGTATAAATAAAAAAATTAAACAACCTGCTAATGAGTCTTTTTTATTTAATCCGGCATTAATTAAAAGATCATAAATACTCCAAGCAATTAATAAATAAACAAGTGATGGGAGAAGTTTTAATGAAACAAAACTACTACCTAAGATTTCCGTATAAACTCTTATTATCCAAGACAAAAAAGGAGGTTTTGAAAAATAACCAAAGTCAATATTTTTAGACCACAACCAATACTGTGCTTCATCACCAAACAAATTAAAAGTAGTAAAATTTAAGGCAACTATCTTTAATAAAAGTAAAATAATAACTGATGGCAGTAGAATTTTATTTAGCATAGTATTTTTTATACAATTCAAATAAAATTATATTTAAAATAACAATAAAAAAGCCAGCAAAAAAAATGTCACTTAAAAAATGACCACCTGCCACTATTCGAATTAACCCTAACAAAAATCCAGAAATAATACTTGCATATAAAAAAATTATTTTTTTTGTAATTAAATATAAAATTATAATTGAAAATCCAACTGACGCATCGCCCGAAACAAAAGAACAATTAGTTAAACATGCGTTACTCATTTCATACCAGGGTGAAAAAATTTCTTTACCACCTAATTCTAATACATCATTTGGTCTCGCCCTACCCCAAAAATTCTTTAGAACAAGGTTTACAAATATTAATACAATTATAACCTGAGACCCCCACAATAAAAATATTTCTTTGACAGAAAATTTATAATTAAAAAAAATCTTATCAATTTTAGTGAAGCGACCAACAACGGGTAAAACCAATATGTAAAGAAGAATAAAAGGTAGCAACACTTCTCTAAAAAATATTGAGATGTAATAATGGGTATTAACCAGAAACTGAGAGTCTCCAAGATAAAATAAAGAAGAAATATATAAATCTAAAGAGGATGATGTGGTAATAAACAGGCAACTAATAAACAAAAATAAAATATAATAATAAACTTCTGAATTTTTCTCAGAAACCAAATTTGAAAATTTATAGTGATTATATTTTTTTTCAAATAAAATATTTAAAACCTTAAATAATATAAGCGCTAATAATGCGCCCGCAACTATATCAGTAAAAAAGTGTGCCCCTACAACAACCCTACTTAGAGCAACAATTGTTGCTAAGAGGTAAAAAAATATTTTAATTTTGGAAAAGCAGCAATCATAATAAAACAAACAATGAAAATTGTTGAAGAGTGGCCGGAAGGAAAAGAGTGAAAGCTTGACTCAAAAGTAAAAAAATTAAACTCAAAAGTATTTTCAAAATCAGTATAATTTGGTCTCGGCCTTCCTATAATATGTTTTAAAATTTGTGTAATAACCCCAACAGTTAAAATATAAAAAAAAGACGAAATAAAAAAATTGACTATCTTATTTGATTTTTTAAATTTAATTATCTGAATCTTATTGTTTAGGTAGAAAACTATAAATCCAGTAAATGAAATAGCAAAATACCAGGATGAACTTCCTAGTTTTGTTATGCTTATAAAAAATTCTTTAAGAAAAACACCGTTTAAACTTTGATTTATATCAAGAAAATAATTATAAAACAAAAAATCTGCATCAAATGAAAAAAAAATACTAATGGTAAGCAAAATCAAAATAAGTAATTCATATTTGATTTTATTTAAAATACTCATTTTATAGTTATTAAAATTTTAATGAGCTTTACAATATAAACTTAGATAAGTCCTGACTTTTAATAAGTTCTCCCAAGCTATTTTCAACATATTCTTTATTAATTATAATTTCTGTAGGTCCAATATCTGAGGCAGTATAACTTACCTCCTCTAATAACTTTTCCATAACCGTGTGCAATCTTCTAGCACCTATATTTTCAACATTTTGATTAATTTCAGTTGATAAAGATGCTATTGAATCGATCCCATCTTCTTCGAATTTTAAATCCACTTTTTCTGTTCCAAGAAGTCCTTGATATTGTTTAATCAAACTATTTTGTGTTTCTGTTAGAATAAGTTTAAAATCTTTTTTACTTAAACTATCAAGCTCAACTCTTATTGGTAATCTTCCTTGAAGTTCTGGAAGCATATCTGATGGTTTTGATAAATGAAAAGCACCTGAAGCTATAAATAAAATATAGTCTGTTTTTACCACACCATATTTAGTTGTAACAGCTGTTCCTTCTATTAGTGGCAATAAATCTCTTTGAACACCCTCTCTTGAAACATCTGCACCACTTCTCTCCGCCCTAGAAGTGATTTTATCTATTTCATCTATAAAAACAATCCCATTTTGTTCAACATCTTCAAGAGCTCTTGTGTTTATTTTGTCTTTATCCAAAAGTTTTTCAGTTTCTTCTGTTAACAAATAAGCATGAGAATCTTTAACACTCATCTTTTTCATTTTTTTTTGATTTCCAAAACCTTTACCAAATACATCACCTAAATTAATCATACCCATTTGAGAGCCCGGCATGCCTGGTATATCCATAGTCGGCAGGCTTAAATTCGAATTTGCTGAAACTGGAATTTCAACTTCATTATCATTCAATTCACCTGATCTTAGTTTTTTTCTAAAATTATCTCGTGTAGCAGGAGTTGAGCTTTTAGAAACTAAAACATCCAATATCCTTTCCTCAGCATTTTTTTCTGCTTTTGCTTTTACTTCTTGACCCATCTGTATTTTTGTTTTTGTAATACTAATTTCAACAAGGTCTCTTATAATTTGTTCAACATCTCTTCCAACATAACCAACCTCAGTAAACTTAGTCGCCTCCACTTTCACAAAAGGAGCATTAGCTAATTTAGCAAGTCTTCTTGAAATTTCTGTCTTTCCACAACCTGTAGGACCAACCATCAAAATATTTTTTGGCACAATCTCTTCTTTTAAAGAATCATCAAGTTGTTTTCTTCTCCACCTATTTCTTAAAGCAACAGCAACAGCCTTCTTTGCTTTATTTTGACCAATAATAAATTTATCTAATTCTGAAACAATTTCTCTTGGACTAAAACTAGATTCCATTCTACAGCTCAATAGTTTCTGAAATAATATTATGGTTTGTGTAAATACAAATGTCCGCAGCTATATTAAGTGATTCTAAAGCAATTTCTTTTGCATCCATTTTTGTGTTTTTCATCAATGCTTTAGCAGCACTATTTGCGTATGGACCACCAGAACCTATTGCAAGTATTCCATCATCAGATTCAATTACATCTCCAGTACCAGACAACAACAAGCTTACATCCTTATCAGCTACAATCATCATCGCTTCTAATCTTCTTAGATATCTATCTGTTCTCCAATCTTTAGCTAATTCTACACAAGCTCTTTTAAGTTGGTTTTTATATTGATCTAATTTTCCTTCTAATCTTTCAAATAAAGCGAATGCATCTGCTGTAGATCCTGCAAAACCAGAGATAACAGTTTCATCAGCACCAAGCCTTCTAATTTTTTTAACATTTGATTTCATTACGGTATTACCAAGACTAGCCTGACCATCACCCGCAATAACGACAAGATTATCTTTTCTAATTCCTACAATAGTTGTTGATTTAATAATGTTTTTTTCCATTCATTCATAAGATGGCTATTTAATTATTTTTATCAAGTAATTTACCTAGAATAAATCATATTTCACTGGTATTAGGCAAAAAT
This sequence comes from uncultured Alphaproteobacteria bacterium, assembly GCA_902518895.1. Lineage (GTDB taxonomy): Bacteria > Pseudomonadota > Alphaproteobacteria > HIMB59 > CACPNW01. The sequence goes on along the minus strand of CABYHL010000025.1, from coordinate 2,959 downwards.
GCGAAAAGGCAAGGTTGAGAGAAATACTAAAGAAACTAAGATAAGTTGCGAGGTTAACTTAGATGGCGTCGGCCAATCTAAAATTTCAACACAAATTGGTTTTTTTGATCATATGTTGGAATTATTATCTCATCACAGCTTGATAGACATAGGTTTAAAATGTGAAGGAGATACCAATGTTGATCTTCACCACTCAGTTGAAGATACAGCTTACGCAATTGCTTTAGCTATAAACAAAGCGCTGGATGATAAGAAAGGAATAAACAGATATGGTTTTTCATATGTTCCTATGGATGAATGTTTATCGAGATGTGTTATTGATTTAAGTGGAAGGCCTGAGCTTGTGTGGAATGTTAATCTTGGTTTAAAAAAAATTGGTGAAATGGACACTGAGTTATTTCATGAATTTTTTAAAGCCTTTTCAAATGAATCTAAATGTAATTTACATATCGAAAACTTGTATGGAAAAAACAATCATCATATCATCGAATCATGCTTTAAGGCTTTTGCCAAAAGTTTAAGATTTGCTGTCGAAATTGATAACAGAAGAAAAGATAACATACCATCATCAAAAGGCACCCTTTAATTTTTAATGAAAAAAATCACTATTGTCGATTACGGCTCAGGCAATGTTTTGTCTGCACAAAAATCTTTTATTAAAATAGCAAAAGATAATAACATTGAGGTTGACGTTTTAATTTCAAAAAAACTAAACGATGTAAAAAACTCAACCCATATTGTATTACCAGGTCAAGGGGCCTTTTCTACATGCATGAATGGTTTAAAAAAAACAGATGGATTGATTGATGAGCTTTCTGAGTTTGCATTAATAAAAAAGAAACCATTTTTGGGGATATGTGTTGGTATGCAAATGCTAGCTAAGATGAGTGAAGAAAATGGAGATCATGAAGGTCTGGGCTGGATAGACGGTCACATTAAATTATTGCCAGGAAACAATTTAAAACTTCCTCATATGGGATGGAACTTGGCAACACCAACAAATTCAAAATACAATAACTTAATCTCTAATAAAAATGACTATTATTTCGTTCACTCATATTATTTCGATTGTGCCAATAAAGACAATATTTTGGCAGAAACTAAGTATGGAACAAATTTTGCTTCAATAGTTGGAAAAGAAAATATATATGGCGTGCAGTTTCATCCTGAAAAAAGTTCCTCCCAAGGATTAAACTTACTAAAAGAATTTATTGGAGTTTGAACATGTCTACACAACTAAAAGAAAAAATTAATATTTCAGTTGATAATATTGAAACACTTACAGATGTAGATTTGGCAGATCTTTGTAATATCACAGAACAAGCAATTAAAGCCGGAGGCGGTTTTGGATGGTTAAGAGTTCCCACAAGAGATATTTTAATAGATTATTGGACCAAAAGAACTAATGATAAATATATCAAACTTATTGTTGGAAGGCTTAACGGCGTTATAGCTGGAACCCTTCAACTAGCTTACGAGGCTCCTAATATTGAGTCTAGAAAAAATATTGCGCGCATAAGAAGACAATTTGTTGCCCCTTGGGCAAGAGGTTATGGTTTAGCCAAAACAATGATTGACCATACTGAACAAATTGCAAAAGAAGACAATATAAAATCTTTGCAGTTAGCTGTTAGAGAAACACAAGATGCAGCAATAAAACTTTTTACTGGTAAAAATTATACTAAATGGGGTGAAAATCCATTTTATGCCTACATTAATGGAAGCTTTATAAAAGGTTATTATTATTATAAAAATCTATAGTGCAAATAATACCAGCCATAGATTTAAAAGATAATAAATGCGTTAGGCTTTCTAAAGGTAAAGATAACTCAAGCACTGTTTACAATGAAGACCCAGAAAAACAAGCTATCTACTTTGAACAAATTGGTTGTAAAAAACTACACTTGGTTGATCTAGATGCTGCTTTTGGCAGATCAAATGTTAATTTTGAAACAATAAAGAATATTAGAAAATCAATTTCAATACCAATACAATTAGGGGGTGGTATTAGAAATTTAGATTTAGCAAAAAAATATTTTGATGTTGGAATAAATAATTTGATTATTGGCTCAATGTCAGTTGAAAAACCAAATGAAGTTATAATTTTATCAAATAATTATGCGGATAAAGTATATATATCATTAGATATTCTTAAAGATAACATAATGATAAGAGGCTGGGATAAAAATTCAGGAAAAAAAATACAAGATATTCTTGATATTTATACTAGCTCAAAGATTAGAGGATATGTAATTACAGATATCCAAAATGATGGAATGCTTAAAGGTTTAAATTTGGATTTTGTAAATAATTTTATAAAAAAAATATACTTAATTAAAAAATTTAGTAAAAAAATTATAATTGCCGGTGGTTTAACAAATTACTCTGATCTAATAAATTTAAAAAAGCTAAACACAAAAAACATTGAAGGAATAATTTCAGGTAAATCTTTCTATGAAGGAAAGATTGATCTAGTAGAAGCCCAAAAAATTTTAAACTAAAATGGTAAAAATAAGAATCATCCCATGCTTAGATGTTAAAGATGGAAGAGTTGTAAAGGGTATTAATTTTTTAAATTTAATTGATGCAGGAGATCCTGTTGAACAAGCAAAACACTATTCTGATAATGGGGCTGACGAAATATGTTTCTTAGATATTAGCGCATCATTAGAAAATAGAGATACTATGATCAATGTAGTTAAAAAAACTGCAAACGAGGTTTTTATCCCCCTTACAGTTGGTGGCGGAATTTCATCAATAGAAAACATACAAGCATTACTTAAAGCTGGTGCCGACAAAGTTTCTATAAATTCTGCAGCAATTAAAAACCCCAATATCATTAAAGAGGCTTCTGAATATTTTGGAAACCAATGCATTGTTGTGGCTGTTGATGCAAAAAAACACAATAATGATTGGTTTGTTTATTCTCATGGCGGGACTAAGAAAACCGAATTATATG
>CABYHL010000024.1 GCA_902518895.1 uncultured Alphaproteobacteria bacterium | reverse complement strand
TAGACAATAATGATTTAAACTTAGAAATAAAAACTTCAATTTCACAAGTAAAAGAAATTGCAAAATTAAGATTAACAGAATTAATTAATGAATAAGAAATACATTCAAAAAAATTATATAAACTTATGTAGTAAGGTTTTAGGTACAAAAATTCATAGATTTTCTGATCAGTTTTTTGGATCAGCATCCAGATTGCTTAAAGAGGAACAGCCAATTTTTAAAGAAGGAGTTTACGATAAAAATGGGAAATGGATGGATGGATGGGAAACAAGAAGAAAAAGAATTGAAGGAAATGATTATGTTACTATTAAATTAGGCCTTCCTGGTAAAATTAATTTTGCTGAAATAGACACAAGCTATTTTAATGGCAATCAACCTGAATACGCAAGCATTGATGCTTGTTATTTTGAAAAAAATAAATTTAATTGGGTTAATATTTTATCAAAAAGGAAACTTCATCCAAATTATCTTCATGGTTTTAAAACTCAACAGAATAATAAAGTTTTTAACTTCATAAGATTGAACATCTATCCAGATGGAGGAGTTGCAAGATTAAAATTATTAGGAAATCTAGATGTATCAAAATTAAAATTTCCAAATAAAAAATTTGATTTACTTAGCATCCTTAATGGTTCAAAAATTGTGGCATGTAGTGATGAACATTTTGGAAGGGCAGAAAATTTATTACTTCCATTTAAATCTAAAAATATGGGCAATGGTTGGGAAACTAAAAGAAGAAGAGGATTAGGATATGACTGGGTTATAATTAAACTTGGCAAACCTGGTTTAATTGAAAAGTTTAATATTGAAACTCATTATTTTAAAGGTAATTATCCGTCTCATTGCTCAGTACAAGGTCTTTATTCAATAAAAAATATAAATATAAGCAAATTAATAAATGAAAGCAAAAATTGGAAATTTTTAATAAAAAATAAAAATCTTCAACCTAATTCATCATTAAAAATTAATTCATCTAAACACATTAAAAAAATAAATTATTTGAAGTTAAATATTTATCCTGACGGTGGTATTTCACGAATCAGGGCAATTGGAAAGTTTTTGTGAACTATAAGATAAAGAATATTAGTAAAGAGAATTTCAAAAATTATGGTGATTTAATTACAACATCTAATAAAAATTATGAAAGTATTAATAAAGATACAACCGATAGTTTTTTTGATTTAGCAAATATTCAAATAATTGGTGATGACAAAAGATCTCGATTAAATATTTTTCAGGCAAAGAAAAGAAACTTTCCATTAAAAATTAACATGTTAGAAAATCACCCCTTTAGCTCTCAAGTATTTCTTCCGTTTAATGCTACAGGTTTTTTAGTTTTAGTTGCTCCAATAGGTAACAAACCTAAGATTGATTTAATTGAAATATTCAAAGTAAGTGGTGGTGATGGTATAAATTTTAATCCCAAAGTATGGCATTTTCCTTTAATATCTCTTGAGAATGAAAAATATATTACCATTGATAAAAAAGATGCGGATAATAATATTGAGATTTATAATTTTGAACAATCAGAAATATTTGAATTAAATTATGAGTGATACAATATTAAATATAGAAAATATCACAAAATCTTTTCCAAGAGTAATTGCAAATAAAAAGGTTACTTTTGATATTAAAAAAAATGCAGTTCATGCAATTTTAGGAGAAAATGGAGCAGGGAAATCTACGTTGGTAAAAATTCTATATGGTCTCTTAGAACCAGATGAAGGAAATATTAAATTAAATAATAAGGATTTTAAAGTTAATTCCCCAGCAGAAGCAAGGAAACAAGGAATAGGAATGGTATTTCAGCATTTTTCTTTATTTGATTCTTTATCAGTAAAAGAAAATTTAATTTTAGGAATAGATGAAAAGATGTCTTATTCAGATTTAGAAGATAAGTTAGAAAATATAAGCTCAAGATATAATCTTCCCTTAGATTTAGATGCTCCAATTACCGCTTTATCGGCTGGAGAAAAACAACGTGTAGAAATTGTAAGAATTTTATTACAAGACCCTCAGATACTTATTATGGATGAACCAACTTCAGTCTTAACACCACAAGAAGTTGAAAGTTTGTTTGTAACATTAAATGCACTCGTCAAAGAAGGTCGTACGATATTATATATCACTCATAAACTCGAAGAAGTAATATCAATATGTGATACAGTTACAATTATGAGAGGTGGTGAAATTATAGACACTTCAAGTACTGCAAATCAAACTGCAAAAACACTTGCAACAAAAATGCTAGGACAAAAATTAGATGACTTAAAAACTAATTATGATCATATAAAAGACGAAGTTAACTTTGAAGTAAAAAATATTTCATGTGATTTTAATGATCCATTTTTAACAGATCTTAAAAATATTTCTTTTCAAGTAAGAGTGGGTGAAATTTATGGAATTGCTGGAGTTGCTGGTAATGGACAATCAGAATTAATGGATATTTTAACAGGAGAAAATATAAATATTAAATCTGGATCAATTACTTTTGATAATAAAAAAATTGAAAAGTATGGGCCGCAAAAAAGAAGAGATTTATCTATTTCTTTTGTTCCGGAGAATAGATTGGGTCATAGTGCGGTACCTGAGTTAAGTTTGTCTGAAAATATTCTTTTGAGTCAATTTCCAAAAAATAATTTTATTAAAAATGGCATAATATTGAAAAATAATGTTGATGATTTTGCTAATAATGTAATTAATGAATTTAAAGTTATTACTCCTGGTAATGATGCTAAAGCATCAAGCTTGTCCGGAGGAAATTTACAAAAATATGTCATTGGTAGAGAAATATCATCTAAGCCAAAAATATTAATTATTTCACATCCAACTTGGGGGATAGATGCCGGTGCTGAGCATTCTATAAGAGAGTCTTTGATAGAATTATCTCAAAATGGAACGTCTATAATTGTTATTTCTCAAGATTTAGATGAGTTAATTGAAATTACTCATAAAATATCTGTTATTTATGATGGTAATTTATCCAAACCTTTTAAAACTAGTGAAATAGAAATAGAAAAATTAGGATTATTGATGGGTGGAAAAAATGAATAGTTTATTTCCATCAATAGTTTCTCGCTCACAGAGTTCGGGTTTAATGAATTTTTTTGTTCCTATAATATCAATAGTTTTAACTTTAATTACAGGTTCAATTATTTTTGTTCTTCTTGGTTTTGATCCAGTTTATGCATTGTATACATTTTTTATTTCACCTATTTCTTCAACCTACGGTATTTCTGAATTGTTTGTAAAAGCAACTCCTTTAGCCTTAATTGCAATTGGTCTCTCATATTGTTTTAAGAATAATATTTATAATATTGGAGCTGAAGGACAACTTACCATGGGTGCAATTTTTGGTGGAGGTATTGGAATATTATTTCATGATACAAATGCTTTCTGGTTGTTGCCATTAATGATTTTTGCTGGAGCAATTGGAGGAGCGTTATGGGGTTTAATACCTGCTATTTTAAAAACAAAATTTAATACAAATGAAATTTTAACAAGTTTAATGTTAGTTTATGTTGCTTTATTTATTTTAGATTATTTAGTAGTGGGACCTTGGAAAGATCCATTTGGTTATAGTTTTCCTAAATCAAGACCATTTAGTGAATCTGGAAGAATGCCACTATTATTCGATGGTTTAAGGGTGCACTTTGGATTAATTATAACGCTATTTTTAATTTTTGTATCTTGGTTTATATTTTCAAAAACTATTTTTGGCTTTCAACTAAAAGTATCTGGTTATAGCCCAAAAGCTGCAAGATATGCTGGTTTTAATCAAACAACTTTAGTTTTTTTTGCTTTTGCAATTTGTGGTGCTTTTGCAGGTGTTGCAGGGTTAGCCGAAGTATCTGGTCCAATTGGATTATTATATAGAGATATTTCTCCAAATTATGGATTTACTGCAATTATAGTTGCTTTCTTAGGTAGACTTCACCCAATTGGCATTATTTTTGCTTCTTTAGTTATCGCTCTTACTTATCTTGGCGCTGAAGACGCACAATTGTTTTTACAAATACCGTCAGCAGTAGGTTTTATATTTCAGGGTTTGGTTTTATTTTATTTATTAGGTGCAGAATTACTAATTAACTATAAATTAACTTATAAAAAATTATTATGAATTTAGATTTAATACTTGGAATATTGCAAATTGTTTTAATTGCAACAACACCTCTTGTTTTTGCTGGTATAGGTGAGTTAGTGACAGAAAAATCTGGAGTATTAAATTTAGGTGTAGAAGGAATGATGTTGGTAGGAGCAGTGTCCGCTTTTATTATCTTAGTAATAACTGGAAGTTATTTTTTAGCTTTTTTCGTATCTATTTTATCTGGTATTATTATGTCTGGTTTATTTGCTTTTCTAGTTCTATTTTTAATGTCAAATCAAATTGCTACGGGATTAGCATTAACTATTTTTGGAATAGGTCTTAGTTCGATGCTTGGCAAACAATATATTGGAACACCAATTGATGGTCTTTCACCATGGTTTTTTGTTATATTTTCTTTCTTAATTGTTTTTTTGGTTAGTTATTTTTTTTATAAAACTAAAGCTGGTTTGATTTTAAGAGCAGTAGGGGAATCTCATAATTCTGCACATGCTTTAGGATATAGCGTTATTAAAATTAGATTTTTATCAATTTTGTTTGGAGGTTCTTTGTGTGCTCTTGCAGGATCATATATTTCAATTTGTTATGCTCCAATGTGGCAAGAAGGTATGACAGCTGGACGTGGATGGATAGCGTTAGCTTTAGTTGTATTTGCAACTTGGAAACCAGAAAGAGTGCTTATTGGAGCTTATATATTTGGAGGTGTTACTATTCTTCAAATGAATCTTCAGGCTTTAGGTTTAAGATTTCCTGGTCAATTTTTCAGTATGGCACCATATGTTGCAACTATTATAGTTTTAGTATTAATTTCTAGTAATAAATTAAGAATAAAACTTAGTGCACCAGCTTCATTAACTATCCCTTTTTATAAAGGCAGATAAATATCCACTTCTTTTTTTCTATAATCATATAGATTTATTGATCAAACCTATTTCTATATATTAAGTATATATTTGAGTAATCGTTATATTAGCAGGTGAGGTTAAAATGATTAGAATAATAACTTTTTTATCTACTTTTTTGGTATTTGCATTTGGTTCGGCATATGCAGACCCTAAAAAAGTTGGATTTATATACATAGGTCCTCCAGGTGATCATGGTTGGACATATATGCATGATGTAGGTAGAAAATATATGGAGAGCCAACTTGGTGATTCTATTACTACTACTTATCTTGAAAATATTCCTGAAAACGCAGATGCTGTGAGAGCAATCCGAAAACTAGCAGACTCAGGACATGATTTAATATTTACAACGTCTTTCAACTATATGGATCAGACACATGAAGTAGCTAAGGATTTTCCTGATATAAAATTTGAACATGCTACTGGGTACATCCAAGCAGATAACGTTGCTACGTATTCAGCTAGATTTTACGAAGGTAGAATGATTGAAGGGCATATTGCTGGCCATATGACTGAAACTAATACTATTGGTTATATAGCTTCATTCCCTATTCCTGAAGTTGTAAGAGGAATAAATGCATTTTATTTAGCGGCTTCAAAAGTAAATCCAGATATCAAAATGAAAATTATTTGGGTATTTACTTGGTACGATCCAGGTAAAGAAGCTGATGCAGCTAATACATTAATTAATCAAGGAGCTGATATAATTGTTCAGCATACAGATACATATGCTCCTTGCCAAGCTGCTCAAAAAGCGGGTGTTTATGCATTTGGTCAAGCTTCAAACCAAGAAGAATTTTGTCCTGATGCACATTTAACTTCAATTGAAGATATTTGGGGCCCTTACTATGCTGAAAGAGCAAAAGCTGTTGTAGACGGCACTTGGTCTTCTGGTGATACTTGGGATGGTATGGATAAAGGTATGGTTGTAATGTCACCATATAATACTAAACTTATGCCAGCAAGTTTAATTCAAGAAGCAGTAAATATGGAAGTTGGAATTAAAGATGGAACAATCCATCCTTTCACGGGTCCAATTTACAATCAAGCTGGTGAGCTTGTGGTACCTGAAGGTGAAGTAGCGCCTGATGGAATGTTACTTGGAATGAACTTTTATGTTCAAGGTATTGACGGCGAAGTACCACAATAATTAAAATCCTTATAACCCTCTCTCTTTTAAAGGGAGAGGTTTAATTCTTAATTTAAAGGAAGATTTATGTCTGATTTACACATTAGTTGGGACGAATATAGAAGTAAAACAGAAGATTTAGCAAAACAAATTCATAAGGATGGATGGCAATTTAATCAGGTTGTATGCATCGCAAAAGGAGGTATGAGAGTAGGGGATGTAATGGCAAGAATATTTGATGTTCCCTTAGCAATTCTTTCTGTTGAATCATATAAAGGTGAGGGAGTAAAAAATAAAAGAGGTGCAATCACATTTTCAAGAGATTTAGCAAAAACAAGCCCTAACATTGGATCAAAAGTTTTAATAGTAGATGATTTAGCAGATTCAGGAATTACTCTTAAAAAAAGTATTGATTGGTTAAATCATACTTATGGTTTTTATATAGATGAACCAATAAGAACTGGAGTTTTATTTTATAAGTCAGTATCTTCGTTTAAACCAAACTATTATGTTGATTATTTAGAAGATTCTCCTTGGATACATATGCCTTATGAGGTTTATGAAACTATGAAACCAGAAGAACTTGGTTAAAAAATTGAAGTAATTTCCTCAAACTTTTTCTTTTGTTTTGCAAACTTTGGAACTTTTACATCTTTATCTGGTCTTCCAACAATAAGTAAAACAAATGGTTTTTCATTGCTAGGCCTCTTTAAAATTTTATTAAGAAATGTCATTGGACTTGGTGTGTGTGTTAACATTGCTAAGCCAGAAAAATGTAAACAAGTTATTAGTATGCCAGTAGCTATACCGACAGACTCTTTTACATAATAATTTTTTATTTTTTTATTTTTTGAAATTGAAAATTTTTTTTCAAATATAGCTATTAAATATGGTGCATTTTCAATAAATTTTTTATTTTCATCAGTTCCTAAAGGAGTTAAAGCATCCAGCCACTCTTGAGGAGCTTTATACTTATAAAAATTTTCTTCTTCTTTTTCTGCTTCTATTCTAATCTTCTTTTTAACGGTTTTATTTTTTATTACCACAAAATGCCAAGGTTGAAGATTTGCTCCACTTGGAGCTGATCCTGCAGATAAGATTGCATTTTTTATAACATTTATATCGATTTTATCTTTTGAAAATTCACGAATGCTTCTTCTCTCTTTAATATTATTATAAAAATTTTTTGAATTAATCTTCATTTCTTTGATAGTTTGATTTGAAAATTTTAAATCTTCAGCTATGTATTTTTTAACTTTATGCATTGGTTTATTATTATTATTGGAATACTTTTAATTTCTCTATCAATTAGTAATCCTCTATATAAACTAATTATAAAAAAGCGAATAAGATTTAATCTTTTTATTGAAATACTGTTCAGGATAATACTATTTTTAATTAGTGTAATAATTATTTTTCTTGGTTTGTACTTAGAGAGTATTTCTTAATATCTTCTTATATTTCTATCAATTAATGCCGCCCATGCATCTATTCCGCCAAGTACATTAACACAATGATTATAACCTTGTGCTTTAAGCCATTTGCATACAGCTTGGCTTCTTGTACCTGTATGACACATAACAAAAATATTTTTTTTCTTATCTAATTCCGTGTATCTTTTAGCAATCTCTGAAAGTTTCATATGTATTGTACCTTTAATGTAGGCATGATCTCTTTCAGTATCCTCTCTTACATCTATAATTTGAATTTTTTTGTCATCTTGCTTAAGCTCATTTAATTGATGAACTGTTATTTCACTACTACTGTAAAGATCCATAAGATTATCTTATTATAAATACTATAAGATTTCTACTATTTTAAATAAAATTAATTTTAAAAATTAAATTTGTTATTTCTAAGTTTTTCATGTATGAGCACATATCATTATGACGAAGAAAATAACCTTTTCAGCTTTTGGTAGGGATTCATATTATCACAGAGAATGGTTCAAAAAAAATGGTTTCAAGTTTGATAGAAGTTCTAGAAAATGGACTGTAGAGAATTTACCAATAGATAATGCTGAAGAGTTTGCTAGTTACTGTAGAAAATACGGCTTAACATTTGAACGATCTGATAGAATGATTACAGAATTTGATTACGCAGATTATCTTTGGGATGGAAGAAGAGATGAATTTATGAAAACTTCTGAAAATATTGAAATTCCACAACCAAAAAATAAAATCTAATTTTTGTTAAACAAATTAGTATCAAATAACTTAATACTACTTATAATTTTAGCTGCTATTTGGGGATCATCTTTTTTTGTTATTAAAATCTGTTTATCTAGTTTTACTCCCACAAGCATCGCTTCTTTAAGATTAATTATTGCTTCTATTTTTTTAATTATTTTATATTATTCTTACAACAAACATCCTAAATTAAATCTTGATTTAGTTATAATTCTCTCTTTTATTGGAATTACAGGAAATTTTTTACCATTCTATCTGATTAGTTGGGCTGAACAATACATACCTTCTTCCACTGCAGGTTTATTAATGTCTGTTGGCCCCTTAATAACATTACTAATGTCTCATGTTTTAACTTCAGACGATAAGTTTACTTGGTTTAAATTTTTATCAATTATAATCGGTTTTGTAGGTATTATTTTTATTTTAGATATAAGTAGATTTAATTTTCAAGATGAAAATTACATTAGTACTTTAGCAAAAATATTTGTGATTATAGCTGCATTTGGTTACATGATTTCAAATATTGCAGCTTATAATAAATTAAAAAAATTAAGCCCTATTTCAATTACAACTTTTGCTACATTGTTTGGAGCGATAATATCATTACCTTTTTTATTTTATGATTTTATCAATTATGAAAATAATATTAATTATATTTCTTTAATTTCTATTATTTATTTAGGTGTTTTTCCAACAGCTATCGCATTTCATATGCGTTATCATATAGTTAAACAATCTGGTCCGGTTTTCTTATCTTATGTTGCCTATTTAATACCTGTTTTTGCTTTAATTTGGGGATTCATATTCCTTTCTGAGCAAATAGTATTTAGTTCTGTAGTTGGAATTATTTTAGTTTTTATTGGTCTATTTGTAGGTCAAAAAAAATCAATGAGTAAAATATCCGTAAAAAACGTATAATACTAATAAAGCAGCAATAAAAATAGACACATTTTTGAAGTTAAAGTATTTCATTTATGGTTGAATTTTAATTTTTTATAGTCCAATATACTTTTATTATGAGTGACTCAATTAAATACTTACTAGAAGAAAATAAAGCACCAAAGTTTTGGTATAATATTAATGCAGATTTACCAAGTCCACCACCACCACCATTGCACCCTGGAACTAAACAACCAGCCGGTCCTGATGATTTTGCTCCTTTATTTCCAATGAGTTTAATTATGCAAGAAGTATCTACGGAAAGAGAAATAGAAATTCCTGAACCAGTAAGAGAAGTATACAAACAATGGAGACCTTCTCCTTTATTTAGAGCAAGAAGGTTAGAAAAGTTTTTAGATACACCAGCTAAAATTTATTACAAATATGAAGGTGTTAGTCCTACAGGAAGTCACAAACCAAATACTGCAGTTCCGCAAGCATTTTTTAATAAAGAAGAAGGAATTAGTAAAATTTTTACTGAAACAGGCGCAGGTCAGTGGGGAAGTTCATTAGCTTTTGCAGGTCAGATCTTTGGTATAGATATAGAAGTTTTCATGGTTAAGGTTAGTTTTGATCATAAACCTTACAGAAAATTAATGATGCAATCGTTCGGCGCTAACTGTCATGCTAGTCCATCTAATTTAACTGACTTCGGTAACAAGTTATTATCAGAAAATCCTGATAACCCTGGTAGTTTGGGAATAGCTATATCAGAAGCAATAGAAGCAACTGTTAAAAGTGGAGGTAAAGCAAAATACTCACTTGGAAGTGTTTTAGGCCACGTTCTAATGCATCAAACTATAAATGGTAATGAAGCTATTATGCAAATGGAGATGGCTGGAGATTATCCTGATATCATTGTTGGTTGTACAGGTGGTGGCAGTAATCTTTCTGGATTAATGTTTCCATTTTTAGGACAACAGTTAAGAGGTGGTCAAAAAATTGATATAATTGGTTGCGAGCCTGCATCATGTCCCTCATTTACTAAGGGTAAGTATGCTTATGATCATGGTGATATGGCAAAAATGACTCCATTAATTAAAATGCATACTCTTGGATCTGATTTCTTACCACCTGCTAATCATTCTGGTGGACTAAGATACCATGGCATGTCTTATCATTTAAGCCACTTATATGAGTTAGGTCTGATGAGAGCAAAGGCCTACGGTCAAAAAGATTGTTTTGAAGCTGGTTTAACCTTTGCAAAACAAGAAGGAATTATTCCTGCTCCAGAAGGAAACCATGCAATCAAAGGTGCTATTGATGCAGCTTTAGAATGTAAAGAAAAAGGCGAGTCAAAAACTATTCTCTTTAATTTATGTGGCCATGGATATTTTGATATGTCAGCTTATGATGATTATCTAAATGGATCAATGGCTGATGATGTTATTGATGATGATGGAATAGGTAAATCTATTTCTCAAATACCAGAAGTAGCGTAATTTAAGTTTAAATTTTTTTTTATTTAATTAAAGGTGTTTCTTTATTATGGTTGAAATTAAACCTTTTAAAGGAACACGTCCTTACAACGAAGATGCAAAAAATTTAATTGCTCCCTCTACTGATCATTTAAGTATTGAAAATATAGAAATATTTAAAAAGAATAATTATTGGAATTATTTAAAAATTTTAAATCCTGTTGGGCAATTAAAAGAAGTAGATACTCTCTTAGAAGCTAAATCACATTTTAATGAAATGAAAGAAAATGACGTAATTAAAAAAGATAAAGAATTATTTTATTACATTTATCAAATTGAATTTAAAGGTCATATTCAACTAGGTTTTTTATCTCTTTCTAAAATATCAGATTTCGTAGATGAAAAAATTAAAGCTCATGAAAAAATTTATGAAACAAGGATGAGAGAAAGAGCAGAGCAAATGTTAAATATAAAAACACAAATTGGTCCCATTTATGTTGTATATAAAAAAAACAATAAGATAAAAGATTTATTATCCTCTATAATATCAAATACTCCAGATTATGATTTTGAAAGTTTTGATAAATCTATTCATAAACTTTGGTGTGTCTCTGATGAATCTTTCATCAAAAAGCTATCTTCTTTGTTTATAAATGAGGTAGATAATTTTTATATTGCTGATGGACATCATAGAATGGGTGCAATGAAAATTATTGGTGAATTAAATTATAATAAAAATATTTTACAAGAAGATTTTATGATAGCGGCGTTTCCAAGTGATGAGGCTAAAATATTTGATTATAATAGAGTTGTTAAAGATTTAAATGGTTTAAGTGAAGAAAAATTTTTAGACATTCTTTCTGAAAACTTCGAAATAAAAAAAGAAAAAAATCCTTTCAAACCTCAATCTAATAAACAATTTGGAATGTATCACGAAAAAAAGTGGTATTCATTACTTTTTAAAACTGAATTAAAAACTGATAATTTTGTTGATACGCTAGATATTAATATTTTAAATAATTTTATTTTTAAAAAACATTTAAATATATCTGATGTTAATAATGATGAAAGAATAAGATTTATTGCCGGATGCCATGGTTTGGAAGCTTTAGAAAAAAAAGTTGATGAAAATAATGACAGTGTGGCATTTTCTATCTTCCCATCTTCAATAAGTGATGTTATTACAGTCGCGAATAAAAATTTGACTATGCCCCCTAAATCAACATGGTTTGATCCAAAACCTTTAGATGGCTTAGTAGTTTATGAGTTTGAAAAAAATGTATGAATAAACCTAATACTAAACCTAATAATCCAAATTTTTCAAGTGGACCAACTTCAAAAAGACCGGGCTGGGACATATCTGTTTTGAGTAATGCTTTAACCGGTAGATCTCACAGATCTGTTGAATGTAAAGCAAGATTAAAAGAAGCAATAGATAAATCTAAAGATATTCTTAAATTACCTGATGATTATTTATTGGGTATCATGCCTGGATCAAATACCGGTGCTTTAGAAGCTGCTATGTGGTGCCTATTAGGTAAAACGGGAGTCGATATTCTTGCATGGGAAAATTTTGGTAAAGATTGGGTAATCGATGCAATCAGCGAATTAAAATTAGAAAATTTAAATATTCATGAAGAAGATTATGGGAAACTACCTGACCTAAGCAAAGTCAATTTTGATAATGACGTTATTTTTACTTGGAATGGAACAACATCTGGTGTCAAAGTTCCAAATGGAGATTGGATACCTGATGACAGAAAAGGCCTAACTATTTGTGATGCTACTTCGGCAATCTTTGGTATGCCTATAGATTATAATAAATGCGATGTTATAACTTGGTCTTGGCAAAAAATACTTGGAGGAGAGGCTGCTCATGGAATGATAGCAATTTCTCCACGCGTTGTTGAAAGATTAGAAAGTTTTACACCTAGTTGGCCAGTACCAAAATTGTTTAGATTAGCTGAAAACCAAAAATTGATAAAAGGTATTTTTGAAGGAAACACAATTAATACACCTTCAATGATATGCGTTGAAGATATAATTGATTCATTAAATTGGGTTTCTTCTCAAGGAGGATTAAATTCATTAATTTCTAAATCCCAGAATTCTTTACAAAAAATTAGAGAATGGATTAATGAGAGAGATTGGGTGACCTTTTTATCTGAAATTGAAGATGATAATTATATATCAAACACTGGAATAACTTTTAAAATTGTTGAAGATTGGTTTACTAATAAAGATGAAAGTGATCAAAGAGCTGTAATGGCTGATATATGTAAATTACTTTCTGAAAATAATGTTGGATTTGATTGCAATGGATATCCTAAAGCACCACCTTCTTTTAGAATATGGGCTGGAGGCACGGTTCAAACTTCAGATGTAGAATTAGTTTTACCTTGGATTGATTGGGCTTATTCAGAAATTAAATCAAAACATGCCTAAAGTACTAATATCAGACTCACTAGATAACATTGCATCTGAAATTTTAAAAAAAAATAATATTTCAGTCGATACAAAAACAAATTTATCTCCTGAAGAATTAAAAAAAATAATTGATAACTATGATGGTTTAATTATTCGTTCTGCAACTAAAGTGCGAAAAGATTTAATTGATTCTCTTTCAAATTTAAAAATTATAGGTAGAGCGGGAGCAGGAGTTGATAATGTTGATGTGGAAGCTGCTAAAAATAAAAACATTATCGTAATGAATACTCCAGGAGGTAATACAAATGCTACAGCAGAACACACAATTGGTTTAATTTTTGCATTGCAAAGAAAAATTACTGTTGCCAATGAGACAACTCATAAGGGTCTTTGGGAAAAAAAGAAATTAAAAGGAAATGAAATTAAAGACAAGAAAATTGGTATCGTTGGTTTTGGTAATGTAGGTAAAAGAGTAGCAGAAATATCTAATGTATTGGGAATGCGCGTTTCAATATTTTCTTCATACTTTAAATCAATTAAAGACAGCTATCCTGAATATAATTCTTGTTCTATCGACGAGATTATTAAAGATTCAGATATAATTTCTTTTCACTGTAAACCCAATAAAGATGGTAATCCGATTATGAATAAAAATCATTTATCACTAATGAAAAAAAATTGCATAATTATCAACACCGCTAGAGGTAACTTAGTCGATGAAGATGATCTTAAAAACGCTCTTGAAAAAAAAGAAATTAAAGGCGCTGCATTAGATGTTTTTAAAAATGAGCCTTTAGTAGAAAGTGGGTTTTATAATTTAGATAATATAATTTTAACTCCACATATTGCTGCTTCTACTGATGAAGCACAAATAGTTGTAGCAGAAATGGTTGCTAATCAGTTTGTTGAATTTTTTAATA
>CABYHL010000023.1 GCA_902518895.1 uncultured Alphaproteobacteria bacterium | reverse complement strand
GATTTTAACACACCAAAAAATATAAGAGATGCTGCTAGTAAAGCGATGGAAGAGGGTAAAACAAAATATGTACCAGGTAAAGGGACACCAGAATTACAAAAAGCAATTCAGAAAAAATTCAGAGAAGATAATAATATTGATTATCAATTAGATGAAATCATATGCGGTGTCGGAGGCAAACACATTATCTATAATGCTATGATGGCAACAATTAATCCAGGAGATGAGGTCATTATAACAGCTCCTTTTTGGGTTAGTTATCCAGATATTGTTTTATTATCAGAAGGTAAGCCCGTGATAGTTAAGTGTCCTCAATCACAAAATTTTAAGATTACACCAGAACAACTAGAAAAAAATATAAACTCTAAAACAAAATGGTTAATGTTAAATAGTCCTAGTAATCCGACTGGCTCAGTTTATTCAAAAAAAGAGTTAGAAGACTTAGCACTTATCTTAAAAAAATATCCTAATGTTCTTATAATGTGTGATGATATATATGAAAAAATTGTTTACGATGGCATAGAATTTCATACTCTTGCTTCTATTGAACCTTCACTGAAAGACAGATGTTTGACACTTAATGGTGTTTCAAAATCATATTGCATGACAGGATGGAGACTTGGATATTGTGGAGCTCCAAAAGAGATTATTGCTGCTATGAACAAAATACAATCACAAAGCACAACATCAACTTCTTCAATTACAATGGCTGCTGCAGTTGAAGCAATAAGTGGTCCTCAGGATTTTATAAACGAGCATAATAAAAAATTTTTGATACGTAGAGATTTAGTATTGAATAAATTAAATGATATTGATGGAATTACATGTCAAAAACCAGAAGGAGCTTTTTACGTTTATCCAAATTGTGAGGGTATAATTGGAAAAAAGACACCAAATGGAAAACATATCTCCAATGATGAAGATTTCATGACATACCTTTTAGAAGATCAAGGTGTAGCAGGAGTGCATGGTGCAGCATTTGGGTTATCGCCTTATTTTAGATTATCTTATGCAACTAGTGATGCAATTCTAGAAGATGCGTGCAACAGAATAAAAGAAGCTTGTAATAAGCTTACGTAAGATCTTTATCAGCAATTATTTCAGCTAATCTAAGCAGATTAGTAGTACCAGCACTTCCAAATGGAACACCAGCTGAGATAACTACATTATCTCCTGGTTTTACTAATTTTTTATTTTTTGCAATTGAACATGCAATATTAACCATATCTTGTGCATTTTTAGCATCTTCTTGAGTATGACAGGAGTTTACACCCCAGTATAATTGCATTTTTCTTGTAGTATTAATATTTGGAGATAAACCAACAATTTGAACTGGTGCTCTTTCTCTAGCCATTCTTGTCGTTGTTCTTCCACTTACAGAAAATGTAATTATTGCTTTTGCATCTGATTTTTTTGCAATTGAGTAAGCTGCTAAAGTTATTGCATCTGTATTATCAACATCATCAATATTTTCTTGAGTAATTTGTAAATCATAATTATTTTTATCATTCTCAACATTTTCTATTATTTTATTCATCGTTCTTACTACTTCTATTGGATGTGCGCCAATAGCAGACTCACCAGATAACATTACAGCATCTGTTCCGTCATAAATAGCATTAGCAACATCAGATGCTTCAGCTCTCGTTGGCACAAGATTTTCAATCATACTTTCAAGCATTTGTGTAGCAACAACAACTGGCTTACCAAAGTGCCTACATCTTTTAATAATATTTTTTTGAACTATCGGAACTTGTTCTGTTGGCATTTCAACACCCAAATCACCTCTAGCTATCATAATTCCATCTGCAGCATTTATAATATCATCAATATTTTTTACTGCTGAAGGCTTTTCAATTTTCGCCATCACGAGTGCTTTATTGTTAATTATTTTTTTTAGTTTGTGTATATCCTCTGCTTGTTGCACGAAAGAAAGTGCAACCCAATCAACTCCCATATCTAATGCCTTCATAAGATCAGATTTATCTTTTTTGGTAAGGGCGTCTATAGGAAGAATTACATCAGGTATATTTACACCTTTGTTATTTGAGATTTCAGCATCATTTAAAACTTCTGTAATTAAACTATCTTTTTTTTGTTCAACAATTTGTAATCTTATTCTTCCATCATTTACTAATAAAATAGAATTAGGTGTTAAAAAATCATAAATTTCTTCATGAGGAAAGTTAACCCTATTATTATCTCCAGGCTCACTAGAAAGATCTAATACAAAACTTTGACCTTTGACTAAATTTTCTTTTGTATTCTTAAATGTGCCTACTCTTAATTTGGGTCCTTGTAAGTCAGCTAATATGCATGACGCATGATTATGTTTTTCTTCAAGAGATCTAATATTTTCATAATTTTTTCTATGAGTTTCTAAATCGCCATGTGAAAAATTTAATCTAAAAACATCACATCCAGCAATAAATAAGTCTTCTATTATTTTTTTATCTGATGATGCAGGACCTAGCGTAGCTAAAATTTTAGCTTTTCTGTTACGTTTCATTAATTTTTATATATATAGCACAAAAAAAGATTTATATAATTTATTTACGTAATATGACCAAAAACTTTGATAGAGAATTACTTGCTGATATTGCAGAAAGATTGATTCATCATCTAAAAAATAGAACAGATGTACAAAATATTGATTTAATGAATCTATCAGGTTTTTGCAGAAACTGTCTTTCAAAATGGTATGTTAGTGCTGCAGAAAAGAAAAATATTTCAATTACATACGATGAAGCACGAGAAATGATCTATGGTATGCCATACTCAGAGTGGAAAACAAAATTTCAAACTGAAATTACTACTGAACAAAAAGAAAAATTCGATAAAAGAGAAACTTAATATAGTTTCTCTAAATTTTCTCCATACATCTCTTTTACTTTAAACCTTCTTACTTTCATGGAAGGTGTCATCATATTGTTTTCAATTGTAAACTCGTGATCAATGAGAATAAATTTTCTTATTTGCTCAATACTAGAAAGGCTTTTATTGACTTTATCTACAACTTCTTTCATTTTTTTATTAAATGAAGAATCTTGAATTATTTCATTTAAATCAGGCTCAACATTATTTTCTTTTGCCCATTCTAAAGCTAAATCTTTATTAGGCACCAAAATTGCAACTAGGTAATTTTTGAAATCCCCATATAACATTGATTGAGCAATTTCAGGTTCAATATCTAGTTTTGCCTCTATTCTTGAAGGAGAAATATTATCTCCACCAGCATTTACAATAATATCTTTTTTCCTATCTGTTATCTTTAAATAATCTTCTTCATCAAATTCACCAATATCACCTGTATGAACCCATCCATCGATTATAGTTTTATTAGTTGACTCAGGATCATTCCAATAACCATTCATAATTAGTTCACCACGAGCTAAAATTTCTCCATCTTCAGAAATTTTCACTTCATTTCCTTGAAGAACTTTTCCAACAGTATCTAATTTAATTTTTTCAGGAGGGTTTGCCGAAATAACAGGAGCCGTTTCAGTTTGTCCATATCCTTGAAGAAGTGGAAGGCCAAGGGCGCTTAGGTATAATCCAACTTCAAAATTTAGTGCTGCGCCTCCTGATATCAATGCTCTGAGACTTCCACCAAATCTTTTCTTAACTTTTTTTCTTACTATCCTATCCATCAATCCATTCATAAATCTTTCAGAGAAGCTCATCTGTGCACCAAAATATTTTTTCTTTCCTAGATTTAATGTAATTGCAAAGAAGCGTTGACTCAATTTACTTTGGTTTTTTAGACCTTGTGAAATACGTGTGTGTAAAGAGTCATAAAACCTTGGAACAGCAGTCATAAAATGTGGTGCTGCCTCAGCCATATTTACTAATAATTTATCTATACTTTCAGCGTAATAGATTTGTGCGCCTTGTCCCATTTCTAAAAATTGTAAAGTATGTTCATATGAATGAGATAAAGGCAACCATGATAAATATCTAATTTCTTTTGTTAAATCACTAGTAAGACTCTCAAGTAATTTATCACAGGAAGCACAGTTTCTTAGCATGGCTCCATGACTTAACATAACTCCCTTAGGATTACCTCCAGTACCTGATGTATAAATAATACATGCTGTATCTTTTCTTTTATAATTTTTTGATAACTCTTCTATTTCATTAGAATTTTTACTTTTTTCTAAATTGTCATTTATAATTTTATTGTATGATAAAATATTTACAACTTCAGTATAAGTTTCATTATCATCATTAATTTTTATTACATTTTGACAATGTGAAATTTTTTCTATTGCAGGTAGAACTTTTTTCATTAACTCGTGTGATGATACGATGGCACATCTAGCACCAGAATGCTCAATAATATATTTATAATCATTGGTTGTACTCGTTGTATAAGCAGGAACTGAAATTGCTCCTATGGACATTATTGCTAAATCAGTGATTTGCCATTCAGGCCTATTTTCAGATAAAATTAGTACTCTATCTCCTTCTAAAATTCCCAGATCTTTTAAGTATGTTGCTAGACTTTCGACTTGTTCTTTTACTTGAGACCAGCTTAAAGAAACATATTTATCATTCTCTTTCTTCCATAAATATGGTTGATCTTTTAGATCATTTGCTTGATGATAAAATATACCCGGTATGCTATTAAATTCGTCAAAATTAACAATCATGCTTTCTATCCTCCCTACAAAGCTTTGATATTAGACCTATATCGAAATAGTAAAATATGAAACAAAAAAATTATCAAAATTCAACAAAAAATACCCTTGGTAAACTACCCATTTGGAATTTAAAGGATTTATATGAATCCCCAAAAGCAAAGAAGCTGAATAATGATTTAAATAAGCTCAGAATATCAACTAAAAAATTTGAGAAAAAATACGCATCCAAAATCACCAAGATTAGTTCTAATCAACTCTTAAAAGCCATTATTGAATTAGAGGATATTGATATAAAAATAGATAAAATTATGTCTTATGCGCATTTATTAGTTGCAGAGGATGGTAATAATGAAAAGAATAAAATTTTTTATCAACAAATGCAGGAGCAAATAACAAATATTGCCTCCTCAATTGTTTTCTTTAGTCTTGAGATAAATGAAATTTCTGAAAAAAATTTAAAAAAAATATATGCTGATAAAAAACTAAAGATTTACAAAAACTGGATAAAAAATATTCGAAAATTCAAACCTTATCAATTAGATGTTAAAACAGAAAAATTACTTCAAGAAAAAAGTATTACTTCTAGATCAGCCTGGATCAGACTATTTGATGATACAATTGCATCACTAAAATTTCCTTTTAAGGGAAAAAATTTATCTAGTGCTGAAATTTTTAATTTTCTTTCTGATAAAAAAGAATCAAATCGTAAAAAATCAGCTGAGGTAGTATCTGCTGTTTTAAAAGATAACATTAGTTTGTTTACATCTATTACTAATAATCTTGCAAAAGATAAATCAATAAATGATAAATGGAGAGGATTGCCAAATCCAGTTAGTTCAAGAAATTTATCTAATGTTGTTGAAGATGAAGTTGTAGAAGCCTTAACTGAAACAATAAAAGAAAATTATCCAAAAATTGCTCATCGTTATTATAAAATAAAATCTAAATGGCTAAAAAAGAAATCTTTAATGTATTGGGACAGAAATGCACCTCTTCCTTTTCAATCACAGAGTATTTATTCTTGGAAAGATGCAAGACAAATTGTAACTGATGCTTATTCAAATTTTGATAAGAGGGCAGGAAATATTGTAAATAAATTTTTTGATAATTCATGGATACACGCTCCAGTAATTCCAGGAAAATCTCCCGGTGCGTTCGCTGCTTCTACTGTTCCATCAGTTCATCCATTTATACTTATTAATTACCAGGGTAAAGCAAGAGATATAGCAACTCTTGCTCATGAACTAGGACACGGCATTCATCAATACTTAGCAGGACGAAAACAAACTTATTTTAATTCTTCAACACCGTTAACGCTTGCTGAAACAGCAAGTGTTTTTGGAGAAATGTTAACTTTTAAATCTCTTTTATCTATTACTTCAAAAGAAAATGAACGTAAGGGGCTTTTAGCAAATAAAGTCGAAGATATGCTAAACACTGTTGTGAGGCAGATTGCATTTTTTGAATTTGAAAAACGTATTCATCATCAAAGAAAAATCAAAGAATTAAGTGTTGACGAGATTTGTGAAATTTGGATTGATGTTCAAAAGAAAAGTTTAGGACCATCAATAAAATTTAATGACGATTATAAATATTTCTGGAGCTATATACCTCATTTTATTCATTCACCATTTTATGTTTATGCATATGCTTTTGGTGATTGTCTTGTTAATTCTCTTTTTAATGTTTACGAGAGTAAACTACCTAAATTTGAAGACAAATACATTACTTTGTTAGAGAGTGGTGGTAGTGATACATATGATAAACTATTGCAACCTTTTGGGTTAAATCCCAAGAAAAAAGATTTTTGGCAAAAAGGAGTTGATGTTATTGAGAATCTGATTGACCAATTAGAAGAATAAAATTGATGAAAGATAAAGAAGCAAAATCCCTAACTAAACAACTTACCAGGTACGCTAAAGTTGGTGGAGTTGTTGGAAAATTAGCCACTAAACTTGCAAGCCAAAGATATTTAGGTGTTAAGTTAGATAAAGAGAAACATGCTTCAGAAATAAGAGCTGCTCTTGGAAGTATTAAAGGGCCATTGATGAAAGTGGCACAATTATCAGCAACCATACCTGACTTACTTCCTGATGAGTATGCACAAGAGCTTATGCATTTACAGTCTAATGCACCACCGATGGGATGGTTGTTTGTTAAAAGAAGAATGGCTGCAGAATTAAAACAGGACTGGCAAAAAAATTTTATAGAGTTTGATAAAGAAGCAACTAGAGCGGCTTCTCTTGGACAAGTTCATAAAGCTAAAATAAAAAATGATGATATAGTCGCCTGCAAACTCCAATACCCAGATATGGCTTCAGCAGTTAGTGCTGATCTTTCACAATTAAAAATGATTTTTTCAATTTATCAGTCTTATAATAAAGCGATTAAGACTGATGAAGTATATAAAGAAATTACTGACAGACTCAAAGAAGAGCTAGATTACGAAAGAGAAAAAAAATTAATGGCTGTATTTAGAAATATATTTTCAAATATAAATTTTGTTCATGTCCCAAAAACCTATGATAAATTATCTACAAAAAGATTACTAACCATGAGCTGGTTAGATGGCGAGCCTATTTTAAATTTCAAAAAATCTTCTAAAGAAACAAGAAATACTTTAGCGGCTAATATGTATAAAGCGTGGTACAAACCATTCTTTGAATACGGAGTGCTTCACGGTGATCCACATTTAGGAAATTATTCTGTACAAAAAAAAGACCTTAGTATTAATATATATGACTTTGGTTGTATGAGAATTTTTAATGGTAATTTCATTCAAGGTGTAATTGACTTATATTTTGCTCTTCAAGAAAAAGACAATTCAAAGGCAGTTCATGCATATGAGCAATGGGGATTTACTGATATTACAAAAGAGAAATTAAAAGTATTAAATAAATGGGCAGGATTTTTATACTCACCTTTAATGGAAGATAAAGTTCAAAAAATACAAGAAAGTGATAGTGGTATATATGGAGCACAAATTGCATCTGAAGTTCATCAAGAACTTAAAAAACTAGGTGGTGTCAAACCTCCAAAAGAATTTGTGTTCATGGATAGAGCAGCAGTAGGACTAGGTTCAGTATTTATGCATTTAAAAGCTGAAGTTAATTGGTACAGAATATTCCATGAGCTCATTGAAGATTTTAACTCAAAAAAATTAATGAAAAACCAACAAAAAGCTTTAAATTTAGCTGACCTATCAATATAAGAACTCATGCTCTTATCTGCCATTAAAGAAAATGATAACAATGAGACAAGAGTCTCTATCTCCCCTGAATCAGTAAAGCTTTTTTCCAGACTGGGTTTTGAAGTTATAATTGAAAATGGAGCTGGAGAATCTTCAGGATATCAAAATTCAAATTATGAAGAAGCTGGGGCAAAAATTGTTACTAGATCTGAATGCTTGAAGGCTGATGTTTGTTTATGTGTTAGAATGCCAAGCAGTGATGACATAAATAACTTAAAAAGTAATTCATTACTTATTGGAATTTTAAACCCTTATGAAAATAAATCTGAATTTTCTAATTTAAATAAAAACAAAATATCATCATGTTGTATGGAATTAATTCCTAGAATAAGTAGAGCACAAAGTATGGATGTTCTATCATCCCAAGCTAACTTAGCGGGGTATAGAAGTGTAATTGATGCAGCGGAGCAATTTGGAAAGGCTTTTCCAATGATGATGACTGCTGCTGGAAGAGTAAATCCAGCAAAAGTTATGATACTTGGCGTAGGAGTAGCTGGTTTACAAGCAATTGCAACAGCAAAAAGACTTGGTGCAGTAGTGTCTGCCACTGATGTAAGAGCAGCAACTAAGGAACAAGTTGAAAGTCTTGGTGGAAAATTCATAATGGTTGAAGATGATGAAGCTGAAAATGCTGAAACCGCCGGTGGTTATGCAAAGGAAATGAGTGAAGATTATAAGAAAAAACAAGCTCAATTGATAGCTGATACAGTTTCAAAACAAGACATAGTAATTTGTACAGCTCTTATTCCTGGCAAAAAAGCTCCAGTTTTAATCACAGAAGAAATGGTTTCTTCGATGATACCAGGTTCAGTAGTAATTGATTTGGCTGTGGAAGCTGGTGGTAATTGCCCTTTAAGTAAAATGAATGAAATAGTAGAGCACAATGGAGTGAAAATTGTTGGTTATGGAAATGTTCCTGGAAGAGTGGCTAAAGATGCTTCAGCACTGTATGCTAAAAATATATTTAACTTCTTAAGTTTATTAATAGATAAAGAAAATAAAAAAATAAATTTTGATTTTGACGATGAAATAATTAATTCTGTTTTGCTAACGCATGACGGGGATGTAAGATTGGAGCAATTTAAGTAATATGGAAGCACATTCTTCAGAAGTTTTTGTTATCGGACTAACAGTATTTTTCCTAGCTTGTATTATTGGCTATTATGTAGTTTGGTCTGTTACTCCTGCTTTACATAGTCCATTGATGGGTGTGACAAATGCAATATCAAGCGTAATTATAGTTGGGGCAATATTGGCAGCCGGTCCTCAAGGTTTCGATACTTCAAAAATTTTTGGACTAATAGGTGTTGTATTAGCTTCAGTTAATATTTTTGGAGGTTTCTTAGTAACATATCGAATGCTCTCGATGTTTAAGAAAAAAACTAAAAAAACAAAGGAAAAAGAATAATGTCTTCTAACATGGTTGCGATATTATATTTGATTTCTGCGTTATTATTTATCTTTGCTCTAAGAGGTTTATCACACCCTGAATCTTCAAGAATGGGTAACATTTTTGGTGTCGTTGGTATGATTATAGCCGTGTTCACAACGCTAATGTTCAAATCAGTTCTTAGTTATTATGAAATTGGTGCCGCGATACTTATTGGCGGTGCTATAGGTTCATTTATTGCTCTCAGAATTGAGATGACTGCATTACCTCAATTGGTAGCTGCTTTTCATAGCTTAGTAGGTTTAGCTGCTGTATTTGTTGCTGCTGCTGCATTCTATGATCCCGTAGCTTTTAGTATTGGAAAAGTTGGTTCGATTAAAACTGCTAGTTTAGTTGAAATGAGTATTGGAACATTTATTGGTGCTATCACTTTCTCTGGTTCAGTTTTAGCTTTTGGAAAATTACAAGGTACTATTTCAGGAAAGCCAATAGTATTTAAGTTCCAACATCTTGTAAATGCACTAATTTTTCTCATAATTATTTTCTTGATTGTATTATTTGTAATTAATCAATCTCCAACAATCTTTTGGACAATAGTTATTGTTTCAATATTACTAGGATTTCTTGTTGTAATTCCTATCGGCGGTGCTGACATGCCTGTTGTCGTTTCTATGTTAAACTCCTATTCAGGTTGGGCAGCTTGTGGCATAGGATTTACCCTAAGTAATAATCTCTTAATTATAACTGGCGCTCTTGTTGGAGCATCTGGTGCAATATTGAGTTATATAATGAGTAAAGGGATGAACAGATCCATTATTAATGTTGTTTTAGGAGGTTTTGGTGGTGAGCAAGACACTAGTGCTAGTAAGGATAACTCAGACAAAATTGTTAAACAAGGTAATGCAGAGGATGCGGCATATATAATGAAAAACGCAGACTCTGTAATTATTGTACCAGGATATGGAATGGCTGTAGCACAAGCCCAACATGCTTTAAGAGAAATGGGTGACATATTAAAAAAAGAAGGAATAGAAGTAAGATATGCAATACATCCAGTCGCTGGAAGAATGCCGGGTCATATGAATGTTTTACTAGCTGAAGCTAATGTTCCTTATGAAGAAGTCCTGGAGCTAGATGAAATTAATCATGATTTTCCTATGACAGAGGTTTCTTTTGTTATTGGAGCAAATGATGTAACAAATCCAGCTGCAAAAACAGATGAGTCATCTCCTATTTTTGGTATGCCTATTTTAGATGTAGAAAAATCTCAGAGTGTTTTATTTGTAAAACGTTCAATGGCAACTGGTTATTCTGGTGTTGATAATGAGTTGTTTTATAGAGATAATACAACTATGCTATTTGGAGATGCTAAAAAAATGTGTGAGGATATCGTAAAAAGTCTTTCTGCTTAATCGTTATTTCTTTTTGCAGACTTCCTAGCTCTTCTAATATTTTCTTCTTTTTCTCGAGCGCGTTTCAAACAAGGTTTTTCGTAATGTTTACGTAGTTTCATTTCTTTATACAAACCTTCACGCTGCATTTTCTTTTTAAGCGTTCTAATTGCTTGTTCTACGTTATTATCTTTTACATTTACAAAAAGTGTCATTGGGACGGGCTAGTAACACAAACTCATATTATTTGCAAACGGATATATTGAATTAATCTATTGGTATATTTGAAAAAATACTTATATTTATTACGTGTCTATTCTCAAAATATCAAAAATCGGTCATCCAATCTTGCTAAAAGAATGTTCTGAGATAAAAGAATTCTCTTCAGATTCTCTAAAAAAAATAGTTTATGATATGTCTGAAACAATGCTTGACTATAACGGTATAGGTTTAGCTGCACCCCAAGTACATATTTCAAAGAAAATAATAGTATTTCGTAATCCTGATAATGAAGAGAAAGATAAAATTGAGATAACACCATTAATAAATCCTATTTTTACACCCATGGGAAAAGAAACTGAGGATGATTGGGAAGGTTGTTTATCAATACCTGGTATGCAGGGTTTAGTTACAAGATTTAAAAAAATCAAATATTCTGGATTTGATCTTGATGGTAAAGAAATTGAAAATGAAGTCGAAGGCTTACACGCAAGAGTAGTACAACATGAGGTAGATCACTTAAATGGCATTTTGTATACATCACGCTTAGCACATAAAAATGCTTTTGGTTTTGAAAAAGAAATAACAACATATTGGAAAAATGAACAAAATAGAAAATAAAAAAAAAGAAGATATTCTCAAAAAAGCAAAAAAAATCGTATCAATTGAAGGTTGGTCATCAATAATATTTTCAAAATTACAAAAACAAAATATAGAAAAAAATGATTTATTCTATTTTTTCCCTGATGGATATAAAGATTTATTAGAATATTCTTTACAAAATATTAATGAAAAACTTGAACATAAATTAAAAAAAATTAATTTAATCAATTTTCCAATTAACAAAAGAATAAAAAAAATATTATTATTAAGATTTGATATATTAAATGAAGATAAAGAATTTTATAAAAAAACCTTTAACCATCTTTTGCTACCCACAAATAACAAAATATCAAAAAAGAGTTTATATAATTCAGTAAGTACAATGTGGTATTTAGCTGGAGATAATTCAACAGATTTCAATTTTTATACAAAAAGACTGATTTTATCAGGAGTATATACTAATGCCTTGTTCATTTTTTTTTCAAAAGAAATGAAACATGTTGAAGAAAATATTGATAAAAATCTTAAGAGAATATCAAAAATTCCAAGAATTAAGGAAAGAATATCTTTTATTAAGGATAATGCTCCTAAATTTTTAAAAAGTTTTTTAGCTTAAGCTATACTATCAGGCTCTAATTTATTTTGAATTTCTAATATTTTATCTTTTAGGATTAATTTTCTTTTTTTTAACCTTTGAATTTGTAAAAAATCTACAGTATTTTTTTCTTGAAGCCGAATGAGTATTTCATCAAGATCTCTGTGTTCTTGTTCAAAATTTTTTAAAATTTCTATAAGTTTGTTTATGTCATCCATGAAAATAAATAAGTAAAAATATAATAATAGTATATAAACGCCCTGTGGTAAAAAAAATAGCAATTTTAACAAGTGGTGGAGATTGCGCAGGTTTAAATGCAGTAATTAGAGCTGTTACCTTGAGAGCACATAATAAGTACAATTGGGAAGTCTATGGAATTAAAGATGGAACATTAGGCCTGTTGAAAGAACCACTGGACGTTATCAAATTAGATCCTCAAAATTTTGAGGGTAGCTTAATGAGAATGGGTGGAACTTTTTTGGGATCAAATAACAAAGGCAACCCTTTTAAAAAAATTATAAGAAATGGAAAAAAAATAGACTCATCTGATTTAGTTATAGAAGGTTTTAAAAAATTAGAAATAGATGCACTAATAGGTATCGGTGGAGATGGAAGTTTAAAAATTCTCCAAAGTATTACAAAAAAAGGTAATATAAATTTTGTTGGTATTCCAAAGACTATAGATAATGATGTAAAGCATAATGAGCTTTCTATAGGATACGATACTGCAGTTGATGTAGCAACAAATGCATTAGATATGCTTCAACCAACAGCTGCTAGCCACAGAAGAGTAATGATTTTAGAAGTAATGGGCAGAGATGCAGGTCACATTGCTTTGAATGCAGGAATAGCTGGAGGAGCAGATGTTATTTTGATTCCGGAGATACAATATTCTATAAAATCTATTGCTGACCATATTGAGAAACTTAGATCTAAAGGAAGAAATCATGCATTAATTGTTGTTGCAGAAGCTGTAAAAAAAGAAAACGGTAAAAAAGCTACAGTGAAATATGTTGATGGAGAGGTGCGCCTTGGAGGAATTGGAAATTATCTTGGTGATGAAATCTATAAAATAACAGACTCTGAAACAAGAGTTACAGTTCTAGGGCATGTTCAAAGAGGTGCTCAACCAACTCATAGAGATCGTTTAATTGCAAGTGCCTTTGGGGTTTATGCGGTTGATTTAATTGCAAAGAAAAAATTTAATAGAGTAGTTGTATGGAAAGACAGAGGAGTACAAGATTTGATGCTTAGTCAAGTTGCTGGATATTCAAAAACTGTTCAAAAAAATGATCCTTTGATTAAAGTAGCTGAAGGACTTGGAATTTATATTGGTGAAACAAACTAAAAATTCCCTAATTTTTTCCATATATAAAAATATATTTTGTAAGGTAATATCCTTGTAAATTTAAAAAAATATACAATCAAATAGGGAAAAATTATTTCAAATTCTTTACCTTTAGTTAATCTATCAAATATTTTTTTTCCTGCATATTCAGCACTTTTTAAAAAAGGCATTTTGAAGCTATTTTTTTTGGTTGCTTCAGTATCAATAAAACCTGGACATATGACTCTAACATTAATGTTCAACTTTTTGAAATCAAAATACAAGCTTTCACTCAAGCTTAATTGAGCTGCCTTAGAAATACCATACGCCCCAGCTGTTGGCCAACCTCTATATCCTAACGGTGAAGAAATAATAGCAATCGTATTATTTCTATTTTTCATAACATCTTTTAATTTGTTAACACAATACAAAGTACCTTTGATATTTACATCTACTAGCAATTCGTAGTTTGAAATATCAAATATTTGATTTTTATTTGGACTATAAGCTGATGCATTTAATAATGCTATATCAATTTTATCAATATTTTTTTCTATAGAATCAATCGTTTCATCAACATTATTTTTTGAAGAAATATCACATACAATAGCATGAACTAAATTTTTATTACTATTTAGTTCTAATTTTTTTTTTGCAGATTCAAGTTTTATTTTATTACTTGAAGAAATTACAACTTGCCAATTATTATTTATAAATTCCTTTGCTGTAGCAAAACCAATACCTGAAGATCCACCAGTAATCCATATTGTTTGCAACTATAGACTCCAATCATTACGAATTATTGTTATAATATTTTTTTTATCATTAGGATTTTTGAATTCCATTTTCATAAGCTCTTTTTCAAAATA
>CABYHL010000022.1 GCA_902518895.1 uncultured Alphaproteobacteria bacterium | reverse complement strand
ATATTATCAACTAAACTACAACTCTCCTTATAAGCATCAATATCTTCAAGATATCTACAACGATAATCGTAATTAAAAATAGGAATTCTTAATATTGAAGTATTTTCTAAATATTTTGATATATTTGATAAATTTAATCTTATTGATTGATCTCTATTATCTATAAATTTACTATTTTGAATTAAATAGAAATTGAAATAAGATAAAAAAACTAAACCTAAAAACAAAATAATTAAGTTCAGTATAACTAATTGAAATGTTAAATTATAACTTGATAAGCTAAATAATTTTTTAATCACGCCAAGAATATCCAGAACCATATCTTGTTCTTATTTGGTCAAAAGAATTATCATAAGATCTGAATTTTTTTCTTAATCTTTTTATATGGCTATCAATAGTCCTATCATCAACATATATAGAATCACCATACATAGCGTCCATTAATTGATTTCTATCTTTTACAACTCCAGGATACTGAGCTAGCGATTTAATTAAATTAAACTCTGCCACTGTAAGCTCAATTTCTATATCCTTCCAGAAACATAATTGCTTATTTTCATCTAGTATTAAGTCGCCTTTTGTGAAATTTTGTTTTTTAATATTATTATTGTTTTGATTTTCAGTTCTGTTGTTATGAATTCTTAGTACTGTTCTTACGCGTTCATTTAATAATTTTTGAGAGAAAGGTTTTTTTATGTAATCTGAAGCACCCATCCTTAATCCAATTATTTCATCTTGTTCATGATCTTTTGATGTTAAAAAAATAATCGGAAGATTTTTTAATTTTTCAATCTTGCTAGAACGTATTTTTGAAAGAAGTTCATTTCCATCCATTTTAGGCATCTTAATATCAAACAGACCTAAATCATAAGATTTGTTTTCAAGTGCTTCTAAAGCATCAACTCCATTTAGAAATGTATCTACTGTAAATCCCTCACTTTCCAAAGAAATAGATACTGATGTGAGAATCGACTGTTCGTCGTCAACTAATGCTATCTTCGGCATAGTGCTTTTTATTAATAATTTATGGCAGATTTAAGTTCAAAGAAAAAATGACTCGGTTAACAAAATGTGACTTAAGTTGATAAGTAAATGTAAATATTTCAATAACTTGTTTGCCTCATAAAAATTTGAATTAAGTAAGGGATTGACATGATAAAAAAAATATTTATGTTCTTATTTTGTTCTTATTGCGATATTGAGCAAATGTTGTATTGTCCCTTTTCGGCGGCACTACATATTGTGTTTTTCGACAATAATTTTTTAAAAATGGATAGAATTTAAATGGCAGACAATCTACAGGTATCAGCAAAAATCTCAGAAGAAAAAAGTGTAAATATTTTAACATTAAGTGTTGTACGTCGTGACGGAGCTATTACTCCTTTTAAATCAGAGAAAATTTCGAATGCTATTAAAAAAGCATTCTTAGCACAAACAAAAATTAGAAATGATAAAAATAAGGAAAAAGAACAACAAGATGGAATTCATAAAACCGTCGAAGCTTTAACACATAAAGTTGTCTCAGCACTAACCAGAAGGATTGCTGATGGTGACATGATTCACATAGAAGATATACAAGATCAAGTGGAATTAGCTCTTATGAGGGATGAGCATCATAAGGTTGCTAGAGCATATGTTTTGTATAGAGAACAAAGAGCGGCTTCAAGATATCATACTAAAAAACTAAAAGAACAAGTTGGAGAAAAAGCTTCTTCAATGATGGTAACTAAAAGAGATGGAAGTAAGGAGCCAATTTCACTCGATAAAATTACCAATAGAGTTTCTGTTCTATCGACTGGTTTAAATATTGATCCAATTGTTGTTGTTCAAAAAGCAGTTCCAGGATTGTATAGTGATATTAGTTCTGCTGAAATTGATACTTATCTCGCTGAAACAGCAGCAGCTTTAACAGTTGAACATCCTGATTATTCTTACCTAGCAGCAAGAATAAAGGTAAACTCACTACATAAAGAGACCCCAGGTTTCATAATTGCAACAAAAAATTTGTACGATGATGGTTTATTGAGAGAAGATTATTATAAAAAAGTGATGGAAAATGCAGATGCAATAGAATCAGTGATTGATTATGACAAAGATTATACCTTTGATTATTTTGCTCTTACAACACTAATCAGGGCATATTTATTAAAGTTTGATAATAAAACAATTGAAAGACCTCAAGACCTATGGATGAGAGTAACTTTAACAGTTACCGGTAATGAGTTTAATTTAGATAAAATAAAGGAAACTTATAAAAATTTATCAACTGGTACGTATACACATGCCACTCCAACATTGTTTAATAGTGGATTAAAAATGCAGCAATTATCTTCGTGTTTTTTAATAGGTATGGAGGATGACTCGATAGAAGGTATTTTTAATACTATAAAAGATTGTGCCTTAATATCTAAAACTGCAGGTGGTATTGGCATGCACGCACACAATATTAGAGGTAGTGGAAGTAGAATAAAATCTACAAATGGCAAATCTAATGGCCTTATTCCATTTTTGAAAATTTTTAATGAAACTGCTAAGTCAGTTGATCAAGGCGGAGGTAAAAGAAAGGGTTCTTTTGCGGTTTACTTAGAACCTTGGCACGCAGATATTGAAAAATTTCTGGAACTCAGAAAAAATACTGGGGCAGAAGAATTTAGAGCAAGAGATTTATTTTATGCTTTATGGATACCAGATTTATTCATGAAAAGAGTAGAAAACGATGAAGAATGGACACTTATGAGTGAACATGAATGCCCAGGTCTTTCAGATGTGTATGGTGATGAGTTTGAAAAACTTTACACTAAGTATGAAAATGAAATGAAGCATTTAGAAAAAATTAAAGCAAGAGATCTAATGTCTAAAATTATAGAAGCGCAGATAGAAACAGGACAGCCTTATATGCTCTATAAAGACTCAATCAATAACAAGTCCAACCAAAAAAATATTGGTGTTATTAAATCTTCAAACCTGTGTGCAGAGATAGTTGAATACTCTGATAAGAACGAGACATCTGTATGTAACTTGGCTTCTATAGCTCTGCCAAAATTTGTAAAAAAATCAGATAAAAAATTAATATATGACTATGATGCTCTTTATGAAACAGCAAAATTGGCCACAAAAAACTTAGATGAAGTAATTGATATTAATTTTTATCCAACAGATAAAACGGAAAGATCTAATAATAAACATAGGCCTATAGGTTTAGGAATACAGGGTCTTGCAGATGTCTACTTCAAGTTAGGAATAGCTTATGAGTCTGAAGAGGCTAAAGAAATAAATAAATTAATTTTTGAAACAATTTACTTTGGAGCTTTAGAAGCTTCATGTGAATTAGCAAAAGAAAAGGGAGCATACGAAACATTTAAAAATTCACCAATTTCGGAAGGTAAATTTCAATTTGATCTGTGGAATGTTAACCCGTCTTCAAAATGGGATTGGGATGCGCTAAGAGCTAAAATTAAAGAGCACGGTGTAAGAAACTCTTTAACCACAGCTTGTATGCCAACTGCGTCAACAGGCATTATATTAGGTAACACTGAAACATTCCAAATACAAACCTCTAATATATATAAAAGACAAACACTCTCAGGTGAGTTCCTTCTTGTAAATAGATATTTGGTGAATGAACTTTCTCAAAGAGGACTGTGGAATAAAGATATGAGAGACAAAATAATTTTAGAAAATGGATCGGTTGAAAACATAAATGAAATTCCAACTGAGCTAAAAGAAATCTATAAAACAGTTTGGGAAGTATCACAAAAAACTGTCATAGATATGTCAGCAGATAGAGCACCATTTATTGATCAAACCCAATCAATGAATCTTTGGCTTTCAACGCCTACATTTGGGAAAGTTAATTCAATGCATATGTATGCTTGGAAAAAAGGTCTTAAAACAGGAATGTATTATCTAAGAAGTAGATCAGCAGTTGATGCTGTAAAAGTTACAGTTTCATCAGAAAAAGCAGCAAAAGATGCTTATATAAATACTGCTATTAAACAAAACAATGAACCAGAAGATTGCGAAACCTGCAGTGCATAAAGAAGGAGAAAAGAATGATATCAAAAGGCGTTAAATCAATATTTCCAATAAAAAACCAAGAAATTTGGGATAGGTACAAACAACATATTCAAGCCTTTTGGACAACTGAAGAAGTATCTTTACAAGATGATTTAAGAGATCTTGAAACTTTAAATGATGGTGAAAAGCATTTTATAAAGCACGTACTTGCATATTTTGCTAACTCCGAAGCAATGATTAATGAAAACTTAGCAAGTAGGTTCTACAAAGAAATTTTAATTCCTGAAGCAAGATGTTTTATATCTATACAAATGTTGAATGAGTCAATTCATGCAGAGATGTATGGTCTACAAATTGAAGCTTATGTAAAAGATGCAAAAGAAAAAGACATGCTTTTTGATGCAATACAAAATGTACCATGTATTAACCATAAAGCACAATGGGTATCAAAATGGCTCAATGGTAGTCAAAATTTATTAACAAGACTAATAGGATTTGGATTAGTTGAAGGTTTATTTTTTGCAGGTTCTTTCTGTGCAATATATTATTTCAGAAAAAGAGGGTTATTACCTGGTTTAGCCTTATCTAACGACTGGATTGCAAGAGACGAAGGAATGCATTTTAGTTTCTCATCGTTAATGTTTAGAACTTTAAGAGATAAATTTAATAATAAAACATTAACTGATGCAGATATTAGTGATTTATCTTTAATTCCCTCAGACGTGCCTCAATCACAGTTTGAAGAAATTGTTAGAGAAGCAGTAGCATTTGAAAAAGAATTTGTAAGAGATGCTTTACCAGTAGATCTAATTGGTATGAATCAAGACTTAATGTGTCAATATATTGAAGCCGTTGCAGACAGAATTGCTGACCTATTTGAATTTGACAGAGTCTTTAAAACAGAAAATCCTTTTGATTTTATGAGAGCTTTGGATGTTCAAAACGTTACAAATTTTTTTGAAAAAAGAGTATCTGAGTATCAAAGACCTACAGATAGAGCTTTAAGTTTTGATGAAGCATTTTAATGGAAGCAGAGATATACTCTAAAACTAATTGTGTATACTGTGATAGAGCTAAACTACGGTTAGCTAAATTTAATCCAAAGATTTATATGCTTGATACAGATTATACGAGAGAAGATTTTTTTGACAAGTTTCCGAACGCTAAAACATTTCCTCAAATAATTTTAAATGGTGAAAAAATTGGAGGGTATCATGAACTTGAAAAATGGTTTGAAATGAATACCTTTGACGAAGAATTCTAAATAACCTTTTTTTTTCCTTTTCTTGAGTAATTTTTTTTATTTCTAACAATTCTTTGTTTGTACTTAGGTAGTTTCAAATCTTGAGCAAAGGGATTTCTTTTCTTAATTTTTTTTTTTATTTCCATATAATGTATTCTAATGTGCCTGTCCCCAATGATCACCAGTACCAAAATCAACAGTGAGTGGAACTGAAAAATCTTTGTATTTTAAATGTACAGACTCCATAATCTTTTTTACATTACTTACTAAATTTTCATATTTTTTGGTTTCGACTTCAAAGATTAGTTCATCATGTACTTGTAAAAGCATTTCAGCCTCAATATTTTTAAGTTTTATTTCCTTATGAATTTCAATCATTGCTAACTTAATAATGTCTGCTGCACTACCTTGGATTGGTGCATTAATAGCTTGTCTTTCTGCAAAACCTCTAACAGCAAAATTCTTATCAGCAATTCCCTTAATATTAATTTTCCTTTTAAAAATTGTTTCAACGTATTGATTTGTTTTTGCGAAATCAATTTGATGCTCCATATATTTTTTTATTTTTGGATATTTAATAAAATACTCATTTATGTAATCTTTTGCTTCTGTATTGGAAATATCAAGTTGTTTAGCTAAACCATATGGACTGATTCCATATAAAATACCAAAATTAATTGCTTTTGCTTTTCTTCTATAATCGTTGTTTATTTGACTATCGTTTAAATTAAATATTTCTTTAGCAGTTGATGCATGAATATCTTCATTGTTTTTAAAAGCTTTAATAAAATTTTTATCACTAGAAATTTCTGCGGCTAATCTAAGCTCTATTTGAGAATAATCAAAACTGACTAACTTTTTTCCTTTTCCACTAACAAAAGCTGTTCTTATTTTTTTTCCATTTTCTGTTCTAATTGGGATATTTTGAAGATTTGGATCTGTAGAACTTAATCGACCTGTTAAAGTATTAGCTAAACCAAATGATGTATGAACTCTACTTTTATCATCTGTTAATCTAAATAAAGCATCTGTATAAGTTGATTTGAGTTTTGTTAATTCTCTCCAATCAAGAACGAGTTGTGCAATTTCAAATCCATCTAAGGCTAAATTATTTAAAGTTGATGAATCAGTAGAATATGTTCCTGATTTTGTTTTTTTACCGCCAGGTATTTTGAGATTAACAAATAATATCTCTCCTAATTGTTTAGGTGAACCTATATTGAACTCTTCTTTTGAAAGTTTATAAATATTCTTTTCAAGTTTTTTACTTTCATTTTCAAATTCATTACTAAGACTTGTTAAAAACTCTTTATTTACCTCAATGCCATTTGCTTCGATTGAAGATAATACCTCTACAAGAGGTAAATCAATATTTTGATAAACAAAATTAGCCTTTTCTTTTATTAAACGAGGATAAAGATGATGAAAAAGCCTGAATGTTAATAAAGAATCTTCGGCAGCATAATTAATTGCGTTATCGATAGTTACTTTATCAAAAGTGATTTCATTTTTTCCTGTACCAACAACTTCTTTATATTTAATTGTTGTATGATTTAAATGATTAAATGAAAGGTCATCTAAATTGTGCTTATAAATCCCATTATCAATTGAGTAGGAAATTAACATTGTGTCTGCAATTGAATTAAACGTTATTCCATACTTATTTAAAATTCTAATATCATATTTTATATTTTGACCAATTTTTAAGATTGATTCATTTTTACAAATTTTATTAATATGATTAATTACATAATTTTCCTCTAACTGATTATCAATTTTTTTCGAACCATCTGAAGTAGTATGGTTTATAGGAATATAGTAAGAAATGTTTTCACTATAACATATTGATATTCCAACTAATTTAGCTTTTTCTATATTTAGTGAGTTAGTTTCAGTATCAATAGCGCATATACCTTTTTTTTCAATTTCACTTAAAATCTTTTCAAAATTTTTCTTTGAATTTATTAATTGATACTTTGGCTGTATTTCTTTTTTTTGAATAATGTTATCATTATAACTAGATATAAAAGAATTAGATTTTAATCTTTCAGATATTGATCTAAAACCCTGCTCTTTAAGAAACTCAAAGATATTATTATTTTCAGTTTTTATTTCATTATAAGTTTTTATATTCTTAATACCGTCAGGTATTTTTACATCATTTTTAAGTGTTACAAGTTCTAAACTTATTCTAATATCATTTTCTGATTCTTCTAAAATGTTTCTTCTTTTTTCTTGTTTAATTTTATCAAGATTTTTAATTAAACCATCGATGTCGTTATATTCATTTATTAGTTGAGATGCTGTTTTAGGACCAATACCAGGAGCGCCTGGAATGTTATCTACTTTGTCTCCTGTTAGAGCTTGAATAAAAATAACTTTATCTGGATGCACTCCAAATTTTTCTTCTACATCTTTTGTTTCTATTTTTTTGTTTTTCATTGGATCAAGCATTGTCACATTATTACTAACGAGCTGCATTAAATCTTTATCTGAGGAAACAATGATAGTTTCAATTTTATCTTTTTCAGCTAAATTTACATAAGTAGCGATTAAATCATCAGCCTCAAATCCCTCTATTTCTAATTGCGGTATATTAAAACTTTTTACACACTCTCTTATCAAAGGAAATTGTGGGATCAAGTCATCAGGGGCTTCTCCTCTATTAGCCTTATATTCTGGATATATTTCATTTCTAAAATTTTCCCTTGCTGCATCAAAAATAACTATCATTTTATCATCGCTATAATCTTCTATCAGTTTAACAAGCATATTTGTAAAACCAAAAACAGCATTAATCGGAGTTCCATCTGACCGATTCATGGGCGGTAATCCATAATAAGCCCTAAATATATACGCAGAACCATCAACTAAAATTAATCTACTCTTTTTATTCATTGTAAATTTAAATATATAAGATTTTAAATAAATGTCAGATTATAAATATTCAATTGAGGCTAAAAATGTAAATAAAACTTTCCTAAAAAAAACTCAGGAAGTTAAGGCTCTAATGGACTTTAGTATCAGAATAAAAAAAGGAACGATTCATGGTTTATTAGGACCAAATGGTGCCGGAAAATCAACCTTTATAAATATTTTAGGAGGTTTAGTTAAAAAAAATTCAGGTCAAATTAAAATTTGTGGGATAAATATAGACACGAACATAAAATTAAGTAAATTTAAAATCGGTATTGTTCCCCAAGAACTTAATATAGATCCTTTCTTTTCTCCAGCAGAATTGTTGGAACTTCAAGCAGGTTTATATGGTGTTCCAAAAAGAAAAAGGAAGACTGACGAAATATTAGAAAACCTAAAGTTAACTGACCAAAGAAACGCATATGCAAGAACTTTATCAGGAGGTATGAGAAGAAGATTATTAATTGGAAAAGCCATAGTTCATGATCCTGAAATTATTATTTTAGATGAACCAACTGCTGGTGTAGATATAGATATTAGAACATCAGTTTGGAATTATATTAAAAGAATAAGTTCACAAGGGAAAACAGTGTGTTTGACTACACATTATCTTGAAGAAGCAGAAAATCTTTGTGATAATATTACGATAATCAATCATGGCAAAAAAATTATTGAAGGATCAAAAAATGAACTTTTAAATATTATATCGAATAAATCAGCATCATTTGTTTTAGATAAACATTTAGAGATTCCTGAAGAATTGAAGTTATTTAAACCAGATTTTAAAAATGGTATTTTAAAATTAACTTATGATAAGAATAAAACGAATATAAAAAATATTATAGATATTTTAGTTAAGAACGAAATTGGGTTTAAAGAAATAAATACATTTGAAGGAGATTTAGAAGATGTGTTTATAAAAGTGGTTAATAATGATATTCAGAGTTGAGAAATTTTTTTCTTATGTTTTTTTATTAATACCATTATTTTTAATAACTGGACCTGCCATACCCGATATTGTAATAACTACCAGCATTATATTTAGTATATTTTATTTTTTATTTTTAAAAAAAAATGAAGAGTTATTAAAGATAAATTTTTTTATTATATCAATTATTTTTTGGTTAAGTCTCTTATCAATAAGTTTTTTTTCTTATAGTAAAATAAATTCTTTTCAGGACTCAACGATCTTCATTAGATTTTTGTTAATACCATTTTCTGCATATTTAATATTTTTTAAAAATAATAAAATATTTATTCAGTTATTAATCTTTATTTTACTGCTTGTTGTATTCGTTTGTATTGATACACTTTTTCAATTTTTTAATTATAGCTCTGAATTTGGGTTTGGAAGAGATTTATTAGGTTTTAGATCTAATTGGTATGGAAGATTAACAGGACCTTTTGGTGATGAATTAATTCCTGGTTCATATATTTCAAAATTTGGATTGATTGGATTTGCATACCTTATTTTAAATAAAAAATTTAGGTCAAATAGTTTAGTTCATTCAATTTATTTATCCTTAATATTTGTAGTGAGTTACGTTACTGGTGAAAGAATGGCATTTGCTACATACGCAATGGGATTATTTTTTTTATTAATATTTTTAAAGGGTTACAGAAAGTCTATTCTTTTCTCAATTTTGTTAGGTTTGATTGCTTTATTTGTTATAATACAGTTACATCCTTTTTATAATGATTTTAAAGTACTTGAATCCACTCAATATCATCAAGGTTTAAAAATTGAAAAGTCCTATAAGTGTCGTAACAGTACTGAAGAAGTTTGTTCAAAAGTAATTGAAGTTCAGCCAAATTTTTTTGAAATAATAAGGAATTTTAGTACTTCAGCTTATGGTGAGATATATTTATTAGCTTATAAAATGTTTATTGATAATCCAATAACTGGAATTGGCATAAACAACTTTAAATATATGTGTGAGACAAATGATTTTTATAAAAATTTGATGATTAATTATGATTGTGCTTCGCACCCTCACAATATTTATATTCAATGGTTATCAGAAGGAGGGTTAATTGTTTTTTTTACGTTTTTTTTGTATTTGTTATTTTTAATTACTTTCATTGTTAAAAATGAAGGCGAAAAAAAATATAAAATAATTTCTCTTATTGTGATTTTAATTATGTTTTGGCCAATTATGTCAACAGGAAGTTTGTTAAAAAACTGGTATGGTATTATTACATTTTTTATTATTGGAGTTTCAATGAGACTAAGTAAATTCAAAAATATCGATTAAATTGTGTTTCTAAAAAATATTTTTTTACACTCCTAGCTAAAAAAATACCAATGATAAAAAAAATAATAACTGCAAAAGTTGTGCTGTTACCTTTACTGAACAATGAACCAATAAATATAGAAAAGAAAATTATACTTGAAGTGAAAATTTTAAAATGAATTCCAATTATAGAACCAAATATAAAAAAGATGATTATAAATAGTGTATTACCAAGACCCATTCCAAAATGGGAACCTACAAAAGCCATATAAGTAGAGGAATATAATATTGATAAATTAGTTGATACAGAGTTATCAAAGAATCTAGATTTAATAAGGTAATAGAATGATTTAATACCATCTATCCATGTTATTTTTTTTCCTTCAGCTTTAGATCTAAAAAAATATGAAACACCAAATTCATAGATAAAAAAATTATTTCTTACAATTTGTGAAGCCAAATCAATTTCAATACCAAAGTCATTAACTGTAAGTTTAATTTTTTCAACAACATCTCTATGAAGTATTTTTAAACCACAATGAACATCACTTAGAGACTGTGCAAAAAAAATATTAAAAATTAAAGAATTTATTTTACCAATTAAACTATTAAAAAAATAATTATTTTTTTTTAATTTTCCAGAAAGGTATCTACTACCAAATATACATTTAATATCAGAATTATTTTTTATCATATCATACATCTCTCTAGCATCTTTAGTAT
Source organism: uncultured Alphaproteobacteria bacterium (assembly GCA_902518895.1). Lineage (GTDB taxonomy): Bacteria > Pseudomonadota > Alphaproteobacteria > HIMB59 > CACPNW01. The sequence goes on along the minus strand of CABYHL010000022.1, from coordinate 5,051 downwards.
CTAATTCTAAATCTGCATCTTGAAGTAAAACATACTCACCTATTGAATTCTTTAATCCAGTTTGAATAGCCTTACCTTTTCCAGAATTGATGTCTAATCTAATTAGTTTAAATAAAAATTTATAATTTTCTTTTTCTTCAAATTCTTTTAATATATTTGTTGATCCATCTGTTGAGCCGTCATCGATGAATATAACTTCATTTTTATAATCATTAAAATGATTTTTAATTTCATCAAAAAGCTTGGGCAGAAATTTTTTTTCATTAAAAACAGGAATAATTAAAGATAAATTAATTTTATTCTCTTGGGGCATGTTTATTCAGTATTCTTTGCAACGTTCTTCTATGCATTCTAAGTCTTCTTGCAGTTTCTGAAACATTTCTATTGCACTGTATAAACACTCTTTGAATATGTTCCCACCTAATTCTGTCTGCTGTCATTGGATTTTCAGGTGGAGGGGGTAAAATCTCTTTAGAATTAGTTAGAGCATCATAAATTTGATCGATTTCAGCAGGTTTTGGTAAATAATCTATTGCTCCTGATTTTATTGCAGCAACTGCGGTAGCTATATTTCCATATCCAGTTAATAATAATGATTTTGTTTGAGGACTGATTTTCTGCATTTCTTTAACTAATTCTAATCCAGAACCATCTTCTAGTCTCATATCGACTACTGCGTAATCAAAGTTATGCTCAGAGACTTTTGTTATGGAGTCTTTAAATCCAGGAGATGAAACAACCTCAAACCCCTTTTTTTCCATAGATCTAGTTAATCGTTCTCTAAAAGGTAGGTCATCATCAACAATTAAAAGCTTCATAATCATATATTTAAGATAGAGTTATCAAATGTAATTTCAACAACGGCATTTTCATCTTTAGAATTATATAGATTTAAGTTTCCACCCATATTTTCAATTAAATTTTTGGCTATGAATATACCTAATCCCATTCCTTGACTATTTTTAGAAATATAAGGCTCACCTAATTTGTCAATTACATCTTTTGCAAAACCTAATCCATCATCAGTTATAAATATTTTTAACTCAGTTTTATTATAATCTAATTCAACTGTTATAGTTTCTTTACTGTGAAATATAGCGTTTTGAATAATATTACCCAATGCATACATAATTTCATCTCTAAAAAGAATTTCTGGCTCCTCTATTATTTGTATATTTTTTATTTTTAATTTTTTATTTTTATTAAATTTATCAAAATTAATTTTTATTAGGTCAGTAATTTTTACTTTATCTAAAAATTTATCTTTAAGTTTTAAAGGATTTTTTGAAAATCTTTGCAAGATTTCTTTGCATCTTTCAGCTTGCGATTTTAATAAGTATATATCTTTGTAAATATTTTTATCTTCTACTAATTTTTTTTCTTTTAATAAGTCATTTATTATTAAAAAAATAGTATTTAGTGGAGTGCCTAATTCATGAGCTGCAGCAGCACTAAGAGAGCCTACTTCAGTAATTTTTTTTTGATTAAGAATCTGTAGTTTTGATACAGATAATGCATTTGAGATTTTTCTTGATGAGTTTGCAAAAAGATAAGCATAAATAGCAATAAAAATTACTGTTATAATTAATGATGCTACAAGACCAAATTTATATATCTCAGGTAAATAAAATTCTGCTCCTAGGTAAAGTGGCATATAATAAAAATTTAATATTACTATAATAATTATAGATATAGTTGATAAAATTACTGTCATTAATGCTGGTAAATATGATGCCGAAGTAATTACAGGTGCTAAAATTAGAATAGAAAATGGATTAATTATACCACCAGTTAAAGATAGTAAAAAACCTAATTGTAAAGTATCAAAAAGCAAAAAAGAGAAGGCTTTAATATTGCTTATAGATTTATTTTTTCTTTCTTCAAAATAGGAATAGAAATTTAAAGCTACTGATAGCAAAATTATTGTTAAAATTTCAAATAATGGAATTTCAATTTTGATTATGTAAAAAACAATAAAAACTGCTAAAAATTGACCAAAAATTGCAATCCATCTTATTTTAATCAGATTACCAAGTAGTATAGTATTCATTAAATTTTAAATATCAAGATTTGCTACTTTTAATGAATTTTCAGCTATAAATCTTTTTCGTGCATCTGTTTCACCACCCATCAAATCTTCAAAAGCCTTATTTGCAGCATCTACTTCATTGATTTTAACAGCTAATAAAACTCTTTCATTTTGATCTAAAGTAGTTTCCCATAATTGATCTGGATTCATTTCGCCAAGACCTTTATATCTATTTATTTGTAATCCAGACTTACCAATATCTAATACTTTATCAATTAAATTTAAAGGCCCAAAAATTTTATACTCTCCACTTTTGTTATGTAATATTCCACATCCAGATTCTTTAAGACGATAAAAGTTTTCCATTAAATCGTCTTTTATTTCATTTAATGCTTTAGCTTCGGGTGTGATTAGAAAATTTTCGTCTATAATATATTTTTCAGTGAAACCTCTTATCGTTCTTTCAAATATAATAGAATTATTTTCATAACTTACTATCCAATTTTTTTGAGCAATATTAGATATTAGATTTAATCTCTGTTGTAGATATTTGGCTATTTCTTTAGCAATATTTTCATCTTTAAGATTTCTTAAATCTAAAGCTCTAACGATTGCGGCGTGCTCAATAATATCTTTATTATCAACTCTCCTTAATAAAGGAACAACCAAATTTTTTGTGTTTTTTGATAAATATATAATATTTTTTAATTCTTCTCCTGCAATTTGAGACTTCTGCGTATTTTCAAAAATTGAATTTTTTAATCCTTCTTCAATTAAATAATCTTCTAAATCATCATCATCTTTTTTATAGACAGTAGAATTACCTTTTTTTAATCTATAAAGTGGCGGTTGTGCAATATATAATCTTCCAGAATCTATTATAGGCTTCATGTGTCTGTAAAAAAAAGTTAGAAGAAGAGTTCTGATATGACTGCCATCAACATCAGCATCTGTCATAATTATTATTTTATGATATCTCATTTTAGAAAGATCAAATTTTCCTTCTAGTTTATTTTGATTATTATCATCTGTTGGATTTCCCACTCCAGCACCTATAGCTGTTATAAGTGCGCCAATTTCATTACTAGTTAAAACTTGTTTATCATTTGCTCTTTCAACATTTAATATCTTGCCTCGTAATGGAAGAATAGCTTGATTTTTTCTATCTCTACCCTGTTTTGCTGACCCTCCCGCTGAGTCTCCCTCCACAATAAATAATTCAGATAATTCTGGATTTTTTTCTTGGCAATCGGCAAGTTTGCCAGGAAGTGATGTGTTTTCTAAACCAGTTTTTCTTCTAGTTAATTCTCTTGCTTTCCTTGCTGCCTCTCTAGCATTAGAAGCTTCAATTATTTTATCAATTACTTTTTTAATTTCAGATGGGTTTTCTTCTATCCATTGCTCTAGTTTGTCTAAGCTTGTTGATTCAATTACTGGTCTGACTTCAGAGGAAACAAGTTTGTCTTTTGTTTGACTAGAAAATTTAGGATCTGGTAACTTTACAGATATTATACATGTTAAACCTTCTCTTGCATCTTCACCAGTTATATTATTGGAATTTTTAGTATTTTTATTTATGTAATTAACAATTGATCTAGTTAAAGCACCCCTAAATCCAGCTAGATGAGTTCCTCCATCTCTTTGAATTATATTATTAGTAAAACATATTGTATTTTCGTGGTAGCTTTCAGTCCATTGTAATGCACATTCAATTGAAATGTTATTTTTTTCACCATGAAAAAAAACTGGATTAGAATTAATTAGATTTTTACCTTCATTTAAATATTTTACATACTCTTTTATGCCTCCTTCATATTTAAAGTGAATATTTTTATCCTCTGCTTGTCTTCTATCTGTTAAAAAAATGCTTATACCTGTATTTAAAAATGCTAATTCCCTTAATCTTTTCTCAATAGTTTTAAAATTAAAATTAATATCTTTAAAAATTTTAGTTGTTGGAAGAAATGTTATTTTTGTTCCAGTTAGAAATTCATTATTGTTTTTTTCAGATTTACCTATTACATTTAACTCCTTAGTGACTATTCCATTTGAAAATTCAATATTATGTAATTTGCCATCTCTGTTAATTTCTAAAATCAAGTTTTCAGATAATGCATTTACAACAGATACACCAACTCCATGCAATCCTCCTGATACTTTATAACTATTTTGATCAAATTTACCTCCAGCATGTAATTCAGTCATAATAAGTTGGGCTGCTGGTATTTTTTCAGTTTTATGTAAATCTACTGGAATTCCCCTTCCATTATCTGTGATAGTTGCCGTACCATCTGCATTTAATATCACCTCTATTTTATCACAATAACCTGCTAATGCTTCATCTATAGAGTTATCTAATACTTCATAGATCATTTGATGAAGACCAGAACCATCATCAGTGTCACCAATATACATTCCTGGTCTTTTTCTTACTGCCTCTAGACCCTTGAGTACTTTAATAGAGTCGGAAGAATATTCAGAATTCATGAATTTGTTATATTATAAAATTCAGCATTTGTTGATACAAAAGAAAATAAATTTTTTTCAGTACCAGTTAAGAAAAATTGTATATCAAATTTATTAATCATATCTAATAATATTTGGCGATTGTGTGTATCTAAATGTGATCCAATTTCATCAAATAACAAAATTGGATTTATATTTTTGAAATTTACTAAGTAATTACATTGAGCAAGCAATATCATAAGAACAACTGTTTTTTGCTGCCCTGTAGATAATAAAGATGCTTCAAAATCATTGTTAATAATTGCTGTAATATCAGACCTATGTGGGCCAATTTTCGTTCCTCCATAATGCTTATCATAACCACGACAGTCCTCTAGATTTGATAAATATTTTTCAAACGTTAAGTCCAAATTAAAGAAATCATCTTGCATTTTTAATTGAAGATTTAGCTGAAACTTATGATCATTTTTTAAAAGATTAATATTACTATTTAAATAATCTAAGTGAGAAACTCTTAGTCGATAAATCTCTAAACCTATACTTGATATATCTTTTT
>CABYHL010000021.1 GCA_902518895.1 uncultured Alphaproteobacteria bacterium | reverse complement strand
TTTTTTTTAATATTATCTTTTTATTCAAACCAAGATTTGTTTAATGGGTTTTCAATACTTACGGGCGGAAATGATGGTTTAGTTTATAATAGTTATGCCAACAATATGTTTTATTATTTGAAACAATTAAAGATAGAGCAGTTTTTATTAGGAGTTGAACATGTATTTTATTTTCCCTCTTCTTTACGATACTTCTTGTCAGTATTTAAAATATTTTTTTCTGAAACTAATTATGGGTATTTAACAATAGGGTACATATTATGCATGGTAGTTTTGATGTTATTTATAAAAATTTTTGGATTAAGATATGGTCTTTTGTTTGGTTTTTTAGTTATAGGTACAAGATTATTTGAAGGTTATGGAGCCTCAATAATCAAAATGTTAAAACACATTAATGCTAGTGATGCTGAGCCTTTCGCCATAACAATTTTTTTTATATGTTTGTATATTTTTATTTTTTTTTATGAAAATAAAGATAGAAAAAGTTCTTTATTAAATTTTATTTTTGGTTTTTTAGCATTTATTACAATTTCATTGAGGCCAAATTTTTTACCAACTGTTTTTTTATTAGTATTAATTCACATTTATTTCCTATACCGATCAAATAGAAAGAGAGAAATTATTTTTTCACTATTAGGTTTAATTTTTATTCTTTTAATACCATTGCATAATTTATATTTTGGAAAACAAATTGTTTTTTTAAGCTCTGGACATGTTCATAATACTGGTGCTTCCATATCAACTTATTTATATGCCTTTAATGATATATTGAACTTGAATTTTCAAAAATCAGCACATATTTCAAGTATTCTAGTACAGGTTGAAAGATGGATAAAACCAACTGATTTACACTATGGATTATTTTTTATTTTATTATTTTTTACATTTTTAACTAAAGAAATTTACTTTAAAATAATCTCTCTTTTAGCATTATCACAACATGTTGTTTTATTAATTTTTGAGCCCAGAGGTAGATATTCTTATCTTGCGTGGTTTTTAACAATTATTGTAGTAATGTTTTTTATTCAAATATTAGTAAAATATCTAGTTTCTAGAAAATTTTTTTTAAAAAAAATTAAATTGTAACTATTTTTTCTTTTGACGCTTTTTATTTCTTCTATATTTAGAACCTCTTTTGCGCCTACCTCTATGTTTTTTTGGATATCCCATAATGTACATACGGTATACAAAAATAAAAAATTAAGTCAAAGACTAATAATGCCAATCTTTAGCTTCATTAAATAAAAAATCCCTAAAAACTTCGAGTCTTCTATCATTTTTAAAAGACTCAGAATAAACAAAATATGTTTGATAAGATGGGCCCTCTAAGTTTGGAAGAACGCGTATAAGCTGAGGTTTATCTGCAACCATATAATCAGGTAAAGATGCTAAGCCCCCACCTTTTTCAATTGCAAGCGACATCGCATAAATACTGTTCACTCTAAATTTAGGCCTTCTTTTTGTTCCTTCTTTTCCAATTTTTAATATCCAATCAATATTAGAAACAGGAGAAGGTAATCCAGCTCCAAAGCAAATTAAATCATGTTTATCTAGATCATTTACATTTCTTGGTATTCCACTTTTCTGTAAATAATCTGAAGAACCATAAATGTGATTATGAAAGTTAACAAATTTCTTAAATATTAAATTTGCTTGTGTTGGTTTTTTTACTCTAACTGCAACATCTGCAACTCTTGCAGATAAATCAACTTCTTCGTCACTCATTATCAAATTTACATCTATCTCTGGGTATTGATTAGCAAATTTAGTTATTCTTGGTGTGAGCCATGCAGATCCAAAACCAACTGTTGTGCTAACTGTTAATTTACCTACTGGTTTAGTTTTCTTATCTAATAACTTTTTTTCAAAATCAGAAATTGAAAAATTAATTTGATTTACAGTATTAAATAAATTTTCACCTTGCTCTGTTAACCTTACACCTTTTTGATGTCTTATAAATAAAGGCGTTTTTAAATCGTATTCGAGATCTTGTATTTGTCTACTAAGCGCAGATTGACTGATATTTAGTTTTGCACTTGCTTTAGAAATGCTTCTTGAGATTGCAATTTCGTAAAATGATTTTAATTTATCCCAGTCCATTATCTTAAGGAATTTATAATTTCATTATATTTTTTTTGATTTTGAGATAATAAATAAGACCCTACTGCTAACACATCAGCTCCATTATCTTTACATATTTTTGCATTTTCATTATTCACTCCACCATCAACAGCTATTTCATAGTTATAATTATTATTTTTTCTAATTTCATCTAAATCTTTTATTTTTTCCACTTGATTATACATAAATTTTTGACCGCCAAAACCAGGTTTGACAGTCATAACTATTATTTGTTGCACTTTACTAAATAAATGATCAATATCTGTAATATTTACCTTAGGGTGAATGGCAATTCCTGCTTTAATCTTAGCATCACTTATTATTTTAATAATTTCTTCTGGGTTATCATCAGCCTCAGGATGAAAAGTAATGATATCTGAACCAGCTTCTATAAATTCATTAATATATTTTTCTACTGGTTTTATCATAAGATGCACATCTAAAATTTTAGAGGTAACCTTTCTTATTGATTTAACTATATTTGGTCCAAAAGTAATATTGGGGACATAGTGACCATCCATGATGTCTATATGAATATAATCAGCACCATTCTTGTCTAAATGTTTAACTTCTTCTTCTAATTTGAGTATATCAGCTGATAATATAGATGGTGAAATTTTTATCATTTAAAAATAGATATATAATATATAAATAAACATTCATAATGAATTCTATTACAGAAAAACCTTGGGGGTCATTTGAGATACTAAAGTCGGGTAAAAAATTCCTAGTAAAAAAAATTTTTGTTAGACCAGGGGGAGTTTTATCTCTACAAAGTCATGAACATAGATCTGAGCATTGGATTGTAGCTGAAGGAGAAGCTGAAGTCACAATTGACAAAAAAGTAATTAATTTAAAAGAAAATGAAAACATTTTTGTTCCTAAAGGGGCAATTCATAGAATGGCTAATAGAAAAGATCGTGATTTAGTTATTATAGAAATGTGGTACGGTGATAATCTTGATGAAAATGATATTAAAAGATACGAAGATATTTATGAAAGAATTTAATGCTTATTAATACTCCTATATCGCTTGGCGAACTTGTAGATAAAATTTCTATATTAATTATTAAACAGAAAAATATAACTGATGAAACTAAGCTTGATCATGTCAAAAAAGAATTAGATTTTCTTCAAAACACATTAACGAATTATGTTCAACAAGAAGAAATAAACGATTATTTAGCAAATTTGATAAATATTAATTCTAAACTATGGGATATTGAAGACGATATTAGAGAGTGTGAAAGAAAGAAATTATTTGATCAAACATTTATTGATCTAGCTAGAAGTGTCTATTTTACCAATGATGAAAGAGCAAAAGTAAAAAATGATATAAATAAAACCTTTGGCTCTGAATTAGTGGAAATAAAATCTTATGAGGAATATTAATTAATAAATTCTTGAAACACTTTTTGAAACAAGAGATACTAATTTTTCTTTGTAAATGTTATCTTTAAATATATCAACTGAGTCTACAGCTACATTTGAAAAGTGATTTGCTCTTGTAAGAGTGTCTTCAATACATTGATATTTATTAATAATTTCTAATGCCATTTCAAAATCACCATCATTTTGGTTAAGATCAGATATTGTTCTTTCCCAAAATTTTTTCTCTTTATCATTTGATCTTCCGTATGCTAATATTATTGGAAGAGTAATTTTACCTTCTTTAAAATCATCTCCAGTATTCTTTCCTAATATTTTTTTGTTTGAGGAATAATCAATAGCATCATCAATTAATTGAAAAGTCATCCCAAAGTTTGTTCCAAATGATTTTAATGCATTAATCTCAGCTTCTGTTCCAAGAGCACTAATTGATCCAACTTGACATGCTGCACTAAATAAAGAAGCAGTCTTTGCATTTACAACTTCAAAATAAATATTTTCATTTATTTCTAAATTTTTATCATTAGCAAGTTCTAAAACCTCTCCTTCAGAAATTACAACACTAGTATCAGCTAATATTTTTAATGTTTCAGTGTTGCCATATTTTGTCATTAATTGGAAAGCCCTACTGAATAAAAAATCACCAACTAATACACTTGTTTTATTTTTCCATTTTTCATTTGCTGTAGGTTTTCCTCTTCTTTGTTTACTTTCATCTATTACATCGTCATGTAATAGTGTTGCTGTATGAATAAATTCTACTGCTGCAGATAGACCGATATGATTCATTTTATTTTCAATTTCACTAGTTTCATTTCTTGTCATATGAAAACTTGAAACAGTTAAAAGAGGTCTTAATCGTTTCCCCCCTGATAAGATAAGGTATTTTCCAACTTCATGTACTAAAGGTACATTGCTATCTAATTTATCAAGAATTATCGTATTTACGGATACCAGATCTTCTTTGCATAGATCTGTTAATTCTCTGATTTCATCTTCAAATGAAAAATCTTTTTTTCTAAGTGGAAGAACATTATCCATATTATTTAATTATTAGAATATTATGTTAATTCATTAACTTAATTGACGCACTTAAACTCAAATTACTTAAATTACAAACAAATGCTACATAACGCTTTAAGAAAAGATTAACATTTGCTATTAGATATTATGTTTAAAAGGTTATTTTCGAAGAGTACTACAATACCGGTTTTACGTTTATCTGGCATTATATCATCACAGTCAGGCTTAACAGGCTCTGGTTTAGCAATCAATAATTTAGAAAAGTTAATTGATAAGTTATTTGCTGATAAAAAATCTCCTGCTGTAGGTTTGATCATTAATTCACCTGGAGGTTCTCCAACACAATCCTCTTTAATAGCAAAAAGAATCATTGATCTGGCTAAGGAAAAAAACAAAAAAGTTTTAGCATTCGTTGAAGATGTTGCAGCTTCTGGTGGTTATTGGTTAGCATGTGCTGCTGATGAAATATATATTGATCAAAACTCTGTTATTGGATCAATAGGTGTTATTTCACCAGGTTTTGGTTTTGTTGATCTTCTAAAAAAAGTTGGAATTGAAAGAAGAGTGTATACATCTGGAAAAAGTAAAAGTTTTCTTGATCCTTTCAAAGAAGAAAAACAGGAAGACATTGATAGATTAAAAAATATTCAAGAACAAATTCATGATAATTTTATTAATTATGTTAAAGATAGAAGAGGTTCAAAACTCAATCAGAATAAATTAGATGACATCTTTTCTGGTTTATTTTGGGTTGGTAATAAAGCTATCGATTTAGGTTTAGCAGATGGTATTGGTGCAATAAAACCAATTTTAGAGGAGAAGTTTGGAAAAAAAATTAAAATTAAAATAATCAGTCAAAAAAAATCATTTTTACAACGTAGGTTTTCTTCTTCAATATTTAATTCTGATGAAATTTTAAATAAAATTGAAGAACGCATTATGTTTTCTAGGTTTGGTTTGTAATGAAATTTCTAGTTTTAGTTGTAATTTTAGCTTCTATTTTATTATTTTTAAGATTTAAGAAAAAAAAACAAGACAAATTCACTAATAATAAAGTAAATAATGACTCAGTAATCGATTTAGAGAAAGATCCAAGAACGAAAGAATATAAACCAAAAGATTAAGAGTTATATGACCGCACAAACAATGGAAGAGTTAGTTTCTCTTTGTAAAAGAAGAGGCTTTCTATTTCAATCAAATGATATCTATGGAGGTATTAAGGGGTTATATGATTATGGACCAATGGGAGTTGAGTTCAAAAATAATCTTAAACAAGCTTGGTGGAAATCAATGGTATATGAACGAGATGATACCGAAGGTTTGGATGCCTCAATTTTAAGTTCTCCAGTAGTTCTAAAACATTCAGGCCATGAAGATACTTTTACCGATCCTCTAGTTGATTGTCGGGCATGTAAATCAAGGTGGCGAGCAGATCAATTATTTGAAAATAATAAATGCCCAAATTGTAAATCGGAAGATCTTACTGAGCCAAGACCTTTTAATTTAATGTTCAAAACTGCAATTGGACCAGTAGATGATGGTTCGTCATTCGCATATTTAAGACCAGAAACGTGTCAGCAAATTTTTACTAATTTTAAAAATATATTAGATTCAACTTCTAGAACTGTTCCTTTTGGTATCGCACAAATGGGAAAAGCATTTAGAAATGAAATAACGCCTCGTAATTTTATCTTTAGAGTTAGAGAGTTTGAACAAATGGAATTAGAGTTTTTTGTTAAACCAGGTACTGATGATGAATGGCATGAATATTGGATAAATAAAAGAATAGAATGGTGGGTTAATCAAGGAATAAAAAAAGAAAATTTAAAAAAAATTGAAGTAGAAAAAAATGAATTAGCTCACTACTCAAAAAGAACTGTTGATATCAATTATGTGTTTCCCCACGGCGAAGAGGAACTAGAAGGGGTAGCCAATAGAACTGACTTTGACTTAGGTTCTCATACTAAAAATCAAAACGATTTTAAAATTACATCAGAAGTTATGAAAAACTCCTCTTCAACGACAAAACTAGCTGTTCAAGATTTAGAAGAAAAAAAATGGTATATTCCATTCGTAATTGAGCCATCAGCTGGTGTTGATAGAGGAGTTCTTGCTTTGTTAAATGAAGCTTATCGTGAAGAAAATGTAGATAAAGATAATAAAAGAATTCTTTTATCTCTAAAACCTCATCTTTCACCTATTAAAGCTGCAGTTATTCCCCTCAAAAAGAATAATGAGGAATTAGTTAATTTATCTAAAGAAATAAAATCTAATCTACAGACATTGGGATTAGGTAGAGTTGTTTTAGAAAATTCAGGAAACATTGGTAAGAATTATAGAAGACATGATGAAATAGGAACACCAATTTGTTTAACTGTAGATTTTGAAACTCTAGAAGATAAAAGTGTTACTGTTAGGGATAGAGATACTATGAAACAGGAAAGAGTTTCTATTGAAAATTTATCTGAATATTACAAAAAATATTTTAATTAATAAAATTGTATGAAAAAAGTTAGTGATATTCATGCAATAAAAATTATTTTTTTTATAACTGCTTGTTATGTAGGTTTATGGGCTATTAGGATACCTACCATAAAGGATCAACTTCAAACTGATTATGTTGGTGTTGGATACATTATGTTATCATTTGCAATTGGTTCAATTGTTGCAATGATTTTTGCAAATGCTCTTATTATGAAAACTTCTACAAAATCTATATTAACATTCACCTTAATTGCCGAAGGTTGTTTGTGGTTGCCAGTACCTTTCATTCAAGAGTTATGGCTTTTTATGGTTTTCTCATTTGTTTTTGGTATGAGTTATGGTGCATTCGAAATAGCATGCAATGTTTATGCATCAAATTTAGAAGTTAGAGAAAAAAAATCGATGATGTCAGGGTTTCATGCATTTTGGAGTCTTGGAGTTTTATTTGGATCTCTAATTACAAGCTTTTTACTAGAGTGGAATTATTCTTTTATTTTTAATATACTTTTGTATGTCATCATTCTTCTTCCATTGAGTTTGTATTTTGTACTTTGTTTAGAGTCACAAGTTGAAACAAAATCAGAAGACTCCAGTAAAAAAAATATATTTTTTATTTGGCCCTTACTTATTTTTTTATTAGCATTAATTGCAATGGCAAACGCTCTAACGGAAGGAAGTGTTGATGCATGGGGAGCTCTCTATATGAGAGATTTTATTCAAGTTGATGGTTTCTATATCGGCTTAGCAACTCTAAGTTTTAATATTTTTATGGTTATTGGAAGATTTAGTGGTGATTGGGTAAGAGATAAAATTGGAGTTTTTCTTTTGATTTTCTTTTTATTTTTATCGACGATTATAAGTTTAATAATTTTATCAAATTTCAGCAGTATTTATGCAGCTATTATTGGTTTTTCATTATTAGGTATCGGAGCATCATCAATTGTTCCTATCGCATATAGTTTAGCTGGAAAAATTGAGGGAATTGACAGTGGGGTAGGGATAACAATAATTTCAATTGCAGTTTACGGAACATTTATAGGAGCTCCTGCTTCATTAGGATTTATAGCAAACAACTATGGAATTAATAATATATTTGTTCCAATGCTAATAATTTTTATGATTTTAATAATTCCAGTAAGTTTTTATAGAAAAAAATTTTCAGTTTAAAAAAACAAAAGATAATGAATCATTAATTACTAAATTTTGATTTTTATTTTTTATTTCATTAACAAAATTAATATTTAATGCTGCAAAAATATTTGAATTTGCTTTTGATACAATTGTACCTATTTTTTTATTATCTACTATCAACTCATCTCCCTCTATCACATCTCCACTTTTTATTTTTAAAGCGTAAAGTTTTTTCTTGAGTAATCCACGGTATTTCATTCTTGCAGTAATTTCTTGACCAACATAGCATCCCTTATCCCAATCAATAGCATTTAAATTATCAAAATTATTTTCTAATAATAAAGATTTATTTTCTAAAATATCAAATGGCGAATAGGGTGTTGTATGATTTATTAAAATTTCATGATATTCTGTTTCATTAATTTCTTTAAATCTCTCTTTTTCAATTATAATTTCTTTATTCGTTATAAGTTTTTTACCTAAGTTTATATTTCTAGGATCATTTAAATAAACATTATAATCGCCTTTATAATCTATATTAAATAATGAATAAGAATTTAGATTATTAATTTCTTTAATTTCTATATCAGAGCGAAGTTTATAAATTTTTAATCGTCCTAATAAATTACTATAAAATTTAACATTGGTTTCAAATATATAGTTTTCATTTATATTGAATATAAAAAAATCTGCTAAAAATTTACCCTGAGGTGTTAATAGACATGAATAAATAATTGATCCATCATTACATTTTCCAATGTCATTAGTAATTAAATTTTGAATAAATAATTTACTATCTTTTCCAGAAATCTCAAAAAATCTTGAATTCAGATGATGAAAAAAGTATTTATCTTTCATAATTATCTAAATATATATTGAATATATTAAAAGTGTAATATTTCTGTGAAAATTCTTGTTATTTCGTCAAATCTTATTGGAGATACAATTCTATCAACTGGAGTAATAAATTATTTTAGTAATAAATATCCTGAAACTAAATTTACATTTGTAATTGGTCCATCTGCTAAATCAATTTTCAAAAACTTTAAATCTGTAGAAACCATAATCACTGTTTCAAAAAAAAAATACAATATGCATTGGTTAGATATAATTTCTAATTGTTATGGAAAGAAGTGGGATATAATTATTGATTTTAGAAGTTCGTTGTTATCATATTTTTTAAAACACAAGCAAAAATTTATTTTTAAAAAAAAATCTAGTCTAAACCATGTACAGCAATTATCTAATTACTTTAAATTTGATTGTTCAGATTTGTTTATTGAGACAAATACAGAAGAAGAAGAAATAGTTACAAAACATTTGTCTGATGATTTTAAATATTTTGTTATATTTCCAGGTGGAAATTGGAAACCAAAAATTTGGAGTATTAAAAATTATAATTCACTATTAATCAAAATATTATCTCAAAATAAAAATATTAAATTTATTTTAGTTGGCTCAAAATCAGAAGAAGAAAATTATTTAAATGAAATAACAAAAAATATTGATAGTAATAAGATAATTAATTTATTTGGTGCATCATTGACTCAAACTGCTGCTTATATGAAGAAATCAATATTATTTATAGGAAATGACTCAGGCTTATCGCATATGGCTTCAGCCACAAAATTAAAGTCTATAGTTCTATTTGGCCCAACAAATGATAAGATTTATGGTCCATTTATGAAAGATTCACACGTTATAAGAACAAATGAAAGCTATGACTATTTTAAAAGTATAAATATTGATAAAACAATGTCGTATATGGACTCTATAAGCGTAGAAAAGATTTATAATACATTACAAAAAAATAATTATTGTGAGTAAAAATATTGAAATAATTCAGCCAGATGATTGGCATGTACATTTTAGAGAGGGTGATATGTTAGAAATGGTAACTAATTTCTCCTCAAGAATAAATAATAGATGTGTGGCAATGCCAAATACAGAAATTCCTATAACAGATACAGCTAAGGCTTCTGACTATAAAGAACTTTTAAATAAAGCATCTAGTAATAATTTTGAACCACTTATACCTTGTTATTTAAATGAAAATTTAGATTTAGAAGATTTTAGAAAAGGTATACAAAATAATATTTTCTTTGGATCTAAGCTTTATCCTTCAAATGCCACTACAAACTCAAGTCATGGAGTAAGTGATATTTCAAAAATTTTTAAATTTTTGGAGATTTTAGAAGAAGAAAAAAGTCCATTACTAATACATGGTGAAAAAGTAGCTGAAAATATTGATATTTTTGATAGAGAAAAATATTTTATAGATGATGAATTAAGCATTATTAGAAAAAAATTTCCCCTTTTAAAAATTACTCTTGAGCATGTATCAACTTCATATGGAGTAAACTATGTGAAGGAAAATCAAAATATTGCAGGAACAATTACACCTCACCACATGCTTTTGACAAAAAAAGATGTATTTCATGATGACTCTATTAATCCTCATCATTTTTGTATGCCAGTTGTTAAAAACGAAACAGATTTAATAGAATTAAGAAAAGCAGCATGTCACAATAATTCTAAATTTTTTTTAGGCACTGACTCAGCTCCACATCCAATCCAAGAAAAAAAACCAGATATGTCATCAAAGCCAGGAATATTTTCCTCTCCTTGTTCAATAGAATTATATGCAGAAATTTTTGAGCAAGAAAATGCAATTGATAAATTTGAGATATTTTGTTCAATTAATGGGGCAAAACATTATAGTTTTCCAATTAATAATAAAAAAATTAAATTAGTAAAAGAGGAATGGATTATGACAGAATTATCTAGTTACAAAGATGTTCAGGTTAAGAATTTTTATGCTAATAAAAAAATTAATTGGAAAGTAGTCCATTAATCTTTATAGAAATATTAATGTCATTAGGAACAAAAATTTATACTTGGTTTAAGGGCAACTTAGTTGGTATTGATGAATTAGGAAATAAATATTACTGCAGCTCTAAAGATTTTAAAAATTTAAAAGCAAAAAGATGGGTAATTTTTTATGGTGAAATAGAAGCTTCAAATATTCCACCGCACTGGCATGCCTGGCTTCACAAATCGATTGATAATCCTCCACTTGACTATTCACATAAATATAAATGGCAAAAAAATCATAAACCAAATATGACTGGTACTAGTGATGCATATTTCCCATCATCTCATCCTCTTTCAAAAAATTATGACTCTGAAAAAAAAGAAGAAGAATATAAATCTTGGACTCCTAATTAGAGTAATATTTTTTTCTCTTCTACCACTAACTGTTTCTGCTGAGACTATAGAAAAAAAATATGCTTCTTTTAAGTTATTAAATAAAACTACTAATAAAGTTTCAACAAAAGATATTTTGGTAAGTTCTAAAATATCATGGGAAACTTTAAATATTGAAGTTTTGTATTGTGGTAGCACTCCTCCGACTGAAATTCCTGAAGATTATGTTTTGATAGATGTTTACGATACTATCAATAATGAAAATACTAATATTTATAAAGGATGGATGATTTCTTCTTCTCCTGATGTTACTCCTTTAGAAAATCCTATTTATGATCTTTGGTTAGTCAATTGTAGTAACGACAAGACTTCTTGAAAATTATTAATTTTCTTAAAAAAACTTTCAATCTCTAAACTTTCTTTTAGTTTATTTTCATAAATTTCAGTTTCTATCTCATAAGCACCAAACTGAACTAAATGAGGATTGAAAAACTGTGAATCTAAAATAGAAAAATTATTTTTTTTCAATATTGCTAATAAATAAAGCAAACAAAACTTACTAGTATTGGTCTTTAAACTAAACATGCTTTCACCAAAAAAACATGATCCTATATGCAAACCATATAAACCTCCAACCAGCTTATCATCTTCATAACATTCAACGCTATGACATTTACCTATTTTATGTAATTCAATATATGTATTTAAAATAATTTCATTAATCCAAGTATCTTGATCTTTTCTTTTAATGTCTTTGCATAGCTCTATAACTTTTGCAAAATTTTGATCAATTTTAAAACTATATTTTGTTTTTTTAAACTCACTAAATAGTTTCTTTGGATAATGAAAAGTTGAAATTGGAATAATAAATCTAAGTTTTGGTTTATAAAATTTTATTTCTTCAGAATACTTACTATCAGCCATCGGAAAGTAAGCTTTTTTATAAAATTCTATTAAGCTATTTAAGTCAATTATTTTACTCAATTAAATTTGACATAAAATTAATGTTGTAACTTCCTCTTTTAAATTCATCAGTTTGAATGATTTTTTGATGAAGTTGTATATTCGTATTTATTCCCATAATTACATATTCTTCAAGCGCTCTATTCATTTTTTTTAAAGCTTCTGATCTTGTTGCACCGTAGGTAATTAGCTTACCAATCATACTATCATAGTGGGATGGAATTGAGTATCCATCATAAACAGCTGAGTCTACTCTAATTCCCAGTCCTCCAGGTTGGTGATATTGTGTTATCTTACCAGGTGATGGTATAAAACTTTCTGGATGTTCAGCATTGATACGGCATTCAATTGAACTACCTTTAAGTTTTATATCTTCTTGTTTTATTGTAAGTTTTTCACCATTAGCGACAAGAATTTGTTCTTTCACAAGATCAATACCAGTTACCATTTCTGTTACTGGGTGCTCAACTTGTAATCGTGTATTCATTTCCATAAAATAAAATTCATCATCTTCATATAAAAATTCTAATGTTCCCACTCCTTCATATCTTATTTCTTTCATAGCTTTTCTACATAGTTCAGAAATTTTTTCTCTATTTTCATTTGTTAGAACTGAACTTGGACTTTCTTCAATAAGTTTTTGATGTTTCCTTTGAATTGAGCAATCTCTTTCTCCAAGAGTAACAACATTTCCAAATGAATCACAAAGTACTTGAATTTCGATATGTTTGGGAGATGTTAAAAATTTTTCTAAATAAACATTTTCATCATTAAATGATTTTTTTGCTTCAATTTTTGCTTCATTTATAGCTTTATTTAAATCATCTTCTTCTGAAACAACTCTCATTCCTTTTCCACCACCACCACTTGCTGCCTTTACTATAATTGGGTATTTTACTTTTTTTATAAACTCTTCAATTTTATTTTTATCGCTTAAGTCATTTATACCTTTTACTGTTGGGACCCCAGTTTCATCCATTATTTTTTTTGCATCAATTTTGTTGCCCATCATTTTGATATGCTCAGATTTTGGCCCAATAAATTTAATATTATGTTCTTCAATAATTTCGGCAAACCTTTGATTTTCACTTAAAAAACCATATCCTGGATGAATTGCATCTACATCAGTTAATGTTGCAGCAGTTATAATTGCAGGTATGTTTAAATAACTTGATTGTGCCGAGGCTGGTCCGACACAAATACTTTCATCTGCCATTCTTACATGCATTGCATTTTCATCAACATCAGAGTGAATGGCTACAGTTTTTATTCCTAGTTCTCTGCAGGCTCTAAGTACACGTAAAGCAATTTCACCTCTATTAGCAATCAGTATTTTTTTGAACATTATTCAAAAATAATAAGAGTATCGCCGTATTCAACAGGCTGACTATTTAATGTAACTATTTTTTTGATAATACCGGATCTAGGAGCTTTAATTTCATTAAAAGTTTTCATTGCTTCAATTAACAACAAAGTATCACCAGCTTTAACATGTTGACCAACTTTAACATAAGGTTGCGAATTTGGATCAGCAGAAAGATAGGCAACGCCTACCATTGGAGATTTAACAATATTATCTTCATTTACAACTTCATTTGTATTTTCAACCTCTTTAACTTCAGTATTTTTTTCTATTTTTTGAACGGAAACATTGTTTTCAACGAAGTCATTTGAGGTAATCTCAATTTCATAATCATTTTTTTTAATTTTTATTTTAGCAACACTATTAATTTTTGATTCTTTAACAATTAGCTTAATATTCTCTAAATCTGTTTTATCAATTTTAGTCATACTTATTTATAAATTAATTTGCATATTGCTTCAATTCCTAGAAGATAACTATTTCCACCAAATCCACATATTAAACCATGCACTCCTTCAGAAGTAATACTTTTCTTTCTATATTCTTCTCTTGCATAAATATTTGAAAGATGAATTTCTATCTTGGGCTTATTTATCGCTCTTAATGAATCTAGGATGGCTATTGATGAATGAGTAAAAGCAGCTGGATTAATAATTAGACCATCAAATTTATCATTAACTTCATGAATCTTATCAATTATTTCCCCTTCATTATTAGATTGGAAAAAAATAATTTCTAATTTCTTATCTATACCTTTTTTTTCACAATCAGATTTAATCTTATCTAAACTGTCCTTACCATAAATATCATCTTCTCTGTTACCTAATAAATTTAGGTTAGGGCCGTTAATAATTAATATTTTTTTCATTCTATTTAAAATGCTTACTTAATTTTAAACCTTGATTTTGATAATTTGATTTAATATCTTTTCCGTATACAATATTACTATTTTTGTTCAACTTTTCATATTTAATTCTAGCTATAGTTTGACCATCTTCTAATAAAAAAGGTACTTCATTTGTTTTTACTTCTAAAACTGCATATGATCCTCTACCTAGACCAAAACCAGGATCAAAAAAACCTGCATAATGAGCTCTGAATTCTCCAATGCCCGTATCATACGGTATCATTTCACCAGCTAAATTTGATGGTATCACAACTTTCTCTTTTGATCTTAAAATATAAAACTTGTTTTTTTCAATAACTAACTTTTTATTGTTTTTTCTAATTAGATTCCAAAAATCATTTATTTTATGAGATTTAATTTTAGAGAAATTTAGAACTGGAGTATGTTTTTTGGCTACGTAAGCAACTATATTTGATCCAGCTAGATCAACTGATAACTTTAATCCATTATCAATTTTAACATCCCCTCTAGTTTGATTTGAAATTTTTTGTATTTTATTAAGGTCAATTAGTTGTTTATCAGTCAAATAATTATGATTTTTATTTACAAGTCTTAATTGATTTAAAGAATTATTTTTTTTAAAAGATACATCAAATGATCTTGATGTTATTTCTAAAAATATCTCACCTTTATAGTTTTTGGGAATTCTTTCGTATTCTTCTGCATAATCAACAAGTGTTCTACAAAAAATATCTAATCTGCCAGTACTACTTTTAGGGTTGCAGTGACCAAATATATTATTTTTTAAGTTAAGACTTTCATTAAGTTTAACAATGTAAGTCTTGTTTTTTCTAAAAATAAATTCTTTACTTAGATTTATTTTTTTAATAGTTAAATCTCTTAATTTATCTCTAACTTTTGAATTATAGGATAAGAAGCTATACTTAATTTCGTAGCATTCTTCACTTAATGACAAGTCCATGCTTGAAGGTTGTATTTGGTTATTCCTAATATTTTCAGTTATTATGAAATTTTTATTAATTAAATTTATGTAATCTTGATATACTAGAGATCCGTTCATTAATTTACATTCTGGATTATATTAACAAGTTTTATTAAATCACTATCTTTAGTACTTTTAAAATTTTTAATTTCAATATCAAAAACTTCTTTTTCAATATCATTAATTGATAAAAGAAAGTTAAAGAATTTTAACCATTCTTTTTTATTTAATTTTTTAGCTAGTTCAAAATATTTTAAGATAACATTTTTATTATTATAAAATTTATATAAAAGATCTTTATTACTATGAAAAATTATCTCTGTATCACTATTAGATAAGCTTTTAATTTCTATATTTTCAAATATTCTAATTTGAGCATAATAATTTAAAGGATATCTTTCTAAATTTTTTTTATAAAATTTTTTAGCTTCTTTTGTATATCCATAGGAGAATAATATATCTGCTTTAGTTTCTAGTAGAAAATTATTCTTATTCTTTTTAATAATTTCATTTAAATTTTGTAGAGACATTTTTAAATTTCCACTTCTAGCTAATTTAATTGATTCTGCATAAGCTTTAAAAGGTTGATTTAATTCACTTAACACTTCCTCATTATCACTATAACCTACAAATTTTGCTCTTATGTAGCCAAATCTTTGATTGTAACTTTCATTAAAATTTATTTCTTTATTTTTTTCAAAATTTTTTATTAATAAAATTCTATCCTCAAAATATGGATGTGTACTAACTCTTTGTTTATCTTTTGAAAAACCCTGATTTAATAATTTTTGTTCTATTGTTTCTAATAATGTTTGAATAGATTTAGAATTAGTTTTTAGTAAATTTAGTGTTTTTAATGCATATAAGTCTGCTTCTATTTCTTGATCTTTACTAAAAACAATATACTGATTTGATAAAGCGGCTGAAGTCAGAATACTTCCTTGTAACAATTGAGAGTTTTGAGTTAATGCTGATCCAGCTATTACAGATAAAAGACTTAAGGTATTATATTTCTTATTATTTTCTATTGTTTTTTTTCTAAGTGCAATATGATTGAGATCTATATGACCAACTTCGTGAGCTAATACCGATAATAAAGCAACATAATCTGAGCAATGTATAATTAAACCAGAATTAATATGTATTATATTATTAATATCTACAAATGCATTTATTTCATTACTATTATTTAATTTAAATTTAATTTTTTTATTTATTGAATTTATTTTAATTATATCTTCTAAAATCTCATTAATAAACTCTTCAGTTTCGTAATCTAGTATTTGAGAACTGTAACCATTTTTTGTAAAAA
>CABYHL010000020.1 GCA_902518895.1 uncultured Alphaproteobacteria bacterium | reverse complement strand
AAAGCATTGCTTGGTATGTTAAATTTAACGTCGGGTTCTGTTGAATACTCAAATGAAGAAATTTCTTCAATGCTACCTCAAAATAGAATTAATTTAGGATTGGCATTTGTTCCCCAAACAAACAATGTTTTTACTGGTATGACAGTAGAAGAAAATTTAGAAATGGGAGGATTTTTAAGAGATGATGATATTATTCATACTATTAATGATGTTTATGATCTTTTTCCTATTTTAAAAGAAAAAAGAAATCAAAGTGCAGGAGAATTATCTGGTGGTCAAAGACAACAAGTAGCTTTTGGTAGAGCTCTTATGACTCAACCTAAAATTTTGATGTTAGATGAACCAACTGCAGGAGTATCACCAATTGTAATGGATGAGTTATTTTCAAGAATTATAGAAGTTCGTAAAACTGGTGTTGGCATACTTATGGTTGAACAAAATGCAAAACAAGCACTTGCTATTGCTGATAGAGGGTACGTGTTAGTAAATGGAAAAAATAGCAGAGAAGGTACAGGTGAAGAACTATTAAATAATCCAGAGGTTAGAAAGTCTTTTTTAGGAGGTTAAAATGATTGATTTTCTAAATTCTATAATTGTACTTCTAAATTTTATTATAATTCCAGGTATTTCTTATGGCTCTCAACTTGCACTTGGCGCACTTGGAGTTACATTTGTTTACGCTATACTTCGTTTTGCCAATTTTGCACATGGTGAAATCATGTCATTTGGAGCGATGATAACAATTTTATTTACGTGGTTTTTTCAATCACAAAATATTGGTTTAGGAATTCTGCCAACCGCCTTGTTAGCTTTACCTATAGGAATAATAGCAACAATTATCTTATGCATTATTTCTGATAAATTTGTTTTTCAATATTACAGATATCAAAAAAGTGTTCCGGTTGTTTTAGCAATGGTTTCAATTGGGGTTATGTTTGTAATAAACGCAATAATAAGAATTATAATTGGAACAGAAACTATAAAATTTTCTGATGGACAGAAATTTATAATTAAAGCCAAGCAGTTTAAAGTAATGACAGGTTTAAATGAAGGATTAGCGTTAAAATCTTCTCAAGTTATTACAATATTAATCACTATTTTGCTTTTAACCTTTACTTTCTGGTTTTTGCAAAAAACAAAAACTGGAAAATCAATGAGAGCATTTTCTGATAATGAAGATTTAGCATTATTGTCAGGTATTAATCCTGATAGAGTAGTATTCACTACTTGGATTATTGTAGGAGTCTTAGCTTGTGTTGCAGGTACACTTTATGGATTAGATAAAAGTTATAAGCCAATTATTTATCTTAACTTAGTCTTGCCAATATTTGCATCAGCAATTGTTGGAGGCATTGGTAGTCCCTTTGGAGCTGTAGTAGGTGGATATGTCATCGCTTTTTCAGAAATTATGGTAACTTATGCTTATAAGAAATTTTTTGTCTATCTACTTCCAAGTTCTATAGAACCAACAGGTTTAGTACAATTACTTTCAACTGATTATAAATTTGCTGTATCATTTTCAATTTTAGTTATTGTTTTATTGATTAGACCATCTGGAATATTTAAAGGAAAAGTCTTATGATGAAGTTTGAAAGATATGAATGGTTAGCTATCATAATCATGATCTCTTTATTTATTTTTGTAGGCTTTATTCAAGGGTGGTCAGTAAGTTTAGTAATTTTAAACATGTGCATTATTTCAGCAATAATGACAATGGGAGTAAATATTTCTTGGGGTTATGCAGGAGTAATTAATTTTGGTGTAATGGGTTTTCTTGCCATGGGTGGATTAGCTGCAGTTCTTGTTTCTTACCCTCCAATTGCTGAGTCATGGCAGGTTGGAGGTAGAGGGTTAGGTATTAGTTTTGCTTTACTTGTCGTATTGGTAATTGCTGTAATGTATATTAATAAAACAGTAATCCAAAAAAGAAATAGGTATGTTTTAAATTCTTTTATAATTTTTTTTGGTATTTTAATTATTAGACATTTTTATTTAAATGCAACACATAATATTGAAGATGTTAATCCTGCAATTGCAGGGTTTTTAGGTGGCCTTGGATTACCAATAATTTTCTCTTGGATAGTAGGAGGTTTATTTGCTGCAGGTGTTGCATTTGTAATTGGTAAAGTAGCTCTTGGATTACGATCAGATTATCTTGCTATTGTAACTCTTGGTATTTCAGAAATAGTTGTTAGTGTTTTAAAACATGAAGAATGGTTATCTAGAGGGGTAAAAAATGTAATCGGTTTAAAGAGACCAGTTCCTTATGAAATTGATTTACAAAATGCAGATTGGTTTATAAATTTAGTTACATATCTCAATTCATCAAAGTTAAATAATATTATTGATGTGAGTGATAGACAACAAGTATTAAACAATCTTATAATTGATGGTTCAGGAATTTTTGTAAAATTATCTTACGCTATTTTATTTCTGATTGTTATGTTGATAATTTTCTATTTTGCAAACAAAGCTCAATTATCTCCATGGGGAAGGATGATGAGAGCTATCAGAGATAATGAAACTGCTGCAAATGCAATGGGCAAAGATATTGTAAAACAACATTTAATAATTTTTGTTATAGGAGCTGCAATTGTAGGTGTTGCGGGTGCAATGCTTGTTACTTTGGATGGATTATTTACTCCTTCAGGGTATCGACCACTTCGTTTCACTTTTATTATTTGGATTATGGTTATTGTAGGTGGTAGCGGAAATAATTTAGGCGCTATATTCGGTGGTTTTGTCATATGGTTTTCTTGGATTGAGGCAGCACCAATTACAACATTTATTATTAATCAACTTACTATAGGATTAGAGCCAACTAATGCTTTAAAATTACATTTACTTGATAGTGTTCCTTACTTTAGATACCTATTTATGGGTTTAATTTTATTATTAATTTTACGATATAGACCGAAGGGAATTATACCGGAGAAAGTTAGGCACTCATAAAAAAACCCCAGCTAAAAGCTGGGGTTAAATTAAAATAATTTTTAATTATTAAAGAGCGCCAACAGTAACGAATTCGCCACCACTAACTTCTAACTCTTTAAACGCACCAGCTGCATCACCAAACGCATTAAATTCTACGTCTGTTGCACCTTGGTAATCAATATCTTTACCAGCAGCTAACATTTGTAAGCCGTATGATAATTGACCAGGGTTAATTACAATACCTGGAGCGTTAGATACTTTAGCAATATTGTTTAAGATTGATTGCTTATCAGCAGATCCACCAGCTTGAATTGCAAGAGCAATAATTGCTGCAGCATCATAAGACTCTCCAACATATGGAGCACTACCATCCATGCCATTTGCAGCTGCTAGTTCGCCAAACTTAGCTGAACCTTTTGAAATTGCACCTGGCATAGAGCCAAATGATCCTTCAAGATCAGCACCAATATTGTCTACAATTGATTGACCAATCATACCATCAGAAAGAACAAAAGTGTCAAATGCACCTGAATCTAAAGATGCTTCGATCATTCCTTTTCCACCATCATCGATATAACCAATTACTAGTAGCGCGTCTCCACCAGCTGATGCAAGAACACCAACTTCTGATGAATAATCTGCTTTACCATCTTCGTGTGCAGCTGATGCTGTAATAGTTCCGCCACCACGAGCAAATGAAGCTTCAAATACTTCAGCTAAACCTTTTCCGTAGTCATTGTTAGTATAGGTTACAGCTATACTTTCAATTCCTCTGCTTAAAGCAAGTTTAGCTAATACTTGACCACCTTTTGCATCAGATGGAGCAGTACGCCAAAAAGTTCCATTATCAGGAACTTTACTTAGACCTGGTGAAGTTGCAGATGGAGATACCATTAAGATACCATTTGGTACTGCAACGTTTGCATTAATCGCACCTGTTACACCTGAACAGTCAGCACCCATAATCGCAGTTACACCTTGTGCAACTAGATCCTCAGCAGCAGCAGTTGCAGCAGCAGAGTCTACACAAGTTGAGTCAGCTTCTAAGATAGTAATTGATTCACCACCTAAAAGATTTCCAGAGTTTGATGCCTCATCAAATGCCATTCTAGCACCATCTCTCATAGCAGGAGTTAAAGATTCAATTGGTCCTGTAAAACCAAGAATAATTCCTACTTTAATTTCTGCTAATGCAGCAGTCGTTACAGTCGACAAACTTACAATAACAGCTAGAAGTAATTTTTTCATATTTCCTCCAAAAAAGTATACTTTTTATATATGGTACCTCATATACTACTTCCAAAAATCAATCATGCAGTTTTTTTATAAAAATACCCAAGAATTAAGCCAAAAACCACAAATTGACTTCATTTGCCTCACCGGATAAAGATCAAAAATATGACAATCGGAATTCTTGGTGGAGGTGTGTGGGGAAGTGCGCTTGCTCGAGTATTAAGTAATAATAAAGTTATCATTTATGCTCGAGATGAAAAAATTGTTAAATCAATAAATGAACATAAAATTAATCCAAAATTAAAATACAGTTCATTTAATGAAAATGTCACTGCTACTACCTCTTTAAATGAAATTAGAAACGTTAAATTTTTATTTATAACTTTACCTTCACAAAATATTAGGGAGGTAATTAAAGATTCTTCATTACATAATAAAAATCATCATATTGTTATATGTTCTAAAGGCATTGAAATATCATCATCAAAATTTTTAATAGATGTATTTCAAGAAATGATGCCTTTTAAATCAATTAGTATTTTATCAGGCCCATCATTTTCAAATGAAGTATCTCAAAGTTTACCAACTGCAGTAACACTTGCAACAAAAGATAAAAAAGATTTTGATAATATTTCTAAACTTATACCTAACAAAGAGTTTAGAATATATTATTCAAATGATTTAATCGGAACACAAATAGGTGGAGCGTTAAAGAATATATATGCCATAGCAGCTGGAGTTGCAGAAGGATTGAATTTAGGTGAAAATGCTAAAAGTGCACTTATATCTAGATCTTTTGCAGAAATGACACGATACGCAAAAAAATTTAAAGCTGATAAAAATACATTATTTGGTTTATCTGGGCTTGGTGATCTCATTTTAACATGTAGCTCTAAAAATTCTCGTAATACACAGTTTGGTATTAAATTAGCTTCTTCAAAATATGATAATTTTTTAGATCTTTTAAAATCGCAAGAAGTAACAGAAGGTTATTATACAGTCAAAGCAGTCTATAACATTGCACAAAAAAAAAATATTGATATGCCAATAATGGAGTCTGTATACAATATACTTTATAAGCAACATGATTTAAAAGAAGAACTGAGTAATTTACTGAGTAGACCAATAACAGAAGAAAAAATTTAATTCGATGACAAAAAAAACATTTTATAACTTAGATACAAGTTGGGTGAATAATACACAAATTAATTTAAGTGCAGTAGAGCGTCGAACATCTACTTTAACTAAAAGAAGAACTGTAAAAAAGGAATTTCAAGTTGCTTGGTTATTAAAAGCTATTACTTTAATTGATCTTACTACACTAAGTGGCGACGACACTTTTGGAAAAGTTGAAAGACTTTGTAATAAAGCTCTTAATCCCATTGATGATTATATTCTTCAAGATTTAGGACTAGAAAATAATGCAGTAAGAGTAGGAGCTGTGTGTGTCTATCACCATCTAATAAAAGATTGTACAAAACTAATTCAAAACAAAATCCCAATTGCTGCAGTTTCTACAGGTTTTCCTGCAGGTTTATCATCCTATACGACTAGAAAAAAAGAAATTTCTGACTCTATCAAAGATGGCGCTAATGAAATTGATATTGTTATCAATAGAGGATACGTTCTCCAAAATAACTGGAAAAAATTATACGATGAGGTTCGTAGTTTTAAAGAAAGTGCAGGTAAAATAAAAATCAAAGCTATTCTTGGTGTTGGTGATCTTGAGACTCTTCGAAATGTAGCAAAGGCATCTTTAGTTTGTATGATGGCTGGTGCCGATTTTATTAAAACATCAACAGGAAAAGAAAGTATAAATGCTAACTTAAATAATAGTCTTGTTATGTTGAGAATGATTAGAGATTTTCACTCAAAAACTGGAAAAAAAATTGGCTTTAAACCTGCAGGTGGAATATCAACAGCAAAATCTGTTTTAGAATTTTTAATATTAGTAGCAGAAGAACTAGGATTTGAATGGGTTAATCCAAAATTATTGCGAATTGGTGCTTCTAGTTTATTGATTGATATAGAAAGACAACTCTATCACTACACTAGTGGCAGGTACGCAAATAAAGAGAAACTTGCAATAGGATAATATGGATAAAGTTATTAAAAATTTTCAAAATATATCTTATGGGCCAGCACCAGAAGACAGCAAAGAAGTTAATAGTTGGATAAAAAATTTAAAAAATCCAAATAATCATTTTATTAATGGTAAATTTATAAAATCGTCTAGCTCAAAAAAATTAAATATAATTAACCCTTCCACAAATAAAAAAATAGCAACATTGTCTGTTGCTTCAAAAAAAGATGTAAATGCTGCAGTCAGTGCTGCCAAAAAAGCTCATATCAAATGGTCAAAACTTTCATCTTTTAATCGATCAAAATATTTATATGCCCTCGCGCGTCTAATACAAAAAAATTCTAGGTTTATTTCTGTTTTAGAAACCATTGATAATGGTAAGCCAATAAGAGAAACAAGAGATATAGATATTCCACTTGTTGCTAGACATTTTTATTATCATGCTGGATGGGCCGCTAGGAATACAAACAACTCTGATAACTCTATTGGTGTTGTTGGGCAAATTATACCGTGGAACTTTCCATTATTAATGTTAGCGTGGAAAATTGCTCCTGCAATTGCTCTTGGCAATACAGTAGTCTTAAAGCCTGCAGAGTATACTTCTTTAACAGCACTTTATTTTGCTGAACTTTGTGAAAAAGCTAAAATTCCACAAGGTGTAATTAATATTATTACGGGAGATGGTTCTACTGGTGAACATATAACATCACATAAAGATATTAAAAAAATTGCCTTTACTGGATCAACTGAAGTTGGAAAGAAAATAATTCAAACAAATACTAATCCAGATAAAAAAATGACAATGGAACTTGGTGGTAAATCACCTTTTATTGTTTTTGAAGATGCAGATTTAGATAGTGCAGTAGAAGGTGTTGTTGATGCGATTTGGTTTAACCAAGGCCAAGTATGTTGTGCAGGATCGAGACTCTTAGTACAAGAAAGTATTGAGAAAAAATTTATCCAAAAACTTAAGAAAAGAATGGAAAAACTTCGTGTTGGTGATCCATTAGATAAGTCTATTGATATTGGGGCTATAGTTGCGCCAGTCCAACTTAAAAAAATTAATTCTTTAGTAAATAAAGCACAAAAAGATGGAAATAAATTATGGCAACCTTCATGGTCATGTCCAACAAATGGTTTATTTTATCCTCCATCTTTATTTACAAATGTAACACCTTCATCTTTTATTGCTCAAGTAGAAATATTTGGACCAGTTTTAACAACAATGACATTTAGGACACCTAGTGAAGCTGTATCCATTGCTAATAATACGCCTTACGGACTTGCGGCAAGTATTTGGTCTGAAAATATTAACTTAGCTTTGGATATTGCTCCAAAAGTAAAAGCTGGAGTAATCTGGATAAATTCTACAAACTTATTTGATGCTGCATGTGGTTTTGGAGGATACAAAGAAAGTGGTTTTGGAAGAGAAGGTGGTTCAGAAGGTATTAGAGCATATTCAAAATTACTGCTTCCTCTTTCTAAGTCAAAAAGAGGAAAAAAATTATCTAAAGGTCAATCATCTAATTCTATCGATAGAACTCCAAAATTATATATTGGAGGTAAGCAAAAAAGACCTGATAGTGGCTATTCCTTTTCCTCTTATGATGCCCATAATAATTTTATTTGTGATGTTCCAAACGCAAATCGCAAAGATGTAAGAGATACAGTCGAGGTTGCATCTAAAGCAGTTAGTAAATCTTCCACTAATTTTAATAGAGCTCAAATTCTTTATTACTTAGCTGAAAATTTACAAGATCGAAAAAATACCTTTTCTAGTCTACTATCATCTCTAATTGGTATTTCACAAAAAG
The DNA here is from genome assembly GCA_902518895.1 of uncultured Alphaproteobacteria bacterium. GTDB lineage: Bacteria > Pseudomonadota > Alphaproteobacteria > HIMB59 > CACPNW01. The sequence continues at coordinate 12,729 of CABYHL010000020.1, read as the reverse complement.
ATGCCGAAAAAGAATTTGATCAATCAATTGAAAGATTATTTTATTATGGTGCTATGGCTGATAAGTTTGAAGGATCTATACATAATCCCCCTATAAGAGGTTTAACATTAGCCGTTAAAGAAGCTATAGGTGTTATTGCAAATATTTTAAATGATGATTATCCACTATTAAGTTTAATAACTACATTAGGAGCAAATTTTGCAGCAGGAAATGCTAGTATTATTGTTCCAGGTCAAAATACGTCTCTTTTAGCAACAGAATTATATCAACTACTTGAAACTTCTGATGTTCCAGCTGGGTATATTAATATCCTTACAACTAAACAAAATAGTTTGAATAACATCTTAGCAGAACATGAAAATATTGATGGTATTTGGTATTTTAGTGAAAATAATAATGAACGTTTAAAAGTTATTCAAAGTACAACATCAAATTTAAAGAGAAGTTGGTGTCCACAATCAAAAAATCTTGATTGGTCTTCGAAAGAAGAAGATTTCTTAAAGGAGTTTTTATATCAAAGTACACAAGTAAAAAATATTTGGATCCCATACGGAGAGTGATATACTAATAATATGTTAATTAACGTCGACCCTATTTTAAGTCCTGATATATTAAAAACACTGCGAGAAATGGGTCATGGCGATAGACTCGTTATATCCGATATTAATTATCCTGCTCACTCAAATCATAATAGAGTTCACCGATTAGACGGCCTTGATATGACAACTGTTATGAGAGCTGTCTTATCTGTTTTTCCATTAGACAGCTTTGTAGACTCTGCCGTTCACCGAATGGAAGTTGATAATCAACCAAATGAAATTAATGACGCTAATAAAGAAGTAATTGATACAATTAAGGAAGTATCAGGAGATCATTGGAAAATAGGTTCATACGAAAGACAAGAATTTTATAAGCAATCAAGATCAACCTATGCCTATATTACAACAAGTGAAAGACGACCTTACTGTAATTTTATTTTAACAAAAGGTGTTATTAAACCAGATGGTACTGTTTGGATAATCGATAAATAATTATGTCGATTAGTATTCTTGGTATTTTTGTTGCTGATCTCGTTTTTTTTGGAGAAAAAATTCCTGTTGAGGGAGAAACTATTCTTGGTAAAAATTTTGTTATTGGTCCTGGTGGCAAAGGATCAAACCAAGCTGTAGCTGCAGCTAAGGCTGGTTCAAAAACTTTTTTTATTTCAAAGATTGGTGATGATCAATTTGGATCTATGGCAACAGAGATTTATGAAAATTCTGGTGTTGATTATAGTAATGTAATTATTTCAAAAGATCATTCGACTGGTGCTGCAGGCATACTTGTAAATGAAGGAACTGGAGCCAATGCTATTAATGTTTTTCCGGGTGCAGCAGGCGCAATTACCATTGAAGATATAGATAAAGCAGAAGAGGCAATTAAAAACTCAAGTATATTTCTTACACAACTAGAGGCACCAAAGGATGTCGTTACCTATGCATTAAAAAAAGCACATAATTTAAATGTAAAAACAATTTTAAATCCTGCTCCAGCTGCTGAAATAGATGAATCTTTATTTTCTATGATTGATTATTTTACACCAAATGAAACGGAAGCAAGTTTTTATGTTGATCACAATGTTGAAACTCATGAGGATGCTGAAAAAGCTGCAATTCAATTATTAGAAAAAGGAATTAAAAATGTCGTTATTACTCTTGGAGAAAAAGGAGCTTTTTTTGCCAACAATGATGAAAAATTTTCTTTACCTATAGCTAATCTTTCAAATCCAGTAGTTGATACTACTGGTGCTGGCGATGCATTTAACGCTGGTTTTGCTGCGGCACTTACCGAAGGTCAAAATATTAAAGATGCGCTTAAATTTGCCAGTGCAACAGCTGGTTTATCAACGACGAAAATTGGAACAGCAAATTCCATGCCTTCTAGAGAGGAAATTGATAAACTTCTATAATTATTGTATAATAGAATAAATATGCAATTATTTTTAGAAAGACTGATCTATTTTTGGGCTGGCATAACAGCTATTGGTCTTTTAATAGCTGTAGCTTACTGGGCAATCGCAACTATAATTTATGTAGCTTTTATCTCTCTTTTTGTTGCCATTGCAGCTACTATTTTCTATCATTTTTATTGGTCCAAAAGAGATAATTAATAGTCTATAAATACCAATAAGGTTATTTATCAGTGTCAAAATATATATTTTACGATTTAGAAACATCAGGAAGAGGTAAGAAAGAGTATCCAACTGCCTTTGGTACTACTCCAAAATGGGAGCAGATAATGCAAATTGCTGCAATAGTTACTGACTCTAAGTTTAATCAAACAAATCAAAATATGAATGAGTTCTGCAGACCTCGAACATCAGTGATTTCTCAACCTGGTGCATTAATAACAACGCTTAAAGGTATGAGAGAAGCACTTGATGCCCCTCAATCATCTTACGAATTAATGAAAAAAATTAATGAAACTTTTGATGAATGGAAAAAAAATGATCCAAGTTCTACTTTTATAGGACACAACATAATAGAGTTTGATGAATCAGTTCTCGAATACAATTTGTTTAGTCATATGTTTTATCCTTATGTAACAAGAAAGAGTAGGGGCGATACATTAAATTTAGCGAGAGGTTTATATGCCATCAACCCATCAAGTATAAAAACACCTTTAACAGAAAGAGGTAATCCTAGTTTTAAATTAGAAAAAATTGCAGAGATGAACAACTTGCCTGTTGAATTTGCTCACGATGCATTTTCAGATGTTAAGACATCAATTGCTCTGACAAAATATATTAACGAAGCAGACACTACTAATTGGAATCAGCTTCAAATGACAATGAGTAAAGAAGATGCCATTGAATATATAAATAAAAATAAAGGTTTTTGTTTTATGACGAGTTTTGGGGGAAGAATTAAACTTCAAGCATTATCGATGGTATGTGAGTCTCAATATAATGGTTGGTTTCACACAATTGATTTAGCTCATGATCCGACACCATTACTAGACGCTAATTCTGAAGAATTTAAAAAACTGATCAAAAGGAAAAATAGATACGTCATTACTAATCAGCATCCTATTATTCTGCCAGGTAAGATTGCTTCTAATTACGAACCTTACGATGAGATTGGTTCAGATATTCTAAATGAAAGAGCAAAAATAGTTTTTAAAAATAAAGATTTAGCAGACAAGTTTAAACTTATGGAAATTGATAGGCGTATTGAAAAAGAAGATGAAAAATCCCAAGATAATGTATTTCCTGAAAGTGCAGCAAATGCTTTTCTTGATTTTAAACAATCAACAGAAATAGCTAAATTTCATGAACAGAATGACTGGAATGAAAAATATAAAATTGCTCTTTCAATTAAAGAGCCAAGAGCAAACTTTATTTTAAAAAGACTTATATTTGATGAAAGTCCAAAAACTTTATCAAAAGAAGATTTTAAAATGGTTCATCGAGAGTTACATGAAAGGTTAGTTATTAACCAAGAAAGACCATTTACAACAATACCTGAAGCAATGTCACAAACTGATACAGAATTAGTTAAAATGGAAGAAAGTGATGATGAAAATAAAGCTCAAAAAATGCAAATTTTAAAAGATTACAATGTTTATTTAAATTTTATGGAGAAATATTTTTCTAATAAAAATGCTGAGCCTCTTCCAAGTGGTAAAGAATTGAGCAAAATAATCTTTGGTTAATGTTTGAACTTCAATATTTTATTATTGGTATTGTCCAAGGATTTACTGAATTTTTGCCAATTAGTTCTTCTGGGCATTTAGTTCTTGTATCACAATTAACCAGTTGGCAAGATCAAGGTCTTTTTACTGATGTTGCCGTTCATGTTGGAACATTATTAGCAGTTATAATTTATCTACGATCTCATATAACAATATTAATTAAGAGTTTTTTCTCCTTTCAGCTTTCTAACAATGATAACTTAATTAAAATTATTATTGCAACAATACCTGCCGTAATAGTTGGATTTTTTATTTTTGATTTTGTTCAAATATATTTTAGAGATATCAAGGTTGTAGCAGTGACAAGTGTTGTTTTTGCTGCTCTATTATTTGTAGCAGATCATTTTAAGATGAAATTATCTTCCTGGGAGAATATGAGTTATGTGCAGGCTTTTATTATAGGCATGTTTCAAGTTTTAGCTTTTTTACCAGGGGCAAGTAGAGCAGGTGTTACAATTACTGGAGCGCGTTTTTTAGGATTTGATAGATCATCTGCAGCAATTTTTTCTATGCTTTTATCTATTCCCATTATTTTAGCATCTTTAGTTTTAACAAGTTTAGACTTTATAAGTAGTTCTGAGATTAATATTAATTTATACCAATCTTTATTTGCAGCATTTGTTGCTTGTATTGCTGCTCTAGTATCAATTAACATCATGATGCGAATAATACAAAATTCAACCTTTAATATTTTTATTATTTATAGAGTTTTATTAGGATTTATCTTATTATATTTCTATGCATAAAATATCTGGTGTCTTTAGTGCTGCACTAACACCTATTAAAAGTGATTTATCGATCAACAAAGATCTCTATCTTCGTCATTGTCAATATTTAATGAGAGAAGGGCACGATGGTCTTGCCATTTTTGGTACAACAGGTGAAGCAAATAGTTTTTCTGTTCAAGAAAAAAAAGATCATATAGATTTTTTAATTTCAAATCGAATAGATCCAAAAATTCTTATGCCAGGCACAGGATCATCTTCATTGAAAGAAGCAATTGATATGACAAAACATGCTTCCTCTCATAAAGTAAGAGCAGTTCTTTTACTGCCACCATTTTATTATAAGAATGTTACAGATGAAGGAGTAATTAACTATTATCGTCATTTAATTGAAAATGTTGGCGATAGTGAACTTCATTATGTTTTATATCACATACCGCAAAACACATATGTTCCCATAAGTTTCAAAACTATTGAAACACTATTAAAATTGTATCCAAATAATATTGTAGGTTTAAAAGATTCAAGTGGTGACGGTGAACGGATGATGAAGGTTATAAAATATTTCAATAATTTTTCAGTATTTTGTGGTCATGATAGTTTAGCTTTAAATATAAGCAAAAGAGGAGGAGCTGGAGCAATTACTGCAGGTACAAATGTTTGTGGAAAATTACTTAGCTTTATTTTAAAAAATTATAAAAATGAAAATTCAATTAAAAATTTTAATGAATTTCAGAGTCTTTTAGAAAAAATAAGACAAGTTATTACGACACACGAACCTATTAGTTTAATGAAGGCTTATTTTTCTATTGTAGATAATATTTCTGAATGGAATAATGTATTACCACCATTAAAAAAAATTCATGATCCTGAAAATCATAAACTTGTTTTAATATTAAAAGAGTTAGTAAAAAAAATAGATCCGTTAATAGCGAATACGTGAGTTAAAATATTTTTTTGCTTGAGTAGCAATAAAATTTTGGACAGGTTTTAAAAAGACAGCAAAACCAATACAATCAGTAAAGAAACCAGGAGTAATCAATAATAATCCTGATACCAATAGAAAAATACCCCCTTTAATTTCTTCGGTGGGCATTACACCTTGTGATAAGTTTCGTTGTGCATCAAATAACAATTTGATTCCTTGTCTACGCACAAGAAATATTCCTACTAAAGCAGTAGTTAGTATGATTGCTATAGTATTTAAAATTCCAATATTGGATCCGATTGTTATAAAAATACTTATTTCAATTATTGGGATAATAATAAACGCCAGAAAAATCACTAACTTACTATACCAGTTTTTTCATCCTGTATATTTTTTTCTATTTTATTCTCAAATTCTCTTAATCTTTTATAGACACTAGCAAGTTCTATAATTGTAGGCCATGCTCTGAATAAATATTGTAGTGAACCTTCTACTCTTCCAAAAGCTCTTATAATTTGTTGCATAACACCAAGTGTCATTACTCCTGCAACAATTGCTGGTGCTAAAAAAATATACGCTGCTAGAACGTTAGCTTGTAGATAGGCTAATCTTCCAATACTAAAATAGAGATAATACAAATAACTCTTAAAATGAATTTCTCTAACACCTTGGAAAAGTTCTTCTAATGATTTTGGTCTAATACTTCCATCATCCTCTGCAATAACTAAAATTTTTCTATAAGCTGCTTCTTTTTTTTGAAGATCATACTCAATACCAACTAATCTAAGTAGCCATGCTAATACGATCATTAAAATTGTACCACCTACAGCCCATATAAATGCTCCAGATACTAAACCGTATTCCCAATCACCAAACCACAAAATTGGTATACCAACTGATAAAGTCATTAAGAGAGGGAAGAACTCTATTAGTACAAGAACTGATTCAATTAAGCTCGTTCCAAGACCTTCCATAATTCTACTAAATTTTATGGTATCTTCTTGAACCCTTTGACTTGCACCTTCAATAGTTCTCGCTTGATCATAAACACTATGATACCATTCAACCATTGCAGTTCGCCATCTAAAAAGAAAATGTGAGGTAAGAAAAGATATAGCTAAACCTAAAGCGATTGAAATCGCCGCAAGTTGCGCAAAACTAAATAGCGCTCCCATATATTCTTGCATGGTAATAGCATTAGGTGTTCCAAGAGCTTTTTGTATCATGTCATAAAATTCACCGAACCATTCGTTAATCTGAACATCAATTTGAACCTGAACCCATATAGACGTTAATATGACAACTGATCCGGCATAAGCCCAAACATACCATTTTGGATCTGTAAAGAATTTAAACATAATATTTATATAAATCTTAATTTATGAAAATCTATTTTATTATTATCTTTTATTAAATATAATCTAGTCTCTATTATAAATTATGAATGGCGCTATCATAGGACTTGGACATGGACATCGAGTAATTTCTAAAGCTTTTGAAATTGAAAATATAAACCTTATAGGTGTTTATTCCAAAAATTTACAAAATACTCTTGAACATTCTAAGAAATATAATTTAAAAAAAATTTATAAATCTGTTGATGATTTAATTAATGATCAAGATGTTGAATTAGTTGCTATTGCGGTTCCAGCTTATTATCAATTAGAATTATTAAAAAAATGTTTAAAAAATAATAAAAAAATTTTTTGTGAAAAACCTATTACTGTTAATTATGATCATTTAAAAAGATTATTTAATAAAATTAATAATTTTAGAAACAAATTAATTGTTGATTACATCTTTCAAGAACATTACGCATTTAAAAAATTTAAATCCCTTTTGCCTAAATCAAATTTAAAAAATTCTAAAGTTAAAATAAATTTTTTTACACAATCTTTTACTAATAAAAAAAAAATCTTAAATTGGAAAAACAAATCAAATTTAGGAGGAGGAATTATAAATTTATACTTACCTCACATACTAGAGTATTTAATCTTTTTTTTTGGAAAAATATCAAAGTGTAAAATAATTAAAAAGAAGAAAAATTTCTTAATTCTAAATTATTATTTTCAAAATGGAGTAATTGCAAAAATAAACATTAATTCAAATGAACCAAAAAAAGAGCATTCAATTATCTATGAAAATAATAAAATCAAATTAGTATTGAAAAATATTACAAAAGATTATGCCAAAGGTTTTAAAATTAAAAAATTTAACAAATTGAATAAAACCAAAAAATTAGTTTCATATAATAATAATGTAAACAAATTTAAAAGGGATGGAAGAATTTTTCTAACCTCAAAATTATTAAAAACTTTTGCAAAAAAATTTATAGTTAAAGAACACCTAAAAAAAATGAATGAATATTTATATATTGAATCAATTCTTCATAAAACAAGAAAAAATTTATAAGTATTTTTTTATCAAGAAAATAATATATTAATAATAATATGAAAAAGACGTATCTTGTTACAGGAGGACAAGGCTTTATTGGAAAAGCTGTTTCATTCTCTCTTTTAAATCAAGGCTACAATGTTATTACATTTGATAATAATTTTAGAGAAAAAAAATTTCTATTAACCCATCAAAATTTAAAAGTAATTAAAGGAGATATCAGAAAAAGAAATGACTTGAACAAAATCAAATCCAAGATTCATTCTGTAATCCACTTAGCTGCAATAAATGGTACAAAAAATTTTTATGATAAACCAGATCTTGTGCTTGATGTCGGAATAAGGGGTATAATAAATATAGTAGATTATTGTAAATATAAAAAAATAAAAGAAATATTTTTAGCTTCAAGTTCAGAGGTTTATCAAAATGCTCCAACTTATCCAACTGACGAAAAAGTTAGATTAATTATTCCTGATCCTCATAACCCAAGGTTTTCTTACTCATCTACTAAAATAATATCAGAAATTATATTGCTAAATTCTAATATTTTTAAAAGAGCGATAATATTCAGACCTCATAATATTTATGGTCCGGATATGGGTTTCAAGCATGTTATTCCAGAATTAATAATAAAAACAATAAATGGAAAAAATTCAATAAAAATTCAGGGTGATGGAAATAATAAAAGATCTTTTTGTTTTATAGATGATTTTGTTTCAGCCTTTAATGTAATTTTAAACAAAGGAAGACATAAAGAAATATATAATATTGGGACTCAAGAAGAAATAAAAATATTAAATTTATCAAAACTAATCGTTAATTTGATGAATAAAAAATGTAAAATAAAAATATCTTCAAAACTTTTTTTTAATGCTAAACGAAGACTTCCAGATTTAAAAAAAATTAAAAAATTAGGATTTAAACCTAAAATAAATTTAAATAAAGGTTTAATGAAAACTATTGAATGGTACAAAGTTAATTATAAGTTATGAAATATAAAAAAATAAACAGATGTCAAATAAGTAATTCTACTAAATTACAAAAAATTTTATCTTTAGGTCTTATACCTCCAGTAAATCAGATGATTAATTTAAATTTAAATTTAAAAGATCAATCATTTTTTCCTACTGAATTATTTTATTGTCCCAAATCAAATTTGGTACAATTAGGCATTGAAGTTGATAAAAAAATTCTTTTTCCTAAAGAATACCCATATACAAGTAGTACAACAAAAATTTTAAGAGATAATTTTGCAGAACTTTCAAAAGAGATAGAAAGATATTATCCTTTAGATAAAAATGATCTAGTTATAGATATTGGCTCAAATGACGGTAACCTTTTATCTAATTTTAAAAAATATTGTAATATATTAGGAGTCACTCCTGAAAATATTGCACAATTAGCTATAAAGAAAGGAATACCAACAATTCAAGATTATTTTTCAAAAAATTTATCTGCAAAAATTAAAAAGAAATATGGCAAGGCAAAAATAATAACTGCAACAAATGTTTTTGCACATATGGAAAACATAGTAACTTTATTAAAATCAATTAAAAGTTTAATGCATAAGAATAGTATTTTTGTATCTGAGTCTCATTATTTATATGATTTAATACAATACAATCAATATGATACAATCTATCATGAACACCTTCGTTATTATAGTTTATCAAGTTTGAAGTATTTATTTAATAAAGTTGGATTAGAAATTATCAGAGCTAAAAGAATTAATACACATGGAGGTTCTATTAGAGTTTATGCAGCCCCAAAAGGGATATACAAAAAATCAAAAAAACTAAAATCATTATTTCAAAATGAAAAAATTCTATTCAATAAAAAAATTTTTTCCTTCGGAAAGAAAGTAACAAAATCAAAACTAGATTTATATAAAATTTTAGGAAAACTTAGAGAAAAAAATAATAAAATTTATGGTATATCTGCTCCATCAAGAGCTACAACCCTTGCTAATTATGTTGGTTTAAATAGTGACATTATTGAGTGTATTTTAGAAATAGATGGTTCAAAAAAAATTAACCACTATTTACCTGGAACTGACATCCCAATTTTCAATGAAAAGAAATTATATAAAGATAAGCCGGACTATGTTTTTATTTTTTCTTGGCATATTGCAGATGAAATAATTAAGAATTTAAAATTTAGAGGTTACAAAGGAAAATTTATTGTTCCTCTTCCTTTACCAAAAATAATTAGTTAAAAATTACTTTAAAAAACCACTTTAAATAATCTTTAGACCATTTTAGTATTTTAAAATTACTTTTCTTATCAAGTCTTTCAATCCAAATAGAAGGGATTTCAATAATTTTTCTATGATCTAAGTGTGACTTTACCAAGAGTTCCAAGCTATAAGAAAAGCCAAGTGTCGACTCAATTTTATAATTTTTTAAAACATTATTAGAAAATAATCTAAAACCATTAGTTGGATCTTTAATTTTTAAACTAGAAAAATAATATAATGTTATTGAAACACATTTTACAATTAAAAATTTAATCAAAGGACAATTTTTTATTGAACCTCCTTTAATAAATCTACTTGGGCAAACAATTTCATAACCTTTTTTACTTAAAAGATACATTTCATCTAGCATCTTTGCATTAAAAAAATCATCAGCTGGATATACTATTGCTGCCTCTGATTTAGATTCGTTTAGACCACGTTTTATTGCTTCACATGGACCATTAAAAGGATTTTTTAGAAATTTAATTTTTTCTACAAATTTATACTTACTTTGATTTATTAATTTAATCGTTATATCTTCATCTAAATCGTAACAAATAAAAATTTTATTAGAATATTTTATATTTTCAAATAAATAGTCAAATAATTCTATAATTTTTTTTTCATTAAATACAGGAATGATTATATCATATCCCTTATTCATTATTTTGGACTTACCATAAATTAAAAATCAATCCAGATATTATAAATTGTTTTTTTTGTTTTTAATTTATTATAGATTTTATGAGGTGTAGCAATAACAAGAATGTCACTCTTATTTTTAACATAATTCAAAGATTTAATATCTTTATCATTTTTTACATAAGGATCTGATGTTAAAACATTTTTTGAATGAAGGGAAAGAATTTTTTTAAGTTTATAACTAAGTGAATTTCTAATATCATCTGATTCTGCTTTAAATGACATCCCTAATATTCCAACAATTTTATTTGATAGATTATTTTCTCTTTTGATTTTATCTACTAGGTAATTGACTAAACCTTCATTTGTACTCATAGCTTCCATTCCTAATGAAAAATTATGATTAGAAAATGCTCTTAATTGCATAGTATCCTTAAATAAGCATGGTCCAGCAGTAAAACCTGGTGAAGGAATTTTCCCACGTTTGTATTTATGTGTCATTGCATAATTTATTTTTTCATAATTTAAATTCGCAGAGTCAGCAATTTTAAAAAATTGATTAGCAATTGAGAATTGAATATATCTATAAGAATTTAAGAATAATTTTGTAACTTCGGCTTCTTCTGGTTTCATAGTAATTATGTCTTTTGAAAATATTTTAAGAAATTTTTTACATTCATTTTCTGATTTTCTATTTATAGATCCGACTAAATGAGGAAATTTATTAAATTCTTCTAATGCTAAACCTTGGACAAATCTTTCGGGAAAAAATGACATTTTAATATTTTTATTATTATTTACTAAAAGTTGATGCAAAAATCTTGTTGTACCTGGGTATACGGTAGATCTAATTATAATATGATTATTATTATTTAAATACGGTGATAATTTTTTAATTATATCTATTAAAATATTATATTGTGGGTTTAAAAATTCATCTATAGGCGTTCCTAAACAGATTACATTAATTTTATTGATTTTTATATTATCTATTTCAGAAGAATAGCTAAGTAAATTTTTTCTTATGGCCTTTTTAAGAAATACAGACCCATTTTTTTCTTTATGGGGCATTATTCCTTTTTTAATTAGATTTATTGATTTTTTATTGATATCGTGAATATGAACTTTAATATTTTTTGAAGTACAAATTAATGCAAAAGCTAAACCGACATGACCGGCGCCACCAATAATTGTAATTTCTTTAATCATTTATTTTTATATGTATATACGTAAATCATGAAAATAAATAATGGAAAGATATTTATCAAATCATTTTCTTTTCTTTTACTACTCTATCTCATATCTCCATTAGTAGATATAGAAAAATTTTACATATTTATTTTTATACTTACTGTAATAATATTCAGTCAAATAAGAGACAAAATTCATTATTTTCGGCTTATGCCAATAATTCTTATATTGATTCTTATAAAGTTTTTACACGGTTATTTATATTTTAATGAAGGTAATAATATTTTAATTTTAAATGAGAAATCAAAAGGTTTTTATCAAAACTTTTTACCTAATAACATGTTCTCTTTCCTAGTTGAAGAATATGACTTTTATAAAACAAATAGTAAATGCAAAGATGATGACTCAAAATGCTGGAAGAGTTTTGATCCTAAAGAAGAATCTGCAAATGGAAGCCCTTTTTTTCTTGAATACTCTCCATCAATGAACTTAGATTTTCAAAATATTAAATACTCAAGAAAAATAAAAGATTTAAATATTAAAAATATAAAAACAGCTAGAATTTCTGAAATCAATAATCTTAGATATAATTATTTTTGGTTAGATAAATTTGATGTCGTTCGTGAAAATATGCCATTCTTTATAATGATTGAAATCCCAGAATTCTTATTAAATAGTAAAATATGTTGGAAAGGCAATATATTTTGGCAATTAGATAATAAAAATTTTGAACATTTAATAAATGATAATTTTCTTTGTAAAGAAATAGAAAAAAAAGATCTAAACAAAAAAATATATGCTGTAAGTCTTGGCAAAAGTACATCTAATAATGATTTAAATTATTTGTATGGAGATAATTATATAAAAGAAAATGATAAACT
>CABYHL010000019.1 GCA_902518895.1 uncultured Alphaproteobacteria bacterium | reverse complement strand
ATATAAAGAACTATTGTGAAGTAGTAGAGCTAGGTCTAAGAAATCAAACTCTTCATAAAGTAGATGAATTTGTTTTTGTTGAAGATATTATTAAACTAGAAAGTATTTATTTTAGAATTTTAGAAAATTATTTTGATGTCAATTAATATCCATTAGATGGATTAACATCTGATTTTACGTTTTTATTTTTCCTTAGTTTTTTATATTTGGAGTGCATGTATTTAACAGAAGGCTCTATGGCGGTTACACCTGCTACATGTGGTGTAATTGTTACATTTGGTAATTTCCAAAATTGACTACTTGATTTTAAAGGTTCATTTTTAAAGACATCCAAATAAGCATAAAAATTTTTGTTTTTCTTTAAATGATTTAAAAGGTCTTTCTCTTCAATTGCATTACCTCTACCTATATTTATTAAGCAAGAATTTTTTTTCATATTCTTTAAAAACTTTTTATCTATTATATTATTCGTTTGAGGTGTTGATGGTAAAATAGACACGATAACATCAGAGCTTTTAATAAAAGTTATAATATTTTTACCCGTATATATTTTTATATTTTTTACTTTTGCTCGATTTTTTTTATATGCAATGACATTATAATTTAATTTATTTAGTAATTTTGCAATATGATTTCCAAGAAAGCCTAGACCTAAAATACCTACTGTTAAATTTTTATTATCAATTGGTGTCCTTTCTCCTGACCAGTATTGTTTGATTTGAGAATTTTGAAAAATTTTAAAATTTAATTGATAATTTAGTATTTGAGCTAAAGAATAATTGGCAATTCTCTCCCCCATTTCTTCATCTTTTATTCTGATTATGGGAATTTTTTTATTATAATTTTTAAGTTTTAGAATGTGATCTACTCCAGCTCCCATAGAGAAAATAACTTGGAGATTTTTTAGTCTTGAAAGAATATTATCTGGTAGATTCCAAATAATTGCACAATTTACATCATGAAAATTTTTATAATCTTTTAAAGAAATTATTTTTTCATTTTTAAAATATTTTTTTATTGTTTTTTTCCAAACATCAATTTTATCAAAAGTTGTGTTATGAAATAAAATAGTCATTGAATATCATCTATTAACTTATTGTATTTTACTACTTGTTTTTCCCAGATTAATTCATTTTCTGCTCTATTTTTTGCATTTTGTCCTAATTCAATTCTATTTTGTTTGTTCTCAACTAAATTCTTAATTGATTCATCTAATTCATTAAAATTATTAATAATTAAACCTGTTTTATTATGCAATACAGCTTCAGGAGTACCTCCAACATTTGAGGCAATTGAAGGAATTCCATATTGTGCTGCTTCAATGTAGGCGATTCCAAAACCTTCAATAGAATTTGCATGAGTTTCATCTATTGTCGGCATGATCATAATATCAGTCTTAGAAAAAATGAATTTTTTTTGATTTTCATTTATTGTTCCAACTAACTTCACATTTGATTCTAGATTATAATTTTTTATTTCTTTCTTTATATTCTCTAACTGATCACCTTCACCAGCAATTATATATTGAATATTTGGATAAATTTTTTTTAAATTAAAAATAGATTTAAGAATATACGAATGTCCTTTTCTTTTTTCTAGTCTGGCAAGAGTAAGCAACGTTGGATAACAATCGTCTAAATCTATTGCTTGTTCTATAATATTCTTAGTAGATTTTACACCTGGATAGATAACCTCAATTTTTTTTAAGTTTTCACTTATTTTTGAAAGTAAGTTTTTAGTATATGATGAATTGACCACTAATGCGTTTGCTAATTCTAAAACTTTCTTTATTCGTTTATGATGATTATCGTTTTTGATTATTATTTCGTTTCCATGTACAAGACTAATAATTGGGATTTTGTTTTCTTTTAAAAAATTAATTGGTAACTCAAGACTTTTCCAGCTATCAGTGATGACTGCTTTAATATTATTTGAAGAACAAATATTTTTAAGTTGATTAAATTTATTTCTTTTTCTTAAAAATTTTAAACCCTTAAATCTTAATATTGAAAAATTTTTATTGTTTTTATCAAATTCTAAATCTTTAGTGCTGTCTTGTTGGTCAGCTAAAACCTTTACATTGTGTTTATGACTTAAATTTAATGCTATGTCATGCATCAATGTTTCAATTCCCCCTACTCTAGATGGAAAACATTGTGTTAAAATTATTATCATTGAAAGTTATAATATTATAAAATCTATGAAGTATTAATGTACAAAGTCAATCAGGAACAATTAATTTTAATTATTATTAAATAATTTAAGTACATTTAAATTTTTAAAATATTTATGTATGCATATTTTGCATATTAAAATTCATATTTTTATACTTTGATTGCATAGAATAATTACTATTTTATAAATGAAAGGAATAAATAATGATTAATGTTTTTAACTTTTTTAACAAAGTTTACGAGGATTTAAGCGACAGAAACTACAATAATGATGAGGATTTAGTTAAATATTTCAAATCTGAATACGGAAAAGAATGGAAAATTGAATTAGATAAGCATCTCCTAAGAACTGAATTTGATATCAATAAGAAAGCCGCATAATTGGCGGCTTTAACTAAACTTCAGAAGTTACCTTTTTAAGCCAATCTCTTTCTTGATTACCAAGGTGCGTGTTCAATTTTTCATACACCTTTTTATGATATTTATTTAGCCAATTTCTTTCAATTTGATCAAGCATGCTACTTTCAATGAGATCCAGATCTATTGGACACCACGAGATGTTTTCAAAATATAATTTCTTATCATTATTCTCTTTTATCACGACTAAATTTTCTATTCTTATACCATATTCATTTTCTTTATAGTATCCAGGTTCATTGGATAAAATCATTCCTGGAAGCAACTCAACGCTATCAAACATTGATTTTTTTGCAATACGTTGTGGGGCTTCATGGACACTCAAAAAACTTCCTATACCGTGACCGGTACCATGATCATAATCTAAATTAATTTCTTGTAGACTTTTTCTTGCTAGATAATCAATATCAGTTCCTTTTGTTCCCTTTTCAAAAACATGATTTGATAATGCAATATGACCTTTAAGAACTCTCGTAAATCTATCTTTTTGTTCTGTTGTTGCTTCACCTAAAATTATAGTTCTTGTTATATCGGTTGTTCCATCAAAATATTGCCCTCCTGAGTCAACAAGATAAATATTATTATCTGAAAAAGATGATTTTCCTTGTTCAGTGACACGGTAATGAGGAAGGGCTGCATTTTGATCAATTGCTGATATTGTATCAAATGATAGAGAATGAAATAATTCATTTTTTCTTCGTAGATTTTCTAAATGATTTGCAACACTTATTTCATCATTTGATTTAGGATCCATGATATTTTTTAACCAATAAATATATTTGGAAATACTAACACCATCTCTTATATGTGCTTTTTTTGCTCCATCAAGTTCAGTTTTATTTTTGATAGCTTTTAACAAAATACATGGATTTGCTAAATTTTTAGTATTTATTTTTTGTTTTCTTAAAAGATCTAAAAAATAAAAAGTGGTGGAGTTAAAATCTAAACCAATTGATTCGGATGAATTAATATTATTAAAAATTGATCCGATATTTTCAATATTATTAATATTTATTAGTGTTTGGATTTCTTTTTTTAGAATTTCTGACATTGAAGACTCTTTAATATACAAAGAGTGTTTATTGTTTTTTGAAATTAGAAGATAAGAATAAAGCAACGGTGTATATTTTATATCATCTGCTCTTAAATTTAAAAGCCAAGCAATATTATCAAGCCCAGAAACAAAGTAATGATCAATTTTATTTTGATCTAAAAATTTTTTTAAAATATCTAATTTCTCACTTCTGCTCTGACCAGCAAAACTTGTTGGATGATCAAATATATCTGTATACTGAGTTTTTGGTTGATTTTCCCATATTAAATCAACATAATTTTTATCTATTAGTTGGAGTTGAGATGTTGAATTCTCTAACATTTTAACCACTTTTTCAATTTCTATAATTGAATGAAGTGTTGGATCTAATGCAATTTTATATTCTTCTTCTAATAAAATTTTTTCTAAATCTGTCCAAAAGCTATTTAAGTGTTTTGCTTGAATCTCTTTGGCGTTAATTTGAGTATTTGCTTGAAAAGTATATCTTCCATCAACATACAAGAAGGCATCTGTTGGTGTTATAATTGCTCTTCCTGCTGAACCAGAAAAATTTGTTATAAAATTTAATCTTTCTGCATTTGGGGAAATATACTCATTTAAATATTCATCACTTCTATTAATGACAAAAATATCGGTATTTTTTTCTTTTAATACATTTTGTAATTTTTTTAAATTTGATTGATTCATTATAACTTATTAAATAAACTTAGATCGATATTACCACCAGAAATCATAACTATAATTTTTTTATTTTTAACATCAATTTTATTATTTAATGCTGCTGCAGCTGCAACTGCTCCTCCTGGCTCTACAACTATTTTAAGTTGTTCAGCTAACAAAATTATAGTTTTTGTTACTTCTTCATCAGAAACACTTAGTCCTCCTTCAAGATTATTAGAATTAATTTGAAAAGTTATATTACCAGGTTGTGGTGCCAATAGTGCATCACAAAAAGATTTAGCATTTTTTTTATTTTCTATAAGTTTACCAGCTTCTAAAGATCTTTTTGTATCATCAAATTCTTCAGGCTCTACAGAATATGATTTTATATTTGGGTAAATATATTTTAAGTATGTTGATGTTCCTGCAATAAGCCCTCCACCTCCACAACAACATAAATACAAATCAGGTTCAATTGATTGCTCTTTCAAATCATTTACAATTTCGATAGCTGCAGTTCCCTGACCAGCAATTATATCTTCATCATCATAGGGTTTAATTAAAACTCTATTATCCTTCTTTTGAATTTCATTTCCTATCTCTTCTCTACTTTGAAAGTAAGTGTCATATAATATTACCTCTGCTCCATATTTTTTTGTATTTTCAATTTTTATTTGAGGTGCAGTTTTAGGCATTATTATTTTTGCACTAATAGTATTAATCATAGATGCATAGGCAACTGCCTGTGCATGATTACCTGATGAATATGCTACTACACCTGAGTCTTTTACAGTTTCTATTAATTTTGTAATTTTATGTGTAGCTCCACGTAGTTTAAATGATCCAGTATTTTGTAAATTCTCAAGTTTAAAATAAATTTCAGCTTCTAAAAGATTATTTATGTAATCATTAGTTACCAAAGGAGTTTTTGTTACCTTTTGGTTGATTAATTTATAAGCATTATCAACATTTAAATAGCTAAAATCAGTCATAATTTTAAAGTTTTACATCGTTTTAATGGAATAAACTAAAAAAAAATATATGTATATTATCATGGAACAGCACAAAGTAACTTCACCTTGCATAAGCGTATGTAAAACTGACCCAATCTCAGGGTATTGCTACGGTTGTGGAAGAACCAATGAAGAAAAAGATATTTGGAAAGATGAAAATACTTCTAATGAATGGAAACAAAATAATTTATCTGAACTAAAATCTAGATTTTCAGATTGGCAGTTAAAAGCATTTGAAGAATCATATAAATCAAAAGTTGAAACGGGCTTATCTCTTATAAAAAAAAAATTAGCAGAAAATCGTAAAAATTGAAAAGTTTTATAATATTTGTTTTTATTTTATTTTTTTCATCCAATCTTCAATCTCAGAATACAATGATACTTGATAACTTAGAAACACCCGGAATTTCTTCTCAAGGTCAAAATTGGGCTTTTTTTACTGATGGAGTAATGGGTGGATTATCTCAGGGTAAAGCGATCATATCAAAAGTTAATGATGTTAATTGTTATCATATGACAGGAGATGTCACGACTGAAAATAACGGTGGCTTTATTCAAATAAGAAATCAATTAAAACCTTCAATATCAACAGAAGAGTTTAAGGGTGTTTATTTTAAAGTGTTTGGTAATAATGAAGAGTATTCAATCCATGTAAGAACTGCTCTAACGGTGGCTCCATGGCAATATTATAAATATAGTTTTAAAACTAATTCAGAGTGGACAATAATAAAAGCACCCTTTAGTGAATTTAAAAAATCAAATGCTTATCAACCTAAAAAATTAGTTGGTCAGAATATAAAGACATTAGGGCTGGTTGCTGGGTTTAAAGATTTTCAAGCAGATATTTGCTTATCAGAAATTGGCTTTTATTAGTAATCTATTTTCAATAAATATAATCCTTCAGGTGGTGCAGTAACTCCTGCATATTCTCTTTTTTTGGATTGAATAATTTCTGAAATAGATTTTTCTATTTTACTAAGTCCTATATCAACCAGTGTGCCGACCATGATTCTAACTTGAGAATGTAAAAAGGATTTAGCTGATATTAAAAAATTTATTTCATCATGATTAAAATTTATATCTAGTGAATTAATAGATTTAATTGGTGATTTCGATTGACAATTTATAGACCTAAAAGCAGACAAATCAAATTTGCCTATAAATTGTTGTGATTGTTTTATTATTTTTTCAGCATCTATTTTTTTATGTACACACCAAACTTTGTTTTGCTCTAACGTAATTGGTGATCTTCTATTTAAGATCTTGTATTCATACCATCTCAATTTTGCTGAAAATCTAGAATTAAAATCTTTATCTACTTCTTCAGCATGTAAAATAGATATTGGTTGGGGTCTTAGATAATGATTAATGCCATCTCTAATAGTATCAGTATCAAAATGTTGCTCTAATTCAAAATTGGCCACTTGTCCTCTTGCATGAACGCCTGCATCTGTTCGACCAGCTCCAAAAAGTGTTATTTTTTGTTTTGATAGTTTTTCTATAGCCTCTTCAACCAATTGTTGAACAGAAGGACCATTTTCTTGACGTTGCCAACCAACATAATTAGTTCCATCATATTCTAATGTTATTTTGTAGTTAGGCATTTATTACTTCATTAACCTTAAAACTATATCCCCGAAGAAAATCATCTTTAGAAATAGCATTTTTGCCTTCTCTTTGTAAAATTAGTGGTTCAATACTTCCGTCACAGCAACCAATATCAAAGGTCTTGTTAAGAATTGTCGATGCATTACCGTTAGAGTTTGATTTTCTTGCTTTAATGATCTTAATTCTTTCATTTTGTATAGTAAACCAAGCACCAGGTTTAGGTGAATGTGCCCTTATAAGATTTAAAACTTCATTTACAGATTTATTAAAATTAATTTTTCTATTTAGTGAAGAAATTTTATTTGCATATGTTGCATCATTATCATCCTGATCAGAATAAGAAATTTTTTTATCAAATATAAGAGGAATAGTTTCCACTAATAATTTGATTCCAACCTCTGTTAATTTTTGACTTAATTCATTTTTATTACAATCATCTTCTATATCTACTTTTTTTTGCTTAATAATTGGTCCAGCATCTAATTTTTCAATTAGTTGTATTATTGATATACCCGTCTCTTTATCACCACTCATTAAAGAATGTTCTATTGGAGCTGCACCCCTCCATCTAGGCAACAAAGAGACATGGATATTGATGCAACCAAATGGTGGTAAATCTAAAATATCTTTTGGCAATATTTTACCATATGCCATGACAATAATTAAATCAGGATTTAATTTTTTCACTGTCTCAATAGTATCTTTATCAAATGTATTTGGACAAAAAACCTCAATTTTGTTCTTACTTGCAAGTTGATGGACTTCGGATTCAATTATTTTCATTCCTCTAGATTTCTTTTTTGGAGGTTGTGAAAATACTGCGGAAATTATGAAATTACTTTTAATTAAAGCCTCAAGATAGTCAGAAGCTATTTTAGGCGAACCCATGAAAATTATTTTTTTATTATTCATTATTTTTTGTTTTTTAAAAATTTTTGTACTTTTTTGATCATTATATTCCTTTTTAATGAAGAAAGATAATCTACAAATAACTTTCCAGAAAGATGATCAATTTCATGTTGTAAAATTCTTGATTCCACTCCGCTAACTTCTTTTGTTATTTGTTTGTTATTTTCATCTAAGTACTCGACTACTATATTTTGAGGTCTCTCAATTTCTGCAAATTGTTCTGGAAGAGATAAACAACCCTCTTCCATAACAATTTTTTCTTGAGAGTAAGAAATAATATTGGGGTTAAATAATGTATATTGTGTTTCTTTTTTAGTCTCTTGATCTACAAAAAATATAGTCACAATTTGTTTTAGAATTCCAATTTGATTTGCTGCTAAACCTACACCTGGTGCTTTTATCATTATTTGCATCATTTTTTTGGCAATTTCTTTTTCCTCAATTCCAACAGACTGAATTTTATCTGCTTTTTGGCGTAATAGTGGATTTGGCACATAAAGTAATTTATCCATTTCTATTTATGTAATTTTTTTTCTAGATTGGAATGCTGTATTTAATGTGTTTTCATCTAAATAGTGTACTTCTCCACCCATAGGGATTCCTTGTGCAAGTCTTGTTACATTTAAATCTTTAAATTTTTCTAACTTATCTGCAATAACAAAAGATGTTGTTTGTCCTTCCATAGTTGTACTTAAAGCAAGAATAATTTCTTTAACATTATTTGTTTCAATTCTGTTTAGTAGATGTTCTATTTTCAATTCATCAGTTCCTATACCTTGAATCGCTGATAATGAACCGCCTAAAACATTATAGAGACCTCGATAAAATCCTACTTTTTCTAATGTCCACAAATCTGACACATCCTCAACAACACAAATTGTTGCTTTGTCCCTTTTAGGATTTGCACAAATATTGCATGGATTTACCATGTCTATATTTCCACATTCAGAACACTCAATAATTTTATTATAAGATAAGTTTAAACTCTCAATTAAAGGAAATAAATTTTTATCTTTATTTTTTAATAAAAAAAGAGCAATTCTTTGAGCTGATCTTCTTCCTAATCCTGGAAGTTTTGAAATATCGTTTATTAATTTATCTATTGGGGATTGCTCCATTTTTAGAAAGGAAGTTTCATTCCTGGAGGTAATGGTAGGCCACCTGTGAGATTTTTCATTTCTTCTTGAGCTGCAGCTTCTCCTTTTTCTTTGGCATCATTTATTGCAGCAACGATCAGATCTTCAAGTATTTCTTTCTCATCTTGTTTAATCAAGCTGTCATCAATTGAAATTCTTTTGAAAATACCTTTTGCTGTAGCTGTTACTTTAATAAGACCACCTCCAGAAGTACCTTCAACTTCAATATCATTTAATTTATTCTGTGCTTCAGCCATTTTCTTTTGCAACTGTTGAGCTTGCTTCATCATATTACCTAAATTAACCATTATTTCTCCTTTTTCATCTTTGGTTGATTTATATCTGTCTCATCATCATTTATTTCACCTAGTTCTGTAATAGCGTGAATTTTACTTTCAGGAAATTCTTTTAATATTTTTTTTACTTCTGGATGATTTTTCATTATTTCAATTTCTTTTTGCTGGTTAATAATATCTTCATCATGTAAACTTTTTCCAAGATTACTTGTAGATGAATGTATCTGCCATATTCTTCCTGTCCATTTAGAGATTAATTTTGCAACAGTTCTATTGAAGGCAGTGTCATTAATTTTAGATATATTTAAAGTAACTTCTCCCTCTTTAAAAGAGACTAGCTTCACATCATTGTACAACTTAGTGTGGAGTAATCCTTCTCTATTTTTAAAAAACATATCGACAAAATGTCTGAAATCTCGAACATGCATTATGTCTACATTTTCTTTTGGTAAAATTTCTTTTTTATTTTCATTAAAATTTAGAACTTTCCTACTTTCATTAGTTTCATTTTGTAGTTCAAGTTTTTTTTCTAATGGTTCTTTTTCAACAACTTCTCTATCCATTTTTTTAATTAAATCTTCTGGGCTTGGACCATCATGTAAATAAATTATTCTTAAAATAATCATTTCCCCATGTTGATATAAATGAGAGCTATTTTGTAATTCTTGATAACCTTTGAATAAAATTTGCCATATAATATTCAAATTATTTAATGTCATTTTTGATGATAATTCAGCTCCCTTATTTCTTTCAAATTCAGGAATATAAATGTCATCTTTTAAATCTGGTGCTATTTTTATTTGAACAAGAAAATGTACTACGTTTAATAGTTCATCAAATATCATTGCTATATCTGCTCCTAATTCATACAAATCTTTATATTTGGTAATTGCACCAAGCGCATCTCCTTCTAAAATAATTTCAACTAAGTTAAATATTTTTTCTCTATCAGCTAATCCAAGCATGCTTATTACAGTTTGCGAGTCAACTTTTTCATTTGGGCTAGTTATTGCTTGATCTAATAAACTAAGACCATCTCTTACAGAGCCATCTGCCGATCTAACAATTAACGAAATAGCATCTAAATCAATATCAATATTTTCTAGTTTGGAAATTTTTAATAAATGATCTGATAAAATTTTATTCTCTATTCTATGTAAATCAAATCTCTGACACCTCGATAAAACAGTTATTGGTACTTTTTTAATTTCTGTTGTGGCAAAAATAAATTTAACATGTTCTGGTGGTTCTTCTAAAGTTTTAAGCAGCGCATTGAATGCACTTTTTGAAAGCATATGAACTTCATCAATTATAAATATTTTATAATCTCCAATAACGGGTTTATATTTTACATTGTCAATTATTTCTCTAATGTCATCAACTCCAGTATTCGATGCTGCATCAATCTCAATAACATCAAGATTGCTGTCTGAAGTTGTTGATTTGCATGAATCACAATTTCCGCATGGTTCATAATTTTTTTTATCCCTATTTTTGCAATTAATACTCATTGCTATAAGTCTAGCAGTTGTAGTTTTTCCAACACCTCTGACACCGGTTAGAATATAAGCATGAGCTAGCCGATCATTATTTATAGCGTTTGATAGAATTTTTACTAATAATTCTTGACCAATTAAATCTTCAAATTTTCGCGGTCTGTATTTTCTAGCTAAAACTTTATATTTTTTTTCTTCTGTCATTATAATTAATGGAAGGAGTTGAGACCCAAACAAGATTGTTACAGCTGCTTCTTTTCAGATCTGACTGGATTAGCAATTTATTTGCCCTCAATCCTCCCTGTAGCAATATAACATTAATGTAAATAAAATATAAATAGACTTTTTAAAAAATCCTATTTTTTCCTGAATGAAGATTTCTCATATACTCCAAGGATTTCTATCTTCTTACAAAAAAATTTCATCTCTTCTAATGCTAATTTTACAGATGTATTCTCAGGATGTCCCTCAAAATCTATATAAAATTGTGCAACATCAAAACCCTGTGGGTGAATGTAACTCTCAAGCTTAGTTATATTAACACCATTACTAGCAAATCCACCTAGACATTTGTACAAAACTGCTGGAATACTTCTAACTGTAAATACTAATGTTGTAATGGTATCCTTTGTTTCTGGATTTATATCTAATAAATTTTTTTGCATAACAAGAAATCTGGTTACGTTATTTTGAGTATCTTGAAAATTTTTTTCCAAAATATCAAGATCATATATATTAGCAGCAAGTTCAGATGCAATAGCTCCATCTTCAATATTATTTAACTCTGAAATTAATTTAGCGGATCCGGCTGTATCAGCTTCAACAATCATTTGCTTATCTAATTTTAAAATTTTGTTTCGACATTGAGCAATTCCCTGTTCATGACTCCTTATTCTTTTAATATCTGAGATTTTTGAACCTCTTATTCCAAGTAAGTTATGATTAACTTCATGAAAATATTCAGAAGTTATTTTTAAATCAGAGTCAGGTATCAATCTTTGAGTATCCGCTACTCTTCCTGCAAGAGAGTTTTCTATTGGAACCATTGCTGCTTCTGATTTTCCTGATCTCACATGTTCAAACATATCTTCAAAAGTTGCACACGGTATACTTGTAGCGTTTGGAAAAATATTTTTTCCAGCTTGTTCACTATAAGCACCATTTACACCTTGAAATGAAAAACTATCAACTTTTATCATTGTGCTCTCTTATATTAGTTTCAATATTTATTAAATCTTCTTTTGTATCTACACTAATTGGAACTTCGGGAACATATGTAACTCCAATTGGAATATTAGAATCCATAGCTCTCATTTGTTCTAAGCTTAGATCTATTTCATTTTTTGACTTAGGCAGAGTGATAAATGTATTTATTGAATCTGGAGTATAACTATAGATACCAACATGATGGTATAAGTTTTTATTTTCTATCGTAACTTCTCTATAAAAACTTAACGCCTGCGCTGTTTCACTTTTTTTGAAATCAACTTCAACTTTTGTTACATTGGGATTATTTAATTCATTATCATTTAAGTTTGTTGCAAGTGTTCCAATGGTAAAATTTCTTTTTAATGGGTCAATGACTTTAAGAATATGTTCTGGATTAATAAGAGGCATATCACCTTGTAGATTGATTATTACATCAATGTCTTTGTTATTATTTATCTTTAAAAAAGCAGAATGAACTCTATCAGTTCCAGAGGGGAGATTTGGATCTGTCATAATGGCTTTACCACCATTACTTACGATTAAATCATGAACTTCAATTTCAGAACAAGCAACAAACACTTCTCCAATATTTGACTCAATTGCTTGTTGCCATACTCGTTGAATCATTGGAATACCATCTATAGCCATTAATGGTTTGCCCGGCAGTCTAGTGGAAGCCATTCGTGAAGGTATAATTACAACATTTTTCATAATTTATGCGACAATTAAGCAAGAGAATTTAAATTTCATACTTACGACAAATATATTCTTTCTTCTAAAAAATCTGTATATGTACTTATACATGTCTGGGCTTGAAGTTAATAAAATTTTAGCATCTATTATATTAGCAGTCTTAATTGTCACCCTTATCGGACATTTTGGAGATTTAGTCATTGATATTGATCATGATGAAAAAAAAGAAACAGCTTATAAAATAGATGTTCCTGAGGATTCTACTGGCGTTGGAGTGGTAGAAAAAAAAGAAGAAGTAATAGAGCCAATTTCAATGTTATTAGCAAGTGCATCTGTCGATAATGGAGAAAAATTATTCAAAAAATGTGCTACATGTCATAATTATGAAAAAGGTAGCGCAAATAAAGTAGGTCCACACTTATGGAACATTATAAATAGACCAAAAGCAAATGTTGAAGGTTTTGCGTACTCTAAAGCTTTAGCTGAATACGGTGGAGAATGGGGATATGAAGAATTAGCAGAATTTTTATATAAACCAAAAAAATATATAAAAGGTACAAAAATGAACTTTGCAGGTTTGAAAAAAGTAAAAGATAGAGCAGACTTAGTTTATTTCCTAAGAGAACACTCAGATAATCCAGCACCACTTCCATAAACTAAAGTAATGATCTTAGATACAGAAGAGTTTTCAAAGTTTGCAAACTCTTTAGCTGATAATGCATCTAAAACTTCGATGAATTATTTTAGAAACAAAATTGAAATAGAAATTAAAGAGGATGAAAGTCCTGTAACTCTAGCAGATAAAGAAACAGAACAGGTATTAAGGGAGAAAATAAGAAAAGAATATCCTGATCATGGAATTTTAGGTGAAGAGTATGAAAATGAAAAAATAGATGCTGAATTTATATGGGTGTTAGATCCTATAGATGGCACAAGAAGCTATATAGCCGGACATAAAGATTTTGGTAATTTAATTGCATTACTTCACAATAAAAAACCAGTTTTAGGGATTATAAATTGTCCAGCACACAACGAGCGATGGATAGGGGTAAAAAATCAAAAGACAAAATGTAATGGAAAAGATGTTCAAACTAGTGCTATTAAACAAATTAAAGATGCCTATCTTTTTACATCTGGATTATATTTTGATGAACCTCAAATCAGAAAAGGATTAGAATTACTAAAAGAAAAATCAAGATATTATAGACTGGGTGGTGATTGTTATATGTATGGAATGTTAGCCTCAGGTTTAATTGATATTGTTTTAGAAGATACATTAAAAGTGCATGATTATATGGCTCTTGTAAATGTAATTGAAGGAGCTGGTGGACTAATTACGGATAAGTTTGGACAAGATATATCGCTAGACTCAGATGGAAGTTTAGTTGCTTCCAGTACAAGCTCTCTTCATGATGAAATAATTAAATTAATAAACTAAAATTTATTTAAATTTTTAATAAATCGACATATATTACAAGTATGAAAATACTCACTTTGATCTTTACGTTTACTCTATTTTTTCAATTAAAAGCACAAGCAAATACTAATTTATCACATGCAATTGCAATGCATGGTGAGCCAAAATACTCAAAAGATTTTGAAAATGTTGAATACATTAATCCAAATTCAATAAAAGGTGGATCAATAGTAAGAAGTGCTATTGGAACCTATGATAGTTTCAATCCATTTATTTTGAAAGGTACCTCGGCAGCCGGAATTGGAGGATTGTATGAAACATTAACAACGGGATCAAGTGATGAAGCATTTACAGAATACGGATTATTGGCAGAAACGATTGAATGGCCAGATGATAGATCTTGGGTTTCATTTACATTAAGAAACGAAGCGTATTGGCACGATGGAAAAAAAATTACAGCTGACGATGTTGTTTGGACATTTAATACCCTAATGGAAAAAGGGCACCCATTTTATAAATACTACTATGGAGATGTAAAAGAAGTAATTAAAGAACAACAAAATAAAGTTAGATTTAATTTTACAACAAACACGAATAAAGAATTAGTATTAATTGTTGGTCAATTACCTGTTCTGCCAAAACATTATTGGGAAAATAAAAACTTTGAAGAAACATCTCTGGAAATACCAATTGGAAGTGGTCCATATAAAATTAAATCATTTGATAGTGGAAGATCAATTACTTATGAACTAGATCAAAATTATTGGGGTTTTGGTGCATCAATACCAATTAAAATTGGTAAAGATAACTTCGGTACAATTAGATATGATTATTACAAAGACAGAGGTATTGAAAGAGAAGCTTTTAAATCTGGTGAGATTGATTTTTTCTCTGAAAATTCATCAAAAGAATGGGCAACCGCGTATGATATAAACGCAGTGAATGAAGGCTTAATTAAAAAAGAATTAATAAGTCATGAAAATCCACAAGGTATGCAAGGTTTTGCATTTAATATAAGAAAAGATATATTTAAAGATAGAAGAGTAAGAAAGGCTCTTTCTTATGCTTTTGATTTTGAGTGGTCAAATAAAAATTTATTCTTTGATGCATATACAAGGACAGATAGCTTTTTTGAAAATTCAGAACTTGCTTCCTCTGGTCTTCCTTCAAAAAAAGAATTAAATTATTTAAATCCATATTTTGATGTACTGCCAAAAGAAATATTTACAGAAGAGTATACAAATCCAGTTACAGATGGTTCCGGTTATATGAGGATGCAATTGCAGGAAGCTTCAAAACTTTTAGAAGAATCTGGATGGGAATTAGTTGATGGTAAACTTTTACATTCTAGTGCAAAAGAACCTTTTGAATTTGAAATCTTATTACGATCACCTGCTTTTGAGAGAATAGTGTTCCCATTTAAAGATAATCTTGAAAAATTAGGAATAACTGCCAAAGTAAGAACAATCGATAGTGCACAATATCAAAAAAGAATGGAAACATTTGATTTTGATATGGTTGTGCAAACCTTTGGTCAATCTTTATCTCCAGGTAACGAACAAAGAAATTTTTGGGGTTCTGATGCAGCAGATACTGATGGCTCTAGAAATGTTGTTGGTATAAAAAATTATGCTGTAGATGGATTAATTGAAAGTCTGATTAATGCTAGTGATAGAGAGGAATTAATTACAATAACCAAAGCTTTAGATCGTGTCCTTCTATGGAATTATTATGTTATTCCACAATGGCACATTTCCTCATACAGAGTCCTATATTGGGATTTTTTTGATCAACCTAAAATAAAACCAAAATATTCTTTAGGCTTCGATACATGGTGGATTAATCAAAATAAATTTGAAACAACCCAATCAAATAGAACATCAAACTAATTATTAAAGTTTATTAGAAATAATATAAAATAGCACAATATGGGTGCTTACTTAATAAAAAGACTTCTTTTAATTATACCAACTCTTTTTGGAATAATGGTTATAAATTTTGCAATCATTCAAATTGTTCCAGGAGGCCCAGTAGAACAAATGATCGCACAGATGACTGGTACAGCTGTTGAATCAACAGCTCGATTTTCTGGTGGTGGCGAGGGTGAAACTTTAGAGTTTAATCGAGATAATTCTACATCAGTTAATGATAGTAAATATAGAGGAGCACAAGGCCTCGATCCAGATGTTATAAAAGAAATAGAAAAAATGTATGGAATGGATAAACCTGCACATCAACGTTTCATGAAAATGTTAAAAGATTATCTAACATTTGATTTTGGAGAAAGTTTTTTTAGAGATCAAAAAGTTACTTCTATCGTTTTAGATAAAATGCCAGTTTCAATATCACTTGGTTTATGGACAACTTTATTAGTATATTTAATATCTATTCCTCTCGGTATAAGAAAAGCAATAAAGGATGGATCAAAGTTTGATATAGTATCAAGTTCAATTGTGACAATTGGTTATGCAATACCAAATTTTTTATTTGCTGTAATTCTAATCGTATTTTTTGCAGGGGGAAGGTTTTATGATATTTTTCCTCTAAGAGGTTTATTTTCTGAAAATTTTGATGAGTTAACATTATTTCAAAAAATAATAGATTACTTCTGGCATTTAGCTTTGCCACTAACTGCAATGCTTGTAAGCGGATTTGCTGGATTGACTTTTTTAACAAAAAATTCATTTCTTGATCAAGTAAATCAACAATATGTAATTACTGCACGGTCTAAAGGATTAACTGAAAGAAAGGTTCTTTATGGTCATGTATTTAGAAATGCAATGTTAATAGTTATTGCTGGTTTTCCATCAGCATTTATTGGAATTCTTTTTTCAAGTTCTCTGTTTATTGAGGTTATTTTTTCTTTAGACGGTTTAGGTTTACTAGGATACGAAGCTGCTCTGACTAGAGATTATCCAGTTATATTTGCTACACTTTATTTTTTCTCACTACTCGGTTTAGTTATGGGAATAATTGGTGATTTTATGTACTCAATTATTGATCCGCGTATAGATTTTGAATCAAGACAATGAAAAAATTATCAAAATTAAATCAAAGAAGATTAAATAATTTTAAAAACAACAAAAGAGGTTATTATTCTTTTTGGATATTCTTTTTTTTATTTATTATTTCTTTGTTTGCGAATTTTATTGCAAATGAAAAACCCTTACTAGTAAAATATAACTCAAAGTTTTATTATCCAATATTTTCTTTCTATTCAGAAACAACATTTGGAGGAGATTTTGAAACAGAGGCAGATTATAAAGATCCATATGTTAAAAACTTAATTGAAGAAAAGGGATGGATGATTTTACCTATAATTCCATATTCATATAATACTATAATAAGAGATTTATCTGCTCCAGCTCCTTCACCACCTTCAAATAAAAATTGGCTTGGTACTGATGATCAAGCAAGAGATGTATTATCAAGATTAATTTATGGTTTCCGAATATCTGTATTATTTGGATTTACTTTAACATTTTTTTCAATGATTATAGGAGTATCTGCAGGAGCGATACAGGGCTATTTTGGTGGAAAGACTGATTTATTCTTCCAAAGATTTATGGAAGTGTGGTCAGCAATACCTACACTTTATGTTTTGATAATTTTAGCTAGTGTAATTCAACCAAATTTTTGGTGGCTTCTAATTATTTTATTACTTTTTAGTTGGATGGGCTATGTTGGTGTAGTTCGTGCAGAATTTTTAAGAGCAAGAAATTTTGACTATATAAGAGCAGCTAGAGCATTGGGAGTTTCAAATACAAAAATTATTATGAGACACATGTTGCCTAATGCAACTATAGCTACAGTTACTTTTCTCCCATTTAGTTTAAGTGCGTCAGTTACAGCATTGTCAGGTCTTGATTTTTTAGGTTTTGGTTTACCTCCCGGATCTGCATCATTGGGAGAAATGGTTAATCAAGGAAGAAACAATTTACAAGCTCCTTGGCTTGGAATTACAAGTTTCTTAACGTTAGGGTTAATGTTAGGACTTTTAGTTTTCGTTGGCGAAGCAATAAGAGACTCATTAGATCCAAGAAAGACTTTTAATTAAAATGGAAAAAATAATATCAATTAATAATTTAAGTATAACTTTTAGTAAATATACTGAAGTAGTTAAAAACGTAAATATTGATGTAGTAAAAGGTAAAACTACTGCAATAGTTGGGGAATCTGGATCAGGTAAAACGTTATCAGCACTTAGCATACTAAAATTACTGCCTAATGGGGCGAACATTAAGACAGGAAAAATAAAATATAATAATAAAAATTTATTAAATTTAAGTCAAAAAGAAATTCAAAATATAAGAGGAAATAAAATTTCAACAATATTTCAGGAACCAATGACAAGCTTAAATCCTCTTCATACAATAAACAAGCAAATTGAAGAAATTATCACTACTCATAATACGATAAGTAAAAAAGAAGCTAAAGAAAGAACTATTAAATTACTAAATGAAGTTGGTCTTAATGATATTTCATCAAGACCAAAAATATATCCATATGAACTGTCTGGTGGACAAAGACAAAGGGCAATGATTGCAATGAGCATTGCGAATGAACCAGATGTATTAATAGCAGATGAGCCGACTACAGCTTTAGATGTAACAATACAATTACAAATTTTAGAGTTATTACAAAATATTCAAAGAAAAATGGGAATGTCTTTGATTTTTATAAGCCATGATCTTGCGGTTGTAAAAAAATTATCGGATTACATATATGTTATGAAAGATGGTAAAATCATTGAATTTGGTACAAGTGAAAAAATTTTTAATACCCCTAAACATGAATATACTAAAGAATTAGTATCAAATCAAAATAATATAAAAGAAAATAACAATAGTAAAAGTAAATCTATTATAAATATTAAAAATCTAGATGTTTGGTATCCAATAAAAAAAGGATTGCTTAAAAGGACAATAGATTATGTAAAAGCAATTAAAAACGTTAGTTTTAATTTAAATGTTGGTGAAACTATTGGAATTGTAGGAGAATCTGGCTCTGGGAAAACTTCATTAATTTTAGCAATTCTTAATTTAATTAAATCCAAAGGAGAAATAGTTATTAATGATAAAAATTTAAATAATTTAAGTAAAAAAGAAATTTTAGATTTAAGAAAAGATATTCAAGTTGTGTTTCAAGATCCATTTTCATCACTTAGTCCAAGGATGAACATTGAGGATATTATCTCTGAGGGTTTGATGGTTCATTATCCAGCAATAAGTTTGAAAGAAAAAAAACAAAAGGTAAAAAATATTTTAGAAAAAGTCGGTTTAGAATATGAATATACAATTGAAAAATACCCTCATGAATTTTCTGGAGGACAACGTCAACGAATAGCTATTGCAAGAGCTTTAATTTTAGAACCAAAAATATTAATCTTAGATGAACCAACTTCTGCTCTAGATGTAACAATTCAAAATCAAATATTGAATTTACTAAATGAATTACAAAAAGAATTAGACTTAAGTTATATTTTTATTAGTCATGATATGCGAGTTATAAGAGCTGTTGCTAATAAAATAATTGTTTTGAAAGATGGTTTAATTGTTGAAGAAAATAACAGTAAAGATATTTTTATTTCACCTAAATCAGAATATACAAAGAAACTAATCGCTTCAGTTATATAAATGATTAAACAAGAACCTGATAAGAAAATAATTGAAGAAATAATAACATTATTTAATAACAAAAAACTAGAAAGATCTCTTAAGTTATCACAGAAATTATTAAAAGAATATCCTAACTCACTATTAATTAATAATCTAACAGGCGTCATACAAACAGAGCTTAAAAATTACACTTTAGCTAAAGATTTATTCACTAAAGTTATAAAATTAAATTCTAAATTTGCTGATGGTTTTTATAATTTGGCAAATATTAATATTAAATTAAATGATCAAGATGAGGCAATTAAAAATTACAAAAAGGTTATAGATGTAGATAAAAATTATTTTAAAGCATATAATAATTTAGGAAACATATATAGAAATAAGGGTTGGAATAGAAAAGCATTAGAAAATTATATTATAACATTGATCATCAACCCAAATTATAAAAGAGCTTACTATAATCTTGGTGGGGTTCTTCAACATTATACATTAGAGGAAAAAAATAAATATATTAATAAATTTTTATTACATCTGTTGAATGAAAACAAAATTGTTAGACCAAATGCAATTGCTACTAATGTAATTAATGCATTATACTTAAACACAGATTTAAAAGATTATTTGGAATTAGTAGATCATAAATTATTTCTTACAAATTTTGATAAAATAATAGAAGGGCTTAGTAATAATTTACTTCTTAATCAGTTCATGAAAGTTTGCCCTATTCCTAGTTACTATATTGAAAGTAATTTTAAAAAAATTAGAAAAGAATTATTAAATCAAATTAATTCATTGAATTTTAATAAATTATTTACTGAATTTGCAACTTCATTATCCATACAATGTTTCCTTAATGAATACGTATATTTTGTTTCAGAAAAAGAAGAACAAAGTTTGGAAAAACTTAAAAAAACAATTGAAACAAAATATAAAAATAATCAAGAAATTAATGATTTAGAAATTTTGTGTTTAAGTTGTTATGCTCCTTTAAATAGTTTTAGTTGGGCAAACAATATAGCTAATAAAAAAAGCTTATCTCAAGTATATAATCTACAAATTAAAAATTTCCAAATTGAAAAAAATTTAAGTAAAAAGATACAATCGATTTCAAAAATTAAAAATAAAATTTCTGTAAAAGTCAGAAATCAATATGAGGAGAATCCTTATCCCAGATGGACTAACTTGGGATTAAGTATTAATGAAAGAGAAATTAAAGAGGTAATAAATGATATATCCTTAAATATTGATTTAAAAAAAATAAATTTTTCTAATAATCCAGATATTCTTATTGCTGGATGTGGCACAGGACAACATGCTATTACAACAGCGTCAAAATATAAAAGAGCTAACATATATGCTTTAGATCTTAGTATGAATAGTCTATCTTATGCTAAGAGAAAAGCCGAAGAACTTGGTTTCAAAAATATCAAATTTATTCAAGGTGATTTATTAGATTTAAAAAGATTTAACAAAAAATTTGACATTATTGAATCAGTAGGAGTTTTACACCACATGGATAATCCAGAAATAGGATGGAAAGTGCTAAAAGAAAATCTGAAAAATCATGGTCTAATGCTTATTGGATTATACAGTGAAAAAGCAAGAAAAAATATAGCTGATATAAGAATGCATATTATTAAATTCAAAATAGAAACTCATAAGAAA
>CABYHL010000018.1 GCA_902518895.1 uncultured Alphaproteobacteria bacterium | reverse complement strand
TTTAATTAATGATTGTATTTTTTTGTCACTAACTGTGTTTGGTCCATTCAAATTTTTACTTGCAAAACCCAATGATTTTATTTTATTTTTATGTGCTACTTCAACAGATTTTACATTTGTTATGCCACAAATTTTTAGAGGTATATTTTTCATCAAATTTTATTTTAAAAATTATAAATATATGTAAACTATTTTTTTTTATATATGTCATTAAATTTTTATAGACGAGTAGCGTTTGGCCTGTCGCCAAATGAAAAACCAGATAAAGATCCTCTTAATTGGGCAATAAATCAATTAGATACCATACCCGATCTCTTGTGGCCTGGAACAATCCCAACAGAAAAAGATTTAAGAAAAAAATATGGCGAATGGGTGTACGGAGATAGAGAAGTTTTAAGAAAAAAATTTAAAAATGATAAACATGCGTATAGAAAAGCAAAAGATGAATTAAGAATAAAAACTGGTGAAAGATATTTTGAATTAAATGAACATGCTATTCGTCATTTTCAGACAAAGTATTCCAAGCAACCTGTTTTCGAGCGTTTCTGGCTTTTTTGGGGAAATCATTTTGCAATAAGTGAAAAAGATTTCCTAGCAGAGTTTAGTACCGGACCCTATCAACGTGAAATTATTAGACCTAACATGGTTAAAACTTTTGAAGACATGGTTCAGTCAGTAACGACTTCATGGTGTATGATTCATCACCTTGATAATTCAGAATCTTTTGGTCCCAATTCTAAAAAAGGAATGGAGTGGGGAGAAACCATAAACGAAAATCATGCAAGAGAATTATTAGAGTTACATACAGTATCTCCAAATGCTGGATACACACAGGAAGATGTAATTCAGTTAGCCTATATCATGACAGGTTGGGCTCACAAATGGGATAGAAAAAACTTAGAAACCGGTGATATATGGTTTGATCAAGAAATGCATCAAAAAGGAGATAAAATTGTTTTAGGAGTTAAATATAAAAATGACGCAAAAAGAGAACTTGCTAAAGTAATTCATGATTTGGCAACACACCCAATCTGCATCAAATTTGTTTCAACAAAATTATGTAGGCATTTTATTACAGATGAACCAACAGACGAAATGATAAACCCAGTAATAGAAGCATGGAACAAATCCGATGGAAACTTAATTGAAATTCACAAAGCAGTTATAACGCAAGCTTACAAATATAATGAGAATACACATAAATTTCATCCACCTGAAATATGGTTAATGCAATTATCTAGAATGTTTGATTTAAATATTCCGCTTTCTTTTGAAAAAATGAATTATACTTTTAAGTCAAAGCCAAATAATAGGCAAAGACAATTATCATGGATACTTAGAGAAATAGGTCATTCGCCTTATCGTGCCAAACAACCTAATGGTTGGAGTGATTTGGAGGTAGATTGGGTATCACCAGAATTATTATTACGCCGCTTTTGGTTTGCTTCAGTTGAACTTCCAATGCTTGTTAAATCTGGAAACAGATCCCATGGTTTTATTTTATCTTGTCTTAAAAATAATTTTGAAGATCATGAAAATATGGCATCACTTATTGATAATTTTAAATTTGGCACATCAGATTATGATTTAGGTCAAAAGTATGGAGTCATTTGTAATTTGCCAGGAGTATTAAAAATATGAACTGCACAAGAAGAAATTTTTTAATTGGAGGATCAACAACATTGTTTCTTTCTGGATATTTTCCAAAAATAAGTTTTGCTTCAATGCAGAAAAAAAATCTAATTATTATATCACTTCGTGGAGGAATGGATGGTTTAACAGCTATTCCTGTTATTGGAGATAAACGTCTAAAAAAATTGAGAAAAAAACTCATTCTGGAAGACGTTCTTAATCTAAACAGTGACTTTGGTCTTCACCCTAAATTAGAAATTTTCCATAAACTCTGGCAAAAAAATCAAGCGGCATTTGTTCATGCCACAAACATTCCTTACACAGGCAGATCACATTTTGATGGGCAAAATTTAATGGAAACTGGAGCACACATTCCATACAAAGAAAAAACAGGATGGCTTGGTAGGGGATTACTAGCTTCAAATATTATAGGAAAAGGTTTGGCAATATCTTTACCAATGCCACTTTTATTAAGAGGTGTGCCACAGAATAATAATTTCTTCCCATCACCAGATTTTGTTGAAACAAAGTTAATAGATCAAATTTATAATGAATTTAAAGGTGAACATAACGAGCTAATAAAATCTACACTTGATACAATTAGACAAAGACCATTGTCTATGCAAATAGCTACTGACTCTGATGATAGAAAAAAACTTGCTCTTGAAGCTGCTAAACAATTAAAAGATCAAAGTGGTCCTCGAGTTGCTGTATTTGATTTAGATGGTTTTGATACCCATGCTGCTCAAGGAGGTGTTGATGGAGCGCATGCTGATGAACTAGAAGAAGTAAATAAGATTGTTACTATTCTACATGAAAATCTTGGCCAAGCATTTGATAATACACTAATTCTTACTCTTACTGAATTTGGCCGAACTATAAAACAAAATGGAGGCTATGGAACTGAGCACGGATATGGAAGTGCAATACTAATGGCTGGAGGCTTGTTAAAAAAATCTCAAGTTTATGCAGATTGGCCTGGACTAAAAAAGAAAGAATTGTTTGAGGGAAGAGATCTAAATTCGACTATTGACTCCAGGGCTGTCTATAATTCTGCAATGTCAATTTGTTTTAACCAAGATCCAGAATTTTTACGTAAAGAAGTTTTTTGGGGAGATGAACTTCCTGATTTGTCTCAAGAATTGTTTAAGATTTAGAAATAAATAATTTTTTTAGTAATTTCATGTTAAACAAGAATATGGTTTCAGAAAATTTTGATACTTTATTTAAGGCTGCAAAAAAAGTTAGAGAGCAAGCTCATGTTCCATATTCAAATTTTAAAGTAGGAGCAGCTTTTCTAACAGAAGATAGTAAAATTATTACTGGCTGTAATGTTGAAAATGCTGCCTATCCTCAATCCCAGTGTGCCGAAGCAACAGCAATTGGAAATATGATATCTAATGGAAACAAAAAAATTTTAGAAGTTGTGGTTATAGGTTCAGGTGAATTATTATGCTCACCCTGTGGTGGTTGTAGACAGAGGTTAAGAGAATTTGCTACTTTAGATACTAAGATTCATATGTGTAATGAAAATGGTCATATGAAAACATCTACGCTCGAAGAATTACTTCCAGATTCTTTTGGCCCAGAGAATCTTTAATGTTACCTTCGGCCAAAAAATTTTTAGACATAACAAATAACACTTCACCCGATATTGCCGTAATTTTAGGAAGTGGACTAACTAATTTTTTTGAAGAAAAAGATATTCAAGAATCAATTTCATATGAACAGTTAGCTGATTTTCCACAGCCAACTGTAAAAGGTCACGCAGGTAAATTAGTTTTAGGAAAAATAAATACTTTAAATGTTGTTTGTATGTATGGAAGATCCCATATTTATGAAGGACACAATCCTCAAAACTTAGCTTCACCCATAAGAGTATTAAAGGACATTGGGTGCAAGTTATTAGTTGTTACAAATGCAGCAGGTAGTTTAGATGAAGCTATGCCAGCTGGTAGTCTAATGGCAATTAAAGATCATATTAACTGGAGTGGTTTCAATCCACTTATTGGACCCAATGCTGAAGAGTATGGCCCTCGTTTTCATGATATGAGTGATGGGTATCATAAGTTTTATAGAGATCAGTTAATGCAAGTCGCTAAAAAAATAGATCAAAAAATTTATGAAGGTATTTATTGTATGTACTCAGGACCAAACTTTGAAACACCTGCTGAAATTAATGCCTTAAAAGTAATAGGTGGAAATGCTGTTGGAATGTCTACAGTACCAGAAGTTTTAGTTGCTAATCACTGCGGACTTCCTGTTATTGGTATCAGTGTAATCACCAACTTAGCTGCTGGTATGAATAAAACAAAATTAAGTCATCAAGAAACTTTAGAGAATGCAAGTTTAGCAGAGAACAATGTTTTAAATTTAATTAAACAATTTATACAAGAAGTTCAATTCGATGATACCTCAAGAGATAATTAGAAAAAAAAGAGATAACCAAGATCTTTCAAAAGAAGATATTAACTTTTTTGTAGACGGTTTAACAAATGGATCTTTTTCAGATGCACAAATTGCAGCAATGAGCATGGCAATATTTGCAAATGGAATGACGCCTGAAGAAACTGTTTGTTTGACTGAGGCGATGACAAACTCTGGTGATACACTTAATTGGTCTGAGATTGTGGATCCTGAGCTGGTTTGTGATAAGCACTCAACTGGTGGTGTTGGAGACAAGACGAGCGTTATATTAGCACCAATACTTGCAGCTTGTGGACTGTATGTACCTATGATTTCAGGTAGGGGTTTGGGTCATACAGGCGGTACCCTAGATAAATTTGATTCAATACCTGGGTACAATACAAAGCCTGATTTAGAGACTTTTAAAAAAGTTGTAAAAGACGTTGGTTGTGCAATTATCGGTCAAACCTCTAACTTAGCACCAGCTGATAAAAAATTATATTCAATAAGGGATATTGTAGGTACAGTAGAATCTTTACCCTTAATAACATCATCTATTCTTTCAAAAAAAATTGCAAGCGGTCTTTCATCTTTGGTACTTGATGTAAAAGTTGGTAATGGATCTTTTAATAGCACTATTGATATAGCAAGAGATTTATCCAACTCCTTAGTAAGAGTCGCTAAAGGAGCAGGTTTATATTGCGAAGCTATATTAACAGATATGAATCAGGTCTTAGGTAAAAGTGCTGGTCATACACTAGAGATATTAGAATGCATAAAATATATTAAAAATGATTTTAAAGATCACCGATTAGAAAAGATCACTAATGAATTAATATCTTCGCTATTAGTAAACATTTATAAAATTTCGAAAGAAGAGGCTTATAATAAAATTAATACGGTTATTAATAATGGATTAGCTGCAGAAAAATTTGAAATGATGGTTGCGGCCTTGGGTGGACCAAAAAATATTTTATCATCTTATGAAAAAGATTTAATAAATACTTCAGTTCGAAAAGATGTATTTTCTAGTGAACAAGGCTGGATAGAAAAAATTCATACCAGAGAATTAGGCCTTATACTTATTGAACTTGGAGGCGGAAGAAAACAAGTTACCGATAAAATAGATTACGGAGTTGGATATGATAATGTACTCAATATTGGTGATGAAGTGAATTCCTCAACTCCTTTATTAAGTTTATACTCATATAAAAATATAGATGATAATTTAATAAATAAAATACAAAGTTGTTTCATCATTTCAGATAAAAAAACTCACAAACTATCTGAAATATTTGAAACCATAAACTAATGAGTACCCAAACTGAAATTAATGAAGCACTTGTTCAATATTTAAAAACCGTTGGTTACAGAGAAGATAAAATAATTAGTGAACTAGAAAATGAAACTTTAAAACTTGGCAGTGTTTCACAAATGCAGATTGCAAAAGAACAAGGTCAGTTTTTAGAAATGATAACTAAAATTTCTAATGCTAAAAATTGTTTAGAAATTGGAAGATTTACAGGGATGAGCACCTTATTTTTGGCTAGAGGTCTACCTGAATCAGGAAAAATTGTAACTGTTGATAATTCAGATGAATTTTTACCCTTAGCAAAAAAATATTGGGAATTAGATAATATAAGTTCAAAAATTGAATCGATTATTGGAGATGGTGTTGAGGTAATGCAAAGCATGATAGATCGTCAACAAAGTTATGATTTAATTTTTATAGATGCTGATAAGAATAATTATCCAAATTATTACGAACTGTCGCTAAACCTATTAGTTTCTAATGGAATAATAATTATTGATAATATGCTTTGGCACGGTGATGTTGCTGACGAAACTAAACAAGACTCTCAAACAAAAACTATCCGCGATTTAAATTTAAAAATACAAAATGACACAAGAGTGGAATTCTCTCTTCTCCCATTATCTGATGGATTATCGTTTATAAGAAAAAAATAATAAAGACTTGAATTAAATACAATCATCCCCACATCATTATTGTCTGTATGCCATTGTGGGTGCGGACAAAATAAACTTGCTTAATAAAGGAGTTATTATGACTAGAAACCTATCCGTTTGGAATTCTCTAAGACCATTCTCTGTTGGATTTGACTCAATTTTTGATGAATTTGATAGAATGTTGGAGTCTACGGAAAGATACAATACAAATTATCCACCTTACAATATTCATAGAGTTGATGAGCATAACTATAAAATTGAAGTTGCTCTCGCTGGATATAGTAAAGAAGATATTGAGATTGAATTAAAAGAAAACAACCTAACTGTTAGAAATAAACCTAAAGAAAAAGTGGTTAATGAAAATGGTAATGGTGTAATCCATAAAGGAATCTCAACAAGACAGTTTGAAAGATCGTTCACAATTTCAGAAGACATCAAAGTTAAAGATGCTGAATTGAAAAATGGACTTTTAGCGATTGATTTGGAGAGAATTATTCCAGAAGAAAAAAAAGCTAGACTTATTTCAATAAAATAGTTTTGATAGGGGCCCAAAGTGGCCCCAACATTTTTAACTTTAAATTTAGAATAAATCTAATTTTATGAATTTTAACAACACTGATATTAAAAAAAAATTCATATAGATCTACATTCGTATTCTGATAATTTTTAATAAGATTCTTAATCATAGAACGTGAAGATATTTATTATCTCCACAACAAAAAGAAGGTTATATGAAAATTATTTATAGATTACTATTGATACTAATTGCATCTACGATTTCACTAAACTTGTTTGCCAAAGAGGTTAATGTTTATTCTTACAGGCAGCCAATTTTAATAGATCCTTTCTTTGAGGAATTTACAAAATTGACTGGCATAAAGGTAAATGTTTTACATGCAAAAAAAGGATTGCTAGAAAGAGTTTTGGCTGAAGGTGAAGATACACCTGCTGACTTGGTATTAACAGTTGATATAGCAAGGTTAAACCAATTTGTTGAAAAGGATATTTTGCAACCAATTAACTCAGATATTTTGAATATGAATATTCCAAATCATTTAAGAGACAGTAATAATAAATGGTTTGCACTTTCAAAGAGAGCTAGAATTGTTGCAATATCAAAAGAAAGAGTATCTACAGACTCAATTAAAAGAATAGAAGATTTATCTGATCCAAAATGGAAAGGTAAAATTTGTACAAGACCTGGCAGCCATGACTACAATAGATCACTTTTAGCTTCAATAATTGCTGCAAATGGAGAAGCTATAGCTGAAGAATGGGCAGCAGGCATCGTTGCAAATTTAGCACGAAAACCTGAAGGTAATGACAGAGCTCAAGCAAAAGCAATTTATGAAGGCGTTTGTGACATTGCAGTAATGAATACCTATTATTTTGGAAAAATGAAATTTAATGAAAAGAATCCAGAACAAAAAGAATGGGCTAACTCAATAGAGTTAGTTTTTACTAACCAAGAAGATAGAGGTAATCACATAAATATTGCTGGTGGAGGTGTAATTAAGTACTCTAAAAATAAAGACAACGCGATTGCACTACTTGAATTTTTGACTCAACCAAAAGCCCAAGTCCTCTACAGTTCTATTAACTATGAATATCCGGTTAATCCAGATATGCAATTAACTGATGAGTTAAAATCATGGGGTGAATTTAAAGAAGATAAACTGCCTGTTGAAAAACTTGCAGAACTTGCTCCCATAGCTCAGAAAATCATTGATAGAGTAGGCTGGTAAATTATAGGTTAACTGTTTTGATAAATTTTAATTTATGGTCTAATTCAGTGGCGATAATTGCTTTAGTAATTATCGCCCCTATTTTTTCAATATTTTATTACGCGATCTTAGGTGATACATCACTATGGCCACATCTATTTTCTACTGTTTTACCAAGATATCTTACCAATACAATAATTCTAATGTTTGGTGTTGGAGGATTAAGTTTAGTCTTTGGTTTGACTACTGCTTGGATAGTGACAAGATATAATTTTTTTGGGAAAAAATTTTTTGAATGGATGTTATTATTACCAGCTGCTGTCCCAGCTTATATTATTGCCTATACTTATACCGACTTTTTTGAATACGCTGGTCCTCTTCAAACATTACTAAGAGACATATTTGGTTGGACGAGCTCAAAAGATTACTGGTTTCCAAATGTGCGATCAATGGGAGGTGCAATTTTGGTAATGTCTTCTGTATTGTATCCATACGTATACTTAATGACTAGAGCATCATTTATAACTACACCTATATCTTTTTTTCAAACTAGTTCTATTTACGGAAGGAATTCCTTTTTCAATGTCGCTATTCCATTTGGTCGTCCAGGTATAATTGCTGGCTTGGCCTTAGTATTAATGGAAACAATTTCTGATTTTGGGACAGTTGATTATTTTGCAATTGAAACGTTAACCTTAGGAGTATTTAATGTTTGGTTAGGAATGAATAGTCTATCTGGCGCATCACAGATTTCTAGTATTCTATTTATGATTGTTATAGTACTTTTAACTTTAGAGTATTTGGGAAGACGTAGCAGAAAATTTCATGAAAAATATAGTGGCGCATCTTATACACCAACCCAAACAGTTTCTGGTGTTAAAAATTCTTTATTGTTTTTGATTTGCCTAATACCTTTAAGTCTTGGTTTTATAATACCTGTTTCAATTTTATTGAATTTTGTAATTAAAGGTTATTCTATAATAAATTTTTTTGAAATTTTTCAAATAACACTATCAAGTATATCTTTAGCATTTATTTCTTCATCATTCATTATGTTGCTATCCTTATTAATGATTATAGTTGGAGCATATAAATCAAATAATTTCCAAAAAATTTTAATATTTTTTGCTTCTTCTGGTTATGCTTTTCCAGGAACAATTCTTGCTGTTGGAATAGTTGTATTTGTTGGGTGGCTTAATGATTTAATTTATTTTCGTATGAGTTATGCTGTTGGCGGATTTATAATTTTATTATTTGCGTATAGTATAAGATTTTTAGCTGTTGGTAATGGAGCAATTACATCAGGTATTTCAAGAATTCATCCAAACTTATTAGATGCATCAAGAACAATGGGTGTTAGCTTTTTCAAAAGTATAAGAAAAATTATATTACCCTTGCTGTATACAAATTTACTAGTTGGAGGAATATTAGTTTTCGTAGACATCTTAAAAGAACTTCCAATAACACTTTTATTAAGACCATTTAATTTTGAGACACTAGCAACCTATGTTTATCAATATGCCTCTGATGAAATGTTGGAGGAGTCAGCATTTGCAGCTCTAATTATAGTTATTGCTGGATTAGGACCGGTAATTTTTCTTAACAGAACAATTACTAAATCAATAAAAAACTAAAACTTAATTCTTAAATATATAAGCCTGATCATTATCAATTTCTATCTCGACTGCAGACGATTGTTTTGGATTAAAGTCAGCAGGCATGTGGCTATGAACATGAACAACTTCATTATTATTATCTAACACAGATAAATGGATAAAACTAAATGACCCCATTAATTTTGACGCCATAACGGTTCCCTTAATTCCATTAACTGGTGTTGGTTGTTTGTTGAGTTTTATACCTTGAGGTCTTATGTGTACTACAACTTTCTCACCTTCTAAATTTCCAGGGGTTTTAATTTTCCCAACCGGTGTGTAAATGTGAGATTCTTTAACAACACCTTCAAATTTATTTGTTTCACCAAAAAAACCTGTAACATATGAATTTTTTGGATTGTTATAGAGATCATTCGGAGTTCCTGACTGTACAATCGAACCTGATTTATCAAAAATATTTATATGATTTGAGATAAACATTGCTTCAAAAGGATCATGA
Organism: uncultured Alphaproteobacteria bacterium; assembly: GCA_902518895.1. GTDB lineage: Bacteria > Pseudomonadota > Alphaproteobacteria > HIMB59 > CACPNW01. The sequence goes on along the minus strand of CABYHL010000018.1, from coordinate 13,268 downwards.
GTGACTATAATTACCGACACATTTGATTTTTGTAATAGATGCAGCGTATCATCCCTCACTTCTTCTCGAAGGCTTAAATCTAAACTTGAAAAAGGCTCATCTAATAAAAGTAAATCGGGTTGTGAAATTATAGATCGTGCAAGTGCAACTCTTTGTTGTTCACCACCACTTAACTCGTGTGGGTATTTATCTAGTGAATTAGGTAATTTTATCAATTCAATAATTTCATCAACATTATTAGTTGAATTTTTAGCGTTAGTTGGAAATCTCAAATTTTCTTTTACTGTCAAATGTGGGAATAAAGCGTAATCTTGAAATAAAAAACCAATTTTTCTTTTTTCTGTAGGTAGGTGTTTTGCAGTACTACTTACTTCTTCACCATTAATAATAATTTTACCTGACTGTACTTTTTCAAGACCTGCTATGAGTTTTAATAAAGTAGTTTTTCCACTACCTGACGGTCCCAAAATACAAGAGATACTATCTTTATTGAGATTAAAATTAATATTATTTAAAATTTTTTTATTATTAATCGAATGAGTAAGATCTTTAACTTCAACAGCAATCATAAAATACCTATTACACTAAAATTAAACTTGGGGAAATTTATCTAAAATTTCACTTTCCCATTCAAGAAACTTTTTTGATCTATTATCAGGACTTGGATGTGATCCCATAAATTCAGGCACCCTCCCTTCTTGACCCGCCATCATTCTTTGCCATAATTTAGCAGGTTCTTTAATATTAAATCCAGCAAGATTCATAAATCCCATGCCTAAGTAATCGGCTTCACTTTCCATCTTTCTACTAAATGGAAGAAAAATACCATACTTTACAACGGAGTTGTAAACATTACCTCCTACATTTCCTACTCTAAAAGATTTATTAAGAAGTTCTGCATATTTACTTCGCGATATTCCAATTGTTGCCATTTGCATCATAGATGCTTGAGTTAATTTTTCTACTGTGTGTCTAGCAAATGCATGTGCAATTTCATGACCCATAACTGCAGCAATCCCGTCATCATTTTTACAAACAGGAAGTATACCAGTATAGAAAGCAATTTTACCACCAGGCATACACCATGCATTTTTTGTATCAGATTCAATTAGAGCAAATTGCCAGTTAAAATTTTCTACAGGATTTTTTTCACGCTTATTAATATAAAATGTATCTAGAGAGGTATAAATTTCCTTTCCGATTTCTTCAATTTTTTTTGATTCATCTGTGTTATCTAAAAGAATTTTATCTTCTTTAGCTTTTAATAAAAATCTTGAATATGTTTTATCAACTTCTTGATTAAGACCTCTTTCATTAGGATAAATCTTTGGAAGACCTGCTACACCACCACCCATTAAAATTATAGGTAGGTTGCTATCATATAAATTAAGTTGACTTCGATTTGTTAATGGTACTTGTGTACAAGAAGGTAAAATCAAAGAACCACATAAAGAGCAACTAGCGCCAAAAACAAAGCTTCTTCTGTTTATTCTTGCTTCCATACTATTATTATATAGGTATTTTTTTTATATGAATATTTTTAATTCAGTCAAAAAAGCAGAAATCCATGTTCATTTAGAGGCAACTATAACGCCAACTTTATGTAAAAAATTTGCCAAACGAAACAACTATGAAATAGCTGAAGAAATGTTTGGTTCAAAGTACGCATACCAATGGGATGATTTTTATGATTTTATAAAAAAATATGACATTGTTACTTCTGTCATACATACACCAGAAGATTATTTTGAATTAACGTATGAATATCTAAAAGATTGTGCAGCTAACAATGTTCTTTATGTCGAAGCGATGATTTCCTCAACTCATGCTAAAGAAAAAGGCATGACTTACCATTCATTTATTGAAGGAGTCTATGAAGCTTCTAAAAAAGCTGAAGAGGATTTTGGAATTGTTTCACGTTATATAATGAATGGGATCAGACATTTAGGACCAGAGTCAGTACAAGGAACTGCGGAGGAAGTTTTAAATAATCCTCATCCTTGTTTAGTTGGTTTTGGTTTGGCTGGGGATGAGCTTCATTTTCCTCCAAACTTATTTGTTGAAACATTTGATATGTTAAAAAAAGAAAACTTTCCAATTACGGTTCATGCAGGTGAATGGGATGGTCCTGTAAATATAAGGAATGCTATTAACCTTCTGCATCCAACAAGATTAGGCCACGGAGTTCGATCAATAGAGGATCCTGATTTAGTCAAAGAAATAATTGATAAAGATATTATTCTAGAAACTTGTCCAACAAGTAATATTGCAACTAAAATTTATAAAGATTATATAGATCATCCTGTGAAAACATTATTTGATCAAGGGGTAAAAGTAACAGTCAATTCTGATGATCCTCCTTTTTTTAATGCAACGATAAACGGTGAATATAAAGTCATGGAAGATTTAGGCTTAAATGAAAAAGAGCTAACTTCACTTACTCATAACGCAATAAAATATTCTTTTTGCGATGATGAAAATAAAAATAAATTATTAGCTAAATTAAACTAGATAATTTTACTAAAGGTCTTGCACCATAATGAGAAATAATTTCTGCGGCAGCAATTGATGCGTAATTACCGCATTCATCCATTGCTTTACCTTTAGAATAACCAAATAAAAAACCAGCTGCAAATAAATCTCCAGCTCCAGTTGTATCTACAACTTTTTCTACTTTTTTTGCAGCAATTTCAGTGATGTCATTACCAGAAACAATAACTGATCCACTACTTCCTTTAGTAATAGCAGCAATTATATTTAATGATTTTGCATACTCTAGACCTTCTTCAAAACTTTCTGTTTGTGCCATTGCTTTGATTTCATCTTCGTTAGCAAAAAGAATATCAACATTCTCAGTTATTAATTCTTTAAAAGAATCTCTGTGTCTATCAACACAAAAAAGATCAGATAAAGTAAATGCAATTTTTTGATTATCAGCTTTACAAATATCCACCATTTTTTTCATAGCCTTTTTTGCATTCTCATTGTCCCACAAGTAGCCTTCCAAATATGCAATTTTATGATTTTTAATATCATCCTCTTTTATATCTTCAGGACCTATTAATGTTCCAGCACCAAGAAAAGTACACATTGTTCTAGTTCCATCTTCTTCAACAAAAATTGTACAACATCCAGTTGAAATATCAGGAGATGTAAATCCCAATGGAAATTTTAGTCCTTCCCGGATCATATCTTTTTGAAGGTATACTCCAATTTCATCATTTTTAATTTTTCCAATAAAACTTCCATTACCGCCAAAAGAGGTAATACCAAACATGGAGTTACCAAGGGAACCTCCACCAGCCATCTCTCTGATGGAATAACTTTCATGCAAATTATTTTTTAAATTTTCATCAATAAGATTCATAGAATCTCTATTAATTTCATGTTTTTCAATTTCACTTTGATTGGAAGGAATTATGGCATCTACCATAGCATTTCCAATTCCAACTACGTCTAATTTATCACTCATTTTTGTTTAATAATTATTGGTACTAATTGTACTATAATGACTCCAACAAATATTGCAAGGCATCCAAGTATTTTTTGTGTGTCTAAGACTTGATTTAAAAGTATCCAACCTGCTATTGCAGCAAAGACTGACTCCATTGATAAAATAATAGCGGCAGGAGCAGGATTAGCTTTATGTTGAGCAATAATTTGAAGTGTATATCCAATGCCAGCAGAAAAAATACCCGTGTATAAAATTTCAAACCACTCAATTTGCATATTGGAGAGCTTTGGTTCCTCCCACATAAAAGCTAGGATCATAGATAAAACAAAAACAATAAAGTACTGAATACTTCCAAATAAAAAAGGACTGTTTAGTTCTTTCATAAAAATATCGATACAAATAATATGTAAGGCAAAAAATAAAGCTGCAATAAACAATAGTGAATCTGATTGTTGAATTTCAACTGATTGATTAGAGGACAAAAGATATGATCCATACAAACAAAGTAAAATGGCAATCCAGATAATCCAGTGTACCTGTTTTTTAATTATGAATCTTGAAATTATTCCAACAAAGGGAACGTAAAGAGTACTAAGAAAAGCAGCATTTGATATTAATGATTTTTGTAAAGCGTATTGTTGAAGACCCATACCACCAAAAAGAAAAAAACCTGTAGCTAAACAAAGATAAACTTTTTTTCTATCACTTAATATTTTAACAATATTTTGTTGTTCTAGATAAATAGCAAATGGAATTACTGTTAAAAAAGCAAAAAAGAATCTTCCAAAGCTAAAAGTAAAAGGACCTATGGCTCCCATTCCAGTAGTTTGGCTGACAAAAGCTGTTCCCCATATAAGTGAGGCAATTAACATGAGTATGTTAGCTCTTGTATGACTCATAAAAATATTTGATTACTTATTTTATTGTTTATCTTTATTAATCCACCAAGACTCAATTACAATTCCGTAAAGTGGAATTTCGTCTGGGTATTCAAAAAAATCCCAATAAGCAATTCTGTCTTTGTTGCTATGATAAAGAGGAACAACATAGTGACCCCATAACAATACTCTATCAAGTGCATGGATCGCCGTTGTTAATTCTTCTCTATTTGTTGCACTAATTAGTTTTTCAATTAATGCATCAACTGCTGGACTATTGATACCAGGATAATTTCTGCTTCCATCTTTTTGACCAACTTCTGATCCCCAATAAAATTGTTGCTCATTTCCTGGGCTTAAACTGACTCCCCAATATCTTTTAATCATATCAAAATCATAACTTAACAAACGTTCTTGATACTGTGATGAATCAACAGTTCTTACGTCCATTGTAATGCCAAGTTTTTTTAAATTACTTTGATAGGCTAAGGCAATTTTCTCATCAGATGGACTGACAATCAAGAACTCAAACTTGAATTCTTTTCCATCTTTTACCAGTTTTCCATTTTCAACAAACCATCCCTCTTTTTCAAGTATTTCTTTTGCTTTCAATAAATTTTTACGGTCATTACCACTGCCATCCGTAATAGGTGGAGTAAATGTTTCCGTAAATACCTCTGCTGGAATTTCATCTTTCCATACATTCAACAATTCTAACTCATTTTTTGATGGTAAGCCTGAAGAAGCTAATGGTGAATTATCAAAATAACTATCTGTTCTCACATAAGCATTTTGATATATCGTTTTATTAATCCATTCATGATCATAGGCATAACTTAAAGCAAGTCTTACATTTCTATTATTAAATATGTCACGTCTTGTATTCATCACAAGACCATTCATTCCAACAGGTCTATCGTTATTCATTTCTGTCAATATTACTTCACCATTCTGGACAGCTTTGAAATCATATTCTGATAACCAACGTTTAACATTGTACTCTCTTCTAAAGTCGTATTCACCAACCTTAAAAGCTTCAACTAAGACATTTGAGTCTTTGTAATAATCATAAATAATTGTATCAAAATTATAGAGACCTTTATTTACCGGTAAATCTTTTGCCCAATAATTTTCAACGCGTTTGTATTTTATTTGACGTCCTGGATCGAGACTATCAACTTGGTATGGACCACTGCCTAGAGGAATATCTAAAAATGTTTTTGTAACATCAAGATTTTCATAAAACTTTTTTGGAATGATCGGAAGAAAGCCTGCAATAATAAGAGGTAATTCTTTATCTTCATTATTTTCAAAAATCATTTTTATTCCATCATTTCCAATCAATTCAGTTTTAATAACTTTGCCATAAGTTTTTTTCTGATTTGGAGTACCTTTTGTTTGAAACGTTTCTAGACTAAACAATACATCATCGCGTGTTATTGGTGAGCCATCATGAAAGGTTGCATTTGCATTTAAATAAAAAGTTATAGATGATCTATCTTCAGGCAATTCTACTTTTTCAGCTATTAAACCATAGAGAGAGAATGCTTCATCCCATACTCTTCTCATTAACGTATCATTAACATACCCAAGTCCAGCAGCTTTAGAACCTTTAAATGCTACTCTATTAAGATTATCAAAAGAACCATATGATCCAAATTTTACCGTCCCACCTTTAGGTGCATTTGGGTTTACATAATCTAGATTTTCAAAATCACTGGCATACTTTGGTGTTCCATGCATTGCAATACCGTGAACTTTTTCACTGTACGCATGTTTGTTAAGTGCAATTATTGAAGTTAAAATGGCAAATGCGATTAGAAATTTTTTCATAGATATATCCTATCAAAAAAAAGACAGATTTGTAATGAAATATAAATTTAAAAAATTATATAAATAGAATGCAAACCCTTAAATTAATTTCAGTACTTATAACATTATGTATTGTACATAGTATTCATGCAGCAGAAGTTGATATTTTTAAAGGTATGAAACTATATGCTGAAAATTGTGCAGGGTGTCATATGGGTAATTTAGCAGGTCATGAAGAGTGGGATAAATCGTTAGATGAAGATGGTCATAGAAGAGCACCTCCTCTTAATGGCACTGGGCATACTTGGCACCACTCTCCTGCACAATTATTTCATGTCATTAAATATGGTTTTAAAAAATCAAATCCTGATTATGAAGGTAAAATGCTTGGTAATGATGCGTTATCAGATGAAGATGTTTGGTCTATTCTTGAATTTATCAAAAGTACATGGCCAGAAAAAATACTAAATAAATATAACTCCCATTTTAAAAGCTAAGATTATTAAAGCAAATCTTCAATTTTAATATTTAAGATATATATTATTATTATGAAAATTTTAGGATCTGAAATCACACCCTATAAGACATATTTAAATAGACGTAAGTTTATAAAGGGATCTTTAGCTAGCGCCATGCTAGCAACGGTTACCTCATCAGCATTTGCAAACCACGATAGTGATCTTTCAATTTATACTAAAAATCTAAATGAAAACGACAAACTTAATTCTTACGAAGAAATCACAATGTACAATAATTTTTATGAATTTGGGACTCATAAAAAACATCCGCATTTAAACTCTGGAAATTTTAAACCTAGACCATGGACAATAAAAATAGATGGTCTCGTGAAAAAACCTCAAACATTTGACTTAGAAAAAATTTTATCAAATGTAACAATAGAAGATAGGGTTTATCGATTGAGATGTGTTGAAGCATGGTCCATGGTTATTCCTTGGCAAGGTTTTCAGTTATCCGAACTTATAAAAATGGCTGAACCTTTAAGCTCAGCAAAGTATGTTCAATTTGTAACTGTGTTCAGACCGGAAGAAATGCCAGGTCAGCAAAAGAGAACAATTATTTGGCCATATAGAGAAGGGCTTCGAATGGATGAGGCAATGAATCCTCTAACAATATTAGCAACTGGATTGTATGGCCATGAAATGCCTAATCAAAATGGTGCACCCATAAGATTAGTTGTTCCATGGAAGTATGGTTTCAAATCAATTAAATCAATTGTGGAAATTAGATTTTTAGATACTCAACCTGAAACATCCTGGGAAACTTTAGCTCCTTGGGAATATGGTTTTTATGCCAATGTTAATCCTAACGTAAACCATCCAAGATGGAGTCAAGGAACAGAAAGACGAATTGGAGAGTTTAAAAGAAGAGAAACACTAATGTTTAATGGCTATGAAAAAGAAGTAGCACATCTCTATAAAGATTTAGATTTGACTAAATTTTATTAATGAATGTTTTCAACAAGAAATTTTAATCGCAGTAAACCTGTTTTATTTATTTTAATTCTATTTCCTAGTCTACTCTGGGCGTACCAATTTGTTACTGGGAATCTTGGAGTAAATCCAATTGAAAAACTAATGGATGAGTTAGGTCTAATGGCACTTAGATTAATAATAATAACTCTTATGATTACTACTCTATCAAATATTAAACCTTTAAAATCGATAGTTGTATTACGAAGAATGATTGGACTTTTTGCTTTCTTTTATGTTTGTTTGCATTTCTCCACTTATATAGTTTTAGATCATTTTTTAGATATGAAATTTATCATACAAGATATTATAAAAAGACCATTTATAACTTTTGGTTTTATAAGTTTTCTTTTTTTAATCCCACTTGCTAGCACTTCAACAAACAATATGATTAAACGATTAGGTTTTAAATTATGGAAGAAAATTCATTATTTAATTTACCCAGTAGCCATTCTGGCTAGTATGCATTTTTATGTTTTAGTTCGTGCTGATAAAACTGAACCAGTCATTTATATGGGAATAATTATCCTCTTATTACTTCACAGAATATTTAAAAGACTTACTCGTCCTCAGTTGGCTCAGTAACGGGGTTCATTTCCATACCGGCAGGACTAATATTTCGTGGTAAAGGATTATATTGTGATTCAAGATCTCGAGGTTTAGTTCTTTGAGTCATTCTATACAAACCAAAAAGTCCTAGTAGTCCGTGTATTAAAAATAAATAGATATAAAAACCTACCGCTCCCAAAATTTCCATGAAAGTAGAAACAAACAAAGGTCCGATAATTGATCCAATACCAATAAGTATACCAAAGGTTGCACTTGCTGATACTATCTCATTAGGTTGTAAGAAGTCATTTGTATGAGCAACTGTAAGTGAATACATTGGTAAACATGCAACTGAAAAAAGACCAGTAAAAATCAAGAATAATGTTAGCGGCATAAAGTTTGCAAAAACAAAAAATAAACTTAAACCTGAAGCCATAAAAGAAACACCAATAAGAATAACACGTCTATCAATTCTATCCGACAAATATCCAATAGGCCATTGAGATAGGGCACCAGCTGATGTTATAATCATCATATATAGAGAAATTTCAAATAAGCTTAAATTAATAGATGAAGCATAAATTGCACCGTACCCAAAAACTGCACTATGCGATAAACCAGTTGCTAAGGCACCAACAAAACCTAAAGGTGAAACAGTATAAAATTCTCTTAAAGAAAAAAATTTAGGACTTTCTGTATTAGGTTGTTCTGTTGAAGATAAAAGAATAGGAAGAAGTGCGAATGATAATAAGATTGATACTAAAATAAATAAATCAACTTTAGCAGGATCACCTAAATTTAATAAAAATTGCCCTGCTCCAACAAACACAAAAGTAATAATCATATAAACGGAAAGTAATTGACCGCGAGTTTGATTAGTTGATTTTTCGTTCAACCAGCTCTCCATAATTACATAAATTCCAGCAAGACTTAAACCAGTTAATATTCGTATAAACATCCATGAATAAGGATGCACAAATACTGAGTGTAATAATATAGCGATAGAAGCAAGCGATGCTAAAGCTGCAAAAACTCTTATGTGACCAACACGTTGTAAAAAACTTGGAATTGTTAACGCGCCAGTTAAGTATCCAACGTAATAACCAGCTATAATAAGTCCTGATGCAAAAAAACTAAAACCTTCTAAAACAGAACGAACACCGATTAGTGTTCCTTGCAAACCGTGACCAAGACTAATTAAAGCAAAGCCAAAAAAAAGGGCCCAAGTGTTTTGTAGTACCTTAAACATCTTCTAAATTTTTATTTAAATTTTAGTATTCTTCTTCGCCGTCTTCTTTAGGTTTAATACCTTCGGCTATTGGATCAATTTCTGTTTCATCTTCTAATAAAACAGTATCATCCTCAAGATTGTCTTCGTTGTTATCCAAATCCAAATTATCGATATCAAGATCATCATCTTTTTCTTTTGGTTTTGGAGGAATAGGATTAGTTAAAGGAGCAGCATTAGTACTTCCAGGTTTTCTTCCACGTCTTGGTCTAGTCATGGTAGTAACTTCAATTTCTTTACCACACTCAGGACATTCCAGTTCCGTTCTTCCTAAGTCGTAGTATTGCTTACTACACATTGGACATATTCTTTTTAAACCCCAAGATTCTTTGTACATTTCTACTCTTCTTTTTTTATAAATATTTTACCGCAATAACCACAAACAATTTTGTTCTCATTATTAAAGGTATAATAAACTGCGGGATGTCCTAAACCATCTTCACCACCATCGCAAGAGATAGTTTCGGTTTTTGGATCTACCTCCACAATATCCTCAGTCATAAAAGTCATATAAAATTTTCGTGCAAAAAGTCTATATATTTTCCTTATAGAATTTGAAAATAAACAACCGAAATACCACTCACTATTAAAATAGAAGGTATTATTCGAGATTTTGCATTTTTCTCAAATAAGAAAAGCATTCCAATAATTGCAGCAAACACGATGCTTATTTCTCTAATACTAGAGACATAAGCTATTTCTATAAATTGCATACTCCAAACAACTATTGCGTAACTACTTGTTGCAAATACACCAGCAGCAATCCCCGATCTAAAAGTGTACGTTTCTCTTTTTCGTAAACCATCTTTCGAGATCAAACCAATAATTAGTAAAGGTATTCCATTAAGTGTAAAGAGCCAGTAAATATAGGAAAAACCATTTTCAGAAAGTCTCACCCCAACCCCGTCAACTAAAGTGTAAGCAGTAATTAGAATAGCCGTTGATATCGCGAGAGCAAAACCTCTAAAGTTAAAAGATAAGTTTTTAGAATAAGAAATTAAAAATAATCCAAAACAAACAATTAATATTCCTACAAAACCAGCAACACTAATATCAGAACTTAAAAATAAAATACTAATGATTGCTACAAACAAACATGAACTTCCTCTAGAAATTGGATATATGTACGAAAGATCTCCGTATCTATAAGAATAAATTACATTTAATCTATAAATGACGTGAATGATGACGGTTGCAATTAAAAAATACCAAACCTCTAAAGTTGGAAATGGAACAGTAAATGTTAAAGGTAAAAAAATAGTAACTTCTAAGACAGACGTTATGCCCATTAACGATAATGGGTTCTTACTTGATTTTATTATAGCACTCCAAACTGCATGACATAGAGCAGAAACAAGAATTAAGATAAAAATAAAATTTACTGACAATGTCATCAGTAGATAAGAATTTACTTCATGCCTGTCAAAGTAATTCCTTCAATAAATCGTTTTTGCGCGATTATAAAAGCAACAATAAGAGGAACAGTTACAGTAACTATTGAAGCCATCATAGGACCAAATTCGTCACTATCAATTCCACCTCTGAATTCTCTTATACCAAGTGGTGGAGTAAAGAGATCTCTATTTCCTGTTATTACCATACGAGGCCAGAAATAATCATTCCAGTGCGCAACAACTGAGAATATTGCAAAAGCAAGTAACGCTGGTATTGCAGTTGGAAGCATTACCTTCCATACGATTGCGTACTCTCCCATGCCGTCCATTCTGGCGGCATCAATTAATTCATCGGGCACAGTCATAAAAAATTGTCGCATTAAAAAAATTCCAAACACCGATATAGTCCAGGGAAGTATCAAGGCGGAATAGGTGTCAACTAATCCTGCCTGAGCCAACATAACATATAATGGAAGCGCAATTCCGTGAACTGGAATGAGCAAGCAAAATAAAACCATCGAGAAAACAAATTCTCGTCCGTAAAACCGTAACTTTGCGAGTGCATACGCACATGGTAAGGCGACTAAAACCTGAATAATGAAGATTGATAAAGTAACAATGACACCATTCATTAAGTATCTAGGAATAGGAGCTTTTTCAAAAGCAAACCAATAGTTGTATTGATATGGCTTCATTGTACATGTTTCTTCTGAATAACCAGTTTTAACACATACAGGAAACGTTTGAGTTTCTTGCGCACCAATGAGACCACCAGAAATTGATTGGATTTCTTGCTGAGATTTTAATGACATTGAAACCATCATATAAAAAGGGAGCATTACTACGATAGCACCAATAATTAAGATTGCATGCTTCCAACCTTCCCCAATATATTGTTTAGCTTCCATTAATAATGAACCCTCTTCTCAATGACATATCTTTGGAAAAACGTTAACACAAGAATAAATCCAATAAAGACAACAGTGATTGCTGCACCGATACTTGTTAAGTTTTGTTGAATAGCTTTTTCAAAGATTGCATACATCATGACATACGTTGTTTTTGATGGACCACCTTTAGTAAGTATTTCGATAGTATCAAATACCTGAAATGTTCTAATGGTAGTAATAGTCACAACAAACAACGTTGTTGGACCAAGCATTGGCCATGTAACAAGTTTAAATTGCTCCCATGTAGATTTAGCACCATCCATTTCTGCAGCTTGGTATAACTCTCTTGGTATACTTGTTAAGCCAGCTAAATATAAAACCATGTTAAAACCAAAAGCCTGCCAGATTCCTATGAAACATACTGTCCAAATCGCAGTATTTTTTTGCTTTAACCAATATGGAAAATCCATGTTGTTTGCACATGCTACAGCATACCAGCTTTCTTGTGAGTCTACCCACGGTAACCAATGAAAACCAAGAATGAATTCTCTAACTCCTCCACACCCATTTGCTAAAAAACTATTTACAATTCCTAATGTTGGATGAAGAGTAAATTCCCATGCAATTGCCATGGCAAGAAGAGTTGCCATAACTGGAAGAAAGAAAATTGTTTTATATATATCAGCGCCAAACCTTAGTGAATTTAAGAGCATAGCAGCACATAATCCAAGTACAACAGAAATTGGAACTACAACAATAACATACGTCGCTGTGGCCCAAATCATTTTGACATATGTTTTTCGATTGAACATCTTGTCATAATTTTCTAGTCCAACCCACTCGAATGTTTTGTTTCCTAAATTATAGTCAGTAAAAGAAATTCCTCCTGCAAGAAAAAGAGGAAAAATTAAAATAATTATCATCAGTATGATTGCTGGAGCAATAAACCATATGTGAGCTTTTGAATTATGCATTAGTAAATTGAACCCTCATTCCTGCTTGATTAAATAGTAATGCTTTATCTGAAACTCTTTTTATATTTACACTTGAACCGTTTGAAATTTGGTGAGTAAATTGTGGTAAGCCCCTTACAATTATTTTATTTGAACCGTCTTCAATATTTACATGAAAGAAAATATCTGAACCTAAATTTTCTCTATATGCAACTGTTCCACTAAATGTATTTTCATTACTTTCATTTGTAATTTCTAAATGTTCTGGTCGAATACCAATATGTAAATCTGTATTACCTTCAGAACTTTTTCTTTTTAAATTAACGTTGAGAAAACTTACTGTCCCACTTGAGTCCGAAGTTCCTTTAAATATATTTATTTTTGGACTTCCAACAAACTGAGCTACACTTAATGAGGAAGGATTATCATATACTTCTTGAGGCGTATCTAGTTGTAATAAATTTCCATCAATCATAACTGCCATTCGAGAAGACATAGTTAACGCTTCTGCTTGATCATGTGTTACGTACACAAAAGTAGTTTTAAGTGAATTATGAAGT
>CABYHL010000017.1 GCA_902518895.1 uncultured Alphaproteobacteria bacterium | reverse complement strand
AAAGAGGGGTTATTAGCAACATTTCTAATCTCTGCTAACAATAATCCTTCGTTGTAAACTGCGCCCTCAATATATTCAAAGTTACTAATAACTATGTTTTGAATAATCTGTTCTTGAAAAATAGCCCATGAAAAATAAACAATTAGCGCAGGAAACAAACACCACATTAAAACGTATTGTGCGTAATAATTGGGAAGAGATTTGCTTTTCGTACCTTGTTTTTTAGAGTTTAATTTAATTCTTGATCTTCCGTATATAAAGGATGAGAAAATTCCGACTGCAATTAAAACTAAAGACCAAAAAAACATTTATAACTTAGTATTAAAAAAAAGGGGGCTTGTATGCCCCCATTTTATAAAAATTTAAGATTTTTATTTATAATTTGTTTGATTAGAAATAGCATCAAGAACAGCTGCTCTATCCGCAGGACTTAGTTGAACAAGTCCGGCATCTAGTAAGTAACCTTCTGTTGCTTCTTCACTTACAAACTCATTAACATAATCCATTAAACCTGGAATAACGCCAATGTGTGCTTTTTTAATGTAGAAGAATAAAGGTCTTGCTATTGGATATGAATAATCTTGGATACCTTCCATAGAGATTTCAACACCGTTAATCATTGATGCTTTAACTTTATCAGAGTTATTAGATACAAAACTATAACCAAAGATACCGAATGCACCTTGTTCTTTAGTTATATGCTCAACATACAGTTCATCATTTTCACCACCTTCAATAACATGGCCATCTTCACGATACGCTTTACAATCTCCGTCAGCAACTAACATATCTTTAACACAACCCTTTTTCATTACAAGTGAGTCAAATGCATCTCTTGTTCCAGAAGTTGGAGGAGGTGCCATGATAGAAATTTCAACTTTTGGTAATCTTTTATCTATTTCATACCAAGTTGTTGGAGCATTTTCATTATCTCTAGCCATTGCCTGCCAGATTTCTTCTTTAGTTAAATCAATGCCACCTTTCATTGTAGCACCGTTAGTATATTTCCATTCATAATCTGCAGCGTATGCAAAAGCTATACCATCATTACCAACTCTAACTTCGATGATATCGGTTACACCGCCATCTTGGCAAAGTTTGAATTCTTTATCTTTTTGTGCTCTTGAAGAGTTAGTGATATCTGGATGTTCAACTCCAACACCTGCACAAAATAATTTGTGTCCTCCACCAGAACCAGTTGATTCAATTACGGGTGCTTTCATTCCTTGAGATGCCATTTTTTCAGCAACTAAAGTTGCGAAAGGATAAACTGTAGAAGATCCTACAATTGAAATATAGTCTCTTGCTGAAACTGAAGTAGTTCCAAATAAAGCAAGGACAGCAATTAATTTGATTATATTTTTCATATTAAGCCTCATTTAAAATAAGGTTGTCCTACAGAATATATATTAAGGATTTATTACAGTTTGCTGAAATACTGGTAAAGAAATAGTAAATGTTGAACCCTTATCTACCTTGCTTTTTATCGATAATTTACCATTATGCCTATTAGTTATATGTTTAACAATAGATAAACCCAAACCCGTACCGCCTTGATTTCGAGATCTATTTTTATCTACTCTATAAAATCTTTCAGTAAGTCTAGTTAAATGCTCTTTCGATATGCCTTCTCCCTTATCTATAAAACTTATTTGGCAAAAGGCGGTATTGTCATCAATTACACTCTCAAGCTCAATTTCAATAGTAGAATTTTCTCTGCTATATTTAATTGCATTATCAGTTAGATTTAAAAAAACTTGGATCAAAGCATCTTTGTTTGCTGATATTGTAGACTTATCAAAATCATCCTTGATTTGAACTTCAATTTTTTTTGCCATTAACTTGTTTTGTAAATTATCTACTACGCCTTCAATTAATTGCCTTATATTCGCTTCTTGAAATTCTATCGGCTTATCTTCAGTCTCATATTTACTTAGTAATAATAAATCTTCGACTAATCTAGTCATACGCCAAGCCTGATCTTCCATTGTGTCTAAAAATTTACCAACCGTTTTGTCATTGATCTTATCTTCATTGAGTGAATTTTTAATTGTTTCAACATAGCCTAGAATTGAGGAAAGAGGAGTTCTCAATTCATGGCTTACATTAGCCACAAAATCTGTTCGCATTTGTTCGTAGTTTTTAAGAAGACTTTGATCGTTTAGTGATATTAACAATTCTTCATAATCTTTTTCAACAAATATTAAGTCAGCAATAAAATACATATCACTAAAATTAGATGGGGTGAATTCAAACTTAAAATCTTCTTTCTCCCTAAAGGCTTTATCAACAAAAGTATTTAACTCTGTTGATCTAATAATATTATTAAGATCTCTTCCTTCATCAATAAATAAAAATTTTTGTTTAGCTGCATTATTGTAAAAAATTATTTCCTTATTTGTATCAATTGCAATAATAATCGAAGGTATCTTACTTAGACTTAGTCTTAGTTTTTTTTTCATATTTTTTTAATTTTGGCCAATCATTGTCACTTAAAATATAACCTACACAATTTCTAGAACCACACTTACAAATGTGATCCACAAAATCTGTATCAAAAGGATAACCATAGTTATAGAAAAGTTCGTCTCCTTTTTTTATTCGTTTAATAGAAGAAATCCAAATCTCATTATCTATTATGTCTACTTCACAATTCGGATTACATGAGTGATTAATAAATTTTGCAAAATTATAATCGACATCACCGTCTATGTCGTATCGCTTGTTTAGTTCAAAAACATAGACCATGCCGTTATTTTTATCTTTTTTTGCTTTGCGGATTTGTTTATCTGCTCTTTTGTCACCTTCTCTTTTAGTAACTTTATCACCAATATATTGGATTACTTTCTGGCCTTTTTTAATATTAGTTTTTGCAAATAAGCCAGAACCGTGAAGAGGTGATTTTTTTTTAAACCAAATTTTCTGTGTCATACTGTTATTTTTATACAATACACACATATAATAAGAAATTGTATTATAAAATGATACATTTATGTATAAGACCAAAATTTAATTAATGAAATTTGAAACAAATAAAAAATTTTACCGCACAATTTGGATTTCGGATACCCATCTAGGAACTAGTGGCTGTAAAAGCAACATGCTTTTAGAATTCTTAGAAGAAACAGATTCAGAATATTTATTTTTAGTAGGCGACATTGTTGATGGATGGCGCATGCGTAAGAAAATGTATTGGTCACAAGAACATAATGACGTTGTTCAAAAAGTTTTAAAGAAAGCGAAAAACGGAACTAGGGTAGTGCTTATTCCAGGAAATCATGATGAGGTATTAAAAGATTTTACAAATTTTTCTTTTGGAGAAATTTCTATCAAAAATGAAGATACGCATCAATTAGCTGATGGAAGGAAAGTACTGATTACACACGGAGATGAATTTGATGCTGTGATAATTAATGCGAGGTGGTTAGCCAAAGTGGGATCAGCACTTTATGAATATTTACTAAAGTTAAATAATGTATTTAATTTTATTCGACGAAAGATGGGCTTGTCTTACTGGTCACTGTCTCAATATTTAAAAAAGAAAACAAAGCATGCAACTAACTTTATTAGTAATTTTGAGTTTGCTGTATCTGATAGAGCTAGAAGAGAAAATGCCGATGTTGTTGTATGTGGGCATATACATAGACCAGAAATAAAAGAATTAAATGGTGTTCTCTATTGTAATGATGGTGACTGGATTGAAAGTTGTACAGCACTTGTTGAAGATGAAATTGGCAATTTATCAATTCTTAATTGGCCCGAAGAAAGAGAAAAATTAAAATTAATTTCTTTAGAAGAAAGACGAAAAATAAAAGAGGATGCAGCCTAAAAAAATCGCGTTAATTAGTGATGCGTGGGTTCCTCAGGTAAATGGCGTAGTTACGACATTTCAAAGCGTTATACCTATTCTAGAAAAAAAAGGTTTTGAAATTAAAATATTACATCCTGAGATGTTTAATAATTTTAGTTATCCTAGGTACAAAGAAATAAAAATTTCTTACAATACTAAAAAAGTTACTGAAAAATTTTTTAAAGAATTTAATCCAGATATTGTTCATATAATGACTGAAGGTCCAGTAGGTTTTGCTGGTCGTAAGTACTGTCTTAAAAATAAACTACAATACACTTCTTCCTTTCACACCCGTTTTCCTGATTATATTAAACAAAGAGCTTTTATCCCAAAGAGATTTACATACTCCATATTAAGAAGACTACATAGTGATTCAGAAAGAGTTCTTGTTCCATCAGTTTCAATGCTAAATGAGTTAAAAAAATATGATTTTAAAAATTTAGTAGTTTGGAATAGAGGTGTTGATACAGAATTATTTAATCCAAATAAAAGAGACACAAACAGTAAAGATAGACAACTGACTTATGTTGGAAGAGTAGCAATTGAAAAAAATATTGAAGAATTTTTAAAACTTAAAGGAAATTATAATAAAATAGTTGTGGGGGATGGTCCTGAATTAGAAAAATATACTAATAAGTATCCTGAAGTAAATTTTGTTGGTTTAAAAACCGGAGAAGAATTAGCAAAGTATTATGCAAACGCAGATGTGTTTGTATTTCCTTCTAAAACAGACACTTTAGGAAATGTAATACTTGAAGCATTGGCTAGTGGAACACCAGTTGCTGCATATCCAGTAACTGGGCCTATAGATGTATTAACAGATGAGAAGATTAACACTTTAGATAATGACTTATTACAATCAATTAAAAAAGCGCTTAAAGTAAAAAGGGTTGATTGTAGAAATTTTACACTTAATTTAACATGGGATAAATGCGTGAAAGAATTTTTAGAATACATGGTAAACGTCTAGTTATTTAGGGTAATTTTGTAATGACATATTCTTTAAGACAAAAAATACTAGCAGAATTTATTGGGACATATTTTCTTGTACTAACAGTTGTAGGTAGTGGAATTATGGGAGAGTTAATGTCAAATGACCTTGGTATAATATTACTAGGAAACACAATTGCAACAGGTGCCATTTTATTTGTAATTATTTCTATGTTTATTAATATCTCAGGGGCATACTTTAATCCTGCTGTTGTATTAAGTGATATTATTCAAAAAAATATTCCTATTAATTATGGAATAATTTTTATTTTTACTCAGATTATTGCTGGTATATTTGGTTGTTTAACTGCAAATTGGTATTTTGAATATCCCATAATTGAATGGTCACTCAATGAAAGAGTTGGTGTATTTAAATTCTTTTCAGAAATAATTGCAACTGTTGGATTATTATTAACTATTTTTATATTAAAAGAGGTAAACAAGGAAAGAATAGCTATTGGTGTCGCTCTATTTATTACTGCAGGATATTGGTTTACATCATCAACAAGTTTTGCAAATCCAGCAGTAACCATAGGAAGAATGTTTACAGATAGTTTTAGTGGAATAAGTCCATCAAGCGTTATAGGTTTTATTTTAGCTCAGATTATTGGGGCTCTTATTGCTACAGTTACTGTTAGATTGTTTTTTAAAAATTAATTCAACATATCATGTAAATAACCTTCACGAATTCCATATCTTACAAAAATAATATTTTTAATATTATAAAATGAAGCAAGGCTAAATAAAATATATGTAGATAATTTTAATTTATCTAATCGATTGGGTTGAACAACATTCAATTTTTTAATTTGTTTTTTATCCATAGAGTATAATTTGTGATAGAATATTTCTAACTCTGAAAATGGTATCAGGTAGCCATGTAGTTTATTTTTCTTGATGCCATTTAGATGTAAATGTAGTTTTGCAAGATTGCGCCACATGCCTCCAATAACATAAATATTTCCGACGTTTTTAGAAAATTTAAGAGATTGGTTTTTAAATTTCGAAAATAAAAAATTATCAAATTTAATTTTAGTAGTTTTGTACATATCAGATTCACTTCTTAAGATGCCAATTTTTAAACTTTTAGTCTCAAGTATGTTCTTATTTTTTATTGAACTAAGTTCTAAACTTCCACCTCCCAAGTCTGCAACTAAACCGATTGGATTTTTTATTGAACTAATTACACCTAGGGATCCACATTTAGCCTCATTTTTTGGTGAGAGCACTTCTACTCTTACTGACTTTCTTTTCTTGAAAGGCTCAATAATTTCTTTTCCATTTATTGTTTCACGAATTGCGGCCGTTGCAATTATATGAATATCTAAGGACTCATAATCTTTTGCAATCTTAATATATTCTTCTAAGCATTTTATAGCTTCTTTTATTTTTATCGATGGGAGTTTACCTGTGTTAATACTTTCACCTAATTTTAAAAATTCTCTTTTTTGATAAAGTATTGGAAAAGGATAAATAGCTTGCTCATATATAACCAGTCTAAATGTATTAGAACCTAGATCAATCACTGTTATGGGATTTTTGTTTTTCATTTTAGCCATGGAAATGTATATATCTAAAGTATTAAACTCGAATGCTACAAGTTTATTTATTACGTCATGCCAAATCTAGTTGGGATAATTTAGAGCTTGATGACATTGATAGACCTCTCAATAAAAGAGGTATGAGAAATGCAAAACAATTTTCTAAAATATTAGATAAAAGAAAATTTCAAATTGGTCAGATAATATGTTCTCCTTCTAAAAGAACAACTAGCACATATAATATAATTTCTAACTCGTTTGATCGCTCAGTAAAATTTACAATTGATAACGATATTTATGAATGTCCATCAAATATACTTGTAAGAAAAATTAAAAAATTAAAAAAAAATACTCTTATCATTGGACACAACCCTAGTTTGATAGAGTCAATTAATATTTTATGTAATTCAAATATTGAACATTTTCCAACCTGTGCTTTTGCTATAATATCCTTTAAAAATAGCTGGACTATTGATAAAATTTTAAAACCAAAAAATAAAAATTATTAAAGAAATATGAATTTTTTATGAACATGTTTTTTTTATACCTAAAAAATATAAAAAAAAATTATGTTAAAAAAAAATACCGCTTATAACTATGCAAACAGGGAATTGTCTTGGCTAAAATTCAATGAAAGAGTCTTAAGTCAGACATCTGATAGTAAAATTCCACTTTTAGAAAGGGTTAGATTTTTATCAATAGCATTCTCTAATTTAGATGAATTTTTTATGGTTAGAGTAGCAGGATTGAATGTTCAAAAATTTTCACGAAATAAAAGTTTTGATGGATTAACACCACAACAACAACTCAAGCTGATAGATAAAGAAACATCGAAGATGATTTCAAATATAAAATCAATATGGATAGATTTACTAAGAGAGCTTTCAGAAAACAAAATCCATATAGATGTAGAAAAAACACTGAAAACAAAAGATAAAACATTTATTAAAAATTATTTAGAAGAAAATAATTGGGGGGTTTTAACGCCAATTATTATTGATCCATCTCACCCATTTCCTTTTATACCAAATAAAGAAACAACCTTAGTATGTCGTTTAATGAATAATAAAAAAACTTTTTATGGAATACTAAGAGTGCCAGAGGGATTAGAAAAATTTATTAAATTACCTGGTAAAAAAACACGTTTTGTATCTATGGAGACAGCCCTACTTATTTCTTTAAAAGAAATTTTCCAGTGTGATAGGGTTTTGGATAAAGGTGTTTTTAGACCAATTAGGAATAGTGAATTAGAATTAGGGGGTGAAGGAGAAGATTTATTTTTAGTATTTCAAAAAGCTATTTTTGAGAGAAGAAGACAAGAGGTAATAAGAATTGATTTTGATGAAAGTATATCTAGTCACTTAATTAAATTCATAAATAAAAAACTTAACTATAAGGATGTAAATACATATAAACTGCCAATACCCGTTAATCTTTCGAGTATAGAGTCAATTTTTTTGAAAGATTTTAAAAAATTATTTTTTCCAAAATTTAAGGTACGATTTCCTGAAAGAATTAAAGATTTTAAAAATGATTATTTTAAAGCTATAGCAAATAAAGATATTGTTATTCATCACCCTTTTGAATCTTTTGAAGTAGTGACGCAGTTTATTGATCAAGCTGCAGATGATCCAAAAGTCTTATCAATAAAACATACTTTATATCGAACTACTGATGACTCACCAATAGAAGCAAGTTTAGTTAGAGCAGCACAAAAAGGAAAATTAGTAACTGTCATTATAGAGTTGCAAGCACGTTTTGATGAAGAGCGTAACTTAAAATGGGCAAAAGAATTAGAATTAGCTGGAGCGCAAGTTGTTTTTGGCAATATTGATATGAAAACTCATGCAAAAATTACACTTGTAACAAGGAAGCAAATGAATTCTGTTGTAAATTACGCACATTATGGAACAGGTAATTATCACCCGAGAAATGCAAGAGTTTATATGGATTTATCTTACTTCACCTGTGACAAAACATTAACAAATGATGCTGCAAAAATGTTTAATTATTTAACTAGTTATTCTGAACCAACAACAATAAAAAAAATAGTATATTCTCCAATAACTGCAAGAAACAAATTAAATGAACTAATTAGAAATGAAATTACAAATGCTGGAAAAAATAAACCATCTGGAATAGTATGTAAGTGTAATGCTCTTGTTGATAAACAAATTATTGATGAATTTTATAAAGCATCTCAAAAAAATGTAAAAATTGAATTGTTGATAAGAGGAATTTGCTCTCTAATACCTGGTAAAGAAAATCTATCAGAAAATATAGTTGTTAAAAGCATAATTGGTCGTTTTTTAGAACATACGAGAATATATTGTTTTTATAATGGTCATAAATTCCCTCATAGAAAAAATATCTTGTTTATTTCTTCTGCCGATTTAATGCAAAGAAATCTAGATAGGCGGGTTGAAACATTTATTCCTATTGAAAATGAAACTGTACATGAACAAATATTAAATCAGATCTTAATTGCCAGTATGACAGATAATACAAATTCTTGGCAAATGTTAAGTAATGGCAATTATCAGAAAAAAGAAATATCAAGCAAAGAGAAAAAATTTTCCTCTCACAATTTTTTTATCAAAAATCCAAGCTTGTCTGGGAGGGGTTCAGCAAAACTCAAATCTAGAGCTAAGTCTAATTTAAAAATTTGAAAATAGAATTTAATCCCACTCACAATAATTGGACATAAGCAGGAAGAAATAATACTGCGAGTGGTAAGATGTAATTAAATTTTATTTTTTACAGACGTGTTAATAGAATATTAAATTTTTATAAATTAAACTAATTTTTTAATTTATTGGTTTTCAAATAAATTTTTTAGTTCCTTCAATTTTTGAAAATTGAATCTCTTACTTCTTAGTAACTATAATTTTAAAATTAATTTTTTGCATTTACAACATTTGATAGAAATTGATTTGCACATTTATCCCAAGTAAATTGCATTGCAAATTTTCTACAATCTTTTCTATCAATCTTTAAGGCTTTATTAAGTGAGTTTTCAATATTATTATCAAGGCTATCAATTAATGAGTTTTTTAAAATATCTTTAGGACCTGTTACTGGGTAAGCAGCCACTGGTGTGCCAGAGGCTAAAGACTCTAAAATTACATTTCCAAATGTATCTGTTTTGGATGGGAATACCAATGCTTCAGCATTTGCATAATAGTTTGCTAGATCTAGACCTTTTTTCATCCCAACGAAAGACACATATGGATATTTATTTTGTAATCGTTGCTTTTCTGGACCATCTCCAACAACAATTTTATGCATCTTAGTTCTTATTTCTAAAAACGCTTCGATGTTTTTTTCTAATGAAACCCTACCAATGTAAACAATATACTTTTTCATTCCCTTTTTTCTTTTTAAAGGATTAAATAATTCAGTATTAACTCCCCTTGACCAAATTTTAAGATTTTGAAATTGATATTTAGTTAATTCGTTACGCATAGATATTGTTGGGACCAATACATTACATGCATTTTTATGAAAATTTTTTAAAAAAGAGTACCCAATTATTTTTGGTATCATTATTCTTTGCTCTATATATTCTGGAAATCTCGTATGAAAAGAGGTTGTATATCTCAACTTATTATTCTCACAGAATTTTTTCCCCGCAATTCCAACTGGTCCTTCAGTGGCAATATGTATAACATCTGGATCATAATCACCAAAAAATTTTTCTGTTATTTTTTTTGTATTAATTGCTATTTTTATTTCCTTATACCAAGGATAACTAAAATTAGTAAACATCATTGGGTGGAGTACTTCAATTTGATACTTTTGTTTTAAAAATGGATTAATATGTTGGTATGTATTTACCACACCATTAACTTGGGGGAGCCAAGCATCGGTAATGATCGCTAATTTTTTCACACTAATACACTTTCTGCTAGTTTGTTATGTTTATGTTGAAAAATTTTTTCTCTTTCAATTGACCAGTCAATAAGGGATAATTGTCCCTCATTATTTTCCACTAGCGCAGAACAACTCTCAACCCAATCACCATCATTGCAATATAAAACTCCATTTAATTTTTTTATAATGGGCTTATGAATATGGCCGCACACAACAACATCAGCATTTGCTCTTTTAGCACTATCAGATACGGCAAACTCAAAGTTAGAAATAAAATTCGTGGCTCTTTTTGTTTGATGTTTGAGAAATTGAGATAATGACCAATAAGATAGACCTAGTTTTCTTCTGACAAAATTTAGATAGTTATTCAACTTTAATATAAATTCGTATAGAGATGACCCAATACTTGCCAGCCATTTAGCGTTTAATATAACTGCATCAAATTCATCACCATGTAAAACAAGGGCATTTCTTCCATCAGCTAATTTGTGTGTAAACTTATTTTTTATTGATATATTCCCTAGTGAAAAACTTGTGTAACTTTTCACAAGTTCGTCATGATTACCTGGGATAAATATTACTTTTGTACCTTTTCTTGCTTTACGCAAAATCTTCTGGATAATGTCATTATGAGTTTGATGCCAATAAATTTTTTTTTTCATTCTCCATGCATCAATAATATCGCCAACTAAAAATAAATATTTTGAATCTGTTGATCTCAAAAATTCAAGAAGCATTTCACTCTTGCTATTTTCTGTTCCTAGATGAAGATCAGATATCCATATAGTTCTATAATATGAAACTGATTGCTGATCTTTCATTTTATTAATAAATAATAGAAAGAATTTGTTAAAATTTTATTTCAATTACATTAACTAAATTTTTTTTTACAGAAGTATTAATTAAATATTGAGTTTTTATTACTTGGATCTAATCTATAAGTGCTATTCCTTAAAAATTTTGTAATCTCTATAAGATTGCCAATTTCTTTTATGGTTTCAAAGGGTATTCTTTGTCCAATATGAACATCAATTTTTTTTCCCATTCTTCTTTTAAGTTCATATATCATTAAAGAATATCGAAAGACTTGCCCAATTTTATCAGCAACATGAAAAAGTTCGCTATTTTGTCCTTCAAAAAAAATTGGGAGGACAGGTGATTGAGTTTTCATTATTATTTTTGAAGTAAATTGTTTCCATTCACGATCTATTGCTTTGATTCCTTTTTTTAATTTTGGTTTCGTTGAAACTGATCCTGATGGAAAAATGATTAGTGACCCATTATTTCTTAAGTGTTCTTCGCATTCTTTACGTGCAGCGATATTATTTATTAAAGCATTTCTATTTTTTGAAAAATCAAGAGGAATAATTTTATTCTTAATAAGATCTGCTCCTTGTAAAACTTTATGCGTAATAATTTTGTAATCTTGTCTAATTTTACTAATTAAAGAGCATATTGTAAGACCATCAGCTATTCCAAATGCATGGTTAGCGATTACTACAAGTTTGCCATTTTTAGGAATATTACTTTTAGAATGATAATGTGTCTGAACACGGAGACCTAATCTTTCAATTGCATCATGCCAAAAATTCTCTGGAGGTAAATTTTCTCTTAAATAATCCTCATACAACTTACGTAACTTAATTTTACCCGTTCCCAATTCGGTTAATTGAATAATAATCTTTCCAACAGGATTAACTTCGGAGTTAGAAAAGGTAAGCGCTGGTTTATTAATTTTCATAAAATTTACTTTAAATTCTTAATTTTATAATGTTAAACAATTGTTAAAGTACTCGAAAAAGGAGAAATAAAAAATTAATCCCACTCACAATTATTGGTAATTAGCAGGAGGAAATAATACTGTGAGTGGTAAGAAGCATTTAAATTTTATTGTTTACAGATAGATTAATGGAATATTAAATTTTTATAAATTTAATTAATTTTTAACTTCATTAATTCTCAAATAAATTTTTTAGTTCTTTCAATTTATCAAAAATTGAATCTCTTACTTCTCTAAATTTATCTAATTGGTTTGAACTAAAATGATCTGATGCCGGATCATCAAATGGTATTGAAAATATCTGAGCTTTGGAATTTAAAACTGGACATACCTCTTCTTTACAAAGCGTAAAAACGGTATTTAATTCATCTCTAAATTTGTTGTCTAAACTTTCAAAATCTTTTGAATAATGTTTTGATATATCAATATCGATTTCACCCATAACCTCGATAGCATTAGGATTAACTTCTTTGGGCACTGATCCTGCACTTTGAATAATGCAGTTAGGATATAATTTTTTTGCAATTCCTTCAGCCATTTGACTTCTTGCTGAATTAGCAACACACATAAAAAGAATATTTTTATTTTTCATGTTAGCAAATAAATATATCCAAAAATAAATAGTGGGAGTTGTAAACCAAAGTTTGTGAGCAGAGCTCTATCTTTTGTCATATAACCAACAATTGACCAACCAACAGCACCTGTACCGTGAATAATTATGTTAATTGGATACGCATTTAAATTGGTTAATAATATTCCTGATAAAATTAACGCGGTGCTAAACCACTTAATTCTATTAATTGATAAATCTGTCATATCTTCTCCTAAATTCTATATATTGCGAATATTACACTTTACTTAAAGATAAAGATATTAATCAAATTGTAACAAAAATTTAACATTTCTTTCTTTTTTTTTGAAAAGTTCTATAAGCACGCCATGTTTGGATTAAAAAGTGCATCATTATTTGGTGATACCAAAAAGCTTGAAAGAGAAATTGATGAGTTTGTTGATATTGTCTCTGAAGTGGGCTTAGTATTTAAATCGATAGTTCCAACTTATCTCAATCATTCCGCCAATGGTAAATTTGAGGAAATGGTTGAAAAAGTTAAAGAAATGGAAAGTAAGGCCGACAAAATTACAAAAGATGTTGAGCATACTCTTTATGAAGAAACACTAATCCCAGATGCAAGAAGTGATGTGTTACGACTTCTAGAACACATCGACGAATTAATTGGAATGTACCAAGGAAATTGCTATCACTTCTCTATTCAAAAACCTAATTTTCCAAAAGAATTTCATGAAGATCTTATTGAGTTAACAGAGACTGTTGTAGATTGTGTTGAGTCACTTTGTTTGACTGTCCGATCATTTTTTAGAGATATTAAATCTGTTAGAGATAATGCTCATAAAGTAACTTTTTATGAAAAAGAATCTGATATAAAATTTAGTTCACTTGCAAGAAGAATTTTTGATTCTGAATTACCTCTAGATCAAAAAATGCATCTTCGATATTTTGTAGAAAAGATTGATCGTATTTGTGATCAAGCAGAAGACATAGCTGACGAGGTTCAAATTTACGCTATTAAACGTTCCGTTTAATTTTCAATGGAAATTACAATTCTAATTTTTTTATTTGGTGGTCTTTTTTTAGGTTGGTCACTTGGTGCCAATGATGCAGCAAATGTTTTTGGAACTGCAGTTGGAACACGAATGGTTAGTTTCACAAGTGCAGCAATAATTTGTAGTGTCTTTGTTATTCTAGGTGCAATTATTAGCGGAGCAGGTACAACAGAAACCTTAGGAAAGTTAGGTGCTATTAATGCATTGCCTGGTGCTTTTGCAGCATGTGTGGCTGCAGGAATATCTGTTTATTTAATGACTAAAGTTGGCTTGCCTGTTTCAACAACGCAAGCAATTGTTGGAGCAATTGTTGGTTGGAATTTATACACGGGATCTTCAACTAATCTTCAAGTTTTAATTACTATTTTAGGAACATGGATACTCTGCCCTATCATTGCAGGAGTTATTGCAATGGGTTTATTTACTTTTACAAAAAGAGTTATACTCAATAGAAAATTACATATTCTCAGACTTGATGCCTATACAAGAACAGCTTTACTTTTAGCGGGTGCTTTTGGTGCTTATAGTTTAGGTGCAAACAATATTGCTAATGTAATGGGTGTCTTCGTACCTATATCACCGTTTACTGATGTTACTATTGGAAATTTATTCGTCTTTTCCTCAAAAGAACAACTATTTCTGCTGGGTGGTTTAGCCATAGCTGTTGGTGTTTTTACTTACTCGAAAAGAGTTATGTTTACCGTGGGTAATGATCTCTTAAAAATGACACCAGTGGCAGCATTTATTGTTGTTATATCGCATTCTATTGTTTTATTTTTATTTGCATCCCAGGGCATAAGTGCTTTTTTACAATCTATAAATCTTCCTTCTATACCTTTGGTACCAGTATCAAGTTCCCAAGCTGTTGTTGGTGGCGTAATTGGAATTGGTCTTTTAAAAGGAGGAAAAGAGGTTCAATGGTCAATTGCAGGAAGAATTTCTTTGGGTTGGATGACGCTACCTATAATTGCAGCTTTAATTTCTTTAATTGTTTTATTTATTCTAGAAAATATTTTTAATTTAACGGTCTCTTTTTAATTAACTGCTCGATAAGAAAAAATAAAATCTTCCTGTATTTTAGATTCAATAGCTCCTTTTCTTCTTGATCGCACTAAATCAATAGCTTCTTGTTTTTCATAATTAAATTCAACAAGTAAAATAGCAGCTATAGTGCCAGCTCTTCCTTTTCCTCCACGACAATGTAAGACTATATTTTTACCATCTATCAATTCGTTCTTTAATAAAACTTTTGTTGTTTCCCATTTATATTTAAAATCTTTATCTGGTGCTCCCATGTCATAAATGGGTAAATGGTACCAATGTAATTTATGTTCATAAATATTTTTGACAAACAAAGTTTTATCACACAATTTTTCAAATTCGCTATCTTCAACAAAAGAAGTAATAGAACTACAATTATTATTTTTAAATATTTCTAATTCGTTTGCTAAAATTGTTTCTTCAAATAAACCATTAGAGTTAAGACCTGGGAAAGAAGTTAATATAATTTTTCCTGCAAATGACTTAGAGTCAATAAAATCATAATTGCTAAATTGCATTTACGCTTGTTTAGCTAAAAAAGACTCTCTTGCTTCTTCTAAATAGGGACGGAAATGTTCAACATCGGGAGTTTTTTTATCTAGAACTTTTGCTAAATCATCAAATCTCCTAAGCTCTATTGCTTCATCCATAAAAGGTTTGCTTATAAATGCATCTGCTTCTTCTTTTGTGAAAGGACCGCCTTGAACTTTTAATGAAAGTTTCGATGCTTCTGATAGGCTATCATAATAACCCTCTTCAACACTTGATAAATATCTTTTTGAGTCAACATGTGCTCTAATTGGTAAAATAACATCCTCACCAAAATATTTTTTTAAAAAATCAGCACCTAAATTTTCATGATGACCATCTTTGCCTTCATGAATGGGATCGCCGTCCTCATAGATAAGGTGGCCAACATCATGCAGTAATGCTGCAGCAATTGTTGGTCCTGGTAATTTATTTTTTTCAGCAAGTTCAGCGCATTGGAGTGCGTGCTCAAGCTGTGTCACATCCTCATTACCATATTGAATATCAGCACCTTTTGTTTTCAAAAGATCTAAGAGATAATCTACAATATTTTCTTTCATTCTCATTTATAATTAACTTATTAGAAAATAAATTCAATTCCAACTTTAATAAGATTGATCAAATTTATAATAATATTTATTAAGTAAATATTTAATGGATAAAAAATTATTAACCCCTGGGCCTCTCACGACATCGATGTCAACAAAAGAGGCAATGCTTCATGATTGGGGTTCGAGAGATACAAAATTTATTGATCTCAATGCATCAATTAGAGATTCCCTTGTTAAATTAATAGACGGTGAAGATAAATATCAATGTGTTCCAATGCAGGGAAGTGGAACTTTTGCTGTAGAGTCGATGGTGAGCTCTCTTACTCAAAAAGATTCTAAAATTCTGATTCTGATCAATGGTGCTTACGGACAAAGAATGAAAAAAATGTGCACATATTTAGGGAGAGATTTTATTGAATATGAAGTTGCTGAACATGAAGTACATGACATCAATAAAATTGAAGAGTTAATTGATAACAACAACTTAACACACGTCTTTGCTGTATATTGTGAAACAACATCGGGTATTTTAAATCCTATTGAAGACATTGCAAAATTGGTTGAAGGGAAAAATTTATCGTTATTCATCGATGCAATGAGTGCCTTTGGTGCATTACCCTTAAGTTCTAAAACAATTACTTTTGATGCTGTAGCCGCTTCATCAAACAAATGCTTAGAAGGTGTGCCAGGTGTTGGTTTCATTCTTGTAAAAAATGAAGTTATTCAAAATGCAAAAGGCAATAGTCACTCACTAAGTCTAGACTTGTATGATCAATGGCAAGCAATGGAAAAAAATAAACAATGGCGATTTACACCTCCAACACACGTATTAGCTGCATTCAACCAAGCTATTGAAGAACATAAAGAACAAGGCGGTGTAGAAGGAAGAGGTAAAAGATATAAAAAAAATTGTGAAATTATTTGTAATGGAATGAAAGAGTTGGGATTTGAGCAACTACTTCCTGATAATTTACAAGCACCAATTATTATTACTTTTAAACAACCTAATGATCCTAAATTTAACTTTGACCAATTTTATAATGCTCTTAGTGAAAAAGATTTTTTAATTTATCCAGGAAAACTAACAGTGGCAGAAACTTTTAGAATTGGGTGTATTGGTAATTTAAATGAACAAGACATGATGGATACAATAAAAGCTGTAAAAGAAGTTGTTACTGAGTTGGGACTAACATTAAACTAACAAAACAATGACAAAAGAAATTGAAATACCTTTAGTTAAAGCAACAAATGAAAATCTTAAAGGATATGGGTATTTAATCGATAGTTTTGAAAATAGTGATATTGAAATTGTTACTTGGCCAAAACAAGGATGGCGTGACATAGAAGAGGGAACTGGTAATGAAGGTGGAACTACCGAAGGTTCTTTTGATACCTGGTGGCAAGGTGACGTGCTTTATGGGCAAAATAATGCTGTTCAACATAAGAGCGATTATGAAGTAGATGGAAAATATATACTGGGTTATGCCAATAATCCTGATCAAGAATTACAAAAAGATAAATATTCAGATCCAACAAAAATTTTTTTATGGCATGCAAATTATCATCCTGATGGAGGTCAGCTTTTCTTTCCTGAAGAAAATAAACCATTTATTTGTCCTTTAGCCTTACCTACAGACGACATTGAACCAGAACATTTTAAAGCATTTTATTGTGACGGATCAAAAGGTTTGTATATTCATCCAAATATTTGGCATGAAGGGGTGTTTCCAGTTACAGAAAAACAATCGTTTCAAGGAAAACAAGGTAAAGTACATGCAAGAGTTAGCATCGACTTAAAAGAGGAATTTAATAAGTATATTTATTTTAAAACTGCGATCTAATTATAAATTTATATTTAATAATGAAAATTATTCACCTTTCAGACCCTCATATTTATATTGATAAGATTCATGGCATAGATCCTGTCAGTAAATTTAAAAAAGCATTAACTCATATAAAAAATAATCATGGTGATGCAGATTTATTTGCCATCACAGGTGATATTACAGACTTAGGTGATAAAGATTCTTATCAGTTATTTTTAAAAATAATTGATGAAGCAGGTCTGCCGAAGAATTTAAATCCTCAACTAATTATAGGTAATCATGATAACAGAGATGAATTTAAAATAAACTTTCCTAATATTGAAACCGATCCAAATGGATTTATTCAATACTTTAAGGATATAGATAATAAACGTTTAATTTTTATAGATACTAATCTGATTAACACTCACCAAGGACATTATTGTGAAGAGAGGCAAGAATGGTTAAATAATATTTTAAGTAAGACTAATACGGATACGTACATCTTTATGCATCATAATCCACTGGCATTAGTAAAAGAGGAAAGTGATGGAATAGGATTACAACAAAAAAAAGAGTTTCAACAAATTTTAACTAAAAATAATAATATAATAAAACATATTTTTTTTGGTCATCAACACATTACAAGTTCTGGCTCTTATTGTGGTATTACTTTTTCCTCCCCAAGAAGTACTTGGTCTCCTCTAATACCTAACTTTTCAAATGAATATCGTTTAGGAACGGCTAATACAGATACAAATTATAATGTTGCAATAATTCGATCTGACGCCTTAATTATTCATACAGAGGATTTTTTAAAAACAGAAGTTAATTGGTTTAAATAAAAAATTATTTTTTTTCGATTACAAATATTTCATTGTTAAAATAAAGACCTTTATTTTTAGCAACAATGTTTTGAACAATTTTTTCATAGTTTTTAGTTTTTTCTACTTTCATTACTTTGTCGTCATCCATTTGATTGACATATATGGAGGCATTCCAAGCAGAAAAAACTAATGATGTCGCTATACCTCCGCTGATTTCTGTTGGTAGAGCTCTCAATTTACATTTAATAATTCTTTTTTCTCCAAAAGATAATCTTCTTAATAAATCTTTATCTAAATTTTTCTTAAGATAAGAAATGATACTATTTCCAAGAGAAGGAAATGGGTCCTCTTTTGGCCAAATTTTACGAATTATTTCATTAGCAGGATCTTTTCCTGAAGCATGAATAGTTAATAATTTCCCTTTTGATTTTAACGCTCTAATCATTGGTTCGATGACATATTTTGATTTCTTTTCTGCTGTGATTCTTGAACGATAAGGCTGTGAAGCAATAATAAGATCAAATTTATTATCTGATTTTTTTTTGGTAGGTATTAATTCATTTACATTAAATTCTTGATCTTCGCGGAAGATAACCATGACTGAAGGCTCTTTATAAGTATGGTTACCTGACTTTTTATTAATTTCTATATTCCATTTTTTTTCTAAAAATTCATTTTGTTTTCTTAATTGTTGGGCAAATTCAAGAGAGGTATCTCCTTTTAATTTAATAATATTCCAATTAATTTTTTTCTGTTTAACTTCATTTTTTGATTTTAGGTTTGCAGCTTCAGCGTAGTGTAGGTTTGAAATGACAAAAACCGTATTCTTATGTTCAACAAACCTATCGGGTAATTTTTCTAAACCTAATCTTACATCTTCTATGCTTATTTCTTTTGTGCAAACTAATAAAGGTACGTTAGGCTTAGCCTCGTGGCACTGACGCATAACATTCATAAGTAAGGAACCATCACCCATACCAGCATCAAATATTTTTATACCAGGTTTTTGAGGTTTAATTTTATTTACGTGAGGGCGTATCGCATCAGCAATTTGATTTTTTTCATTTGTTGTTGTGACAAATAATAAGTATTTTTGTCTGTTATCATAAAACCTGAAATTTTTTTTCATTACTAATAAAGTCCCATTGATTTAGCAGAAGAGATGAAGGCTTCTTTATTGCCAATAAAGTTTTTACCTCGTTCCCCTAAAAACGCATCATCTACTATATTATTCCATTCTTGAATAGGAACTTTTATTTCATTTAAGTTAAGAGGAACCTCTAAAGAACGCATAAATTCACTCAGATGATTTGCGGCATTCTCTAGGTTATCGTTAAAAATTAGTTTTAGTCTTTCTTCAGCTACACTATCAATTCCAACCATACTTTTAGTAATCATGGGTAATGTAAATGAGCAAGCAATACCATGTTGAATGCCGTAATTGAGCGTCACAGGGTATGATAGATTGTGCGCAATAGCAGTTTTTGTATTGGAAAACGCTAAGCCAGCATGAACGCATGCCAGTGCAATGTTTGAACGTAATTCAACGCTTCTTAAATCTTTAGCGAGAAGTGGTAAATTTTCTAATACTAATTTTGATGCTTGTATTGCATGAGAAGCAGAAATTGGGTTTGCATTAATATTCCAAATACTTTCCATTGAATGAGAGAGAGCATCTAAACCTGTTGAAATGGTCAAGCCTAAAGGCTTATCAACCATAATTGATGGATCGATAATTGCTTTTTCTGCATAAAGAGATTTATGCGCCAAAGATAATTTATTGTTTTTTTCTTTATCCCAAATTGTGGCCCAACACGTAAGCTCACTTGATGTTCCTGAAGTTGTAGGTATTGCAATAATCTTGATTGGATTTTTGACTCTTGGACTTTTCTTATTGCGAACGAAATCTGTTAGATATTCTTGTTTATCTTTAAAAGCAGCAATTGCTTTAGCTGTGTCTGTAACAGAGCCACCACCTATAGCTAAAATATAATCTACCGATTCATTGATTGAAGAAAATTTTTTTTGTAGCTCTAAAATATCCTTATAATCTGGATTAGGCTGAACATCCGTCATAATGGATAGTGGTGGATTTGAAGAAGATTTTAATTCATCGCTATATTTTTTAAAAATTTCTTCTGGATGAGTGATTATGATGTAGTTCTTATTTTTAAGAGCATCATGTACTTCTGTAAATCTATTTTCTCCAAAGATAATTTCAACAGGATTAAAATAATTCCACATTACATTAAATTGATTTTGCCGCTTTAGTTAAAATTGTCATTTTCTCAATTGCTTGTTCTCGAGTAAAGAAACCTAAACCACAATCTGGTGCAGCTATTAAGCGGTGTTCATCAATATGTTCAAGTGAATCTTTGATACGAACTCTTACTTCTTCAACAGATTCCATTCTGCTTTTTGCAATATCAATAAATCCAAAAATTACTTTTGTTTTAGTAAATTTTTCTAAAAGATTTAAATCATTATGCCTATGTGAGTCTTCTAAAGATACTTCATCAATAGTTGAATCATCTACAAGTGATGCAATTCTATCATAAGCATCTAAATCAGCCTTTTTATAACCTTCTGAATCTAATGAATTAGGATAACCACAACAAATATGGCAAACACGTTGCACTTCTTTAGGTATACCATGCATCATTCTTTCTAAATTTTCCATACCATATGAATGAGCTTCATCGGGCTTTCTAGCAAATACTGGTTCATCAATTTGAATATACTGACAACCTGCATCCACAAGTGCCTTAATTTCTTTATTGAGAGCTAATGCTAAATCAAAACCAAGTTTTTTCATGTCATCATAGTAATTGTTGGCAATTGAATCTGTAATTGTCATTGGTCCAGGTAGCGTAATTTTAACTGGGTTTTTTGTAAATTGTTGTGCACTCTTCCAGTCTAAATGCATACGTATTTCTTTACTTGAAATCGGTGCAACAATAGTTGGAAGGTCAGCTTCGAACGCACCTTGTCTTACTGACTTATGTGTAACTTCCTTAAAACTTACTCCATTTAAAAATCGGCATTGATATAATACATAACTCTCGCGTCTGACTTCTCCATCTGTTGGAACATCAATACCCGCATTTACTTGATCAGTTATAACTTCTTTAATTGCTGCTAAAAATAATTTTTCAGCATCAGCACCTGCAGACTCTAATGCTTTTTCATATGCGCCAGGTGACCAATTTGATAATAATCCTTTTGACGCTTTTCTCTCTTCTTCTGATTTTGTCCCTAAAAACCAATCTTGAATAGGTGTTTGTTTCGGTTTTGGATAAGCACCTATTGTAGTTGTTTTAAGAGGCATCTATTTTTACTCCCATTTAAATTTAAAATAAAACAGCGGCTTTTATAAAGCCGCTGTAATAAAAAGTTAATAATAAATAATCTCAAATTACATAAGATCGTTTATTTCTTCCATCATTTCTTCTTGGAGATCACCCATATCATCAGCGTCGCCTGTAGCAATTTCTTCTGTGTAATCATAGATTACCTGTGTAACAGCTAATCCATTTTCTCCAGGATATGCAAACCAATCTGCAAGAAGTGGAAGTTGTTCAACTGCAGTAAGTTTATTAGGGTTTTTACTATAGAAATCACCTAATAATTCATTCGCTGCTTTGTTTGGTGGAACATATCCAGTTGTTTCAGCAACTAATGCAGCACCGATACCTGATGTAATGAACTTTAAGAAAGTCCATGCAGCATCAACTCTTGCTGGATCATCAGATGTAGACACTAACATTGCAGCGTTTCCACCTGCTGGTAATCTTGCTGGTGTTCCATTGTTAACTCCAGCCATTCCAGGGAATGGTGCAGTTTTTAAAACAAAGTCTGCCTTTGCAGCATTAACTGAACCCAAGCTTGAAGTAGACCAGAACATCATACCAATAGTACCTGCGTTAAACGCAGCTTGACCATCAGCAATTGAATAGTTTGGCATATTACATCCGCTCATGATTGCTTTCATTTGCTCTAACGTTGCAAGTCCTGCATCACCACCCATATTTACTGCTCCATCTTTAACCATTGGAACATTCTGAGTGTGCATTAATGCTTGGTGGAACCAGTTACCTGTGATGTTCCAACCAAAGTATAGAGTTCCTTTACCTGCTGCTTCCAATTTATTACATGCTGCAATAACTTCGTCCCAGTTAGTTGGAATACTATTTACACCTGCTTCAGCTAATAAATCCATGTTATAATATCCAACTGGCGTTGATACAGAAAATGGTAATCCATAAACTTCACCACCAAATGTTGAAAGACTTAACATTGCAGAATGGTAACCATCTTTTTCAAAAGCAGCTTCTTTTGCAATAAATGGCTCTAAAGACTTAGCAATACCTTTGTCAACTAGAGGTGCTTGTCTGTTAAGACCTTGCATTGTTACATCTGGTAAATTACCTGAAGTAGACTCTCTGAAGATTGTTGCAGTTGCATCCTCATAGTTTTCATAAGTTGCTCTAAATTTAACTTGAATATCTGGATGTGCTTTTTCAAACTCTGGCATAATAGCTTGAAAAGTTACATCGAATAATCCTGAATAAGGATAAGCTACTTCTATTTCAATAGACTTAGCTGAATTAACAGAACCATAAAAACCAAAAGCTAATACGGCAGCCAATCCTGTAATTAATTTTTTCATTTAATCCCTCCGATTCAAATATAATAATTAATCTAACACGTAGCCTCAAAGGGTTACAATTTTATTACGAAAATATTACTAAAAAATAAGCTTATTTTTCCACAGCATTAAGAAAAATTAGAGAAAAACTGGTTTATTTACCAAGGTAGCGAAAAGGTTTTTACATTAGTAAAACTTTTCATTGCTTCAATAACACCCTCTTTGTAACCAAGACCTGAATCTTTAATTCCTCCAAAAGGAGACATTTCAATTCTATAACCTGGAACCTCCCAAATATTTACCGTACCAACATTTAAACCTTGAATATATTTTTTTGCTCGCATGAAGTTATTTGTACATACACCAGATGATAATCCGAATGCGGTTGAATTAGATATTTTCATTACAGCTTCATCGTCATTAGGCACACGAATGATTGGGATAACTGGACCAAATGTTTCTTCTAAAACTAATTCACTTTTAGGATCAACATGATCTACAACTATTGGAGGTAACAAAGCACCCTTTCTTCCAGGGTGATATAAAATTTTTGCGCCGTCTTCTTCAGCCATAGAAACTCTTTTATCAAAAAGTTCTGCAGCTTGAGCATTAACAACTGTACCTAAGTCTGTTTCCATATTCATAGGATCACCAAATTTAATTTTCTTAGCACGCTCAAGAGCCATTTCAACAAATTGATCTGCAATAGATTCTTGAACCAGTATTCTTTTAACAGCTGTACAACGTTGACCAGAATTTTTCGTTGCTCCCGTAACAGCTAGCTCAACAGCTTTTTTAAGATCATCACCATCTAAGTCATTTAAAACAATTAATGGATCATTACCACCTAGCTCAAGAACTGTTCTTTTGTATCCAGCTTGTTCAGCAATTAATTTTCCTACACCTACACTACCTGTAAAAGTAATGAGATCAATATTTGGATTCTTGATCATTTCTGATCCGATATCTTGAGGCCATCCAGTTACAACTGAAAACATTTCTGGTGGCAGACCTGCTTCATATAAAACATCAGCGAGTACCATTGCTGTTAAAGGTGTTAATTCTGTCTGCTTACATACTGTACAATTATTAGTTGCAATTGAAGGAGCAATTTTATGCGCTACCATATTCAAAGGGTGATTAAATGGAGTGATTGCTGAAATTGCCGTTAAAGGTTCTCTTATGGTAAATATTTTTCTCGCTTTTCCATGTGGAGTTAAATCACAAGAAAATATTTCTCCATCATCAAGAATACAAAGTTGAGCCGTTAATGAAAATACATCAAAAGCTCTTCCTACTTCGTATAGAGAATCTTGTTTTGAAATACCAAGTTCTAAAGTAATAATATCAGAAATTTCTTCTTTTCT
Organism: uncultured Alphaproteobacteria bacterium; assembly: GCA_902518895.1. Classification (GTDB taxonomy): domain Bacteria; phylum Pseudomonadota; class Alphaproteobacteria; order HIMB59; genus CACPNW01. The sequence continues at coordinate 764 of CABYHL010000017.1, read as the reverse complement.
TTTAACAAGTACTTCTGCAGCAGTTTGAAGAATTTTTTGTCTCTCGTATCTTGTAAGTTTAGGTTGGTAATTTGCAGCAATATCTAAAGCCTTTCTTGCATGCTCTGCAGTACCGGCAGGAACAGTTCCGATTACTTCACCTGTAAAAGGGTACTCAACATTTATTGTTTTATCTGAAGTAACTTTTTCTCCAGCAATACGCATTGCTTCATTAATCATTTTTTTGTGCATCATAGGGCTCCATTTATTGCATAATAAAATGCATCATAGTTATATAATTGTTTGCTAGTATCTAAGTTTTGTAATTTTAAATTTGATATGAATGGAACTTCTCTTTCATGGAGTCCTCCATGAGAACGTAAAGGTTCATTTAATCCAGAAAGATTGTGTTTATCTTCCGATGAACCAATAGTCATAAATTCTGAAGACATACATATAATATCCCCCATTCTATCAGGAGGTAAATTATAAGTAGAACATCCTTCATCTTTTGTTAAAACAACTTCTATATCTTTTATTTCTTGAATAGCGTTTACAACTAAATCAACCTTGCTCTTGTCTTCTAAATAAATTGTTGCAAAAGAACCAAGTGAACCATGATGAACGACATATGGATCTGTAATTGGTAGGATGACTTTAGCCATGTTTGGTTCAAATTTTTTATCTAAATAATCTTGTAAAAATATTGCATTAGGTGAACCATCTTCTTTTGATTTTGGTTTCATACCGTGATCTGCTGTGATGATTATAGAAACATTCTCCTT
>CABYHL010000016.1 GCA_902518895.1 uncultured Alphaproteobacteria bacterium | reverse complement strand
ATTCCAAAATCTTTTTATTCTAATAATAATAATAATTTTAAAGATACTTTAAAGAAAAGAAGAAAAAATATTTCTGATAATTTATCAATTTCTTACAAGAAACCTCTTCATATGCTTGAAGCTAAAGATCAGTATTTTTTTGATAGATATGGCAGGAGATACTTAGATTGTGTAAATAATATTTCCCATGTTGGGCATTCAAATTCCTATGTCCATGAAGCTATGACTCAGCAAAATTTAAAACTTAATACTAATACGAGATATCTATACGATACAATTAACGATTATAGTGAATTACTTTTAAGTAAGTTTCCAAAGAAATTAAATAAGATATTTTTCGTATGTACAGGATCTGAAGCTAATGATTTAGCTTATAGAATAGCTCAAACTTATACTAGTGCAAAAGATGTCTTTGTGATGGACAATGCTTATCATGGGCATACCAATGCTTTAATTGATCTAAGTCCATACAAATTTAATAGTAAGGGTGGTTTAGGTAAAAAAGATTATGTTCACGTATTAGATATGCCTGATCCTTTAAGAGGTAAGTGGAGATATCAAAATTCAAATTGGATTCAAAAATATATAGATGAAGCTAAAACAGTAATTAGAAATAAAATTAAAGAAACAAAAATTGCATGTTTTTTTACTGAAAGTATACTTGGTTGCGGCGGTCAAGTAATTCTTCCAAAAAATTATTTAAAAGAAATATTTTCAGAAATTAGAAGAAACAAAGCATTATGTATTGTTGATGAGGTACAAACTGGTTTTGGACGCGTTGGAAGAAATTTTTGGTCATTTGAAGAGCATGATGTCGTTCCTGATATAGTAACCTTGGGCAAACCTATGGGCAATGGTCACCCTATAGCTGCTGTTATAACTACAGAAAAAATAGCTTCAACTTTTAATAATGGGATGGAATATTTTAATTCATTTGGTGGTAATCCCGTTTCCTGCGCTATCGGTAAAGCAGTATTAGAGACTATTGATAATAATAAATTACAAAAAAATGCTTTGTTAGTTGGTAATTATTTTTTAAAAGAATTAAAAAAAATCCAACTTAAATATAAAAAATATATCAGTGAAGTTAGAGGTAGGGGGCTTTTTTTAGGAATAGATATTATTCAAAATAGTAATGTGTCTAAACCAAACAAAAAATTAGCTAAATTGCTTATTAATTATATGAGAAATCAAGGTATTTTGTTGAGCACTGATGGACCTTATGACAATGTTATTAAAATAAAACCACCTCTAGTATTTACAAAATTAAATGTTGATCAGGTATGTAAAAACTTAGAAACTTTCTTTAAAAAATTATAAAATATACTCCATAACTAATCATTAGAAGACCAATGGTTAGGTCAATCCAAAACCAAGTTTTATTTGAATAAATATATTTTGATAAAAACTTTGACATATATCCCAGAGAAAAGAAAAACAAAAAACTAGCTGAAATTGCTCCAACGCCAAATGAAAATTGATCATTGAAATTTGTTGATAATGATCCCAGTAAAATAATTGTATCTAGATAAACATGCGGATTTGCGTATGTAATAAGGAATAAGGTAATTAATACTTTTCCGTATTCGTTAATTATATTTAATTCATTATTTATATCTTTAATTTGATTTGATTTTATAACTTTATTTAATCCATAAAATATAAGCCAAATTCCGCCTAATACTTTTATTGTTCCTATAATACTTGGATTAATTTGAATAATATAATTAGATAGATATATTCCAATTACAATTAGTAAACTGTCTGATAGACTGCAAAATAAAGAAACTGTAAAAACATAAGATTTTTTAAGCCCTTGCTGTATTACAAATAAATTTTGAGGTCCTATGGCTATAATTAATGTTCCTCCAATTATTAATCCTTGGATAAAATCATAAATATACATATTGCCTTAAATTATAATTACACTATTTTAAAATCATGCACAAAATTATATTGTTTAGTTTGTTTATTTTATTATCAAAAAATGTTTATGGTGAAATGATAAAACCAGACCCCTCAATTAGTCCTAAAGAAGTTATTTTAATTCAATTAAAAGCACTACAAAAAAATAACATACCTTTTGACGATGCTGGTATTGAACAAACTTGGGAATTTGCTCATCCAAATAATAGAATGTACACAGGTCCTCTAGATAATTTTATTAGGATGATTAAAAACCCATCCTATGCAATGATGATTGATCACTTAGAACACAATATAATTCCTGTTCAAGAACAAGAAAAAAGTTCATATTACTTTGTAGAGCTTACAGATAGTAATGGAAAAAAATTTGGTTTCGAATGGACAGTAGAAAAAGTAGAGCAAAACGGTGAGTTTAAAGATTGTTGGATGACTGTTGGTGTTTCTAGACCAATGCCTTTATCACAAGCATCATAGTGTGCGGAAGATTTACAAGTACTGAAGATAAAGAAAAAATTATAAAACTATTTCCTAACTCTGAAGTTTTAAATTACGCACATAAGTCTTACAATATATCACCTTCTAATATCGTTAATATTATTTATGAAAATAACCATAAACTTTTAATAGATACTTTTATTTGGAGTTATAGTTTTTTTAGTAAACAAAATAATGTTACTCAATTTGTTATTAATGCAAGAATTGAAACGATTAATGATAAATATTTATTTAAAGAATCATTTACTAAAAGAAAATGTCTTATTATTGCAAATGGATATTATGAATGGAAAAATATAAATAATCAAAAACAACCCTATTTAATATCAATTCCTAGAAATGAATTATTATTTTTTGGTGGAATTTGGAGGGAAGAAATAAGAGATAATAAAAAAATGAATGTTGTCTGTATCATTACTAAGGAGGCAAATGAAAATCTTTCCCTTATACATAATAGAATGCCTCTTATTATGTCCCATAATGAAGGTCTTGATTTTCTTAATGATAATGAAAATGAATTTCTACATAAAAACAAAAGTGTTATCGAGGATGATTTAGACTTTTATCCAGTATCAAAAATTGTAAATAATCCAAAAAATAATGATGAACATTGCCTTAAAGAAATATCTTTATAATATTTAAATTTTTTTATCGCTTTTATAATATTAATCAAATATATATTTTTTTTTTAATGAGCCATTTATTTTATAAACCTACAAAATCTAGATTACACAGAAGTGAATTGGCAGTTCCAGGCTCTAATTCAAGGATGTTTGAAAAAGCATTAAAATCAAATGCTGATTATATTTTTTTAGATTTAGAAGATGCAGTATCTCCAAATGATAAAATTAATGCAAGAAAAAATGTTATAAATGCAATAAAAGAATACAATTGGAGAGAAGAAGGTAAAACAATCTCTATAAGAATTAACGGCTTGGATACACACTATATGTATCGTGATGTGATTGAAATTATAGAAGAGGTCGGTGATAAGGTTGATACATTATTAATTCCAAAAGTAGGCTCATCATCTGATGTTTATATGGTTGATTGTATGCTCAATCAAATTGAACAAAATAAAAAATTTAAAAATAGAATAGGTTTAGAATGTTTAATTGAAACAGCACTAGGAATGTCTAACATCCAATCAATTGCAACATCAAGTTCTAGACTAGAAGCATTACACTTTGGAGTTGCAGATTATGCTGCAAGTATGCGAGCAAGAACTGTTGTCATAGGAGGTTTAAATCCTGATTACCCTGGTGATCAATGGCATCATGGCTTATCAACTTTAGTAATGACCTGTAGATCATATGGCTTAAGGGCAATAGACGGACCTTTTGGAAACTTTAATGACAAACAAGGATATCTTGATGCAGCAAAAAGAGCGGCAGCAATTGGTTTTGAGGGTAAATGGGCAATACATCCATCACAAATAGATTTAGCTAATGAAGTTTTTTCTCCACCCAAAGAAGAAGTAGATAAAGCAAAAAGAATACTATTAGAATTAGAAAAAGCAGCTGCTGAAGGAAAGGGTGCTGCTCAGCTTGATGGAAGAATGATCGATGCTGCATCTGCAAGAATGGCTGAAAATATTGTAAATATTAATAAGTTAATTGAAAGTAAGTAATGGATATACACGAATATCAAGCAAAAAAAATATTGTCCGATTTTGGTGTTAAAATTCCCACTGGTGGTATTGTTTATAGTCCAGAAAATGCAGAAAATAAAGCGAGAGAAATTGGTGGTTCTAAATGGGTTGTAAAAGCGCAAGTTCACTCTGGTGCTAGAGGTAAAGCGGGAGGAATTATAATATGTAATTCTCCGTTAGAAGTTGCTGATGCAACTGATAAATTGTTAGGTAAAAAATTAATTACAAACCAAACTGGTCCAGAGGGTAAGATAATAAATAGAATTTATATTGAAGAAGCAACTGATATCAAACATGAATTATATTTAGGTTTAGTGTTTGATAGATCTTCAGAAAGTATAATGGTTGTAGCCTCAACAGAAGGTGGAATGAGTGTTGAAGAAATTTCAAATGAAAAACCTGAATCAATTATACGATCTAAAATAGAAGTAGCAGTTGGTATTCAACAATTTCAAGCAAGAGAAATAGCTTTTGGTTTAGGAATTGAATCCAAATTGATCTCAAGAGCCGCAAATACAATTATTGGTTGTTATAAAGCTTTTAGTGAGCTTGATGCAACAATGGTTGAAGTTAACCCATTAGTTGTATCACACCAAGATGAAATACTAGCATTAGATTGTAAAATGAGTTTTGATAATAATGCAATGTTTAGAAGAGATGAAATTGCAGAACTTAGAGATAAAACGCAAGAAAATTCAAATGAAGTTTATGCTTCTGATAGAGGAATGAATTATGTAAGCTTAGATGGGAATATTGGCAATATTATTAATGGTGCAGGCTTAGCAATGGCTTCAATGGATATGATAAAACTTGCTGGTGGTGAACCTGCAAATTTTTTAGATGTTGGCGGAGGAGCAACACCTGAAAAAATAGTTAAAGCTTTTAAATTAATCTCTATGGACACAAAAGTTAAGGTAATATTAGTTAATATTTTTGCAGGTATTAACAGATGTGATTGGGTAGCAGAAGGAATTGTTCAAGCTTTATCAAAAATTGAAATTAAACATCCTTTAATTATACGTTTAGCTGGAACTAACGTTGAAAAGGGAAATGAAATACTTAAAAAAAGCAATATAAATTACATTGAAGCATCAACTTTAGAAGATGCAGCAAATAAAGCAGTGAAGGCTCTTGGATAATCATGTCTATAATCATTCACAAAAATACAAAGATTTTAGTCCAAGGTTTCACTGGAAAAATTGGAAGTTTTCATGCTGAAGAAATGATTAAGTATGGTTCTAACGTTGTTGGTGGGGTCACACCTGGTAAGGGGGGTATGACTCATTTAAATCTTCCTGTTTTTAATACAGTTAAAGAAGCTGTTGATCAAACAGGAGCATCAACATCAATTTTATTTGTCCCACCAGCCTTTGCAGCAGACTCAGCAATGGAAGCTGCTGATGCAGGTATTAAAACGTGTGTGGCTATTACTGACGGTATTCCTTCTCATGATATGGTTAAAATAAAAAGATATATGAGAAGATATCCAAAAGATAAAAAAATGGGATTAGTAGGTCCGAATTGTGCAGGAATAATTAGCCCTGGTAAATCTATGTTAGGTATTATGCCTGGTCATATTTACAAAGAAGGTAAAATAGGAATAGTTAGTAGATCTGGCACTTTGGGATATGAAGCTGCACAACAACTTAAAGATTTGGAAATTGGTGTTTCAACAAGTGTAGGTATAGGAGGCGATCCAATAAATGGAAGTTCTTTTAGAGATATAATTGAAAAGTTTGAAAATGATGATGAAACTATTGCAGTTTTAATGATAGGTGAAATAGGTGGTCCACAAGAAGTTGAAGCTGGACAATTTGCTAAAGAAAATATGAGTAAACCGGTAATTGCGTATATAGCAGGACTAACTGCACCTAAAGGTCGTGTGATGGGGCATGCTGGCGCAATTGTTTCTGCTTATGGTGAAAGCGCAATAGAAAAAGTAGAACTTCTTAAAGAGTCTGGGATTACAATTTCCAAAAACCCTTCTGTAATGGGTGAAACTGTTAAAAAAGTATTAGTAGAAAATAATTTGAATTAATATAATTTAAAAATAATGAAATTTTTATATAAAAATGAATTCTGGATGTTAATATTTTCTCTAGGTGTTCTTTATTGGTTATTTAATCCATCAGTCATAACAACCTTAGTTATGATTGTGCCATTGCTATTGGCCGTTTCTTCGCGTAAATAAAGCTAAGTTTTATACTTACTGATGCATGAACGTTTATCGTATCTATAGTTAAAAAATGAAATTATATCTTATTAGACATGCAGAGTCAGAAGCTAATGCAGCATCAGATTTAGATAATCCAACTTATTATTATGATGCAAGAATTACTCAAAGAGGAGTTGAGCAAGCAAAAAAATTAAATAATAGAATTAAAAATCTCAAATTTGATAATTATTTTTGTTCCCCTTTAACAAGAACATTGGAAACATTCTCTATTGTTTTTCCATCTAATAAACCTGTAATTGAACCATTAATTAGAGAACATTTGTACCACTCATGTGATGTAGGAAGGCAACCAAAAAAATTAAAAAAAGAATTTAATAATTTTGATTTTAATAATTTAAATGATTTTTGGTGGAATAATAACAAACCTATTAATGAAAAAAAAATTATACAAGAGTCTCACAATGATATTAAAATGAGATTAATGTCTTTTCTGCTATCTATCAAAAACCTTAATTTACAAAAAATTGTATTAGTTAGTCATGGCACATTTTTAAGCCAGATAACTGAATATATGCTGGATAACTGTGAACTATATGATTGTGAATACAATGATGTGTACGAAAAATTTTTTTAATTTAATTCTTAATAAATAAAACTCTAAAACATTTCATTTATTATTTTATTTAATTTTTGTGTTACTTTATCAATTATTTTTTTTCCTAACTGTGCATTGGATTTTCTAGGATCTCCAATAATTCCACTTTTACTTAATTCTTTAGTTACCCAAGCTTTCTTTATATTTTTTTCATAAGAAATAGTTTTAGATGATAAATAATCGGGAGATAATCTATGTTTAGAAATTTTAGATTGCTTAACTAGGTTCGGAAATAAATATAACATAATAGATGTTTCAAATTCTCCACCATGATAACCAAAGTCTTTTTCTTTACTTGATATAATTCCTTTAAATTGATCAAATAAAAAATATGTGCCTTTTACTATATTTATTTTAAATTCTGATTTCAATTCTTTAGCAATAATATCTATATGGCTAATTTGTCCACCATGACTATTTAAAAGTAATATATTTTTAAATTTCAATTTACATACATTTTCTAAAATTGATAAAGAGTGCGATATAAATTCCAATGAATCAATACTTATTGTTCCATCAAAATCTGTATGTTCAGCAGCTGAACCAAAATATATTTCAGGCATAATTAAATATTTATTTGAATTATATTTTTTATTAAATTCTAATAATATTCCTTCAAGAATTTTTTTATCAGTATTCAATGGAAGATGCGGACCATGTTGTTCTATTGATGAAAATGGGAAAATTAAAACTGTTTTTCTATTTATTTTTTTAATTTCATTTGTTGTTAATTCTTCCCAAAAGTTTGTTAGCATTTTTTTATTATACATTTATAAGTAAATTATGAAATCTTATTCTTTATGGATTGATAAAAAAAAACAAGCTAAAATTTATCAAAAAAAACTTGTTTACAATAAAAATAACAAAACAGTTTTAGTTAAAACTATTTACTCAGGTATTAGCAAGGGAACTGAAAAATTAGTTTCATCTAAAAGCGTAAGTAAGGATCAATTTGAATTAATGAAAGCCCCTTTTCAAGAGGGTTCTTTTAATTTACCTATAAAATACGGTTATATAAATGTTGGGAATATTATCGATGGTCCTAGCAAATATATAAATAAAAAAATATTTAGTCTTTATCCTCATCAAGATTTATATGAAATTTCTATTCAAAATTTAATTTTTCTACCAAAAGGAAATTTGAGAAAATATATTCTAACTGCAAATATGGAAACAGCAATTAATATCTTTTGGGACGCTCAATCTAAAAGTAATAATAAAATTCTAATTGTAGGGCTTGGCTCTGTAGGATTATTAACTGCATTTTTTTTTAAAATTAATGGATATAAAAATGTTTATGTTTTTGATAATAATAAAAATAAAAGAAAAATTGCCAATTATTTAGGATTAAATTTTATTGATATAAGAAAGATTGAGAAAATAGATGTAGCAATAAACACTACAGCTAATTATAAAGTTTTAAATTCTTTAATGGAAAAATTATCTATCGAAGGAAAAATAGTAGAAGCTAGTTGGTATGGTAAAAATATAGGAGAAGTTGCCTTAGGTGGGTATTTTCATTCTAAAAGATTAAAAATTATTAGCTCACAGGTATCTAAAATACCAAAATACATGAAAAATAAATATGATTTTGAGGGAAGATTAAAATTAGCAATTAAATCTTTAAAAAATTCAAAATTAGAAAAATTAATTACTAGTGAAAGTAATTTTTTTGATTTAGAAAAAGATTACTATAAAATCCTTCAAAATAAGGATACAATAATGCATTTAGTTAAATATTAATTATGTATTCGATAAAAGTAAGAGAAAATATTCTGATAGCTCATTCTTTACCTGGAGAAGTATTTGGACCAGCCCAAAATATGCATGGAGCTACATATTTAGTAGATGCTGAATTTTTCACTAATAAACTTAATAAATACAATATAATTATGGATTTAGGAATAGTGTCCACGACTTTAAAAGATATTCTTAAAATATATAATTATCAAAATTTAGATGAAATTGATGAATTTAAGGGAAAAATTACCTCAACAGAGTTTTTAGCAGAGGATATTTGCAATAAGATCTTGAATAGACTAAGAAATGAATTCTCTGAAGATTACAAATCTTTAAAAAAAATTAAAATAACCTTGCAAGAATCAAATGTTGCATGGGCATCATATGAAAAAGAGGTTATCTAAAAATAAATCTGATATCTATTTTGTTTATCCAGGAAATATTAATGCAAAAACTGGAGGATATATTTATGAAAAAAATATCCTAGAATATGCAAAGATAAGAGAAATAAATATTAGACCAATTTCTCTAAGTGAAAATTATCCTTTTCCTACAATCAACGATATAAAATATTTTCTAAAAATTTTAGATAAAATTAATCCTAACTCTAAAATTATAATCGATGGATTAGCTTTAGAAGGAATGTATTCAATTTTTAAAAAAATACTTACTTATAATGTTATCGCGCTAATACATCATCCTCTATATCTTGAATTTAAAGGTCAAAGATCAAAAAAATTCTTACGATTAGAAAAAGAAAATTTCAAAAAAATAAATAAATTTATTGTGACTTCTAAAAATACAAAAAATTTATTAATAAATGAGTTTAAGGTAGTAAATAATAAAATTTCTGTAGTTGAACCTGGCATAGAAAGACTTGCAAAATATAATTTTAAAAATAATAGTAAAATTCATCTTTTAACATGTGGAAGTATAATAAATAGAAAAAATTATCTCTTTTTATTAAAAGTTTTAAAGCCTTTAGATAATTTTATTTTAGAAATTGTCGGTGATACTACAAGAGATATAGGATATTACAAAAAACTCAAAAAATTTATTTCTAAAAATTCAATGAACAGAAAAATAATATTCCATGGTACTATTTCAGATACAAAATTAGCTAAATTATACTCTAAAACAGATTGTTATATTTCGGTAAGTAAATATGAAGGTTTTGGAATGTCTTTAGCAAATGCATTAATAATTAAAAAGCCAATTATAACCTTTTTTACTCATACTATCTTAAATACACTTGGAAAAAAGGGTGTTATTTATTTTAAAAAATTTGAAGTAAATGAACTTAGAAATATAATTATTAAAAATATATTAAATCAAAAAAATTTTAAAAAACTAAATATTAGTATTCATAATAATAAAAGATATCTTCTTACTCCTCTAGAGTCAGCTAAGAAATTTGTTAAATTAATTTAATATGCATGAATTTCAAAATAAATGGTTAAATCTTAGAGAAACTGTCGATAGAAGTTCACGAAATAAAAGAATATTATATTTAATTAATAAATTTTTTAAAAATAAAAAAAATATTAGAATAGTTGATTTAGGTTCAGGAGCTGGATCTAATTATAGATTTCTTAAGTCACGATTATTAAACAATCAATATTGGTCTTTTGTAGATATATCACATCAATCAACAAATTATTTTAAAAAAAATATAAAATTATCATCTAAAATAAAAAAAACTAATTTTAAAATTGCTGATGTAATTAATAATCTAGAAAAAATAAATTTTATTGATTATAATTTAGTTACAGGATCTGCTTTTTTAGATATTCTTCCAAAAAAATGGTTTAAAAATTTTCATAAATTAAATCTTGATACGGAAATTGTCTACTTTGCCTTAAATTATAATGGTAATTTTAAATTTTTTCCAAAACACAAGGATGATAAAAAAATTCTTAATATTTTTAATAAAGATCAAAAATCTGACAAAGGAATAGGGGAAGTGGCCGTTGGACCAGATTGTACTGAATTAATAAATAAAGTATTTAAAAGCACTCATAAAACATATGTTTTAGACTCTACATGGGATGTTAGTAAAAATTATGAATTTCAAATTTATTTCTTAAACTTTTGTAGAGAAATTATTCAAAAAAATAATCTTAACTTTGATGATTGGTTAAAATTTCGTTTAAAATGTATTAAAGAAAAAAATTCTAGATTTATTTTAAATAATACAGATTTTTTAGCTATTAAGAAATAAATTAACAATAATTTCATTTTCTAATTCATTAAAATTACTTTTTGGTCTGATAGCTTTATTGAGATTTGAAATTTCTTTTAAATTTAATGAATTAATTCCTGAACCTATTAATATTGGGGCAATCATAAATTGAAGAATATCTATATATTTATTATTTATTAATTCTGAAATAGTTTTTGATCCTCCCTCTACTAAAATATTTTTATATTTGAGTTTTTTTATTTGCGTAATTAAGTTTTTAGTAAAATTTTTTTCTTTTAATCTTATTATTGTTGAATTATTCAATCTAATATTTTTATTACTTTTTGTAAAAATTATATTTTCATTACCGTCATTAAATATTTTATATTTGTTTTTTAGTGAAAGACTGCCATCGATAATAATTCTTTTTGGATTTGTGCCCTTTATTTTTCTTGTTGTTAATAGGGGATCGTCTTTTTTAATGGTATTTGAGCCTACAATAATTGCATCACTGATACTTCGTAAGCAATGTAGATAAATAATACTCTTGGGATTATTTATGTAATGTGAATTACCATTATTTAATGCAATTCTACCATCAATACTTTGTCCTATCTGAGCTATAACTAATTTTTTGTTTTTTCTTAGTATTGGGACAAGGATATTTAAGATTGATTGATAAAATTTACTTATATTAATTTTAGATTCCAGATTATTATTTTTTATGTAAAAGTTACTTTGTCTTTTTGATGATAAAGAAATACTATTTTTTTTAACCAATAAATATAAATCACTATTTTTTTTAGAACTTTTTATAAAATCTAGTAAAATTCCTATATTTTTTGATGTAATCATTTGTTTTTATTTCAATTATATCTATATAAAGTTTCCATGAGTTTCAAATCTAATACAGGAACTATTATAGATAGGGCAATTAACGAACTCAGGACCGGAAGACCCTTAATAATTCAGAATAACAAGGAATATTGGATGTTCTTTAATATAGAGCATTCCCAAAGTAAAATTTTCAATCAATTCAATAAGCACTTAATTGATGAAAAATATCTTCTTATTACTAAACAAAAAGCCCAATCAATTTTTAATAAGAATATTAAAAGTAATATCTATTTTGAGATAAATCCCAAAACAGATGTAAATCAAATAATAAATTTATTTATCAATCCTCTTAGCAATAATAAAGTAATTAAATTTACAAATATTAAAAAATTCAAAGCTAAAAATTTTCATAATGTTTGTATTGATCTTTCCAAAAATGCTAAAATGATACCATCGCTAGTTTTTAAAAAAATTAATAAAAAATATTACAAAAATATAAATGAATTTGGATTTAAGAATGGAATTTTAATATTCGATTACAAAGATTTATTGAAGCAAAATGAATTAATTTGTGAAAGTATTAAATTAGTTTCTAGTGCGAAAGTTCCACTACCAAAAAACGAAAATTCTAATTTTAAAATATTTAAATCATATATTGGATCTGATAAACATGTAGCTATAATTGTTAATCCAAAAAAAATTAATAAAAAATCTGTTAATTTAAGAATACATTCAGCTTGTTTTACAGGTGATATTTTTCATTCTTTAAAATGTGATTGTGGTGAACAATTAAATCAATCAATCAATTACATGGTTAGAAATAATGGTGGAATTATATTATATTTAGAACAAGAAGGTAGGGGAATAGGTTTAGCTAATAAAATGAGAGCTTATTCTCTTCAAGCAAGGGGTATGGATACAATAGACGCCGATCATAATATTGGTTTTTTAGATGATGAAAGAGATTTCAATATTGCAGCTAGAATACTGAAATTATTAAAAATAAATAAAGTTAATCTTATTACAAATAATAAAAATAAAATTAATTCTATTAAGAAAGCTGGAATTAAAGTCGAAAATCAAATAAATACAAAGCCAACATTGAATAAATTTAATAAAAATTATTTTAAAACAAGAGTTAAAAAAGCTGGGTACGGTCTTAAACTAGTAGTATAATTATGATTAAAATTCCTAAGATAAAACTTCAATTAACAAACGATAATGAGTTTGATTCATCTAAATTAAAGAATAAAACAGTTTTATTCTTTTATCCTAAGGCGTTAACTGGTGGATGCTCAGTAGAAGTAGCAGATTTTCAGAAATATTTAATAAAATTTAATAAAATTGGCTTTGATGTAATAGGAGCTTCTAAAGATCCTGTTGATCGGAATAAAAAATTTTCAGATAAGTATAAATTGAAATACCCACTTGGTTCGGATGAAGGAAAAAATTGTGATAAACTTGGTATTTGGATAGAAAAATCTATGTATGGTAGGAAATATTTTGGGATAGATAGATCTACATTTGTAATCGATAAAAATGGAAAAATCCTAAATTCTTGGAATAAAGTTAAAGTTAAAGGGCATGTTGAAGAAGTTTATAATTTTTGTAAGGATCAGTAAATTTTTATTTAATTTTACCTATTTCTTTTTCTCTTTTGATTACAAATAAACCACTTAATGTAATAATTATTGCACCAATAATCATATTATAAGTTGGAGTTTCACCTAGTATTAAATACCCAAAAATCATACCAAATATAATTACACTGTATCTTGCAGAGGCGGTTAATGAGAGTGGTGCATAAAAAACTGTTAATACTGAAAATAAATATCCAAATAAAACAAATATACTAGAAGCAAGAATATAATTTACATCTTCACTGCTTACTTGATAACCAAAAATAATTGAACCCAACCCTGCAAATCCAGTAATTAATAATGCTGTCACAAATGTAATTTCAACACTATTTGATTTAGTTGCTAAACTTTTTGTAGCAATATCTCTAATAGTTAAAAAAATAGCAGCTAAAATTGGTAAAACTAAAAGATAATTAAATTGAAAATTTTGTGGATTTACAACTACTAGTACACCTAAGAATCCAATAATAACTGCACACCATCTTCTTATTCCAACCTTCTCTCCCAAAAAAAGAAAAGCAAATATTGTTACAAAAAAAGGATTAGTCATTAAAAGTGTGTAAACTTCAGATATTGGAAGTAATATTAATCCAACCAAAAAAAATAATGCCGTTAAAACTTCATACAAACCTCTTATATGAAAACTTTTGATTGATAGTATTTTAATTAAATTCTTTTTTTCTAAAAAAATTAAATATAAACCTAATAGACTTGATGTAACCAAACCTCTTAAAAAAATTACAGAATATAATGAATTGTCATCACCTATATTTTTCACAACAAGTTTGACATAACTATCATTTATAGAGAATGATAATTGGCCAGCCATCATAAAAAGTACACCTATCGTCCCAACTGAAAATAAAATCTTGCTTTTCATAATAAAAAAAAATATTTAACTGATATGTTACAAAGAAATACTTCTAGCCATTTATATGGTTTTACTGACTTGAAGTCATTAAATGAAAGAGGTCCTTTAGTTATTTCTTATGGAAAAGGAATATATGTTTACGACACTAAAGGTAATAAATATCTAGATGGGAATTCTGGTTTATGGAATCAGTGTGCTGGGTTTGATCACCCTGGATTAATTGAAGTTGCAAAAAAACAGTATGAAAAATTTGCTGGTTATCATTCTTTATTTGGAAGATTGTCTGAAGAAACGTTGCAGCTATCTGAAAAAATAATTGAAGTATCACCTTTTGATCAAGGTCGTGTATTCTTTTGTAATTCAGGATCTGAGGCAAATGACACCATGGTCAAAATGTTATGGATGTTAAATGCAAGAATTGGAAAGCCAAATAGAAGAAAAATTATAACAAGAATTAATGGATATCATGGTGTTACTTTAGGAGCTTCTTCAATGACAGCTAAACCATACAATAAAGAGTTTGGTTTACCATCTGAAGAATTTATTCATATTGAATGTCCTCATTATTGGAAATATGGATTAGCGAATGAAACGGAAGAAGAATTTTCTCTTAGGATGGCCAAAAATTTAGAAGAAAAAATCATCAAAGAGGATCCAGAAACTATTGCAGGTTTTGTTGCAGAACCTGTACAAGGTGCAGGAGGGTGTATACCTCCTTCAAAATCGTATTTTGATTTAGTTCAGCCTATATTAAAAAAATATAATATTCCTTTTATCGCAGATGAAGTAATTTGTGGATTTGGTAGAACTGGAAATTTGTGGGGTTGTGATACATACAATATCAAACCAGATATAATTATTTCATCTAAATGTTTGACAGCTGGGTATTTTCCTATGGGTGCAGTTATAGTTAATAAAGAATTTTCAGATAAATTTGTTGAAGTATCAGAAGAAGCAGAAGAATTTCCACATGGTTTTACAGCTGGTGGTCATCCTGTTGGATGTGCAATTGCTTTGAAAGCAATAGATGTAATTATGAATGAGGGTTTATTAGATAATGTAAAGTTAATGGAGCCCTATTTTTTTGAAAGATTAAATGAATTTAATGGTTATGAACACATTGGAGAAACTAGAGGTATAGGTCTTATGGCTGCATTAGAGATGGTAAAAAATAAAGATACAAAAGAACCATTTGAAGATCATCTTAATATGGGAGATAAAGTTGCTAATTTATCAATTGATAATGGATTAATTTGCAGACCTTTAGGTCCTGCAATTGTTTTGTGTCCTCAATTCATAATTACTAAAAATCAAATTGATGAAATATTTGATTCTCTTCATAAAACTATAAAGCAAGTTTTTAATTAAGTTTCGTATTTAACTATAAAACCAGAATACTTAACATTACTTATAATGCTACTAGGAATAACTCCTTCAACTAATGCAAGTGAGGGACCATCTTTTGCTTTCTTTGTAATAGATAGAATACTTTGCATATCTCCCTGAATAATAGCTTCTACTTCGTCTTTACTTTCTTTGTTTTGTATATATCCATTTAATCCTAAAGAAATAGCTAAATCACTAAACCAGTGCCTAAATCCAACACCTTGCACTTTTCCTTTTATTATTAGACGATAAGTTTTTATTTCATTTGTATTCATTTCACTATCAATATAAGTGCTTTTTATATTCACACAATCCCTAAATAGTAAAATTAATGTTTAATAAAAAAATTTTGTATTGTTCTTTGTCATTAATTTTGGGTGGAAGTTTATTTGTAATACATGATGCAATAATAAATCATTTAACAGAAATTGAGTTTAAGTTTTATCATCATGTATTTTTTGGAAGTCCTTGGTTAATTTTAATTTTTATATATTTATACTTTACTAGAAATATTAAAACTTATTTAGGGTCATCAAATTATTCAATTTTAATATTAAGAGGTTTTTTATTTTTACCTTTACCGTATATGCTTTTTATAAGTTTACAAAATATTACATTACCAGAATGGACAACTCTTAATATGATCTCGCCTATTTTAGGATCAATTTTAGCAATATTATTTTTAGGAGAAAAAATAAATTATTTTACAACCACTGCTATTTTTTTAGGGTTTATTGGTGTTATATTTATTATACAACCAGGTTTTCAATATTTCAGTTTTTATTATTTATTTCCTATTTATGGTGCATTTACTCTAGCTTTGCAGAGTTTTTTAGCAAATAAATATTCAAATATTACAACAACTTTAGGTTTTTTTGTATATGGATTAGTACCTATAAATTTGGTTTCTGTAGTTTTATTTATATTTGATCCGTTAATTAATTATCAATTATTTTTTATTTCATTATTTGCTGGTTTAATTGTTTTAATAGGTGTTTATCTTGTAACTTATGCATTTCAAAATTCTAAAAATCATTTTTCATCAATTTTTGCTCTATTTTATTTACAAATATTATGGTCATTATTAATTGGTATTATATTTTTTAATGAATATCTTAATTTCATTGCATTAATTGGAGCTGTTTTAATTGTATTAAGTGGAATTCTATCCCTTCAAGCTCAAAAAAAACAACTTAAGGATTTATAATTATTAGTAAAATTAATTTATGAAAAAAAGTATAATTTATTCTTCAATCCTTTTGTTTTTTGCTGGAATTTTTTTTGTAATAAATGACGCTATAATAAATTATCTATCTCAAACAGATGTAAAATTTTATCATTTCATTTTTTACGGGATACCCATTTTTCTATGTTTCCCATTTTATTTTTTAATTAATGGAACTCTAAAAAAACACGTAAAATGCACTAATTATTTTCCACCTATTTTCAGAGGTTTTTTAAATATTCCTCTGCCATTTATAGCTTTTATAACACTTGAACAAATTAAACTTCCTGAATTCACAACTTTAAATATGACTGCACCTTTGATGGGCACAATATTTGCAATATTTTTCTTAAATGAAAAATTAAATATTTTAACCTATTTTTCTCTTTTAATTGGGTTTTTAGGCGTTGTGTTTGTAATCCAACCAGGATTTGAAAATTTTAATATTTATTATTTAATCGTCCTCATCGGAGTATTTTTAATTACCGTTACAACTTTTATTGTCAATAAATACAGTTATGTAACAACAAATATTGGTTATTTCTTGTATGGTGGTTTTTTCGTTCACTTTTTTTCAATACCCTTATTTTTAATGAATCCATTAAAAGTATCTTTTTTTGATTTTTTCTTAATTTTAACTGCTGCATTATTTATTAATTCAGCTATGTTCTTTGCAACAACTGCATTTAAAATTGCTCAAAAACATTATGCTTCTGTATTCAGTTTGGTTTACCTTCAGGTATTGTGGTCATCATTAGTTGGAATATTTATATTTAATGAATATATGAATTTATATGCTTATATTGGGGCAGTATTTATAGTTTTAAGTGGAATTGTTTCATTACCTTCACAAATTAAACAATTAAAGGAAGCACATTAATGAATAAATTTTTATTAATTTTATTTATTTGTATTTTTAGTTTCAAATCTTTTTCTAATGAAGTTCAAATACTAAGTGAGTCTATTGGTAATGGCTTAGAAGTTAAAAATCACTCTAAATTATCTGTTCATTATATTGGCAAGCTAGAAAATAATACAGTTTTTGATAGTTCTTATGATAGAGGACGAATTTTTAATTTTCAAATAGGTGTAAGGCAAGTTATCTTAGGTTGGGAAACTGGTTTACTTGGAATGAAAGAGGGCGGTAAAAGAACAATTTTTATTCCATATCAGTTGGCTTATGGTGAAACTGGTGCAGGTAGTTTGATTCCACCAAAATCAAATCTTATTTTTGATATTGAAGTAATAAAAGTAATTCCACCTGGGTATAAAGAAATAGATGGTTATCAGTTAAGATTAGCAATGACTGATGACTTTAAAATTATAGATATTAGGAATGATGATCAAATAACTAATACTAATAAAATACCTGGCGCTATTCAAATTACAGCATTTGATAAAAATGGAAATTTTTTCCCTGATTTTTTTGAAAAGTATAAAGAAAATGTACAAATAGGAGAGAAAGTTATTTTTATAAGCCAAAATGGAGATATATCTTCAATTTTAGCTAATGGATTTGTCGAACAACTAAATCAATCTAATATTTATCACTTAAAGGGTGGTGTATCAGGTTTAGAAAAAACAAATTTTGATTTTGAGTAAATTAAAAATCTATATATTTATTATTTTCAGCTGCATAATTGATAATAAACTGCCACGCTGATCTGCCAGTTCTGTTACCTCTTTGCAAACTCCATTTAATTGCATCTTTTTCAGTATTTTCATCAAAAAATAAATTAAACTTTTCGCAATACTTAGAAATAATATTTATATAATCATTTTGAGAAATATTATGAAAACCTATCCATAAACCAAAACGATCACTTAAACTTATTTTTTCTTCAACACTTTCATCAGTATGAATTGCAGAGGATCTTTCATTTTCTATCATATCTCTAGGCATTAAATGTCTTCTATTAGAAGTTACATAAAGAACAATATTTTTAGGTTGATTTTGTATACTTCCATCTAAAGTAGACTTAATGATTTTGTAATCACTATCTATCTTTTCAAATGATAAATCATCAATAAAAATTATAAAATTATAATTCTTTAAATTTGCATATTTTTCATAAATAATTTCAATATCAAAAATATTATTTTTATTTAATTGTATTAATTTTAAATTATTATTTTTTTTATTTATTTCATAAAAAACTGATTTAATTAATGAGCTTTTACCATTGCCCCTAGATCCCCATAACAAGGCATTATTAGTAAAATTTCCTTCAGCAAAACTTAACGTATTATCATAAATTGTTTTCTTTTGTCGCTCTATTCCGATTAAAAGATCAAGATCTAAACATCTAAAATTAGAGATAATTTTAAGGTTTTTTATTTTACTATCCCAAATAAATGCATTTCTTTTTGAGAGTTTAAGATTTGATAAAAAATTAGTTAAAAACATCATAAATACTTTATTTGATTTTTCTTATTACACAGTATAATAAATCTCTCAAATTAAATCATCATAGGTATTATTATGGAAGCATTTGGAACATTTTTACCACTTATATTAATATTCGTAGTTTTTTATTTTTTATTAATCAGACCACAACAAAGAAAAGTTAAACAGCACAAAGAAATGCTATCTAATCTCAAAAGAGGTGATAAAATAGTAACCTCAGGTGGAATTATCGGAACAATAAATAAGGTAGCTGATAATAGAGAATTAACTTTAGAAGTTGCTGAAAATGTTGAAATAAAAATTGCATCCGGAATGGTTGCAGATTTATATGCAATGCCAGAAGTTCAAAAAAAAGAACCGCCAAAAGAAGAGAATAAAAGTAAATCTGGCTTTTCTTTATTTTCTAGAAAAAAATAAATTTTTTATTAATGAAAAATTATCCCATCTGGAAATCATTTACAGTATTATCATTAGTCTTATTGGGAATAATTTTTGCAATTCCTTCTATTATTTATGATGAAAATTCAGAAAATTGGTTTTTAAAAAACAAAATAAATTTAGGTTTAGACTTACAAGGTGGATCATATTTATTATTAGAAGTCCAACTAGATGTTTTATATAAAGAAGAATTAGATAATTTTGTCGATAGTGTTCGTCTTATTTCAAGAGATCAAGCTGTAAAAATTGAAAAAATTGATATTCAAGAAAATGACGTTGCTGTTTTTTTTACTGATAAAGAAAAGATAAAAGATATTAGAGATAGTTTTTTTCAAATGTACAGAGGAGTATCCTTACAAATTAATAACAATAAACTTAGTATAAAGCTAAACGATGAATATAGAAAAATTATTCAAGACTCAGCAATTAAGCAATCACTGGAAATTGTTAGAAAAAGAATTGATGAATCAGGAACTAAAGAACCTCTAATCCAAAGATCTGGTAAAAAGAGAATACTTTTACAGTTACCAGGAGTAAAGGATCCAGAAAGAATTAAAGATTTATTAGGCAAAACAGCTAAACTTACTTTTCACATTGTTGATAAAGATAACACTTCTGCTCTTCAAAATAACTTAGCTCCTTTTGGAAAAATTATTGTTCCAGATATGTATGATGAAAATACAAAATATTTATTAGATAAAAGAGCAGTCGTAGGTGGAGAAAATTTAGTAGATGCCAAAGGCTCATTTGATCAAACCGAAGGTCACGCTGTGTCATTCCGTTTTGATACAGAAGGTGCACAAAAATTTGGCAAAGTTACAACAAACAATATTGGTAAAAATCTTGCTGTTGTATTAGATGGCGTTGTTATTACAGCTCCTCGAATTAGTAGTGCTATTACAGGAGGATCAGGTATTATTACTGGAAACTTTAATGCCCAAGAAGCATCTGATTTAGCTGTACTATTAAGAGCTGGTGCATTGCCAGCGCCTTTAGAAATAGTTGAAGAAAGATCAGTAGGCGCTGGCTTAGGGGCAGACTCTATAGCTGCTGGTCAAATAGCTGCTATTATTGGTATGGTTTTAGTATGTATATTTATGATACTCATATATGGAACTTTTGGTGCCCTTGCTAATATTTCATTAATAGTAAATTTATTTATAATTATTTCATTATTAGGGACAATTGGTGCAACATTAACATTACCTGGTATAGCTGGAATTGTATTAACAATTGGAATGGCAGTAGATGCAAATGTTCTAATTTTTGAAAGAATTAAAGAAGAGAGTTTAAAACAAACAAAAGTTTTTCAGATTGTAAAAAATGGTTTCGATAGAGCTATGTCAACTATACTTGATGCCAATATTACTACTTTAATTGCTGCTGTTTTACTATTTGCATTTGGATCCGGTCCAATTAGAGGTTTTTCCATTACACTGTCTTTGGGTGTGATAGCATCAATGTTCACTGCTTTAATGCTTACAAATTTTTTAGTATACATGTACTTGTCATTTGCAAATAAAAAGGAATTAAAACTATAATGTTTGGTTTAAATAAAATTATTCCTGTTGAGCCTAATATAAATTTTTTAGGCTTAAGAAGAAATTTTTTAATTTTATCTATTTTAGCAATATTAATTTCAATTGGTCTATTAAGTATCAAAGGTTTAAATCTTGGTATTGATTTTAAAGGAGGTACTTTAATTGAGGTAAGTACAAAAAATACTTCAATTGGTGAATTAAGAGAAATTTTATCTTCTTCTTATAGTGATGTATCTTTACAGGAATTTGGTAATGAGAATATTATTTTAATAAGACTTCAAAATAAAAGTAATCAAGAAAGTATTGAAACGGTTAATTCTGTCAAAAATTTAATTCAAGATAAGGTTATTGAATTTAGAAGGTCTGAATTTGTTGGTCCTACAATTAGTTCTGAACTTCTGTTTAGAGGATTTCAAGCTGTTTCTTTTGCACTAATTGCCATTTTAATTTACATTTGGCTGCGTTTTGAATGGCAATTTGGTTTTGGAGCAGTTGTTGCATTAACCCATGATGTATTGTTTACTCTTGGATTGCTATCCATTCTAAATGTAGAATTTTCTCTTGCAACAATCGCAGCAATTCTTACAATTGCAGGTTATTCTATTAACGATACAGTAGTGATATTTGATAGAGTCCGTGAAAATTTAAGAAAATATAAAAAACTAGAATTAGTAGATTTATTTAACTTATCAGTTAATAACACTTTATCCAGAACTATAATGACAAGTTTAACAACGCTTCTTGCATTAGTTTCTTTATTTATATTCGGAGGAGAGGTGATTAGACCTTTCGCTTTAACAATGATTATAGGTGTAATAATTGGAACTTATTCATCTGTTTTTATTGCGGTCCCAACTTTATTAATTTTTAAGTTTAGACCGCAAGATGAAGATGATTAAGCTTTATTTAAGTTTTCTGTAACTTTTTCCCAATTAACTAAATTATCGATAAAAGCTTTTAAATAATCAGGTCTTCTGTTTCTATAATCAACATAATATGAGTGTTCCCATACATCACATCCAAGTAGAGGAGTCTGTCCATGTACGATTGGGTTTTCTCCGTTTGGTGTTTTTGTAATTTCTAGTTTTCCATTATTTAGAACTAACCAACACCAACCTGATCCAAATTGACCAATACCTGCATTTATAAAATCTTCTTTCATTTTTTCTACTGAACCAATATCTGAAACTATCTTATTTTCGAGCTCAGAGGGGATTTTACCATCTGGATTATTTTTCATTACTTCCCAAAAATGAACATGATTTATATGTTGTGCTACATTATTGAATACTGGAGCATTTTTTTGATATGAGTTAATAACAATATCATTTACATTATCATCTGATATATTCTGTTCCTTAATAAACTTATTTCCATTAGTAATGTAAGCCAAGTGATGCTTATCATGATGCAACTCTAAAGTTTCAGCCGACATATACGGCATTAGAGCATCTTTACTGTAGGGTAGATCTGGTAACTCTAGATTTATCATTTTATTTCCTTTAATTTATAAAATTTTCTTTAAAAATTCACCTGTAAAGCTTTTTTTATTATTTGCAATATCTTCGGGGGTACCAGTTCCAACAATTTGACCACCATTCACACCTCCCAGTGGACCCAGATCAATTATATGATCAGCCGTTTTAATAACATCAAGATTATGCTCAATAACGATTACAGTATTACCTTCATCAACGAGTGTATGAAGAATTTTAAGTAATTTTTTAACATCATCAAAATGAAGACCGGTTGTTGGCTCATCTAAAATATATAGTGTTTTTCCTGTTGATCTTTTTGATAATTCTTTTGATAATTTTATTCTTTGCGCTTCCCCACCTGATAAAGTAGTAGCTGATTGACCTATTTTTATATAATCTAATCCAACATCCATTAGAGTTTGTAGTTTTTGTTTGATTGTAGGAATTTTATCAAAAAATTTATAACCTTCTTCAACAGTCATTTCTAAAACATCCGAAATAGATTTATCTTTATATTTTACTTCTAAAGTTTCTCTATTATACCTTTTACCTTTGCAAATATCACACTCGACATAAACATCAGCTAAAAAATGCATTTCTATTTTTTTTACTCCATCACCTTCGCATGATTCACATCTACCGCCTTTAACGTTAAATGAAAAACGACCAGGTTTATAACCTCTAGCACTAGATTCATTTAAGTTTGCAAACCAATCTCTAATTGGAGTAAAACATCCTGTATATGTTGCTGGGTTTGATCTTGGTGTTCTTCCAATAGGAGATTGATCAATATCAATTACTTTATCGATATGATTGATACCTTTAAAATTAAAACGACTTTCATCTTTATTTAAAGATTTATTAAAATATTCATCTAATCTTTGATACAATGTATCAATAATTAATGAAGATTTACCACTTCCAGATACACCTGTCACAGTAATAAAATTCCCTAAAGGTAAAGTGATATTAAGATTATCTAAGTTGTTTGTTTTTATTTTATTAAGTTTAAAAACTTTATTTTTATTAAATTTTCTTCTTTTTTTTGGAACTTCTATTTCTAAGGATTTATTCAAATATTTTGCTGTCAAACTTTTATTATTTTTTAGTATTTTTTTAAGTCCTCCCTCTGCAATTATGTGACCCCCATTAACGCCAGCTTTAACACCAATATCAATTATATGATCTGATTGTCTTATTGCATCCTCATCATGCTCAACAACAATTACTGTATTTCCTAAATCTCTTAATCGAAATAAAGTTTCAATTAATTGTTGATTATCTTTTTGATGTAACCCAATAGAAGGTTCATCTAAAACATATAAAACTCCTGTTAAACCTGAACCAATTTGACTTGCCAATCTAATTCTTTGACTTTCCCCGCCGGATAAAGTTTTACTAGCTCTTGCTAGTGATAAATAATCTAAACCAACTCTATTTAAAAAAACTAATCTATCTTTTATTTCTTTAATAACTCCTTCAGCAATTTTTTTATTATTTTTATCAAGTTTACTTTCAAGTGATGAAAACCAGTATAAACATTCGCTAATTGATTTTTTAGTAATATTACCAATATGATTTTCATCAATTCTTACTGCTAAAGCTTTCTCATTAAGACGGAAACCATTGCAAACTTCACAGTCTCTTTCAGATAAATATTTTTCTAATTCATACTGAAGCCACCATCTTTCAGTTTCCTCATATTTTCGATCAATAAAGTTAATTATACCCTCAAAATCATGTAAAAGATTTAGTTCACTATTCTCATCTCCATAAAGAATTATATTTTTTACTTTTTTTGGAATTTCACTCCATGGAACATTTTTCTTAACTTTGAATTGTTTTAAAATTTTATCTATTGTTTCAACAAAATATTTTTTTTGATAACCAAATACTTTTGTTTCCCATGGTTTAATAGCTCCATCAGAAATTGATCTAGTCTCATCTGGCACAATTTTGTTTTCGTCAAAATATTTTTCAACACCTAATCCATCACACTCAGAACATGCACCTTGTGGTGCATTAAAACTAAATAGTCGAGGTTCAATTTCTTCGATACTAAATCCAGATACAGGACATGCAAATTTTGATGAAAATACAGATATTTTATTTGTATCCAAATTTTCTAAATATAACAAACCATCTGATAGTGTTAGGGCAACTTCTATGCTTTCACTCAGTCTTTGTTGGATATTTTTTTTTACAACAAGTCGATCAATTACAACATCAATATTATGTTTAAAATTCTTTTTTAGTGAAGGTACTTCATCAATATCATATACAACATTATCAACTTTGAGACGTTGATAGCCTCTTTTTTTCAAATCTTCGATTTCTTTTCGATATTCACCTTTTCTATCCCTAACTATTGGAGATAAAATATAAATTCTCTTATCAATATTATTTTTAATTATAAGATCAGTCATTTCACTTACTGATTGTGATTTAATTGGTTTACCTGTTGTTGGAGAATAGGGAATGCCGACTCTAGCATATAGTACTCTAAGGTAATCGTAGATTTCCGTAACAGTTCCAACGGTGCTTCTTGGATTTTTTTGAGTAGTTTTTTGTTCAATAGAAATAG
>CABYHL010000015.1:22500-25484 GCA_902518895.1 uncultured Alphaproteobacteria bacterium | reverse complement strand
TTTAGAAAAATTTAATCATAAAGTATATTATTTAAGCAGGAATAATTCTGGAAAAATTAGTAAAAAAAATTTTGAAAAAGCAATTAACTTACAACCAAATGGAGTAATTATTTGCACACCATCATCTTTTCATATTTCTCATGCTCTATTTTTTTTAAAAAACAAGATTCCTACATTTATTGAAAAACCAATTGGAGTAAATGTTAAAGAAGTCAAAAAACTAAGGAGGTATGAAAATTATTTATATGTTGGCTATAATTTACATTTTCATACAGGCATACAAATTGTTAAGAAATTATTAAGTAAAAAAAGTATTGGCAAAGTTTGGAATTCTAAAGTTCATTTTGGTGCATATGTCCCAGATTGGGGTAAGAAAAATGAATATTTGTCAAAATATATGTTATCAAAAAAACTTGGTGGTGGAGTACTGTTAACTTCAATACATGAAATAAATTATACAATAAGTTTATTTGGGAAAGTAGATAAAATACAAGCACTAAAAATAACCAATAATAATAAAATTAAGGTTGAGACTTCAATAGAATTATTATTTAAACATAAACAGGGTATAGTATCAAATATTAGTTTATATATGTTTGAAAAACCAATGAGAAGATTTTTGAAGATTGTTGGAGAGAAAGGAAAAATATTGCTTGATTTCAACAATTGTGAAGTTATTTTGTTTAAAAATAATAAAACATCAGTAAGAAATTATTCAGATAACTATATTAAGTCTTTTAACTTATCTTATGAAAAACAAATGAAATTTTTTATTAACTTTGCAAGAAATAAAAAACAAAGTCTTATAAATAATTATAAGGAATCAGTTTACGATATATATTTAATTGAAAAAATTAAAAAATTAATATGACTATGAAATTATTAAATAAAAATATTGTTGTAATCGGCTCCACTGGGCTTATTGGAAGTGAGGCTTGTGAAAGTATTTGTGAAAATGGCGCTAATTTAGTTTTATTTGATATTAATAAAAAGAAATGTGATCAGTTGTACAAAAATTTAAAAAAAAAATACAGTAATGAAATTAGTTACTTTATTGGAGATGTTGGAAAAAAAAATGATGTTGTTAAACTTTTAAAATTTATAACAAAAAAAAATAAACAAATTGATGGCTTAATTAATATTCAACAATATACATCGAAAAAATTTTTTAAAAATTTTGAAAACTTTGATGAGAGTGAATTTGATAAAATTATAAATGTAAATTTAAAAGGAACATTCAATACTTGCCAAATAATTGGAGGCTACATGGCAAAAAATAAAGGAGGTTCAATCATTAATTTTGCTTCTACGTATTCAATAGTTGCTCCAAATATGAGTCTTTATAAGGGAACAAGTATGAATAGCCCAGCCGCATATTCTGCATCAAAAGGAGGAATAATGGCATTAACTAAATATTTAGGAGTTTATTGGGCTAAAAAAAATTTAAGAGTTAATCAAATCACTCCTCACGGTGTTTATAAAAATCATGATAAAAAATTCATAAAAAATTTTAATAATTTATCACCAATGGGAAGAATGAGTAAAAAAAACGAAGTAACTGGTGCTATCATTTTTTTATTATCGAACGATTCCTCTTATATAACATCACAAAACATAATTGTAGATGGCGGGTGGTCTTCATGGTAAAAAATATTTTACAATATTTCAAAAAATCAAAAAAACCAAGGTTGCCATATATAATTGCAGAATGCGGTGTTAATCACGAAGGTAGTATTAAAATTGCCAAAAAACAAATAGAATTAGCTAAAAAAGGAGGAGCTGATGCAGTTAAATTTCAAAGCTACAAAGCAGATACTTTAGCATCAAAATACTCTCCTTCATATTGGGACACTAGTAAAGAAAAAACTAGGTCTCAGTATGAATTATTTAAAAAACATGATAAATTTTGGAAAAGAGAATTCGAGATTTTAGCAAAACATTGTCAAAAAAATGAAATTGAATTTCTGTCAACTCCTTTTGATTTTGAGAGTGCAAAGTTTTTATCCAATTTAGTTAAAGCATATAAAATTTCTTCCTCTGATATAACAAATAAGCCTTTTATCGAATATATTTGTAGTTTTAAAAAACCAATTATACTATCTACAGGGGCCTCAAATCTAACGGAAATTAAAAGGAGTGTTAAATGGATTAAAAATAAAAAAGTTAACTTAGCTTTATTGCATTGTATACTTAATTACCCAACTTTGGATAGTAATGCTAATTTATCAATGATTACATCTCTTAAAAAAAATTTTAACGATATAGTTATAGGTTATTCAGATCATACTCTTCCAAGTGTGAACATTATGAATACTTCTTATACATTGGGCTCAGAGATTATTGAAAAACATTTTACTCATAATAAAAAGTTAAAAGGAAATGATCATTATCACTCTATGGATGTTTATGATCTTAAAAAAATTGTTAATGGAATAAATAACACATTTAGTATTTTAGGAACTAATGAAAAAAAATATTTAAAAAGTGAATTAATTAGTAGAAAAAATGCAAGAAGGAGCATCTATTCAGTTAATAATCTTAAAAAAAACCATAAGATAAGAATAGAGGATATTATTTACAAGAGACCTGGAGGTGGAATTCCACCATATGAAACAAAAAAGATTATTGGATTAACTTTAAAAAAAAATATTAAACAAGATCAGCTAATTAAATTTGAAGATCTTAAAAAATAATCCTGGCATCGACCTACTCTTCCATATCTTAAGATAAAGTACCATCGGCGCTAACAGCTTTCACGGACGAGTTCGGGATGGGATCGAGTGTTTATCTGTTGCCATGGACACCAGGAAATCTATAGTTACAAAACTTTTCTCTGTACGATATTGTAATCAAGCCAATCGAGTTATTAGTATTGGTAAGCTTCATACATTGCTGCACTTCCACATCCAACCTATCAACGTGGTGGTCTTCCACGACTCTAATTGGGAAATCTAGTATTCAGGTGGGTTTCCCGCTTAGATGCT
>CABYHL010000015.1:0-20000 GCA_902518895.1 uncultured Alphaproteobacteria bacterium | reverse complement strand
TAAGGATCAAAGTTTGTTGACAACTCCCCTTAACTTTTCGCAGCCTGCCACGTCCTTCATCGTCTCTTGATGCCAAGGCATCCACTAAATGCCCTTTTGCGCTTGATTGCAATTACGTACAGAGAAAAATTTTGTACGTATTTTAATCAAATAAAAATTTATTTTGATCAGTTATTTATTTCATATCAACGTTTTAAAGAAAAAATAAGATTAATATTATTAGTTGGTGGAGGATAGCGGGATCGAACCGCTGACCTCCTGAATGCAAATCAGGCGCTCTCCCAGCTGAGCTAATCCCCCTGTTTATTGGTGGGCCGAGGAAGACTTGAACTTCCGACCTCACGCTTATCAAGCGCGCGCTCTAACCAACTGAGCTACCAGCCCAATATAATTAAATAGGCACCCAGTACTAGCTAATATTTTAAAGAGATAGATAGACAACAATCCGGATAACTAGCGAACTAATTATCATTATCCTTAGAAAGGAGGTGATCCAACCGCAGGTTCCCCTACGGTTACCTTGTTACGACTTCGCCCCAGTCGCTGACCCTACCGTGGACGGCTGCTTCCTTGCGGTTAGCGCACCGGCTTAAGGTAAAACCAACTCCCATGGCGTGACGGGCGGTGTGTACAAGGCCCGAGAACGTATTCACCGTAGCACGCTGATCTACGATTACTAGCGATTCCAACTTCATGGACTCGAGTTGCAGAGTCCAATCCGAACTGAGATGGTTTTTTGGGATTAGCTTTATCTTGCGATATTGCTGCCCTCTGTCACCACCATTGTAGCACGTGTGTAGCCCAGACCGTAAGGGCCATGAGGACTTGACGTCATCCCCGCCTTCCTCCAGCTTATCACCGGCAGTTTTTCTAGAGTGCCCAGCATAACCTGATGGCAACTAAAAATGAGGGTTGCGCTCGTTGCGGGACTTAACCCAACATCTCACGACACGAGCTGACGACAGCCATGCAGCACCTGTGTGTATGCCAGCCGAACTGAAGAATTACGATTCTGTAATTCAAACATACCATGTCAAGGTCTGGTAAGGTTCTTCGCGTTGCTTCGAATTAAACCACATGCTCCACCGCTTGTGCGGGCCCCCGTCAATTTATTTGAGTTTTAATCTTGCGACCGTACTTCCCAGGCGGAGTGCTTAATGCGTTAGCTTCGACACTGAAACTATTGTCCCAGCGACTAGCACTCATCGTTTACTGCGTGGACTACCAGGGTATCTAATCCTGTTTGCTACCCACGCTTTCGTATCTCAGCGTCAAAAATGGCCTAGTTAGTCGCCTTCGCTTCTGGTATTCTTTCCAATATCTACGAATTTCACCTCTACACTGGAAATTCTACTAACCTTTACCAATTTCTAGATCACTAGTTTTAAATGCAGTTCCTGGGTTGAGCCCAGGGATTTCACATCTAACTTTTTGATCCGCCTACATACGCTTTACGCCCAGTGATTCCGAACAACGCTAGCCCCCTTCGTATTACCGCGGCTGCTGGCACGAAGTTAGCCGGAGCTTCTTCTTCAACTAATGTCATTATCATCATTGATGAAAGAGTTTTACAACCCGAGGGCCTTCTTCACTCACGCGGCATTGCTGGATCAGGGTTTCCCCCATTGTCCAATATTCCCTACTGCTGCCTCCCGTAGGAGTCTGGGCCGTGTCTCAGTCCCAGTGTGGCTGATCATCCTCTCAAATCAGCTATAGATCGTAGCCTTGGTGGAGCAATTACCTCACCAACTAGCTAATCTAGTGCGGGCTCATCTGAAGGCGATAAATCTTTCTCTTTGCAGACACATCCGGTATTAGCTACAGTTTCCCGCAGTTATTCCGAACCTTCAGGTAGATTCCCACATGTTACTCACCCGTGCGCCACTAAATCCGAAGATTTCGTTCGACTTGCATGTATGAGGCATGCCGCCAGCGTTCGTTCTGAGCCATAATCAAACTCTTAAGTTAAGTAAATTTGACCGAAGTCAAAAATTACGGAACGTCCGTTAAAGCGGAATACTTCTTGTATAAACAAAAAATATTTGTTGATACGTATTCCATTAACATTCGTAAAATTTAAATTACGAATTGTTGTCTACGTATCTCTTTATAATCTTATTAACAAATTAAAGAGCATACAAAACCCTACGATTTAAAGTAAAAAAGTAGAGGATTGTTCTTTTCAAAAGAAAAGAGTATGTGCCTATAATAGTATAAAAATTCCTTGTCAAATCATAAAAAATAAAAAAAATCCTTTAATTTCTGGGGATATTTATCAATATTATTACAAATTTAAGTAAAACTTAGAATCTTTATGCTTTTTTGGTTGCGGGGGTAGGATTTGAACCTACGACCTTCAGGTTATGAGCCTGACGAGCTACCGGGCTGCTCCACCCCGCGTCATAAATTATCATTTACATTATTTTTTAATTTTTGACAGTATTTATTAATTGAGAATAAGACTCATAATTATTTAGATTTTTATCATATTGAAAAATTGAAAAAAAAGTATCAACTAATTTATCATAAAAAGATGACTCTCTATTTTTATATTCAAATAACATTATTTTAAAAAATAATCTTACTGCTTCAAGAATTCTAGGATCAACAACAAAGCAATCCCCGCATTGTGGTAAATTTTTGAAGTTATTCGAATAATATTCTTTTCTAATTTTTTTAAACTTATCCATAGACTTGATTTCTTTGACAGAATTTTTGCTTAAATCGCCAATTTCAAGTGATCCATCATAATCTCTACAACAAAGTGAGAGCTTGGCATTAAAATGTCCGTATAAAGTTGTACCATTAATATAGTGACAATTCATTTTTGGATATGTTTTAGTAGGGAACAAATTCATTTCCTTAAAATAAGTATTATCTGGTGAAAGTGAGTTCATGATTGTAAATTCAAAATCTCTTTCAGGTCTAAGTAAATATTTTGAAAATAAATTTATATACTTACCTATCTCATGAACATTATCTTTAGAAATACACATTATTATAGACAATCTTATGCCTAGTGGTGATAACTCTTTTTTTGCCAATTTTAAGTTTTCAAGTAAAACATCCCACTTACCACCAGATCTTATCTTTTCATAAGTTTCTTTTGTAGCACCATCTATCGAAAATCTAACAGTATTACAAACATCAATATATTTTTTAAATGTATCTATATGTCTTTTTAATAAAAGCCCATTTGTTGCAATGTTAGCTTTCATATTTCTTTGTCTTAGTTGAATGAATGATTCCTCGAGTTTTGTACTCATTAATGGATCACCTATTGTATGAAGATTAACAATCTTAACACCTTCGACCTTAAACCTGTCGAGTATCAAACTTATTGTCTCATCCCTTATTTTACCTTTTTGTCTTGAAGCTAAACTTGTCTTACACATAAGACAATCAATGTTACATGTGTTGTTTATTTCTAGAGTGGCATAATCAGAGCTTTTTTCGATTTCTTTATTAAAATTTTTACTTATATCGTAAAAATTTTTTGATTTAATTGATTCTATTATTTTATCAATTTCAAGTTTATTTTTTTGAATGTTTTTAATATTAAATGCTTTTTTATAATATATTTCATTTAATAATAAATTTGATTTAGGAAAATTCTTAAGTAAAAAATTTTTAACTACGCTTTTGTAACTCACAATAAAATTATACTAAAAAATTACAAAATATCAATGAACTTAATTATTAAATTGGTAGCGGAGGAGGGATTTGAACCCCCGACATCACGAATATGAGCCGTGCGCTCTGACCAACTGAGCTACTCCGCCAATAATATTATATTAACATAAATATAAAATTTTATTTATATTTTTGTTTAATTTTTTAATTATTTTTTTTTGTAATCTCATAAAGATAAAAACCAAGAGGTAAATACATTATACAGTTTGTCCAATTAGCAAAAAAATTTCCTGTAGGAACAAAAGGCCATAATGTTACAAAAAATGAAGCTAACAAACATACTTTTGGATCAGTTAATATAAATTGATTTTGCACAATTTTTATATTGAAAAATTTAGCAATGTTGTAAATAAAAATAAAAAGAATAAAAGAAAATAGACTTAGAATAAAAAATGTCCCTATCAAGCCGGTTTCAGATAATAATTGAATATATATATTATGAGGATGAGTAGAGCATCCATCGGGATTATATTTTTCTAGTTGACATAATTTTCTAAACATTTTTGGACCATGACCAAAAATCATATTATCTTTAAACATTAAATATGCACTTTCAAAATGTGCCTGATGTTTAATGGAAAAAAAATAAATTTGTTCAGACTTTTCAGATATACCAATTTGTTCAAGTGTATAATCAACCATTCTAGTTTTAACATTTGGTAAATAAAATGTAGAAAAAATTATTGTTATTATTGATAATGAAAATGCCATAGATCTTATAAGTCTATAACGTTGTGTAAATATCACTATAATCATTGTTCCAAGTATTAAGTAAATAAATGCAGTTCTTTCACCTGCAAGATAAATAAGTATATCGACAAAAATTATAAAAAACATTGCTAAAAGAAAAATTCCACTTTTTATTTTTTTTTGTATTGCAATAAAGTAAAAGCAAAGAGGCAATAATCTAGACAAGAATGCCCCAAGAACATATTCATCACCAAAAATCCCACTTATTCTATATTCGTCTGCTTTATAATTTAATATATTAAAGCCAAAATAAAATTGAAAAAATGAATCAAAGGTAACAAATATTATAGTACCCCAAATAACATACCCAAAATTAAATTTTAGATTATCAAATTTGAATAAGTAATATTTTACTGCAAGAGAAAAAAAAATGAATCTTCCATAAAATAAAGAGGATTCGAGTGATAAAAGAGGGTCAGTACTTAAAAGTGATCTAAAAATACAATATAACCAAAAAAAAATTAAAAAAAGAATAATTTTAGATTGAAAATCAATTATTCTTTTTTCTTTAATAGCAATAAAAATATAAGATAATGCTAAAATTGATACCGCGGTATCAGAAATTGCCGGACCTATAACCAAAAAAATTGGAAAAAAAATTATTAGATAAAGATTTATTTTATCCAACATTTATACTCTTATGCATTATGCTTATTAGTACTGAGATAAAAATATATAGTAATATAAATTATACATTGAGTTAAAAAAATTAACCAATAGAAATTATTAAAAGATGTACCTATTATTTGATAGGCTAGATAACTTGGAAAAGAAAATATTAGTACTACAAAAACACCTGTTAAGCTATTAGAAAATTTTAGTCTTAAATTATTTTCTAAAAAATAAAAAATTAAATTGTGTAGGTGTTTATTGTCAGGTTTTAATGGATTACGTTTTTTTAATAATCTTCGTATGATTGAAACTATAACTTCTAAGCATGGGTATATCAATATAGAACCTAGTATACCTGCAGAAAATGTAAAATTATTATAAAAATAAATGCAAACTGTAGATATTAAAAAACCCAAAAAATAACTTCCTGTATCACCTAATATTATTCTAGAAAAAACAGTATTATAAATAAAAAATATAAGTAAAAATTTAAAAATAATAAAAAAAAATGGGTTATTTGTTTCCTCAAATAATAATAAGAAAGTTATAGATGATATTCCAGACAGTATACCGTTTGCACCATCGGAGATATTAGTTGCATTAATGAAACCTGAAATTATTATTACAGTTAAAATAATTGAAAAGACTTTGAATTGTAAGAATGAGTTTATTATTTCAAAACTAGTAATTTGAAAAATAAATTCGTTATTAATTAATATTAGAATTAATATTGAAAAGAATAAAATGTTAAATTTAAGAAGATAGTGTACACCTCCCAATATGTCATCTATAAATCCTAAAAAAATAATTGATATCATTGTTACAAGGTAAATTATATTTTTATCATTTGATAAATACAAACTAGTGGAGGTAGAGTTTAAAACACTAATTAACAAAAAAATAATTATGATAAAACCTCCCAATCTTAAGTTATGAAAATTATTTATTCCATGATTTTTATTATCTGAATAATATTTTGAACTATAATTAAATTTATTAATTAAATAGGGTAATATATAAAGGGTTAATAAAAATAATACTGATACAATATCAAATAAAAAATAAATAATAACTCCAATAAAAGTTAGAATATAAAATTCATTTTTAAATAGTTTTTTAAAAGACATTATTTATGATTATTTATGTATAATCTCTGACTAAATACTAAAAGACTCTCCACATCCACATGTATTTTTCTCATTTGGATTCTCAAAAATAAATCTAGAAGAAAGTTTGTCAGTTTTATAATCCATAGTTGAGCCGAGTATAAACATAGTTGCTTTAGGATCAATTAATACCTTAACTCCATTTTTTTTTACAATTTCAAAATTTTTTAAATCTGAAGATCTGCCAAAATCTAATTTATATGAATACCCACTACATCCAGATTTATCAATACCAATAACTACAGAATCTACATCTTTTGGAGCTGCCGATAAAATTTTTTTAATTTGGTGCGCAGCGTTATTAGTAATTGATAATAAATTATTCATTATTTTCTTATAAATTATTTAAAAAATATCTAAAGCAAGTTTTGCTTCTTCTGACATTAAATTTTTATTCCATTTAGGCTCCCAAACTAAAGATACTTCAATTGAGTTTAGATTAGCTATTTTTTCAACTGATTTACCTACACTCTCAGGCATAGTACCTGCAACTGGACAGTTTGGGTTTGTTAAAGTCATTTTTATTTTAATATCATTTTTATCATTAATATGTATGTCGTATATCAAACCTAAATCATATAAATTTACAGGTATTTCAGGATCCATAACAGTCTTTATACATGCAATAACTTGTTCTTCTTCGATTGTAATTGAGCTATTAGAGTTATTAAATTTTTTTAAATAACTTGTGCTATTATTAGGTAAAAAATCTTGTAATTTTTTATCTTCCATACTTAAGTTAATATTTTTGAAATATCATTTATACTATCCACCAAATAATCAACATCATCTTTTGAGTTATATATTCCAAATGATATTCTAGATGTGCCAGAAACCTTAAAATGCTTCATAAGTGGTTGGCAACAATGATGTCCGGTTCTTATAGCAATATTTTTTTTATCTAACATGGCACCTAAATCAGAATTATGCACACCTTCAATATTAAAAGAGATAATTGCACCTTTGTTTTTATCTGATCCAAAAATTTTAATGTTATTAAATTGAGCAAGTTTTTCATAAGCATAATCATGAATTTTCATTTCATGCTCATATATAACGTTTGGGTTGACTGCATTCATAAAATTTAAAGATGATGAAAATCCAATTACTGGTGCGATAGGAGGAGTACCCGCCTCAAATTTTTCATAACTATTTGCGTAAGTACTTTTATCAATATCTACATCGTGTATCATTTGTCCTCCTCCTTGGTAAGGAGAAAATTCATTTATCCACTTATCTTTCATATAGAGTATCCCTAGACCTGAAGGTCCATACATTTTATGTGCAGAAAAAACATAAAAATCAGGATCTAAATCTTTTAAATCAACTTTTTTGTGAGGAGCAAATTGACAACCATCTAATAGTAACGGTATATTCTTTTTTTTGGCAATTTCTTTTACTGTATCAAAATTTGTTATTGATCCTGTTACATTTGACATGTGGGTTAACGTAATTAATTTAGTTTTTGAATTAATTTTATCATTTAAATCATCATAATTAATTTCACTATTTTCGTTTAGTCCCAGAGGTATAATTTTAATTTTTTTTTCAATTAGATGCCAAGGTATTAAATTAGCATGGTGCTCAAGATAACTTAAGATTATTTCGTCACCATCTTCTAAAAATTTTTTAGACATACAAGATGCAATTAAATTTATACCCTCAGTTGCACTTTTAACAAAAATAATATTATTTTCAGATGTATTTAAATAATCAGCAATTTTTTTCCGCGCATCTTCAAATTTTTTTGTTAGCTTTGAGCTTAATTCATAATTACCCCTATGAATATTTGCATATTCATTTGCGTAACAATTATTAGTAGCTTCAATCATTTCATCAACTTTTAATGCTGACGCTGCAGTATCTAAAAAAACTAGATTAGGATTTTTTTTGAATACCGGAAATTTTGATTTTATGTCAGAAATATTCATTTTACTTTACTTAAGTATCTTACTAGTTTCTTTTGTATTATTTCAGACATTTGTTCATTATCAATACTATTTAATTCTTCATTAATAAATGATGATATCAATATTTTAGTTGCTGCAATTTTACTCATACCTCTGGATCGAAGATAAAAAATGGCATTTTCGTCTATTGGTCCAATAGTAGAACCATGACTACATTTTACATCGTCAGCATAAATTTTTAATTCAGGCTTTGAAAAATATGATG
Source organism: uncultured Alphaproteobacteria bacterium (assembly GCA_902518895.1). GTDB lineage: Bacteria > Pseudomonadota > Alphaproteobacteria > HIMB59 > CACPNW01. The sequence goes on along the minus strand of CABYHL010000015.1, from coordinate 11,604 downwards.
CATTATCAGATAATAGTATCCCTTTACTGAGTTGATATCCCTCTGTTTTTTGAGCCACTTGATCAACATGAGTGTTACTAAAGTATGTTGCTTTAGAACGATCTTTCAAAATACCTTTATAAACTTGATTACTTTTGCAATCTTCAGCTAAATGCTTAACAAATGTTTTATTGTTAGATGTGTTATTATCTTTTAGAAAAAATATTCCTTGAAGATCCGCTTCTGAATTAGCTTCTATCAACTCAGAATAATGAAAATTTCTTACGTATCCTTCTGAAAAATTATATACTTTTTGGATGTAGGTAGAATCTTTTTTACATGAAGAATGAGTCGTTATTATTAAATTATGATTAGGAGAATTGTCTTGAATTAGAAAATGATTTATCTGAGAATTTTTTTCTAATTTAATTACATTTAAAATATTTGATGTAGAATTATTTTTATTTTCATATTCTTCAATAAGATTTAGGGATGATCCATCTTCACAAATATAATTATTTTTTTGAAAAATAGTTAAATCATCATCAGTTATAATGTTTGATATTCTAATTTTTATGTTATTATTTTTTTTTATAACAATCTTAAAACCACTATTTAAAAATAATGAATTTAGATTTACAAAATGATCATTATTTTCAATTGTATCATTTTTAGAAAAATCATTGTAATCTTCATCTAATATTTTAGTAATTTCAATTTTATCATCTTTAAAACTCGAACACTGTCCATTTACAGAAACTATTGAATAACTATTTTCATGATTATTGTTTATTACTGATGTTTCTTCAGGTATCAGATATTTATAATTAAAATCAATAAAGTTTTTTAGATTTATATTTTTAAGACTTTCATTATTTTTTTTATCAAATCTATCATTTTCAAAAATATTTATTAATTTTTCTCTATGAGTTTGAATATCTTTGTTTTCTGAAAAAAAAATATTTTTTTTATTTTTTAGATAATTATCTTGGATATTCATTACTGAAATTTTTGAAATCCATCTTTTTCTATTTCGGCAGCAATTTCATATCCTCCTGATTTAACAATAGAACCATTTACCATAACATGAACATAATCTGGTTTAATATAATCCAAAAGTTTTTGATAATGAGTAATGATTAAAAATGAATTATCTTTTGTTTTAAGTTTATTAACACCATCAGTAACAATTTTAAGAGCATCAATATCCAGACCTGAGTCTGTTTCATCTAAAATAGCTAAATCTGGATTAAGAATACTCATTTGTAAAATTTCGTAACGTTTTTTTTCACCTCCAGAGAAGCCTGTATTAACTGATCGTTTAAGCATATCAATATTTATACCTAAATCACTAGCTTTAGATTTTAAAAGCTTAGCAAATGATAAATTATCAATTTCTTCTTCGCTCATACGTTTTCTTTTTGAATTAATTGCAGAGTGTAAAAATGGAGTGATATTTACGCCAGGTATTTCAACAGGATATTGAAAAGCCAAAAACATTCCTTCTTGTGCTCTTTCTTCGATATTTAAATCAAATAAATTATTATCTTTGAAATTAATTCTGCCATTTAAAATTTCGTAATCCTCTTTACCTGCTAGAACGTTTGCTAATGTACTTTTACCAGATCCATTTGGACCCATGATTGCGTGAACTTCACCTTTATTAATATTTAAGTTAAGACTTTTAAGAATATTTTTATTTTCAATTTTTACTGATAGGTCTTTGATTTCTAAAAACATACTAACCTACACTTCCCTCAAGAGATATGGAGACAAGTTTTTGTGCTTCAACAGCAAATTCCATAGGAAGCTCTTGCAAAACTTGTTTACAGAAACCATTTACTATTAATGAAACTGCCTCTTCATGACTTAAACCTCTTTGTCTGCAGTAATAAAGTTGATCTTCATTTATTTTAGAAGTCGAAGCTTCGTGCTCAATAACAGCTGAATTATTTTTTGAGTCTATGTAAGGAACTGTGTGTGCCCCACATTGGTTTCCTACTAACAAAGAATCACATTGAGTATAATTTCTAGCCTTGTCAGCTTTCCTTAAAAAAGAAACTTCACCTCTATAAGTATTTTGTGACTTACCTAAAGAAATACCTTTTGATATAATTTTACTCTTGGTATTTTTACCAATATGAGTCATTTTTGTACCTGTATCAGCTTGTTGAAAATTGTTTGTTATTGCTACCGAGTAAAACTCGCCAATAGAATTATCTCCTTTTAAAATACAGCTAGGATATTTCCATGTAATAGCAGATCCGGTCTCTACTTGTGTCCATGATATCTTACTATTTTTACCTGCACAAAGACCTCTTTTAGTAACAAAATTATAAATACCACCTTTTCCATCTTCATCTCCCGGATACCAATTTTGAACAGTTGAATATTTTATTTCTGCATCTTCTAAAGCGATTAATTCTACATTAGCTGCATGCAATTGGTTGTCGTCTCTTTTAGGAGCAGTACATCCTTCAAGATAGCTAACATAACTACCTTTATCAGCAATAATTAGAGTCCTCTCAAATTGCCCAGTATTTTCTGCGTTAATTCTAAAATAAGTAGAAAGTTCCATTGGACATTTTACGGACTCTGGTATGTATACAAAAGATCCATCAGTAAAAACAGCTGAGTTTAAAGCTGAAAAGGAGTGATCGCCAGGCGGTATAACAGAGCCTAAATATTTTTTTATTAAATCAGGATGTTTTTGAATAGCTTCACCAATTGAACAGAAAATTATACCAAGCTTTTCTAATTCACCTTTGTAAGTTGTAGCTACCGAAACACTATCAAATACAACATCTACAGCAACACCAGCTAAAACTTTTTGTTCTTCTAGAGGAATGCCTAATTTGTTATATGTCTCTATGAGCTTAGGATCAACTTCGCTTAGATCTTTAGGTTTCTTTTCAAAACCTTTTGGCGCTGAATAATAGTAAATATCTTGATAATCGATTTCAGGAAAACTAAGATTTGCCCATTTAGGCTCTTTCATTTTTTTCCATTTTGAATATGCTTTTAGTCTCCAGTCCAGCATCCACTCTGGCTCGTTCTTTTTTAGAGAAATGAATTTGATTGTATCTTCGTTTAATCCTTTTTTTGGCTTTTCATCATCAATTTCAGTTACAAAGCCATATTTGTATTTATTTTTACTATAAGAATTTAATGTATTGAGTGTTTCCGAGTTCACAATACATCATCTAATTCATTAATTTAAAAAATCTAGTTATTTCAACAAAAATTAACCAAATTTAGAACTGATTTTAAATTTAGGCAGTAATCCAGCCACCCCCAAGTAATTGGTCATTTTTATAAAAAACGCAAGCTTGTCCAGGAGAAGTATTATCTAATTCCTTTTCAAATGTAAAAGTTCCATGGTCGCTATTTATATCAAGAATTCCAGGTAAATCTTCTTGGGTTGATCTTATTTTTGCAGAACAATCAAGTTTTTTAGGAAGAATATTACCTCCTAACCAATTGATATTTTTAAAATTAATAACATTTTTTTTCAACTTTTCTTTTGTGCCTAAAGTGATTGAGTTTTGATCTTTATTTATATCTATTACGTATAAAGCTTGTTTTGAACCACTAATACCAATACCTTTTCTTTGGCCTATAGTATAATTGCTAATACCATCATGAGTTCCAAGAATATTATTATCTAAGTCATAGATTAAACCTTTTTTATTTACACTTGGATTTAAATTTTTAACAAGATCTCTGTAAGAATCAGAAGTAACAAAGCAAATATCTTGACTATCAGGTTTATCACTTACACTTAGCTTATATTTCTCAGCTAATTGTCTAATTTCTCTTTTTTTGTAATCACCTAATGGAAATCTAACGTAATTTAATTGTTCTTGCTGTGTGGCAAATAAAAAAAAGCTTTGATCTTTTGAAAAATCTTTTGCTTTATGCAAACTAGCATTATTTAAAGAGCCTTTTCTTATTGCATAATGTCCTGTCGCTAGTGCATCAGCTCCGATTTTTTTTGCTTCGTTAAGTAAATCTGAAAATTTTACTGTTTCATTGCATTTAACACAAGGTAAAGGAGTTTCACCATTTGCATATGAATCAACAAAGTTGTTAATCACTCCATCAAAAAATTTTTCTTGGTAATCAAGTACAATATGTTTGAAATCATATTTAATAGCTACATTTTTTGCATCCTGAATATCAATACCTGCGCAGCATGATTTATTCTTTGATACATTCGAGTTGTTATATAATTTTAGTGTTATACCAATTACATCATAACCTTGTTTTTTTAACATTACTGCCGCAACTGAGCTATCTACTCCTCCAGACATCGCAACAACTACTTTTGTATCCTTTTCAGACTTATTAAAACCAAGAGAATTCATATAATTAAAACATCTATATTTACAAAATCATATAACTTCAATATTAGCTTTATCAAATGGTAGACTTATTAATTCCCGGGCCAGAAGGAAAAATAGAGGCAAAATACTCTCATAATAATAGAGATGACTCGCCTATAGCAATATTATTACACCCAGATCCTTCGAAGGGTGGGACAATGCATACTAAACTAATATTTAAATTGTATAAAATTTTTATAAAGGCTGGTTTTTCTACGATAAGATTTAATTTTAGGGGTGTTGGTAAAAGCGAAGGAATTTTTGATGATGGTGAAGGTGAGTTAAGCGATGCAGCATGTGTTTTGGACTGGCTTCAACAGTATAATACAAATTCTAAAATATGCTGGGTGGTTGGTTTTTCATTTGGTGCTTGGATAGCAATGCAACTTCTAATGAGAAGACCTGAAATAAATGGTTTTGTAAGTATTTCACCTCCTGCAAATTTAAGAGATTTTAGCTTTCTTGCACCCTGTCCTTCATCTGGCTTAATAATTCACGGAGACAAAGATAATATTGCCTCTTTTGATTCTTCTAAAATACTAGTTGAAAAACTTCAACAGCAAAAAAAAGTTGATATTAAATTCAAACCTATAAAAGGTGCTGATCATTTTTATGAAAGTTATTCTGATGAGTTTGAACAGTCAATAAATGAGTACATAAATCAAACAATAAAAACTGATTAACACTAAATGAAATTTAAATCAGAATTTCTCAATGAAATAAAAGAACGGGGCTTTATTTATCAAGAGATAGAAATTGAACATTTAGATAATATAATGTCTAAAGATAAAATATCTGGTTATATAGGTTTCGATATTACAAGTGACAGTTTGCATGTTGGAAGTCTAACTCAACTAATGCTTCTTCATTGGCTTGATTACTATGATCATAAATCAATAGCTTTAGTAGGTGGAGGAACTACTTTAATTGGAGATCCTTCTGGGAAAGATGAAACAAGAAAAATTTTGAGCAAAACTGATATAGATAAAAATGTAAAAAATATAGAAAATATTTTTAGTAAATTTATAAATTTAAATAAAAATTCTATAATAATTAATAATTATGATTGGCTTTCAGATTTAAACTACATAGAGTTTCTAAGAGAGTTTGGATCAAAAATTACATTAAATAGGATGTTAACATTTGAATCAGTTAAAAGTAGATTGGATAGAGAACAACCATTATCATTTTTAGAATTCAACTATATGCTTTTACAAGCTTATGATTTTTACCATCTTAATAAGAATTTTGATTGTATTTTACAAATGGGTGGGTCAGACCAGTGGGGAAACATATTAAGTGGTGTAGATATGATAAGAAAAATTAACAGAAAAGAAGCTTTTGGTATAACTTCTCCATTAATTACAAATAACGATGGTACCAAAATGGGAAAAACAGTAAATGGAGCAATATGGTTAAACAAAAATAAATTATCCAATTTAGAATTTTTCCAATTTTGGAGAAATGTTAATGATAACGATGTTTCGAAATTTTTATATTTATTTACAAAACTTCCCTTAAATGAAATTAAAAAATTGTCCTCACTAAAAGACCAGGAGATAAATGAAGCAAAAAAAATATTAGCTTATGAGGTAACAAAGATGGTAAGAGGTAATGAAGACGCAAATGAGGCTGTTGAAATTACAGACAATATATTTAAAGCTAATATTATTGATGCAAGATTACCAAATATTTCTGAAAAAAAATATAATTTAATCAATGATAGTTTTACAATTTTAGATGCAATTGAAAAACTTGAATTAGTTAAAAGCAGAAGTGAAATAAAAAGATTGATAAAATCCGATGGGGTAAAAGTTAATGATGAATTGTATAAAAATAATAAATTATCTCTAAAAAAATACTCAGATTTGAAGGAAATTAAAATCTCAGTTGGGAAAAAGAAAATTGGAATTATAAAAATAAATTAAAACATTATAAAGTCAGTGAATTTTCTAAAAAAGTATTTATATCTCCATCTAATACATCATTTACATTAGAAGTTTCATGCCCACTTCTCAAATCCTTTATTAATTTGTAAGGGTGTAATACATAAGATCTAATCTGATTACCCCAACCAATATCTTTTTTTTCTTTATTTTTTATATTTTCATTTTCTTTTCTTTTTTGAATTTCAATTTCATAAATTCTTGATTTTATCATTTTCATTGCATTAGTTTTATTTTTATGTTGCGATCTATCACTTTGACATTGGACTACAGTGTTAGTTGGTAAATGTGTAATTCTAACAGCGCTATCAGTCTTATTCACGTGTTGTCCTCCTGCTCCAGATGCTCTGTATGTATCAATTCTTAAATCGCTATCTTTTATTTCAATTTCTATTTTGTCATCAATTTCAGGATACACCCAAACACTTGCAAAACTAGTATGCCTTCTTTTATTACTATCAAAAGGAGAGATCCTTACAAGTCTATGTATGCCGCTCTCTTTTTTTAACCATCCATAAGAATATGCCATTTCAATTTTAAGTGTGCATGATTTTATACCAGCTTCTTCTCCTCTAGTTTCTTGTAATAAACTAACTCTACAACTATCTTGATTATCACTCCATCTAAGATACATTCTCTGCAAAATTTGAGCCCAATCTTGACTTTCAGTACCGCCTGCACCTGCATGAATTTCTACAAAAGCATTTAAGTGATCAGCTTCATCATTTAACAAATTTAAGTATCTAATTTTTTCAGATAATTTAAGAGTTAATGATGCCTCTTTTAAAAGGTCATCTAGCAGAGAGTAATCTTTATTTTTTTGAATATATTTAAAAATTTCTTCATTATCTAAGACTAATTGACTTAATTGATCAAAATCATTAATCTTATTTTCAATCATTTTGATATCTTGAAAAATCTTTTTGGCATTATTGTTTTCCCAAACATTTGGGTCAGAACTTTTTATTTTTAAATCGTTTAATTCAATCTGTAGGGATTTGTAGTCAAACCCCCCTCCTTATAAGATCAAAGTTAGACCTTATTTTTTTTAATTTATCTTCAATTATTTCAATAGAATCCATATTGTTTTACTCTAATAAACCACCTGTACCAGAAATGGAATTATTATTAAAATCTTCTAAGCCATCAATTATATTAATATTTCCTGAATAAGGTTCAGAGCCTAGAATGAAAGGTTCAACTATACTATTTTTTTTATTCGATATAATACCACTATTTGGATCAATTCTTACAAAGCTAATACCTGATGGAATTCTAAATGGTTTTTTATTTTTATTAATCTGTATTTTATTGGCAAAATTTTTAAATATTGGCACAGCAACACTTGATCCAGTTTGCTTATATCCTAAAGATTTTGGTTGGTCATATCCAACATATACGCCAATGACCATATCTGGAGTGAAACCAATAAACCATGCATCTTTATTTTGATTTGTAGTACCTGTTTTTCCAGCTATAGGCACATCCAAGTCTTTAAGTTTTTTGGCTGTTCCTCTTTTTATGACTCCTTCCATCATTGATGTAATTTGATATGCAAGTCTAGGGTCTATAACTATATTTTTATTTTCATTTAAATTTGGTATTTTGTAATATGAAGATATTTTATCAATTTTACAATCAGCACATTTTTTTAATCTAGTATCATAAATTTTTTTACCATCTTTTGAGTAAATACTTGTAATTAATTTTGGTTCAATTTTTTTACCCCCATTTGCTATTATTGCATATGCATTAGTTAAATCCTTTAAAGTAATAACGCCTGACCCTAATGACATAGAGAGATTATCATCTAATCCATCACCGATATTAAATTTATCTGACAAATTTAAAATTTTGTTCATTCCGATTCTATTAGCAAGTCTAACAGTCATTAAATTTCTGGATTTTTCAATTCCTGTCCTCATTGTAGTTAATCCATAAAATTCATCCGTGTAATTAGATGGTTTCCATTTAGGAAGACCTGGTCCCTGATCGACAACATAAGGAGCATCAAGAATCAATGTTGATGGAGTATACCCTTCATTTAATGCAGCCAAATATACTATAGGCTTAAACGCTGAGCCTGGCTGCCTTTTAGCTTGGGTTGCTCTATTAAATTCACTTGTATTGAAACTGTACCCCCCAGAAAGAGCTAAAATATCTCCTGTATAGGGATCTAAAACAATTATTGCTCCATTAACTTTTGGTTCTTGATTTATGATATAAACTTCATTTTTTTTCTCAATATAAATTACATCACCTTTTTTAAAATTTTCATCCAATAACCAATCGTTATATTGATTGTCTAAATCAATTATTAATTTTTCTTTAGATAGATTATAGACTTCAATATTTGTTTTATTTACTTTATTGATTATGACTTCCTGCCAATTTGGATAAAAAGGATTTTTATTTTTATATTCTTGTTTTTTATTTAAAAAATTTTCTTCAGTTATGTTTTCTATTATGCCACTCCATCCTTGATTTTTTTGATATTCTATTAATCCTTCTACAAGACTAATGTTTGCATTTTTTTGAAGTTCTGAGTCAAGTGCAGTTTTAATTATCAATCCATCAGAATAAAGTTTTTCTTTACCAAATGTATTAAAAAGTTCCTTTCTAATTTCTTCATAAAAATAATCAGCCTCTGAAAATTCAATATCAACCCTCTTATAAATTTCCAAAGGTTTTTTTTTATAACTTAGATCTTCTTCTTTAATAAATCCATTTGTATACATCCTATTTATTACCCAATTCCTCCTTTCTACTGCTTTCAAATAATTTTTTTTGGGATTATAATTATTTGGAGCTTTAGGCAATGCAGCAAGAAAGGCAATTTCATGAAGTTCAAGATCATAAATAGATTTATTAAAATAATTTAAACTTGCTGATCCAATTCCATAAGATCCAAAACCTAAATAAATATCATTTAAATATAATTCTAAAATATCATTTTTATTTAAAATATTTTCAATTCTTATTGCTAAAATAATTTCTTTTATTTTTCTTGAATAACTCAATTCATTACTTAGCAATAAATTTTTTACAACTTGCTGAGTTATAGTCGATGCTCCAACAACCCTTTTGCTAGAATTTATATTGATTATATTTGTAAAGAATGCCCTAAAGATTGCAATAATATCAATACCGTAATGATTATAAAAATTTTTATCCTCAGCTGCTAAGAAAGCATTCTTGATATTTTTAGGAATTCTACTCTCAGGAATAAATATTCTTTCTTCTTTGTAAAAACTTTTTAAAAGAAGCCCATCTGAACTGTAAATTCTTGATGATAAATTTGGTTTGTAATTAATAATTTTTTCATAAGAAGGCAGTTCTGGAGAATATCGCCAAAGTGTATAAAAAACTATTGAAATTGACATAAATGAAATTATGCATAGAAAAATCAACAATATTTTTATATAAGCAAATAATTTGATCATATTTATAAACTACATTGTGAAATAGTTAAAAATGTGACATTAGGCAAATATTATACAAATATACAAAATGACTTTAATAAATAAAAATTTTTACGGAGTTTCGGCATTATGTCAAAAAATATACTTATTGATACAACAAATAACATTGAAACAAGAATCGCAGTTACAGAAGATGGCAAACTAGACGATTTTGAAATTGAAACCAATAAAAAAAATGCTGTTAAAGGTGATGTTTATCTTGCTAAAATTACTAGGATAGAACCCTCTCTTCAAGCAGCATTTGTTGACTTTGGAAAAAATAGAAATGGTTTTTTACCTCTTACAGAAATACATCCAGACTACTTTAAGATTCCTGCTGCAGATGAAGAAAAAATAACAGAGCTAAGTAATAAAATTAATAATGAAAATGAAGAAGATGACTTACAAAACTCAGAAAATGTAAATGAGTTAAATGAAACTGAGAATGGAAACACTGAAACTAAATCAGATGAAGGACAAGAAAATGCAGATGGAAGAACGATTTCTATTAGAAATAGAAAAAATAAAAAATTAAGCCCAAGAAAAGAATATTTCAATTTTTTTAGAAAATATAAAATTCAAGATGTAATTCGACCTAAACAAGTTTTACTTGTTCAGATCAACAAAGAAGAAAGAGGTTTAAAAGGAGCTGCACTAACAACATATTTATCATTTGCAGGAAGATATTGTGTTCTAATGCCAAATAGCATGAATAGTGATGGTATATCTAGAAAAATTGGAGATATAGAAGAAAGAAAAAAATTAAAACAGATTTTATCATCAGTAGAAATACCAGAAAAAATGTCAGTAATTGTAAGAACAGCTGGTATTGGAAGGACAAAAAAAGAGATTTCAAAAGACCTCTCATTTCTTGTAAGCCAATGGAATAAAATTAGAGAAATTACTTTAAAATCAGAAGCGCCAGAAATGATACATGAAGAAGGTAATGTTTTAAAAAGAGCTATAAGAGATATGCTAAGTGAAGATGTAGAAAAAATTTTAGTCGAAGGAAAAGAAGGATACGATAATGTAAAAAAAATTACAAAAAATTTAGCACCAACTTTTGTGAAAAAAATAAAGCAATACAAATCTAATGAAAACTCTCTTTTTGCTTCTAATAATATTGAAACACAAATTAATGACCTTTTTAGTCTTAATGTAAAATTAAAATCTGGTGGCTCTATAGTAATTAACACAACAGAGGCATTAGTGGCAGTAGATGTAAACTCTGGAAAAAATACATCTGAGAGAAATATTGAAAATACTGCCTTAAAAACAAATTTAGAAGCTGCAGTAGAGATAGCCAGACAACTAAGATTAAGAGATCTTGGAGGCTTAGTAGTTATAGATTTTATTGATATGGATGATTATAGAAATAATTTTAAGGTCGAAAAAAGTTTAAAAACTTCTCTTGTAAGAGATAGAGCGAGAGTTCAAGTTGGAAGAATTAGTATGTTTGGCTTAATGGAATTATCTAGGCAAAGATTAAGATCGAGCTTGATAGATAAATCTTTTGAAAGATGTAACTACTGCAAAGGATCGGGTTTAATATTGAATTCTTCTTCAATAATAGATCAAATATTAAAAGTGATTAAAGAAAAAATCTCTGAAAATAAAAATTCAATAATTAATGTTAAATGTAATAGTGGATTAGCAGAAAATTTATTAAATAATAAAAAGAGCGAAATAAATTCATTAGAAAATAAATTTGAATCAAAAATTAATTTTTATTTCGATCCACAATATTCTTTACATGATCCATTAATTGACATTGATGAAGGTCATCATTCCAATAATATTGAAGAAAAAAATACAAAGAAAAATAATAAAACT
>CABYHL010000014.1 GCA_902518895.1 uncultured Alphaproteobacteria bacterium | reverse complement strand
TTGGGTTGGATATCGGATGTATCCTAGAATTTCGGCATTTATTATTTCATTATTGTCTTTAAAATAATCATATCTACTTTGCTCAAACCAACCTTCATCAATTAAATAATTATTACCATGATTATCTGACAATAAACTGGCTATTCTAACACCAGAAATCCCATTCAATGTTTTAGCCGGGAAAAAAATTTTTTTACTTCTATCAACAGTTCCTAAAGTTATAACTTTAGTAAACTCATCAATGTTTGGATACTTCATTTTTCCCATTGATAGTGACAGTGGTTTTTGATCCTTTAGTTCATTAAATTCGGCTATAATTTTTTCTTTCCATTCCAGTCTTTGCAATTGCCAAATTCCTAAAAATATCGTCAGCGCGATACAAAATAAACTAAATAAAATAAATTTTATTGAAAAGTTTTTAATTTATGCACCCCAAACATAAACGCAGACAAACAAGAACAGCCAAACTACGTCAACAAAGTGCCAGTACCATGCTGCTGCTTCTAAACCAAAATGTCTATCTGGGGTAAAATGATTTTTGTAAACACGATACAAACAAACAGCTAAGAATGCTGTTCCAACCATTACATGAAATCCATGAAAACCAGTAGCCATATAAAATACTGATGGATATATTCCATCAGTAAAACTAAAATAATGATGAGCTGCCTCATAATATTCTACACCCTGCATAAATGAGAAGAAAATTCCAAGACCAACAGTGCACCATAATGCCTGAATAGCTTGATCTCTATGTCCTTCTCTAACAGCATGATGAGCCCATGTACAAGTAGTACCTGACATTAATAATATTAATGTATTTAAAAAAGGCACATCAAGTGGATCAAATGTTTTAATACCTTCTGGTGGCCAAATTCCAACTGCACCATTACTATCAAAAGTTTCTGAAAATTCTTCTATAGGTAATTTAGGTGTTAAGCTTGCATCAAAAAAAGCCCAGAAAAAAGCAACAAAAAACATAACTTCTGAAGCAATAAAAAGCGCCATTCCATATCTTAATCCAAGTTCTACGACAGGTGTGTGAACCTTTTGAAAAGTTGACTCTTTGATTACGTCTCTCCACCATAGAAACATAATAGTTAGTAAACCAATAGTGCCTAGAATGAGGAGCCAAGAAGTTCCATAATGCATGTAAAATACAAGACCAGCAGCCATAGCAAGACCAGCTATTGATGATAAAAAAGGAAGTGGGCTTGGATCAACTAAATGATATGGATGTTTCTGCCCTGTTGTTGATTTATTAGCCATTGATTATTCTATATATTTAAAAAAGGTATATGACAACGTTATCTCTTCAACATCTTTCATTGTTGGATCTTCGTTAATTGAAGGGTCTATATAAAACACAACAGGCATTTCAACTGTTTCTCCAGGTTTCAAAGCCTGCTTTTCGAAACAGAAACACTGTGTTTTAATAAAATATGGACCGATCTTTTCTGGTAGAACATTAAATGTCGCAGTTCCGATTGTTTCTGCGTCAGATTGATTAGTAGCTTTATAATTAACAAGTTTATTTTCACCGACTTTAAATTTAATATTTTCTGGTGCAGTAAAAGTCCAATTTATACTATCATTAACATCAGCATTAAATTTAAGATTAATATCTCTTTCTAAAATTGATGATGAAAGGAACTCAGATGTACTTGTCTTACCGCCATAACCAGTAACACGACAAAATAAGTCATATAACGGTACCGAAAACGCAACTAAAGTAATCATTGTTAAAACAATTAATGATAGTCCTAAAGCTGTTCTAGTATTAGTCATTATACTCCAAAAATATTAGCCTTAAACAGAGTCCATAAATAAAAAAATGCAACTATACAAAGTAAAATAATTAGAGTTATAATATTTTTTCTTCTTCTATTTTTCATCTTAATACCACATTATCAATCAACAATGCTGAAAATAAACTGAATAGGTAAAGAATTGAAATAGCAAAAAATTTTAATCCTTCAGAATTTGGTATTGATTTTTTTTCTTTAGATTTTTTTAACTTTATCGAACTATTAAATAATAATAAATTTAATATAGTAACAATAGTTAAGTATATTATTCCAACTTTACTATCTAAGTATGGAAGATAACTCGATAAAATTAATATTACAGCATAATAAACAATCTGTTTTTTTGTATCATCAATACTACTTACATTTGGTAACATAGGCACGTTCGCATTTTTATAATCATTATATCTATAAACTGATAAGGCCCAAAAATGTGGTGGGGTCCAGAAAAATATAATTATAAATAAACTAATCGGTAAAAAACTTAATTCTGGAACAACAGCAGTCCATCCAATAATTGGAGGAATTGCTCCGGCTGCGCCTCCAATAACTATATTTAATGAAGTTGTTCGTTTAAGCCAAAATGTATAAATAAATACATAAAAAAGAATTGTAAAAAGAAGTAAGCTTGTTGCTAATGAATTTGAGAACCATTGCATCAAAATTAAAGAAATAGTACCTGTAAATATTCCTACAACTAGTGCCTCATTTTTTGAAACTATTCCAAGTGGAATTGGTCTTAGTTTTGTTCTTTCCATAGTTTTATCAATGTCTTCATCAAACCACATATTGATTGCTGCTGAAGAACCCGCTCCAAGTGCAATAGCAACAATTACTAAAAAACTGTTTAGAAATGTTATCTGCCCTGGTGCCAAAAACATTCCAACAAAAGCTGTAAAGATAACCAAGGACATAACTCTTGGTTTCATTAGTTCGTAATAGCCTTTAAATTTTCTTAAAAGAAAATTATTGCTATAACCAGCTTCTAAGGATTTAGCATCCACTTAAGTTATCCTTTGAATTTAGGTAAAGTCTCAAACTGATGGAATGGTGGAGGTGAAGACAGTGTCCATTCAAGAGTATCAGCTCCTTCTCCCCAAGGGTTTGCAACTTCTTTCTTTCCATAAAATAAAGCATACACAATTGCGAAAAGAAATATCAAGGTAGCGGCAAAAGAGATGTATGAACCATAAGTTGATACAAGATTCCATCCTGCATAAGCATCTGGATAATCTGGAATTCTTCTAGGCATTCCGGCAAGTCCTAAAAAATGTTGAGGGAAAAATGTTACATTTACTCCAATAAAAAATAACCAGAAATGTAGTTTGCCTAAGAATTCATTATATTTTCTTCCAGACATTTTTCCAAACCAATAGTAAATTCCAGCAAAAATTCCAAACATAGCTCCCATACTCAGAACATAATGGAAGTGTGCAACAACATAGTACGTATCATGCATTACAGTATCTATTCCTGCATTGGCTAAGATAACACCAGTTACCCCTCCGAGTGTAAATAAGAAAACAAATCCAATCGCAAATAACATTGGCGTTTCAAATGTAAGTGATCCACCCCACATAGTTGCTATCCAACTAAAGATTTTTATACCGGTTGGAACAGCGATAATAATTGTGGCTAGCATAAAATATGCTCTTAAATCTGCACTCATACCAACTGTGAACATATGGTGGGCCCAAACAATAAAGCCTATAAATCCTATAGATATCATAGCATACACCATTCCTAGATATCCAAATACTGGTTTTCTTGAAAAAGTAGAGATTACCTGGCTTACAATTCCAAAAGCTGGTAATATCATGATGTAAACTTCTGGATGACCAAAGAACCAAAATAAGTGTTGGAAAAGAACTGGATCTCCACCACCTGCAGGATTAAAAAATGTCGTACCAAAGTTTCTATCAGTTAGAAGCATTGTAATTGCTCCAGCTAAAACAGGAACAGCTAATAGAAGTAAGAATGCTGTAATTAACATTGCCCATACAAAAAGAGGCATCTTATGAAGAGTCATTCCAGGCGTTCTCATATTAAGTATTGTTGTTATAAAGTTAACTGCACCTAAGATTGAGGAAGCACCTGCTAAATGAAGAGCAAAAATTGCCATATCAACAGAAGGTCCTGCGTGTCCGAGTTTATTTGAGAGTGGAGGATAAATTGTCCACCCAGTACCAGCGCCAGTTCCTATTGTTGCTGAAACAACCAATAAAACTAGAGCAGGAACAAGTATCCAAAAACTAAAGTTATTCATTCTTGGAAAAGCCATGTCAGGCGCACCAATCATTAATGGTACAAACCAGTTTCCAAAGCCGCCTATCAATGCTGGCATTACAACAAAAAATACCATTAACAAACCATGAGCAGTGATAATTACATTCCAAACTTGACCATCAGCAACAACATCTAATCCTGGGGCAGCTAATTCAGCTCTCATTAATAAAGAAAAGAAACCTCCAACTAAACCAGCTAGTATGGCAAATATTATATAGAGAGTTCCAATATCTTTATGGTTTGTAGAAAAAAACCATCTTTTTATAAAACCTGGTTTATGATCATGATGGTCGTGGCTTGCTGAATCTGCGTAACTCATTTTTCTCCTATTCTATTGTGTTCTCTTTAATGGTTATTTCGTTTGCTAATGCTAACTTACTTTTTTGTTCAATTATCCAATTATTAAAATCTTTTTCATTAAGTGCTTCTATGACAATGGGCATGTACCCATGACCTGTTCCACATAATTCGGAACATTGACCTCTATATATTCCTGGCTCATCTATATTGAACCATGTTTCATTAAGTCTTCCAGGAACCGCATCTTTTTTTACGCCTAATGAAGGCATAGCAAAACTATGAAGAACATCACCAGCAGTGACTAATACGTGAATATTTTTATTTGCCGGTAAAACTAGGTGGTTATCTACTGTTAATAATCTTATGTCACCTGGTTCTAATTCTTCATCAGGTGTCATGTAACTCTCAAAAGAAATGTCATCATGTTCTGGGTATTGATACTCCCAATACCACTGATGGCCTATGACTTTAATTGTCATATCTGTTTCAGGTATTACATCTTGCTGATATACTAACTTAAAAGATGGGATAGCCATAAAAATTAATATTATTACTGGAATCCCAGTCCAAAGTATTTCTATAAATGTGTTATGAGTAGTTTTAGAAGCAACTGGATTTACTTTTCTCCTAAATCTAAATACAACGTAAAAGATTAGAAACAGAACAAATATCGTGATTGCAGTCATCATAATTAATACAAAATTATGAAGATCATAAACATTTCTCATAACGTCACTTGCAGGTGTTTGAAAACCTAACTGCCAATCAGAAATACCATTTGCTGAAGAAGTAAAAGTCATAAATGTAGCAGTAACAAAGGATAAAATGCGCATCTTATTTTTTATTGTATACACTAATAAATAAATTATTCAGTAAATTAACCAGTGATTTAGAGGCAAAATTCTAGGACAGGTTGTCGCTCATTATGATTTATTCAATAACCGATTGAATAGAAAAAATTGCAGCTGTAGTTGCAGTGTCTGATCGTAGAATTCTTTTTCCCAAAGAGACGGATATACATGAAGATAATGAAGAGATGTTTTTTCGTTCCTTTTCAGAAAAACCACCTTCAGGTCCAATAATGACAGCCCATTTTTTATATTTTTCTGTTTCGTTGATTAATGCATTGTAAATAGTTGGTAAATTTTCATTTCCTTCATCGCAAAAAACTAACCCTCTATCGGATGGAAAATTATTAATTAAATCATCTAGTTTAATTGTTTTATCTAAAGTCGGAATAGACAATCTCTCAGATTGTTCTGACGCTTCAATCATATTCAATTCAAAATTTTTAAAATTTATTTTTGATTGGTTTGTATATTCAGTCAAAATCGGAATAAATCTTGAGATGCCAAGCTCAGTAGCTTTTTGAATAGTAATATTCATTCTATAAGATTTAATTGGAGCAAAAATTAACCATAAATCAGTTTCTTGAGGAATATCTTTCAATTTGTTTTGTATTTGTAAAACAATGTTATCTCTGTTTATTGAAATTACTTTGGATAACCATTCACCTGTAAAACCATCAAACAAATTTATATTATCTTCTTTTTTGATTCTAAGAACATTTTTTAAAAAATGATGTTGTTTATTTTTTATATAAATTAAAATATTTGCTGATAATTTTTTTGAGACAAATAATCGTGTTTTAGACATTTTCATTTCAATAATTTAGAATTATAACATTATATTCATATATGTGGGATAACTTAGTTGTAAAAAGAATATTTGATTACTGCGAGTTAATCAGACTTAACAAACCTATTGGCTTCCTTCTATTAATGTGGCCTTGCTGGTTTGGTTTAGCGTTACTAAAAACAGAAACTTCTAAACTATTATTTTGGTATATACTTTTTTTAATTGGTTCTTTTTTAATGAGAAGTGCGGGTTGTATAATTAATGACATTATTGATATTGATTTTGATCAAAAAGTTACACGTACTAAATTTAGACCCTTAGCATCAAAAAAGATTTCTATTACTGAAGCGATATTATTATTAATAATATTATTGGTAATTAGTTTTTTCATTCTTCTCGAGTTTAATTTTAAATCAATTGTATTAGGTTTGTTAAGTGTGCCATTTGTTATTTTATATCCTTTTATGAAAAGAATAACTTTCTTCCCACAATTATTACTTGGAATTATTTTTAGTTGGGGTGTGCTAATAGTTTCAATGCAATTTAATACACGAATTACATTTGATTTTATTTTATTGTATTTTGTATGTATTTTTTGGACGTTAGCATATGATACGATTTATGCCTACCAAGATAGGTCAGATGATATTTTAAATAAAATCAAATCTACTGCAGTTTATTTTGATAAAAATGGTAAAAGATTTGTTCAAACATGCTATCTTATTATCTTAATTATATTGTCTTATTTCGTATGGAATTCCTCAAATTTTTTACTTAGTTCAATTATTATAGCCACTATCGCAATTTGTACGTATATAGCAATTCAGAAATGGGATATAACATCACCGTTAAGTTCAAATTATTATTTCAGACAAAATAATATTTTTGCAATTATGCTATTTTTACTTTTACATACCTTTTAATGTCTTCAAATAAAAAACAGTCAGTTACTTCAAGAATAGTTTTTCATTATTTAATGAGTCATAAACTCAAAATAATATTAGCTTTATTGATGATGGTTATCTCAGCAGCAGCAACAGGTTTACATGCTTGGTTAGTAAGACCTGCACTTGATGAAGTCTTAATCAAAGGTAATAAAGAAATGTTATTTTTAATTCCAATTGCAATAATTATAGTGACCCTCTGTAAAGGATTGGCAACATATACTCACTCTTATCAAATGAGTAAAGTTGCACATTCTATTATTGCAAAACTTCAAACTCAGATGTTTGAAAAACTCATGTATTTGAATATGAAATTTTATAATGACTCTAAGTCAGGTAATTTAATTTCAAGACTCATCAATGATACTTACTACTTAAGACTTGCAATAGTTAAATCTGTAACAGGAATTATAAAAGATGTTTTAGTTATTATTTTTTTACTAGGTAATATGTTTTACCAAAGTTGGACCCTAACTCTTTTTGCTTTTTTTGCATTCCCTTTAGCGATCTGGCCCATAAGAAAAATTGGGAAGAGTATAAGAAAAATTACTTACACTATCCAAAACGAAATTGCAGTTTTTTCCAATGTATTAGCTGAGAGCATTAAAGGTATTAGACAAGTAAAAGCATACTCAAGAGAAAACTATGAAAAACAAAGAGCTTTTGAAACAATAAGTTTCATTCAAAAATATTTTACAAAATCTGCTTTTATTAGCAATCGCTTAAGCCCTTTAATGGAATTTATTGGAAGTTTAGCTGTAGCACTCTCAATTTATGCTGGGGGTGTATTTGTCTTAAACGAAAGTATGACAACAGGTCAATTTATGAGTTTTTTAGTAAGTCTTCTTCTGGCTTATCAGCCAGTAAAGGCACTTGGCAATCTAAATATTAGTGTTCAGGAAGGCCTGGCTGGAGCAGAGAGAATATTTAAACTTTTAGATACAAGTGAAAAAAGTATGGAAAATATTTCTCCAAAAAAAACCTTAGATCTAGATGGAGACATTGTATTTAAAGATGTTTCATTTGCATATAACGATAATACAGTACTTGATAAAATAAGTTTAAGAATACCAAAAGGAAAAAAAGTTGCGTTAGTTGGCTTATCCGGATCTGGTAAATCAACGATAGCAAATATAATTTTGCGATTGTATGATAATTATTCAGGTTCTATATTAATTAATTCTAAAGATATAAAAGAATTAGATCTGACAGATGTAAGAAATAGTGTTTCAATAGTGACTCAAGAAACAATTTTATTTAATGAGAGTATATTTAACAATATTAAATATGGAAACCTTAAAGCAACTGATGAAGAGATTAGTTTAGTCGCTAAAAATGCTGGGGTGAGTAGTTTTTCAGAAGAATTGGATCAAAAACTAGACACTGTTATTGGAGAAAACGGAATAAAATTATCGGGTGGACAACGACAAAGAATTGCTATTGCCCGAGCTCTAATAAAAGATGCGCCACTTTTAATTATGGATGAAGCTACATCTTCTTTAGATAACATAACTGAAAATAAAATTCATGAAACAATAAATAGTCTTATGAAAAATAAAACTAAATTAATAATTGCACATAGATTAAGCACAATAGAAGACGCAGACATTATCTATGTTTTAGATAAAGGCAAAATTGAAAGTCAGGGAAAGCATCAAGAGTTAATTTCAAAATCAACTATTTATAAAAAATTACAACTAAGAGAACAGTTGGAAAATGAGTTTTAAAAAAAAAATTTTTAAATTTTCTATATCTCAAAAAATTTTGGCATTTATAGGTTACCTATATATCTTATTCGTATGTTACACTTCTAAAATACAGATTATAAACTCTGAATTGCCAGAAAAATTGTGGAGAGAGAATAAACCTTTTATTTTAGCATTTTGGCATGGTCAATTGATGATGATAGGACATGTATGGAAAAGTAAAGCTGTGTTAAATATGTTGGCATCTAGCCATAGTGATGGTCGATTTGGTGCATATATTGCAGGTCATTTTAATTTAAAAAATGTTTCTATAATGTCAAAAAATAAATCACCTTCATTAAGGAAAGTATTTAAAATTTTAAAAGATAGAAATTATATTGGTATTACTCCTGATGGACCGAGAGGACCAAATAAGAAAGTCTCAGAAGGAATTATAAAAATTGCAATTCATTCTCAAGTCCCAATTATACCACTTGGTTTTGCTTCAAGTAAAAATCTTAAACTTAAATCTTGGGACTCATTTTTAATAACATATCCATTTTCAAAATGTAGATTTGTCTGGGGTGAGCCAATTACTATTCCTTCTTCTACTAAAGATGATGATTTAGATAAATATAAGAATTTCTTGGAAGGAAAAATTAATGATTGCATGGAATCAGCAGAAAAAAATCTAAATGCTTAGAATATATCAAATACTCAGTACTCTTCTCATACCAGTAATTATTTTTAATATTTTTATTCGTATCTATAGAAAAAAGGAGGATAGG
Organism: uncultured Alphaproteobacteria bacterium; assembly: GCA_902518895.1. Taxonomy (GTDB): domain Bacteria; phylum Pseudomonadota; class Alphaproteobacteria; order HIMB59; genus CACPNW01. Next base: position 20,294 of record CABYHL010000014.1, on the reverse strand, counting down.
CTTAGATTTGTTGAAAGGTTTGGGAAGCCAACAGTAAAAAAAAATAGTGAGAAAAAAATTTTATGGATACATGCAGCAAGTATTGGTGAGTTTAAATCTTCAGATTTAATTATAGAACGATATCATAAAGTATTTGATATTTTAGTTACTACAACAACAAAATCTTCAGCTGAATATATTAATGAGTTTTATAAAAATAAAATAACCCATCAGTACATTCCATTTGATGTGTCTCTATGGTGCACAAGATTTTTAAACTTTTGGAAACCAGATCTGATACTATGGATAGAGTCAGATATTTGGCCAAATATGCTTAGTAAAATTAGAATTAAAAATATCAATTGTTTATATTTAAATGCAAGGATATCTCCAACGTCTTTTAAAAAATGGAAAAGTACAAAAAATTTCTACAAAAACTCATTGAAGAGTTTTAATAAAATTTTTGCACAAAGTAAAAATGACAAAAAAAGAATTCAAGAATTAACAAACTTACAAATTGATTATGTTGGAAATTTAAAATTAGCTAAGAATAAAAAAAATTCATCAATAAATAAAGATCAATCAAACACAATCATGATTGCAAGTACTCATTCTAATGAAGAAAAAGAGATAATTAAATGTATTAAAAAAACAATTTGTGAATTTAATTTAAAAATTTATCTTGCACCAAGGCATCCAGAAAGAATTAATAAAATTGAGCAAGAATTAAATAAAGAAGGATTTAAAATATCTTTAGAATCAAAAAAAGAGTTTGAAGAAAATAATATCGTAATAATTGATAGTTTTGGAAAATTAGATCAATACTTTAAAATTAGTGATTTAGTTATTTTAGGTGGTTCTTTTTTAAAAAATATTGGCGGACATAATCCTATAGAGCCTGCAAGTTATGGTTGTGCTATTATTAGTGGTAATTATGTTGATAATTGGACTAATATTTATGAAGATATGGTAAAAGCGAATTCATGTATAATGGTAAATAAGTTTGAAGATATTGATTTAAAAATGAAAGAATTACTAAATAATAATTTGGAAATTAAAAAAATTCAAGCAAATGCACTTGATTTTTCTAATAGATCTTTCTTTGAAAAAGAAAAGCTTTTCAAAGACATCGAAAAGTACATTAATTAAAATGCTTAAAGCTCCTAAATTTTGGTATAAAAAAAATGACACATACTTATCGAATTCCTTATATCCACTCTCTTTGTTGTTTAGATTTGGAACAAAAATAAGAAATTTTGTTAGTAGAAAAACATCTTCTGAAATTCCTGTAATTTGTATTGGCAATATAGTGGTGGGAGGTGCTGGTAAAACACCAGTTGCTTTAAAAATTGGAAATTTATTAAAACTTAATGGATATAATCCTCATTTTGTTTCAAGAGGATATGGTGGTGTTGAAACATCTAATGTCCTTGTTAAAGAATGGCACTCAGCAAAAAGTGTGGGAGACGAATCTTTATTACTAGCTGAAGTTGCACCAACTTGGATTGGACAGGATAGAAACAAGTCCTTTATTCTAGCTAAAGAACAAGGCGCTGACTGTATAATTATGGATGATGGTTTTCAAAATCCAACTCTTCAAAAAGATTTTTCAATTATTGTAATTAATGGAGAACAAGGTTTTGGAAATAAACGAGTAATCCCATCTGGTCCTCTTAGAGAGAGTATATCAAGAGGTATTTCCAGAGCAAATCTTGTAATTGTAATTGGAGAAATATCTCAAGATGTTAAAGATAAAATTCCAAGTACTGTTCCTATTATTCATGCTAAATTTCAAATCAGTGCTGATAATAAAATATATAAAAATCAAAAAGTGACAGCTTTTGCAGGTATTGCTTATCCTGAAAAATTTTATAATTCACTTTCTGAACAAGGTGCTATTTTAGAAAAAAAAATTAGCTATCCTGATCATCATATTTTTGATGAAAATGATATGTTAAATTTAGCAGAAAATGCAAATCTTACAAAATCAGTATTAGTTACTACAAAAAAAGATTTTGTAAGAATTCCTAAATCATATCGATCTTTAGTAAGCACTTTGAATGGGGAAATTAAATTTGAAGATGAAAATCTTCTTAAAGAAATACTGGGTAACATTTTAGAGAATAAAATAAATGATTTAGCAATATGAAAAATATAATTTATTTTTTTGAATATATTATAGTTTTTTTAATATTTTTCTTATTTAAATTTTTGCCATTAAATATATCAGCTAAATTTGCTTCTTTTTTGTTCAGTACTTTTGGTAAATTTTCTGGCGCAAATAAGACTGCAATTAAAAATTGTAAATATGTATTTCCTAATATGAAAGAGGAGGAAGTTAAAAGTATAGTGAAAAAAAGTTGGGATAATCTCGGAAGAACAATTTCTGAAATTCCTAGGTTAAACTATTTATTTGATAAAAAAAAAATAAAGTACAATAAAATTGAAAATATCGAAAATTTAATTAAAAATAATTCCCAAGGAATATTTATATGTATTCATCAGTCTAATTGGGAAGTTGTAGTACCTAGTTTAGATAGAATTGGTATAAATCTAGGTGCAGTATATAGACATATTAATAATCATTTTATAGATAAATTATTATTAAAAATTAGAACAAACTCGCTTGTATCGTCTAAGAGTTTTTATACTCCAAAAGGAAAAAAAAGTGCAAAAGATATTACTGAAGCTATAAGAAACTCTTTGTCAATCTTGGTTGTAATTGATCAGAAAGATTCTTCTGGTGAAGAAGTTTTATTTTTTAAACAAAAAGTTAAAACACAAACAGGTTTTTTAAAACTAGCAAGAAAATATAAATTACCAATAATCCCAATTAAAAATAAAAGAATTGATAATGGAAAAATTGAGCTTACCTTTCTTGAGCCTTTTTATCACAATGATGTAAATATAAGTGATAATCAAATGATGGAAACGATACATCTCAAAATAGAAGAGTGGATTAAATCAGAACCCTCTCAATGGTTCTGGCAACACAAAAGGTTTAGTTAATTTTTTTTACCTTAATATCAATTGTACCATCAACAAGCTTAACCGATAACTGATCATTAGGGGCAATTTTTTTTGTAGTCTTAACAATTTTCGTATTATTCATCAAAACTGAATATCCCTTTTTAAGATTTGAAGAGATAGAATTTGAATTCAGCAGTCTGATATTTGCTTTATATTTTTCAAGATTATCTTTGTAGTTATTGGCAATATTAAAATTAAGATTTTTTGAAAGATTATCAATCTTTGTTTGTTTTAAACTTAATAATGAGTCTGGAGAAATTACAGATTTGCCTAAATTTATTAGGTTCAATTTAGATATGCTAAATTTGTTTTCAATTGATAATGTTAAATTTTTAAAATCATCTAAAAGCTTCTCCTTATAATTATTAACTATTGAGCTTGGGGATTTAAGAAACTTATTTAAGTAATCATAATTTTCCTTTTTGGACTGAATTTGTGAATTAACTTTGGTGTTTAATCTAAGTTGTAAATTTTTAATTTTTTCTATCAATTCATATTTTACTGGAGTAGCTTTTTCAGCTGCTGCAGTTGGTGTAGACGCTCTCAAATCTGATACTAAATCAATTATTGTTGTATCTGTTTCATGGCCTATTGCTGAAATAATTGGTATTTTTGATTCAAAAACACTTGTTGCAAGATGTTCATCATTAAATGCCATTAAGTCTTCAGTACTACCTCCTCCTCTAGCAATAATAAGAACATCTGGTTTGCTAGATTTAAGTTTATTGAAACCTTCGATAGCATTTATAATACTATCTGCCGCGTCAACACCCTGTACAGAAACAGGCCATATATCTAAAGGCATTGGAAAACGATCATTCACTCTATTAATTATGTCATGTACTACAGAGCCAGTTGGAGAGGTAATAATACCTAATCTCTCAGGCAAAAAAGGTAATGAGATTTTTTTATCTTCATCAAAATAACCTTTTTTTTGCAGTCTTTTTTTTCTTTCTTCAATAAGTTTTAGAAGTGCTCCCTCTCCTGCAATTTCGATTTTATCAATATCTATTTGGTAAGTAGTTTTATAGCGAGACCAAGTGGTAATTCTCCCTGTTGCTATTATTTCTAGTCCTATTTCTGGATTTATATCTAAATATTTTTTTTTCTGATCCCAGATCACTCCACTTAAAATAGAATCCTCGTCTTTAAGTGTTAGATAAATTTGCCCTCTTGTAGCGGTTTTTACCTCAGAAATTTCTCCTTTAATTCTTACATAATTAAAATTTGACTCAATTACTTCTTTAAATGCTTGATTAAATTCTGAAACTTCAAATTCTGGTATATTTATTTTATCTATCATGCTTATATTTAAAAAACTTTTTTAATAAATTACTACATTCTTTTTCCATTATGCCACCATAAATATTTGGCATAAATATATTTTCTCTTTGAAAAGCAACCCGGAGTTTTTCAATTCCTCCATTTTTTTCATCATACGCCCCAAAATATAGATCTTTAATATGTACTTCACTTATTGCACTAGCGCACATTGTGCATGGTTCCAAGGTAACAAATAATGTCATATTTTCTAAATATTTAAGTTTTAGTCTTTCGCAAGTTTCTTGAATAAGATTTAATTCACAATGTTTGATAGCATTTTTATTTTTATTTATTGTGTTGTAGCTTCTGGCCACAATCTTGTTCGTTGTATTATCAACAAGTATTCCTCCAACTGGAACCTCATTTAAATTATAAGCTTTGTCTGCTTCAATAATTGCTTCTTTCATAAAAAAATCAACGTTCATTCTGGAACACACTTATGTTGTACATTATAGTTGAATTATAATGAAAAAACCAATTATTGGAATAACTCTTGATATTGAAAAAAAGAAAACATACTCAAAATTTCCATGGTATGCGTTAAGGGAAAATTACTTAACTTCCTTAACAAAATTTAATGCTATTCCATTTCCTTTGTTACATGAAAAAAAATATATTGATGATTTTTGTCATTTAATTGATGGTTTAATTATTACTGGGGGAGATTTTGATATTAATCCTAAATTATATAAAACAAGTAATACTCAATCTAAAAATATTAAAAATAAGAGAACAAATTTTGAATTAAATATTTTCAATAAATTTTTTAAATACAACAAACCTATATTAGGAATTTGTGGTGGTGCACAACTTATCAATGTTGCATGTGGTGGAACATTAATACAAGATTTAAAAAGAAATCCGATAAACCATGAACAAGTGAAGCCAAGAAATCAAACTAGTCATAGTGTTAATATTTCGAAAAATACTAAACTACATAAGATATGTGGGACTCAAAAAATAAATGTTAATAGTGCACATCATCAATCAATAAAAAAAGTAGGTAAGGACTTAAATGTTTCGTGTGCAGCAAATGATGGTGTTATTGAAGGAATAGAGCATAAAAAGCACAAATGGTGTATTGGCTTACAATGGCATCCTGAATTTTTAATAACAAAATATGATATAAAAATAATTAAAAATTTTATTAGTGAAACAAAGTGAATATTAGAATTTCAAAATATCTATCAAGTGCTGGAATTTGTTCACGAAGAGATGCTGAAAAATTAATTATAGAAAAAAAAATTAAAATTAATAATCAAGTATGCCTTCATCCAAGTCATAAAGTAAGTAATTTAGATATAATTAAGGTTAATAATAAAATTGTTAAAAAAGCAAATAAAGTTGAAGTATGGAAGTTATACAAACCAATAAAATATATTTGTAGTACAAAAGATAATTTAGGTAGAAAAAAAATTTTTGATTTATTACCAAAAAATGTCGGTCAATTAATAAGTGTAGGAAGATTAGATTATATGAGTGAAGGATTGATTTTGCTAACTAATAATGGTGATTATTCAAGATATTTAGAACATCCATCCTCAAACATTGAGCGGATCTATAGAGTTTGTATAAATAGCAATGTAGAAAATACTGATTTACAAAAAATTAATAAAGGCATTACAATTAAAGAAATTAGTTATAAAAAAATTAAAGTCGCCTTTGATAAGAAATTAAAAAATCATAGTTGGTTAATTTTTAAACTTAAAGAAGGAAAAAATAGAGAAATTAGAAATATTTGTAATTATTTTTCATGGAATATTGTTAAATTAATAAGAATTGCATATGGCCCTTATAAGCTTGGAAGACTTAAAGAAGGGCAATTTCAAAAATTAAATTCAATTAGCAAATGATACGGATTACTGGAGGAAAGTTTAAGCAAAAAAAATTAGCTAGTATTAATGATTTTGTAAGACCAACTTCTTCTCTAAAAAGAGAAGCTTTTTTTTCAATTATTGAAAGTTATGCAATCAAAAATTCTATCGAATTATATAAAAATCAAATTTTTTTAGATCTTTTTGCAGGAATTGGCACAATGGGTTTAGAAGCAATTTCTAGAGGTATGAGTGAAGTAATTTTTTTTGAGAATAATATTGAAGTTCTTAAAATTCTAAAAAAAAATTGTTTAAGTATTTGTAAAAATAATCAATTTAAAATTTATGAAGAAGACCTTATTCATTCTAAATTAGAAATAGAATTTCAAAATATTTCAGTTGTTTATATTGATCCACCATATGCAAAGTATAATTTAACAAATCTTTTAGAAAATTTATCAAGTAAAATTAAAAATACTACCGTGATTGGTTTAGAAACGGGCGTGAAAGATAATATTGTAATTCCAGAAAATTTAAATCTACTTCAAAAAAAGACTTACGGTAAAACAATAATTTATATTTTTAAATTATCTTAAATAAGTTTTAGTTAGTTTTTTACCTTGTTCAACAGCAGGTTGATCGAATGGATCAACATCTAAATACATGCAGGAAGCAATTGTTTCTATTATACTAAAAGATAATATTTTACCTAAGTTTTGTTCATCTATTTTAGGAATATAGATTTCTCTAAAACTAAAATTATTTAATTTAAAAGTTTCAATGGTTGCGCGCTGTTCAGCCTCCATTAGATCTCCCATTGTTTTATCTTTAAAATAGTCAATATCGGTATTTTTAAACATATTATTATTAATTTTTATGCCCTTATTTGAATGATCAGTAGTGATAAAGGTGAAATATTTATCTTTAGGTCCATCTAAATACAGTTGTAGTTGACTATGCTGATCAGTGGTCCCTACTGAATGAATTGCTGTAATACCTTTATTATTTTTTCCAATACTTTCTGCCCAAAGTTGCAGATACCATTTTCCAAAAAAATAAAGTGAATCAGAATATGTCATTAATACATTATTAGTAAATTTTACATTTTCTTTTTGAGTTAAATATCTTCCAAGATCGTACGGTTTGTAATTATCAATATTATTAATTACTTCAGATGCTCCACCAAAAAGTGCATCTATATTTAATCCAGAAATGATTGCGGGAACTATACCAACATTGGTAAATATAGAATATCTGCCTCCAACATCTTTATGATGCTCTAATAGTAAACAATTATTATCTTTTGCAATTTTAAAAAGTGGTGATTCTTTAAATTCAGTTATGATTAGAGTATTTGAAAAGAAATCTTCAACTTTGTTAGCTTCTATTGCCTTTTGATAGAGACATGAAAATTGAGATAATGTCTCTGGTGTAGTACCCGATTTTGAAATAACCAAGAAACCAGTTAGCTCAAAATTAATATTTTGAAAATTTTTTTCAAAATTAATAGGGTCAACATTATCATAAAATTCTAAGATAATTTTATTATTGGAAATAATATTATTTAATGCTCTAGCTCCTAAATTTGAACCTCCTGTACCAAATACAATTATTTTTTCTTTTTTCTCTTTAAATTGATTTGAAATTTTTATTGTTTCTTCTAATAAATTTTTATCTGAAACAATATTCAGAGAAGGAAGTTTTTCTATTAAATTAGTTATACTTTGATCAGTATCTTTATTTTGAGTGATTTTGTCAAAATTTGAATTAAAGTATCTTATTTCCATTTATAAAATTAAAAGAAGAAAAATCTTTTTTTCTTTTTAGGTTCACCTTCTTCGTCATCTTCATTTTCTTTTTTACTTTTGAAAAAGAAAAATCTTTTCTTCTTTTTTGGCTCTTCTATATTTTCACTCTCAACATCTGTATTATCTTGGCTTATTTCATCTTCTGAGTTTCCATCAAGATCTTCTCTGATACTATTATCTACTTGATCTGCTTTAGTTTCTTTTAAAATATTGTCGATAACAGAATTTTCAGAAGGTGTTTCATCACTTTCTTCATCCAGACCAAAGAGAATTTCCTTTGCAAGCTCACTATCGGTATCATCAATATCTTTTGATTCAATTTGATCAGGTGGTAATAAATTAAAATTTGGCGGGATTACTAATGGAGGATTTTCAACTACAGTGTATTCATCTATTACTTTTCTTTCTACACCCGCACTACTTCTTATAGTATTACAAGAGGATAGAAAAATTGAGGAAATGATTGTTACAAAAATAACGTTTTTCATTTTACTGTTTTTGATTTTATAAAAAAACTCATTATTAACATGATAATTCCAATTGTAATATAAATATCTGCTAGATTAAATGCGGGCCAATAAAAATTTTCATAATGTAGTAAGATAAAATCAACAACATAACTATTTATCAATCTATCAATAATATTTGACAAAGCCCCAATTATAACAAAGAAATAAGCCAGTTTTTCAAGTTGTTTATCTGATTTAATAAGTAAATAAAAAATTAATATAACAACTATTAAGGCTATAAGTATTAATATCCAATGAGAAACATAACCAGAAAATAAACCAAAAGAAACACCAAAGTTCTGAACATAAACTAAATCAAAATATTCATTGATTTGTATTGATTGATTTAAAAATAAATTATTCTGAATAAAAAATTTTGTTAATATATCTAATAAAATCAAAAAAATGAATACTGTTGTTTTAATCACTTAAATATTACAGTATTACACCTGTTACAAACTTCATCATTTATTAACTTTGCCTCATATTTCCAACATCTTTGACACTTTTCTCCATTTACCTTTGAAGCTTTTACGATAACATCAGAAATATCTTCAATAGAAAAACCTTTGGATTTTTCGTCAATAACATACAAAGAAAATGATGAAGTAATTGTAATTTCATCAAACATTACTTCCTCTAGTTTTTTATGATTTTCTGCAGAAACAAAAATATCTATGTGTGCCTCAAGACTTGAGCGAATAATTTTTTCTTCTCTAATTTTTTCAATTGCTCCAGTAGCAACTTTTCTAATATTTTTAATTAAACTCCATTTTTCATTTAATTGATTATCCTCATATTCATTTTTACATTGTAAAAAATCTTGTAGGTGTATACTTTCTTTATTTCCCATAGCTTTCCAGGCTTCTTCAGAAGTAAAGGAAATAGATGGGGCAAACCATCTTACTAAATGATTAAAAATTATATTTAATAGAGTTCTAGTAGATCTTCTTTGAACGGACTCTTTACTATCACAATATATTGTGTCTTTTCTAATATCAAAATAAAAAGCTGAAAGATCACTTGAACAAAAGTTCAGTAGTGTAGTAAACATCAAGTGAAAGTTAAATGTTGATACACATTTTTGAACGACTTTATCAACTTCCCACAACCGATGTAGAAGATATCTTTCTAACTCTGGAAACTCACTCTCATCAATAGCTTCTTCTTCAGTAAAATCACTTAAATTGCCGATTAAAAAACGAAAGGTATTTCTTATTCTTCTATAAGACTCAGCTTGTGATTGTAGAATAGCATTATCAAGTTTAAGATCATCATAATAATCAGAAGCAACAACCCATAATCTTAAAATATCTACTCCATATTTTTTTAAAATATCATCAGGAGAAATGACATTACCTAAAGATTTAGACATTTTACGCCCTCTTCCATCAACAACAAACCCGTGTGTCAGGACACTTTCATAAGGCGCTTTACCTCTTGTGCCAGAAGATTCCAAAAGAGATGAATGAAACCATCCTCTGTGTTGATCGCTTCCTTCCAAGTACATCGATGCAGGCCATTTCAAATCTTCTCTTTGTTCTAGACAAAAAGCATGTGTAGAACCACTATCAAACCATACTTCAACTACATCTTTAACCTGTTCATAATCATCAAGTGAATAATCATCTCCTAAAAACCTTTGTGGATCTTCGGTAAACCACGTATTGCTTCCTTCTTTTTCATATATGTCTGCTATTCTATTGATAATATTTTCATCTCTTAAAGGTTGACCCGTTTTTTTATTTACAAATAATGGTAAAGGTACACCCCACACTCTTTGTCTAGATACACACCAATCTGGTCTAGTTTCAATCATTGATCTAAGCCTTGTTTGGCCTTGAGGAGGATAGAAAATAGTTTCATCAATTGATTTAAGAGCAATTTCTCTTAAATTATTTTTTTCCATGGAAATGAACCATTGTGGAGTATTTCTATAAATAAGAGGGGCTTTAGACCGCCATGAATGTGGGTAGCTATGACGAAGAGTACCTTTAAATAATAATTTTGAAAATTCTTCTAATTTATCTGCAATTTTGTGATCTACTTTATAAATATGCTCGCCTTCAAAACCAACGGCATGTTGATTATATTTTCCATCATCTTGAACTGTCTGGATAATATCAACATTATTTTCTATACCTAAAACATAATCATCATCTCCGTGTCCAGGAGCTATATGCACAACTCCTGTTCCCTGTTCTAAGTTTACAAAATCTCCATGAAATGGTTTTACAATAAAATCGTATCCCATTTGTTTAAACGGATGTTCACATTCACAAGAAGATAAACTATCTCCTTTAAATTTCTTTTTTATACTAAATTTTTTAATTCCAATTTCTTTAGTTACATTTTCTAAAAGTTCTGAAGCAAATATTAATTTATCATTTTTTTTGACTAAAGTATTTTCTTCTAATTCTTCAACAACAATAAGTGAATAATCTAATTCTTTACCATAAGCCAGAGCTCTGTTACCTGGAATCGTCCAAGGAGTTGTTGTCCAAATAACAATATTAGAATCAATTAAATCTTTATCTGTAGAATTTTTAATTAAAAATTTAACATATATAGTGTTGGACGTATGATCTTCATATTCAACTTCAGCATCAGCTAAAGCTGTCTTTTCGACAACAGACCAGAGAACTGGTTTTGCACCTTTGTACAAGCTTTCATCAAGTAGAAATTTTCCAAGTTCTCGAACAATTTGCGCTTCTGCTTGATTTGACATTGTGAGGTAAGGATTTTCCCAATCTCCTTCAACACCAAGTCGTCTAAATTCTTTTTTTTGTATCTCGATCCATTTTTCTGCAAACTCTCTACACTCATTTCTAAATTGAACAGTTGGAACATCATCCTTGTTCTTTCCTTTTTTTCTATATTCTTCTTCTATTTTCCATTCAATTGGTAAGCCGTGACAATCCCAACCAGGAACATAGATAGAATCTTTACCAGCCATTTGTTGTGTTCGCACAATGACGTCTTTTAAAATTTTGTTAAGAGCAGTTCCCATATGAATATGTCCATTTGCGTATGGGGGGCCATCATGAAGAACAAATTTTTCTCTACCTTTAGATTTATCTCTTAGCTTTTTAAAAATATTTTCTTTATCCCACTCCTCTATTATTGCAGGTTCTTTTGCTGGAAGGTTAGCTCTCATTTCAAAAGATGTTTTGGGAAGAAAAATTGTATCTTTATATTCCATTATAGTTGATGATATTCTTTAGCTGTATTTATATCTTTTTTGATTTGCTTGGTTAATTCTTCAAAATTATTAAATTTTTGTTCAGACCTAATAAATGTAAGGAATTCAACAGTCAATTCTTTACCATATATTTCTTCACTAAAATTAAACATATGTGTCTCTAGAAGGAGTTTGCTTCCATCGACTGTTGGTCTTAAACCAAAATTTGAAACACCTTTGTATTTTTTGCCTTCTAATAGCACTTCCACACAGTAAACACCTCTTTTTGGTAATATGTGTTGATCTGGTATCATATTAGCAGTTGGAAAATTGATTTCTCTAGCTCTTTTATCACCTTCAATTATTTTTCCATGCATATGCCAGAGCCTACCTAAAGACTCAGTAACATCTTCCATATAACCATCTTTTATTTGTGATCGAATTATTGAAGATGAATATTTATCAGATTTATCAGCAAGCATAATAGGATCGATTAAATGAATATTAAAATTATTTTTTTCGGCGTACTTTTCTAATGTTTTAAAATTACCTTTTCTGTCTTTTCCAAACTTAAAGTCAGAACCTATAACTAAGTATTTAATATTTAATTTATCAATTAGAATTTTAGTTACAAAATCATCAGCTGATAATATTGATAGATTGCTATCAAAAGAAAAATCTATAAATATATCTAAACCCAATCTTTCAAGAAAATTTATTTTATCACTTTGAGTATAAATATTAAAAGGCTCATTAATTTGATTAAAGTAAATACGAGGATGAGGATTAAAACTCATTATAGAAGATAATAAATTATTGTTTGATGCAATCTCCTTAATTTTATTTATTATTTCTTGGTGCCCTTTATGTATTCCATCAAAATTACCTATTGCAAGACAAAGGTTTAATTTTTCAAAATCTGATGCTGTATCTAATTTATAAATTTTCATAATATTTATAAATCAATTAGTATAGAAACTTATGGTTAGTAACTACAAATATTTATTTAAGATATTTTCCAGATATTCTTGTCTTCCTGAACGAGGTTCTGGTTCAATATTATCGTCGATTACTTTTTTATTTATATCATCTAATCCAGTATCTTTATTATGAATAAGCTGACCCAATTCTTTATTCCAATCTGAGTATCTGTCTTCAATAAACTTAGGAATAACATTATCATTCATTAATTTTTCAACAGCAATAAGTGTTTTTGCACAAACATCCATGCCTCCGATATGAGCATGAAATAAATCTTCAGCGTCAATAGATTGTCTTCTTATTTTTGCATCAAAGTTCATGCCTCCTTGGCCTAAGCCGCCATTTTTAAAAATAAAATAAAATGACATAATTAAGTCTGCAGGATTATTTGGGAATTGATCCGTATCCCAACCTATTAAAGTATCACCTCTATTGATATCAATGCTTCCTAAGGCGCTGTTTGAAGTTGCGTAAGCAATTTCATGTTCAAAATTATGACCAGATAAAGTTGCATGATTAACTTCAACATTTAGTTTAATCTCATTTTCTAAACCTGCCTTTCGTAAAAACGCTAAGCAAGTTGCAGAATCAAAATCATATTGATGTTTAGTTGGTTCATGAGGTTTTGGTTCCAATAAAATTTGTCCTTTAAATCCTATCTTGTGTTTATAATTAACGACTAATTCGAGAAATCTTTGAAGATTAGCTGTTTCCTTAGTCATGTCAGTATTAAGAATAGTTTCGTATCCCTCTCTTCCACCCCAAAGAACATAGTTTTGACCGCCCAATCTCATCGTTGCATCCATACAATCTTTTACTTGTGCAGCTTTATATGCAAAAACTTCTGGGTCTGGATTGGTAGATGCACCACTCATATATCTTTTATGAGAAAAAGCATTAGCTGTTCCCCACAGTAATTTCATTCCTGAGTCATTAATTTTTTGTTCCATTAAATCTATAATATGAAAGAAAATTTTTTGTGTCTCAGCATAATTTGAACCTTCAGGAGAAATATCTCTATCGTGAAAGCAGAAAAAAGGTGTTTTTATTTTAGTGAAAAAATCAAACGCAGCATCAAGTTTCATTTCAGCCATTTTCATTTCATCACCTGCTTGCATCCATGGTCTATCAAATGTTTGACCACCAAATGGATCAAGGCCAGGCCAAGTAAATGTATGCCAATAACAAGTAGCAAATCTTAATTGCTCTTTCATAGACTTGCCTAAAACTTTTTTGTTTTCATCGTAAAACTTAAAAGCAAATGGATTTGTACTTTCTTCACCTTCAAATTTAATCTCTGGTATTTTACTAAAGTATTCTGTCATATGATTTCCTATATAATATTACTTATCTTGATGCCCAAAGTAAACCACGTTTATAAATTTTATTCATTTGTGGATGGTTTAATTCATGTGCAAAATGACCAAGAGAGATATAAAAAATTTTACCTTTCCCAATTCGTCTTTTCCAAGCAACTGGCATTTCTACACCCTTTAACCATTCTGTTGTATAAGCGTCACCACTTGATGAACCAGGTTCTTGTTCAAGCTTCCAAACTTCATTACCTTTAAAAGTTGTCGTTGCTAAAACTTCATTTAATGGATCCACATGCATATAATATTGCTCTGAATGATAATCAAAATCTTCAATGCCTTCCATGATTGGATCATCTTTTTTTGTTATATTTACTTTGTAATCATGAATACCATTTGGGTGACTTACCCATTGACCACCAGTTAAGAACTGCCAATCAATTGATTGTCTAAATGCATCACACATTCCACCGTGATGACCAGCAAGACCGCAACCGTTGTGAACGGCTTTAATAACATTATTAACAGCAGTTTTTTTTATTTCTCCTCTTGGATCAAAATGAAAAGCCATAGTCACTATAGGTATAAGTAAATCCATTTCATGAACATAGTCTTCTGCAAATGCAGAAGTTTGATATTCTGCCCTAACCTCATATCCTTCAGGCTCTAACATGCCTTTGATTATTTCAGTACATTTCTCTGGCTCATGTCCTGGCCAACCTCCATAAACAATTAAAGCTTTTTTCATTTTATTCCTTTCACTTTAGTAAATTACTAATCTCATCTTCAGAGAAGTAATTTAAATTTTCAATAGAACTTCTAAGTTCTATTTTCTTATTTTCTTTTGATGATGTAATAATACTATCTAGTATATCTAAAACGTGAAGGCTTAATTCTCCACTACATCTATTTAAACGATTATTTTTTATTGCATCAACTGTTTCGCTGACACCAATACCTCTATAGTTCGCAATACCTGCTGACTCATTTGCTTTTTCAGATTTATTTTTAATATTTATTTTACCTAAATTATTATTCTTGGTATCTATATTTTCCCAATCTCCATTTTTTGATTTACAAACTAGAATATCGCCTCCAAACATATTTGGATCAGGAATATTTATTGAACCTTTATCACCGTATAACTCAATGTGATTCTTACTGTGTTTCCAAACATCAAAAGAAAAAAATGAATCAATTAATGCACCATTTTGAAATTCTATTTGTGAAACTAATGTTGTTGGGATTTCAACTTCTATTTCTTGCCCTTGTCTATCGCCACTACAAATAACTCTTTTTTGATAAACTGTTCTTGATTGTGTAAAAACATTTTTCGCAGGACCGAGTAAGTTTACTAGTGCTGTAAAATAATATGGACCCATATCAAGTATTGGGCCACCGCCATATTTATAGTAAAAATCTGGGTTAGGATGCCAGATTTCATGTCCAGCTACACCCATTGAAATACTTCCAAGATTTATTTTACCTATTTCATTTTGATCAATAATTTTTTTTGCTTCCTGTATACCCGCTCCAAGAAAAGTATCTGGTGCACAACCCACATGTAAACCTTTTGAATTACCCAAATTAACCAACTCTTGACCATGTTCAAATTTTATTGAAAGTGGCTTTTCAGAATAAGAATGTTTACCTGCTTCAAGAATTGATTTTGAAACTTCAAAGTGAACATCTGGGATTGTTAAATTTATAATTAATTCAATTTCTTTATTAGATAATATCTGATCTACAGATAATTGTTCTACCCCATACTTTTCAGAATAGATTTTTGCAGCTTCATTTTTAATATCAGCACATGCAACTATTTGAAAATTATTAAAGTACTTCTGAGAATTACTAAAATAAATATCAGCAATATTCCCACAACCTATAATTCCTACTTTCATAAAACTATTCCTTAACTGCTCCACCTGTTAAACCTGCAACAATATATTTTTGTAAAGTAAAAAAGAAAACTACTGCTGGAACAAGAGTTAGTGATACATAAGCTAATATTTTACCCCAATCAGTAAAATACTCACCTCTAAAGACCATTATACCCATTGGCCATGAATAAAGTGACTCATCATTAATCATTATAAGAGGTAGCAAATAATTATTCCAACTTCCTGTAAGAGTAATAACACTAACAGTAGCTAATATTGGAGTTGATAAAGGAAGAGTAAACCTAAAGTAAAATTGGGTATAGCTACAGCCATCACAAACAGCAGCTTCAAATATCTCTTTTGGCATTTGCCTAAAAAATCCTCGAAAAAGAATTATAGAAAAACCAAGTCCAAATGCAATTTGTGGAATTATAACAGCCCAACTTGTACCCAATAAACCAAAGTCACGAACTCTTAAAAATAGAGGTAAAATTGCAGTAGCAAAAGGAAACATTAATCCTAGTAAAAAATAATTATAAAGAAATTTATTTGCTGCAAATTTTACATGAGCAAAAACAAAGGCTGTCATAGAGGCAAACAGGACTACAAAAAAAGTAGTTCCAACTGCGTACACAGTAGAGTTCCATAAAAATAACCAGAAATCTGAATTAGCTAAAAGCGATGTATAATTTTCAAATTTCCAATCTATTGGTAAGCCTAAAGAGTTTGTTCTAAGTTCACCAGTGTGTTTAAAGCCTCCCATTACAGAAACGTATAATGGAATAATAATTACTCCTGCTAAAAAAAATAGAATAAGATACAAATAATAAGTTCTAAAATTTGTTTTCATTATCATCTCTCATTAGTGTTCTTTGATAGCCAATTGCAATAAATAAACAAATTAAAAATATTACAACTCCAACCGCACTTCCAAAACCAACTTTCATACGCATTACACCAAAATAATATAAATAAGAGACCATCGAATGCGTTACATTTGAAGGTCCTCCTCCTGTTAGTGGCATAATAATATCAAATAGCTGTAAACTACCTAATAGTGATAAAAATACTGAAAGCTTAATTGTCGGAATAAGCATTGGTATTTTAATTCTAAAGGCAGTCGTTATTGGGCCTGCCCCATCTACTTTAGCAGCTTCTAAAACTTCTTTTGAAATAGCTTGTAATCCTGCAATATAAATCATCATGTGGATTCCAAAAAATTTCCAAAATATAACAATTAAAATCGCTAAGAGTGCCCAATCTTTATCACCAAGTATGAATGGAGCTTCTGCACCAAAGAAACCCCAAATTGCAGCAACTAAACCATAATTACCATCATAAATGTATGCCCAGATTAACGCTGTTACTATTTCTGCTAAAATAAATGGAAGAAAAAAAACTGTTCTAAAAAAAGCTGCTCCTCTGAGTTTATCTGAAATCATTAAAGCAATTAAAAGAGCAAATGGTAATTGAACAAATAGTGATATAGCAATTATATAAAAATTATTTTTGAGTGACATAATAAACACTCTATTTTTGAATAAAAACTCATAATTTTTAAGTCCAACAAATTTCTCAGGTGCGCCATAGCCATTCCATCTAAAAAAACTGTAATAGGCTGCTTCACCTATTGGAAGAACTACAAACAAAGTAAATATTGTTAAGGCAGGTATTAAAAAAATTATTATTGTATAATACCTACTAAGTAGTGCATCAAATTTTGCTGATCTCATAGCTATGAACAGGGCTCTTAATAAAAAAAGAGCCCTGATATTTATATTATTGATTAAATTCCCAAGCTTCTTGAACAGCTTGAGTAGCTTCTTCAGGAGTAATAATTCCTGCCGCTAAATCAGTAGATACGTCATTAACAACCCTACCAATATCTGCACCCAAGAACTGATCATAAAATATTTGATGATATTCTGAGTTAGAGATATTTTGTGCAACTTGTTGCAAGAAAGGATTTGTAAGAGATACATCAGCACCTTTCACGATAGGTATATAAGCACCTTTTCCTGCATCATCTTTTTGAATATCAAGAGATACATAATGCATAATAAATTCAACTGCTGAGTCAGGAGCACTACTTGAGAACAACCAACCATTTATACCGCCAAGTGTATCCCCAGCATCACCGAGACCACCACTCGTCATTGGCATATTAAACATTCCCATATTATCGTCTCCTAAACCTTCACCACTTGAACTGTTAGCTTTTTGAGAACCATACATCCAGTTACCCATAAGTGCCATTGCACATTTACCGTCTCCAAAAAAACCTGCCTGATCTGGCCAAGTGTGTGATAAAAATCCTTTTTGAAAAGGTTCTAAAGCAACTAGCTCGAGCATTTGCTCACCTGATTTTAAGTATTCTGGTCTATCCCAACCACCATTATTAAGTGATTCAAGGAATAATCCTTTTCCACCATTTCTTATGTGGAGGTGTGTCCAAAGAAAGTGAACAGGCCATTTATCTTTACCACCCATACAAATAGGAGTAATTCCTGCTGCTTTGATTTGTTTTACAGCACTAATTAAATCATCCCATTCTTTGATGGCTGAAACGTCAACTCCGGCTTGATTGATAAGATCTTTGTTATACCACCAAGCAACTTGTGATACTTGTAAAGGTAAACCTACTCTTTGACCTTCAAATGTAAAAGCATCTGCTGCTGCTGCACTAACAGTATCCAAATAACTATCTGGTACAACATTGGAGATATCTCTTAAAAAACCAGCTCTGGCTTGATCATACATAACTCCGCCACTCCAGCTATAAAATATATCTGGTCTATCATTTGATTGAAGCATTGTAGGTAACTTTGCTTTGAATGATTCATTTTCTAAATACTGCATAACAACAGTGTGTCCTGTTTTAGCTTCAAATTCTTCAACAGCCCTAACCATGTTAGCATATGAACTTGAGTCTTCACCAAATAAGTGAAGCCACTTTATAGTATCTGCTTTAACAGAACTAAATGACATCAAAATAGTTAGTGAGAAAAATATTTTTAGTAATAATTTCATTTAATCCTCCCTAAGATTATCGTAGTAAGAAATTTATAACACTAAAGGGATTTTTTTAAACTAAAAAAGGCAATTTTTAGGCTTAAAACCATCTATTTATGCTGTAAGATTAAGCAAAAATTTTTAATGAAAAATAAACCAAACATCATTATATTTAATCCAGATCAATGGAGAGGAGATATGCTTGGATATCTTGGTTATCCAGGTGCACAAACCCCTAATTTAGATAATATAATTAAAGAAGACGCAGTTGCATTTAAGAATGCTTTTTGCCAAGCGACAGTTTGTACACCAAGTCGTTGCTCATTTATGACTGGCTGGTATCCACATGTGCATGGTCATAGAACAATGCATTATATGCTACATACTGATCAAGGAGACTCTAGTATTTTATCCGAACTAAAAAATAAAGATTACTTTATTTGGTGGGGTGGAAAAAATGATTTGATAGCAGGACAAGAGGGTTATCGAAATCATTGTGATATTTATTTTGAACCAACTGATAGAGATTTTCAAAAATGGGGCTATACTCAACAACCAGGCACACATGGGGGAGATTTATCATGGCGAGGGCCTGAAGATGGAGATAATTATTATAGTTTCTTCAAAGGAAAATTAGATAAAAAAGATAAAGATATTTATTTCGATGACGATTGGTCCATGGTTTATGGAGCATTAGATTTTGTAAAAGATCATAAAGAAGATAAACCATTCTGTTTATTTCTACCACTTGGTTATCCGCATCCTCCTTACTGTGTAGAGGATCCATGGTTCTCTTCAATTGATCGAAGCGTAATACCTAATAGATATCAATACAAAACTTGGGAAGACAAGCCAAGTCTTCTAAAAGGAATTATGGATGGGCAAAGAATGCAAGATTGGACCGATGAACGTTGGAATGAATTACGAGCAGTATATCTTGGTATGTGTGCAAGAGTAGATTATCAATTTGGACTTTTGGTCAATCAACTTAAAGAAAATAATTTGTATGATGATACTTTAATAATTTTTTTATCTGATCATGGTGACTTTACAGGTGATTATAATTTAGTTGAAAAAACACAAAATACTTTTCAAGACTGTCTTACTAATGTTCCTCTTATTATAAAACCGCCAAAAAGTGAAAATACATTAAATGGAGTAAGCGATACAATGATTGAATTAATTGATATTGCTGGAACCATATATGATTACAGTAATATCGAGCCCTCATATTGGCATTTTGGCAAAAGTATTAAAAATTTTATTGAACAGAAAACTGATAATCATAGAGAAGAAGTATTTACGGAGGGTGGTAGACTTAGATTAGAAAGACAAGCAAGTGAAAATCAAAGTCTTCAATTACCCCATGGTCTTTATTATCCTAGAGTTAGTTTACAAGGTCAAGAGGATGAAATTTTAATGCATACTAAAGCAACAATGTGCAGAAATAAAAAATTTAAA
>CABYHL010000013.1 GCA_902518895.1 uncultured Alphaproteobacteria bacterium | reverse complement strand
TGATTTGTACTTCTCATGATGCTCCACAATTTGGTATTTTCAATTCTTTTGATGAGCTTAAGCGAATTCGCGAGGCTGCACCAACTTGCTTTATGCAATCCGGAGGAGCAGTAAGAGTAGCTTCTGAATACGAAGCAATGAAACTATCACACAAGTATTTAGACATTGGTGCAGATGTTATCTATGGTGGTAATTGGAGTTACAAATGGATTAGAGCATTAAGAGATGAATATGTTCCAATTAATAGTCATGTTGGATTAGTTCCAGGAAATGCTACTTGGATTGGAGGATTTGTTGCACAAGGTAAAACAGCAGATAAAGCCATAAGAATATTAGAACATACTCTTGAGTTACAAGAAGCGGGTGCTATTGGAGTTGAACTCGAAGTAGTTCCACCAAAAGTTGCAGAAGTTATTACAAAAAAAGTTGATATCATGACTCTCTCAATGGGAAGTGGTTCTGGATGTGATGGGCAATATTTATTTGCTAATGATGTACTCGGATATACTCAAGGAAAAATTCCAAGACATGCGCGAATTTATAGAGATTTTAAAAAAGAATTTTCAAAACTACAAGCTGAAAGAGTAAGTGCATTCAAAGAGTTTCACGATGATACGGTAAACAAAAAATTTAATGATCCTAAAATCACTGTTAACATTGATGAAGGTGAATTTGAAAAATTTTTAAAGCTTTCAGAAAAATTTTGATTAATGTTTGCGGGCGAAGTTGATTTAAAAACTTGGTATAAACCAAAAATAGATAAGAAAACTTTAAAGGAACTTTCTAAGAGATCCGATATAAAAGGTTTATTAGATATATCCGTATTTATTGTTGCTCTAATATTAAGTGGATATCTGTGTATTATAAGTTGGGGTAGTTTATGGTCAATACTTGCTCTTTTACTTTATGGAAATATTTTCTATTGTAAAATCATAAGCATTCAACATGAAACAAATCACGAAACATATTTTAAAACAAGAGCGTTAAATAAATTTTTTTATCATATAACTTCTTTACTCGGTGGTTTTGAGGCAGTTAGATGGAAGTGGAGTCATTTTCATCACCATACTTACACCATATTTACACATGAGGAGGTGTATGATTACGAAAATAATAGTCCGAAACCAACAGAACCTGTCAGATTTCTTTTAAATTTTTTACCCCTTGGTCCAATAATTAATATTCAAAAAATAAGACATTTTACGCATTTTGAAATTATTAAACATTCATTTGGGATAATTACTCCTGTTGTAAAAGTTACAGTACCTGAAAAGGAGATAAAAAAAATAATTAATAGTTCAAGATTATATTTAAGTTTTTGGCTACTTGTAATTTTATCCTCAGTTTTGCTTCAATCATGGTTGCCAATTATTATGATAATTTTTCCTCCATTTTATGGCAACACTGTATTAATGATTTGTGCCATGACTCAACACGCAGGACTAGCCGATAATATTAAAGATCATAGAAAAAGTACAAGAACTGTTATTATGAATCCCTTTTTTAGTTTTTTGTATTCAAACATGGAATATCATATTGAGCACCATATTTTCCCAAAAATCCCATGCCATAATTTAAAAAAATTTCACAAAATAGTTAAAAATCAAATGCCAGAACCTCACAACGGAATAATTTCTGCTTATAGATCAATAATCCCAGCAATATTTAAGCAATCTAAAGATAAAAATTATTATATTGATGTGAAGGTTCCAGATACGACAATTTAGTCTCTTTTTTTTTATTCAAAATATACTATAAATACATCATGGGTAATCAACTAAATGATAGTAATTTTGGTACAAGAGATAAAAGAGGTCATTGGAAACCATTTGGTACAATAAGTATTAACCCACCTAAAGATATATTTTTTAACCCAATAAAATTTTTAAAGTATTTTTTTAAATTTCCTGGAATCTTTTTCCCATGGACTTTTGTCTTTGCAGCAATAACAGTTGCTACATATCTTTTTTTGACTCCTTCTTTAGAGACAATGAAAACTTTTGAAATAGGATGGATATCATATATATTTTTTAGAAATGCAGTTATTATTTTGCTCTGGACAGGCTTCTTTCATTTAAGATTAAAGACACAAGGAACTTCATTTAAATATAATCCGCGACCTTTAGAGAAAAATAACTCAACATTTTTATTTAATGATCAGACTAAAGATAACCTATTCTATACTTTTTGTAGTGCTATTCCATTGTGGACAGCTTATGAAGTAATTACATTTTGGGCATTTGCAAATCAAATAATCCCTTATGTAAGCTGGGAGGCGTATCCAATATATTGTTGTTTTATGTTCTTTCTTGTTCCGTTTATAAGAGACGCACATTTTTACTTAACTCATAGATTATTACACTGGGCACCACTTTATAAAATTGCACATAAAGTACACCACCGTAATACGAATACAGGTGCTTGGTCAGGTATGTCTATGCATCCAATAGAGCATATACTCTATTTTTCAGGAATCTTAGTTCATTGGATAATCCCTTCACATCCTCTTGTTGCGATGTATCATGTATTTCATGCTGGTTTAGCACCTACACCTGGACATACAGGATATGAAAAAATGACTTTCAAAAATGGAGTATCAATTCCAACAGGTGATTATATGCATTATATTCATCATAAATATTTTGAATGCAATTATTCAGGTGGAAATACTAGTTTCTTAGATAAATTAATGGGTACGTTCCATGATGGATCTGAAGAAGCAACCAAAGAAGTAATGGCTCGTATTAAAGATAAAGCACATTATCTCTAAACTTATCTTCATAAATTTTAAATTTTATTATAATGATCTAAGATATGAGTAAGGTCGAATTATATAAAGATGTAAAAAATAGTCTGGGGGAAGGTATCACGTGGTCTTCAATTGATCAAAGTTTACTTTGGGTAGATATTAAACCAAAATCAGTTTTATTCAGAATTGATTTAAATAACGAAAAATTAGAAACTTTTGATTTACCTGATTTTGTAACAGCGACATCAATAATCTCAAAGAATGAAATTGCTTTAGTCTCAAATAATGGAGTAAATAAATTTAACTTTCAATCTAAAAAATACGAAAGAATAATTAATGTTGAAGATGATATTTTAACAAATAGATCTAATGATGGAGCATCTGATGCTAGGGGCAGGCTCTGGTTTGGCACTATGCAAAATAATTTTAATCAAGATGGAAGTGCAAAATCTTTAAATGCTAAATCTGGAAGTTTATATTGTCTATCTGACAATATGGTAAATATTGTTGAAACAAATCTTGGTATACCAAATACATTTGTTTGGAATCCAGATAATACGAAATTTTATTTTGCCGATACAACTGAGGGATCATTACTAGAATACAATTTTAACCTAGATGAAGGTAGTTTGTCAGACAAAAAAAATTTCTTCAATTTTGATAGAGGTGCTCCAGATGGATCAACTATTGATAGCGATGGCTTTATTTGGAATTGTCGTTGGGGTGGTTCATGTGTAGTGAGAATTGATCCTAGAGGAAGAATAGATAAAATCTATGAGCTACCTGTTGAAAATGTAACAAATTGTGTATTTGGAGGAAGTGATCTTAAAACTTTATTTATTACAAGTGCTACAAATTCAGGTAAAAATCAATATGATGGTAGTCTATTTGCATTAAATGTTAACGTGTCTGGACTTGAAGATAATAAATTTAAAATTTGATTTTTTACTTTATTTAGCTAAAACTTTCACACATGAATAAAAAAAATAAATTTAGATCTTCTAATTGGTATAATTCTAAATCACATCGAAGAGATACATTTATTCATAGAGGCTGGATGAGAAATCAAGGTCATCCAAATCATTTGTTTGATGGCCGTCCTGTAATTGGAATTTGTAATACATGGTCAGAATTAACTCCTTGTAATGGTCATTTCAGAGAGATAGCAGAGTCTGTTAAAAAAGGTGTTTATGAAGCTGGCGGTTTTCCTCTTGAATTTCCTGTTTTTTCAGCAAGTGAATCCAATTTAAGACCTACAGCTATGTTGTTTAGAAATTTAGCAAGTATGGATGTTGAAGAGGCAATAAGGGGTAATCCTATAGACGGAGTCGTATTATTAATGGGATGTGATAAAACAACACCTTCATTAATGATGGGAGCTGCAAGTGTAGATCTTCCTACAATAGGTGTTTCAGGTGGCCCAATGCTTAATGGACACCATCAAGGTGAAACAATAGGTTCTGGCACTGGTGTTTGGAAACTTGATGCAGATTTAAACGCTGGTGTAATTACAGAAGAGGATTTTATTAATGCAGAAATTTCAATGAGTAGATCAAAAGGAAATTGTATGACAATGGGTACTGCATCAACAATGGGATCAATGGTGGAAGCATTAGGGATGTCACTACCTGGAAATGCTGCGATACCTGCAGTTGACTCAAGAAGATATGCTTTAGCTCATATGTCTGGAAAAAGAATTGTTGAAATGGTTAAGGAAGATATAACTATGTCAAAAATTGTTACAAAAAAATCATTTGAAAATGCAATCAAGGTCAATGGAGCAATAGGGGGATCTACAAATGCAGTTATCCATCTAGCTGCAATCGCAGGTCGAATGGAAATAGATTTAGATTTAGAAGATTGGAATAAATGTGGAGATGGTATTCCAACATTAGTAAATCTACAACCTTCTGGAAAATACTTAATGGAAGATTTTTATTATGCAGGTGGTGTTCCTGTAGTTATAAAAAGATTAATGGAAAAAAATCTATTAGAAGTAAATGAAATGACTGTTAATGGAAAAACTATATCTGAGAATAATATAAATGCTAAATGTTGGAACAATGATGTTATCAAAGAATTTGAAAATCCATTAACAAAAAATGGAGGAATTAAAATTCTTAGGGGTAATATTGCTCCAAATGGTGCAATTATTAAACCATCAGCTGCATCACCAGAATTAATGAAACATACTGGAAAAGCGGTAGTTTTTGAAAGTGTAGAAGAATTTCATGAAAAGATTGATGATCCCAATTTAGACGTTGATGAAAATTCAATATTAGTTTTAAAAAATTGTGGGCCAAAGGGCTACCCTGGTATGGCTGAAGTAGGTAATATGCGTCTTCCACAAAAAGTTCTTAAAAAAGGTGTGAGAGATATGATTAGAATATCTGACGCTAGAATGAGTGGTACAGCATACGGTACTGTAATACTTCATACATCTCCAGAAGCTGCAGTTAAAGGTCCTTTAGCAGCAGTTCAAAATGGTGATGAAATAGAAGTAGATGTTGATCAGGGTATAATGAATTTAAAAGTTAATGAAGAAACAATAAAAAATCGTCTAGAAAATTATTCACCTGTTGTTCCAGAAATCACAGGTGGTTATCAAAAAATGTATGTAGAGCATGTTATGCAAGCTGACAAAGGAGCAGATCTAGATTTTCTTATTGGAAAAAGAGGAGCTGAAGTCAAAAGACATAGTCATTAATTAAAAATTATTAAAATAGATGAATAACAATTTTTATCCATTGTCTGCTGAAGAATTAACTTCAAGAATAAATAAAATTCCTAGAGTTAATCTAGCTCAATTACCTACTGTACTTGAATTTGCACCTAATATTTCTAAAGAGTTGGGTATAAATCTTTATATCAAACGAGATGATTGCACTGCATTAGCTTTTGGGGGAAACAAAACAAGACATTTAGAGTTTATAATGGCTAAAACATTATCTGGAGACTATGACTGTATTTTAACCGGGGCTGCATCTCAGTCTAATTTTTGCCGCCAAGCTGTAGCTGCTGCAAATAAACTAAATTTAGATAGTTATTTAGTATTAATGCACGGAATAAAAGGTAACTTAATGCAAGGTAATTTTTTATTGTATAATATTCTGGGAGCTAATGTTGATGTTATTGATGGTGAGAATTTAGAAGAAATACCAAAGCATTTAGATATAAAATATAATGAGTTAATAAAAGAAGGTCGAAAACCTCTATTAATTTATGGAGGGTTTGGAAAAGAGGATACCACTCTTGCTGGTATAAGTTATGCAAATGCTATGGCTGAAATTGATTTACAAATGAAAGAGCAAAATTTTATGGCAGATCATCTATTTGTTACTGCTGCTAATATGACACAAGCAGGTTGTGAATTAGGAGCTAAGATATTAAATTGGCCAACTCGTATTCAAGGTGTTTCTCCTGTTTATTGGGAAATGGATATTAAAAAAGATATAGCGAGAATATGTAATGATGCTGCAAAGATGCTTGATATTAATTTAGAGTTTTCACATAAAATGATTAATCATGACAATAATTATGTAGGTGAAAAATATGGTGTGACTACAGAAGATGGAATAAAAGCAACAAAGCTTTTAGCTAATAAAGAGGGAATTATTTTAGATCCAGTTTATACATCAAAAGGTTTTGCAGCTTTAATTGATTATGTTGAAAAAGGAATCATTAAGAAAGGTGAAAACGTCATTTTTATGTTCACTGGTGGTAGTCCGGCAGTTTTTGCATATAACGATGAAATTGCAAATAATTCTACTCAATAATTTTAAATTTATCTAAATATTTATTTGATAACTCAATACCTAATCCATGTTTATTTTCATCTAATTCGATAAAACCATTTTTTGCTTGAGGTTCACCATCAAAAATATACCAAAATAATTCATTGCCAATTTCTACAGGCCAAAAAGGAAAATACTCAACTATTGGAGCGTTTGCTGAACTCATAGAAATATGAAAATTATGAACTTGTCCTGCGTGAGGAATAACTGGTATTTGAAATGCTTCAGCTAAAGCAGAAATTTTATGTGCCTGTGTTATACCACCAACTCTATTCGTATCAAATTGCACAACATCAATTGCTTTTTTTTCTAGTAATTGTCTAAAACCAAAAAGTGTATATTCATGTTCACCACCAGATATAGGAGTTCTGCATGAGGCTTTTAGATCTGCATAACCATCAATATCATCGGCAATAACTGGTTCTTCTAACCAACGAAGATTTTCATTATCAATTAATCGCATCATTCTTTTTGCATATTCAAATGTCCATCCCATATATACATCTGCCATAAGATCAACATTATCACCAACAACTGATCGCACTGTTTTGATTAACTCAATATTTTTATGCATACCTTCAGCACCATCAGTGGGACCCCAACCAAGTCTTAATTTCATTGCTTTAAAACCTTGATCAACATAATCCTTAGCTTCTTTTGCAAGACTATCAAGAGGTTGACTATAAAGCTTACTTGCATAACAGGGGAGTTTTGATTTAGTTTTTCCACCTAATAATTTGAATACGGGTTGTTTAGCAGATTTTCCAAGTGCATCCCATATTGCAATATCAACTGCACTAATAGCTGTCATACCTACACCTTTTCTCCCCCAAGCAAGTGTTTGGCGATACATCTTTTGCCATATATGCTCATAATCCCATATACTTTCACCAATAATGGCTGGAGCTAAGTAAGTATCTACAACTGATTTACATGGTTCTGGGGATAATGCTGCATTACCTAAACCTACCAAACCATCACTTGTTTCTATTTCAACAACTAACCAGCTATGAAATTTATATGTTGTCCATCTATCATTTGAAATATTTTCTTGATTCACAATATCTGCAGCATTTGTACAAAAATTTTCGTGAATTTTTTGAACGGGTCCTGTCCATTTATAGACCTTTGCTTTAACACTTACAATTTTACTCACAAAATAATTATTATACTAATTTAAATCAATTTAAGAGAATTTTTTAATATTAAGATAAGAGTTTAAGTAATAACTTTAAAGATTCTAGCATCGGACTTACATTAGCTTTATTTTTACCCACAATATCAAAAGCTGTTCCATGAGCAGGCGTAGTTATAGGTATTGGCAGACCACCTTGAACAGTAACACCTTTTTCAAATCCAAACGATTTAAGACCTGATTGTATGGCGTCATGGTACATTCCGACAAGACAATTATACTCTTTATTTTTATAAGCTTTAATAAATGATGTATCACATGGTAACGGGCCAAAAACTTTGATTTTCATTTTTCTTGCTTTGTTTATTGCAGGAATTATTATTTTTTTCTCTTCATTTCCAAACTCAGCGTGAGGATTTAAAGCTTGAACACCTACTTTTGGATTTTTTAATCCATTTTTTTTTAAATACTTATTAACTAATTTAATTGGTTCAAGAATATTTTTAATAGTGATATTTTTTGCAACATCTTTAAGGGGAATATGTGAAGTTACTCTAGCAGTCCAAAAATTATTTAATACATTAAGTTCACAAACGTAGCTTTTTATTTTAAATTTATTTTTAAAATAATGGAGTTCATCCTTAAATTTCATACCAGCAAGATCTAAACTTGTTTTATTAAACGGAGCAAAATTAATTCCATCTATTTTTTTCTTATTATATAAATCAACCGCTATATCGATAGAATTTAAAACAGAAATTCCTGATTTTATATTTGCTTTTCCAATTGGATATCTTACTTTTCTTTTAGTAATATCAAAGAAAATCTTACTAGTACTTTTAAATTCTATCTGATCAAAATTATTAATAAACTTAATATTTTTTTTGTTTTTTTGTTTTGTTAAATGTCCATCAAATACAGATTTTTCTCCAATAATTAAAATATTTATTTTTTTTAAAATATTATGAGATAGAATTTTAGAAATTAATTCAGGACCAATCCCAGATGGATCACCTAAAAGAACAGCTATACTTTTTTTATTTCTCATTAAATTCTATAAAACTTCTCTGCATTTTTTAAAAAAATTTTATCATGTTCATTTTGTGAAAAATTTTTTACAATATTAAAGTATGAACTCCAATAATTATCAAAAGTATTAAAAATTTTATCTACAGGAAAATTTGATCCAAACATACACCTATCAATACCAAAAATTTCAATTGTATTAAGAATAAAATATTCAGTAGAAATAATTGTCCAACTAGGATTAAACATCCCCAACCCTGATATTTTACAAACAAAATTTTCATGTTCGGCTAAAGATTGCATCTTTCTCATCCAATATTTTTTATATTCTTCTGTTTGGAAACAAGGCTCACCAGTATGGTTTAAGATAAATTGTACATTTGGGTAACGTTTTGCTAATTTACAAGCATCATCAAACTGATGAGGATATATTTGTATGTCAAAAGATAATTTTCTATTATCCAAATGTCTAAAGTTATCTTGCCATAACTCATCTTTTAAATAATCTTTTTTAGCATGAGAATATTGTGGTTTATCTTTATCAAATGACAAAATTTGTCTAATTCCTCGTATATTTTTATATTCAAGGTGTTGATCAAGAACTTCGCTGACTTTTGCTTCAGAAAAATCAGCAAATGCAACAATCCCATTTGGGATTTTTAAATTATTATTATCTGAAATATTTTGTAACCATTTTGTTTCTTCTATCGGGTTCATTGCATCATGTTCAGCCTGAACATGTATTGATTTCACGAGATTTTGATTTTTTGCATCATTTAAATAATCATCTAATAAATAACTCTTTTTAATACTTTTAAAAGTTCCATAAAAAGCTTCGTCTTCATTACCACTTAACCAAGGATAATGTGTTTCTTTAGAATCAAGATCCCATAGATGATGATGTGAATCAACAATAGCTATTTTTTTCATTTATATTTTTTATAGAATTGAATTTTATCTATAAGTTTATAAAATTAATACATATAATTTATTTGAAAAGAGGTATTATGAATTATGCATGGATTCTTGAAATCCGACCATGATATGAGGAAGAATATAAAAAGAGACATGATGAAATTTGGCCAGAAATGGTTCAAATGCTTAAAGAAGCTGGATTACGAAATTATAATATTTTTAGATATGGATTAAAATTATTTGGATATTTTGAAACTGATGATCTTAAAAAATCCATTAACTTTATATCTAAAAGCGAAATTAATAAAAAATGGTCTAAATATATGGAGCCCGTAATGAAAGTAGATATTGATCCGAGAACAAATTTTCCATACTTGTTGCCATTACAAATGCATTTAGATTAAAAACAAATAATGAATAAAGTAAAAATTGGAGTCATAGGAGCAGGTTGGTGGGCAACAGAAAATCATATCCCGCATTTAGCAGAAAGAGATGAAGTTGAATTAACAAGCGTATGTAAGCTTGAAGAAGACCAATTAAGTTTTGTAAAGAATAAATTTAATTTTAAACATGCATCTACTGATTTTAAAGAAATGTTAGATTTATCATATTTAGATGGAGTTGTAATTTCTTCACCGCATCATGCGCATTATGAGAATGCAAAAGCAGCGCTTGAAAAAAATTGTCATGTAATGATTGAGAAACCTATGACTACAGTTTCTAGAGAAGCTGAAACACTTCTCCAATTAGCAAAAAAAAAGAATAAACATATTTTAATCCCAAATGGTTTTAATTTTAAAAATTTTATGTCTAAGGCTGAGGAAATTATAATAAATAAAAAAATAGGTGAAATAAAACATGTTGATGCAGCTTTTTCATCATCTTTGACAGATTTATTTCAAGGGATACCATTGAGTGAGTCTAATAATCATACATTTCAACCCCATGCTTCTACATGGTCAGATCCAAATAAAGGAGGAGGATATGGTTGGGGGCAATTGTCACACATGTTTGCAGGTGTTTTAAAGATTACTCATCTTGAGCCAGATCAAGTATTCTGTCTATCTGTGCCTTCACCAACAAATGTTGATTATACCAATGCAGTTTCTATGAAATTTTCAAATGGTGCAACTGGTTCTTTTTCCGGAAGTGCATTTGTACCAAAAGATTTTGGAGGTACTTTTTATATTACAGTTCATGGCACACTTGGAGTTTTATATTTAGATATGGAAGTAAAAAGAGAACGGTTATTTGTACGTCTGAATAATGGAGATAATTTAAATTATGAAATAGAGGAGGGCGATGGTGCATTTAGTTATGGAACAAAAGAAGCATTGAATACTTTTGTTGATTTATGTCTCAATAAAGATGTAAAAAATCATTCAGATGGAGCACTTGCTTTAAAAACAGTAAGAATATTAGAAGCTATGTATAAATCTATTGAAAGTAAAAAATTACAACAAATTTAAATAAGTAAATTAAAGATCAAATACTTTACCGGGATTCAAAATATTATTTGGATCAAAGCTTTTCTTAATTAATTTCATGAGAGGAATATTATCAGGATGTTGCTTCAGTAAATATTCTTTCTTTTGAAGACCAATACCATGTTCACCTGTAATAGTTCCATCCATCTCTAAAGCTTTATCAATTAATTTATTGCTAAATTCTCTAATATATTTGTATTCATTTTGTTTACTTGGATCGTAGACAATGGATACATGAAAATTTCCATCACCAACATGACCAACCATTGGTGCCATTAATCCTGTATCACGAAGTTCTGTTTCTGCAAATTTAATACATTCCACTATGTTTGAAATAGGTACACAAACATCAGTAACATACACTCTGATATTATCACCCTGTGCTTTAACAGAATAATACACGTTATGTCTTGCTTTCCAGATTTTGTTTCTCTCTTCTGTGTTTGCAGCCCATTTAAATTCACTGCCATTATTATTATTAGAAATTTCTTTCACTACATCAATTGATTCTTTATTTGAAATCTCGCTGCCATGAAATTCATAGAATAGTGTTGGCAAACTTTCTAAATTTTCTAGCTTTGAGTATTTTATACTTATATCCATTTGATCTTTATTTAATAATTCTACTCTTGCAATAGGGACACCATACTGAATGATTTCTTGTGCCGTTAAAACTGCGGAGTCTAGATCAGAGAACTGACAAACAGCACTCATTATGCTCTCTGGTATTGGAGATAATCGAAGATGCACTTCAGTTATTATTCCTAAAGTTCCCTCTGATCCAACAAAAAGGTTAGTAAGATTATACCCTGCAGAGGTTTTTTTGGACCTTGTTCCTGTATTTATAATTTCACCATTGGCCATTACAACGGTTAAACCAAGTACTGTGGTTTTCATAGTTCCATATCTCACAGCCATCGTCCCTGAGGCTGAACAAGCTGCCATACCTCCAAGAGATGCGTTTGCACCAGGATCAATTGGAAAAAAAACTCCTTTATCTTTTAAAGTTTCATTTAGTTCTTCTCTAGATACATTTGCTTGTACTCGACAATCAAAGTCTGCCTCATTAATAGAAATAATTTTGTTAAAATTTTCCATTGAAATTGTAAATCCTTCATCATTTCCAACTACATGACCTTCTAACGATGTACCGGTGCCATACGCAGTTACTGGTACTTTAAATTCATTACAAATTTTTAATATTTTTGAGAGTTCTTCATTGTTTTTTGGAAACAAAACTGCCCTAGGTAGAACAGGGTCGTAAGCATCTTCACCTTTTGCATGATTATTTCTGACACTTTCTGAAAATGATATTCTTTCTTGTAAAATATCTTTTAAATTGTCCAATAATCCTCTATCCATGAATTAATAATATTAATTATTCAATAAAAGTAAATGAATACCACAGCATTAGAATTAGAAAATATATATGATTTAGCATATAAAGCACTATCAGCCCATGGATGTGATCATTTCAATGCTGATTCTGTAGCAACAACAGTTTCACATGCTGAAAGAGATGGAAGTGTTTCTCATGGATTGTTTCGTATTCCTGGTTATGTAGCTTCGCTAAAAAGTAAAAAAGTAAATGGAGCTTCACGACCTTCAAATACCTATCTTACACAAAACGCAATTCGTGTTGAAGGTGATTATGGGTTTGCTCCTGTAGGAATCAAAGTTGGTTTACCTGAATTGATAAAAACGACAAATAAACATGGAGTTGGTGTTTTAACTATAACTAATACGCATCACTTTGCAGCTTTATGGCATGAAACTGAAGCATTAGCAGAAAATAATTTAATTGGAATTGCTTGTACTGCATATAAACCAAGTGTGGCTCCAGCTGGTGCAAAGAAACCACTATTTGGAACTAATCCAATATCATTTGCTTGGCCAAGAAAAAATAATACCCCTGTAGTCTACGATATGGCTACTTCAACAATGGCGATGGGAGAAGTTCAGGTTGCAGCACGTGATGGTCACAAAGTTCCATTTGGAACAGGCCTAAATAAAGATGGAGAAAAAACTGATAATCCATCTGAAATTGCAAATGGAGGAGTCCTTTTAACATTTGGCGACTACAAAGGTTCTGCAATAGCAATGATGATTGAGTTATTAGCTGCAGGTCTAGTAGGAGATTTATTTAGTTTTGAAGCTAAAGAAGAAGACAATAATGATGGAGGTCCTGCAAGGGGTGGTGAATTTATTATGGCATTATCTCCAGAGCTTATTGCAGGAAAAAATTGGAATGAACATGCTGAGAAATTTTTTGAACAAATGACATCTTTAGACGGTGTGCGTTTACCTGGACAACGAAGACACACTAATAGGCAAGATAAAGGTCCAAGACAAATTAATTCAGAGCTAATAGAAAAGATAAAGAGTCTAATCTAATCCATTTATGGATAATATTAAATTAGATTTTCAAAAACATATTGATGCAGGAAGATGTAATGGAGCTGAATGGATAATAAATCATAAAAATAATATTTATCATGAAGTAATTGGTTACAAAGATTTGGAATTAAAAAATAAGCTCAATAAAAATTCATATTATAGAATTTGGTCAATGACAAAGCCAATTATTGGTTTTGTAGCAATGCAATTAATTGAAAAAAATTTCTTATCTCTTGATGATACTATAGATAAACATTTATCTGATTTTAAAAATTTAAAAAAACTTAGTAGTATTGAGAGTAAATTAAAAAATACAACTTCTCTAGAAGATAAACCTACTGTTAGACAACTTTTACAACATACAGCAGGCTTTACATATAACAGTTGTGATAATTTTTTAGCTCAAGAATATGAGGATAGAAGTTTATTTCATTCTGCATCTTCAAGTTTGGAGGAAGAGATTAGTAAAATTTCTGAATTACCTCTGTTATATGAACCTGGTTCTAAATGGCATTATTCTATATCTATTGATGTTTTAGCCAGAATTATAGAAGTTGTAACAAAAGATAAAATTTTTGATGTTTTAAACGAAAATATTTTTTTACCTTTAGAAATGAATAATACAAATTTTTATATTGATGAAAATAGTAATAGTAAGTTAGTTGAAACATTCGAATATAACAGCGAAAAATTAAAATTAACAAATTTAAATTACGATAAAAGAAAGTTAATATTATACGGGTATCCAACAAATAATAAAAATTATTCCAGAGGAGGCCATGGTTTGTTTTCTACAGCTGAAGATTATGAAAAATTTGCTACAATGCTTATCGATGGTAAAAATAAAAATGGAAAAGAACTCATTAATTCTCAAAGTTTAGAATTAATGCGAAATAATTCTTTAAATAAAGAGTTATTTCCAATTGAAATCACATCAATTAATACAAATAAAGATGAAGATTATGAAAATGATCTAGATGGATATGGTTGGGGTTTAGGATTTAGAGTTTTAATGAATAATACCTCTCAAAATAAGTTTGGTCCAGTTGGAGAATTTGGATGGTCAGGCTATGCCGCTACTTATTTTTTGGCAGATCCAAAAAATAATTTGTCAGCAGTTTTAATGATGCAAATTTTAGATGCAGATAAGAATATTAAAAAAGATTTTTACAATAATATCTTTAAAAATATTTAATAAACATGAAATCAAATCCCTATACCTATGGAATAATTTTAACTCTTTTAACTTATTTATCTTTTGGTATTTTAGATACAATTCAAAAAACAGCAGTTCAATATCACTCTGTTTTTGTATTATTATTTGTAAAATTTACTTTCTGTTTTATTTTTTCTTTTTTTATTGCAAAAAAAAATAAAGTTAAAAAATTTTATCTTTCAAATAATTACAAGATACAAATAACCAGATGTATTTTATCTGTATGTGAATCTTGTTTTTTTGTATTGTCTTTTAGGCACTTAGCTCTGGCAGATGCTCACACAATAGGATCTTTAGCCCCTGTTCTAGTTTTAGTTTTTTCTTATTTTATTTTAAAAGAAAAAATAAATGTAGCCACTTGGTCAGCAATTTGTGTAAGTTTTTGTGGAGTTATTCTAATTATGCGACCTGGACTAACTATATTTAATCCATATCTAATTATTCCATTATGTGCTGCTTTTTTCTATTCACTATTTCAAATAGCAACAAGATTAAATGCTAAGTATGATGATAATGAAACTATGTTATTCTACAATGGCCTTATAGGTGCTATTATTACATTTGTACTATCACTTTTTTTCTGGCAACCTCTACATTCATTTTCTTTTATTTTTTTTATTTTTTTGGGTATCTTTTTTTGTACTGGTTTATTTTTACAAATTAAAGCATTGAGTATAACGCCAGCAAGTATTTTAGCGCCTTATAATTATACTATAATTATTTGGGGAATAATTTTTGGCTTATTAGTGTATGGAGAAATCCCAGATATATTTACAATAATAGGAGCAATCATTATTGTTTCATCAGGAATATTTATATTTAGATATTCTTACAGGTAGTTTTAATTTCTTTGTATCAATTAAAAAATTAATGTTATAAATTTACTCTATGTTTATTGGAATTGATCTTGGAACATCATCAATCAAAATGATTTTAATAGATCAAAATCAAAGCATCCTTGCATCTACTAATTCAAGTCTTACTGTACAATCCCCTAAAGATGGTTTTAGTGAACAAAATCCACAAGAATGGATTGACTCAACAATGGAATGCTTGGAGGCTTTAAAAACAAAAAAACCAAAAGAATTTTCACAAACTATTTCAATAGGAATATCAGGTCATATGCATGGAGCTACTTTAATAGATAAGGATGGAAATGTTATTAGACCATGTATTCTTTGGAACGATACAAGATCATATCAAGAGTGTGAAGAATTTGAAAAACAAAATTTTGATGTACGATCAATTTCAGGAAATATTACTATGCCCGGTTTTACTGCACCAAAAATAAATTGGATAAAAAATAATGAAATAGATAATTTTAAAAAAATTTTTAAAGTTTTACTTCCTAAAGATTATTTACGATTTGTTCTTACTGGTGAATTTTATTCTGAAATGTCAGATGCATCTGGAACATTATGGCTAGATATTCAAAAAAGGAAATGGTCTAATCAACTTTTATCTTGCTCATTTTTAGAAGAAAAACATATGCCAGATTTAGTGGAAGGAAATGAGCAGACAGGATTTTTAAAAAAAGATTTAAAAGAGAAATTTAATTTTAACAATAATGTTAAAGTTGTGGGTGGAGCAGGAGATAATGCTGCTGCAGCAACTGGTATGGGTATAACAAATAAAAACCAATCATTTATATCTCTTGGTACCTCAGGGGTTTTTTTTACTCCCACTGAAAATTTTTTGAGTAATACTGGTGATGCGGTACATTCTTTTTGTCATTGTTTACCAAATAAATGGCACCTAATGTCTGTTATGTTAAGTGCAAGTAATTGTTTAGATTGGATTTGCGCTATTACCAATACTTCGATTGCTGATACACTTAATAATGTAGAGCAATTTTATAATGATAAAAATTCTATAAAAAATTCTTCATATTTTTTACCTTATTTGTCTGGAGAGAGAACCCCACATAACGATCCACATATTAGAGGTTCGCTTCATTCAATAAAAACAACTACAAATGCAACAGATTTTCAGTATGCAGTAATTGAAGGTGTCAGTTTTGGAATATTAGATGGAGTAAATTCTATTTTGAAAGTTAATAATAACTTCGACAAAATATTTATGGTTGGAGGCGGTTCAAAAAGTTCATTTTGGATTGAATTGCTTGCAGCACTTTTAAATAGAAAGTTAAGTGTTTGTGATCAAAGCGAATATGGTGCCGCACTTGGCGTTGCAAGATTAGCAATGTATCAGGATGATACTATTGATAATAAAGAAAATATTATTAGTGAAATAAAAATAAGTAAAACTTATGAACCTAACGAAGATTACATTGATCTTTTATTACAAAGGTATTCAATTTGGAAAGATTTATATAACAGTAATAATAAAATTGCTAAAAATTTTAATTTTTAGTAAATATATTTTAAAAGAAAATTATTCTTTAAAAAGAAAAATATTTGCTTTTATCCTTATTCTATCTTTAAGGATTGTTGTGTTTTTCCAATTACCAGTGCCTATCTTAAAGTCATTTCTAGAAAAAAATATTTCACTTTTTACCTGAGCCAACTCACTGGCTAATTTTATTACTTCAATATTAATAGGAATATTTTGACTTTTTCCCTTTATTGTTAATTCACCTGTTAAATTAATTTTATTGTCTTCATAATTAAATTTAAAATTATTTGTATCAATAAGACCTAAAGGATATTTTTTCGCATCAAAAAAAACTTCACTAATAACTAAATCTTTATATCGTTTGTAATTTATATCTATACTATCAATTTTAACATTTATAAGAGCTTTATTATTATTTTGATTTGACAAATCTAAGGAAACAAAACCCTCAAATTCATTAAATTTACCGATAACATTTTTTGCAAACAAAACTGGAACTTCAAATTCTATGCTAGAAATATTTTTATCAATAGTCCATAAATCATTAGCTGTACTCTGCTTACAATACAGAAATATAAAAAATAAACTAAATATGACTTTCAATATATTTTCTTGCTAGTTCATCAGCTTTCTCATTAAATTCGAAACCAGCATGTCCTTTAACCCATTTCCATGTTACAATATGTTTATTAATTAGATTATCTAATTGGATCCATAATTCTTTATTTTTTACTATTTTTTTTGCTGAAGTTTTCCATCCATTTTTTTTCCAATTTGTAATCCATGATTCAATACCATCCTTTACATATTTGCTATCGGTATAAATGATTAATTCTTTTTTTATCTCAAAATATTCCAGTGCCTTTATTGCAGCTGTAAGTTCCATTTTATTATTAGTTGTGTGTTGATCACCACCATTTAAAAAAATTTCTTTATTATTATCTAATATCACGACACCCCATCCACCTATACCAGGATTCCCAGAACATGCACCATCTGTATAAATATTAATCATTATTCAAAAATATCATTTTGTTGATGCCATTTTAAAATATTCAAATATTCAAACGGATCTTTTTTAACAACTACTGCTTCAGGCGGATGAAAAATATAATCGTGCACTCTTGTACATAATATTCTAACGGCAGCAGCTCTTAATAAAATATTTAACGATTTCTTCTCAAGATCACTTAATTCTCTCAACGTTTGATATTCCCTAAGAATTATCAAGCAATTCTCTTTGTTAAAGAAATGTCCATTTTCACTAAAGCACCAATCATTAATAACTATAGCTAAATCGTAAATATAAAAATAATAACATGCAAAATAGAAATCTATTACTCCAGAAATTTTTTCATCTTTAAAAAAAATATTATCTCTAAACAAATCAGCATGTATGACACCACTAGGAATATTTGCTGGCCAATAATTTTCTAAATAGTCTATTTCATTTTTTAATAAATACATTGTTTCATTAAACTTTTCGGATTTATTATTAAGGCACTTTTTGTAAATATCTTTCCAATCCTGTAGATCTAAACTGTTAGGTCTTTTTTCATCAAAATTTATGGTAAGATTGTGTAAATTAGCAACCATTTTTCCAACTTCTCTACACATTTCAGAGTTAGGTTTTTCAATACTTTTACCTTCAAGAAAAGATATTATTACAGCTGTTTTATTTTTTATTCTTTTTAAAATCTTTCCATTTTTATCTGAGATAGCTTTTGGACATTTAAAATTATTTTTATTTAAAAAGTTTTTTAAATTTATAAAAAAAGGTAATTCTTTCTCAGTTACTCTTTTTTCAAAAATTGTTAAAATATATGGTACATTATTACAAAAAATTTTAAAATTTGAGTTTTCTATCCCATCTACAATTTCTTCAAAGCTGTCTAAATTTCCAATTGAGTACTCAGAAATAAAGTTTTCAATATCTTCTTTAAGTAATTTAGTAAAAACTGCCATCTTCTATACGTTTAGTTTTTGTGGCACTTTAAAAAATACATCTTCTTTTTGGTAAGATCCTTCATTTATATTTATTTCAAAATTTCTTTTTAAATTATCAAGAAGTTTTTTAACAAGTACTTCTGGCGATGATGCACTTGCTGTTATTCCTATATTTTCAGATTCTTGAAATATATTTAAATTTAAGGAATCTACATCTTCTACTAAAATAGCTTTTTTTGATCCATAATTTTTTGCTACTTCAACTAATCTTAGGGAATTTGAAGAGTTACTTGCACCAATTACTAAAAAATAATCACATTGATTCGCTATCTTTTTAACCGCTTCTTGTCTATTTGTCGTAGCATAACAAATATCATTTTTTTTTGGTTCTATGACATTGCTAAAATGTAATTTTATCTCTTTTATTATATCTTTCGTATCATCTACTGATAGCGTTGTCTGAGTAACATATGCAATCTCATCATTTTGGTTTAAAGGCAATTTTTTTACATCTTCAACTTTTTCTACTAAATAAATTTTTTTATCTGTTTGGCCCATAGTTCCAATAACTTCAGGATGATTTCTATGACCAATTAAAATTACTGGCAGATTTTTTTTATCAAAATTTTCAACTTCTTTATGGATTTTACTAACAAGAGGACATGTTGCATCATAATATACTAAATTTAAACTTAATGCTTCCTCTGGGACTGCTTTTGGAACACCATGTGCAGAAAAGATAACTGGCCTACTTCTATCTTCAATCTCATTTAATTCTTCTACAAAAATAGCTCCCTGTGATTTGAGATTTTCAACAACAAATTTATTATGCACTATTTCATGACGAACATAAACAGGCGCTCCATATTTTTTTAGAGCACCCTTTACCATTTCTATAGCCCTATCTACACCTGCACAAAATCCTCGAGGTCCTGCAAGAAATATATTAAGTTTTTTTGTCATCCAAATTTGTTACCATTAATTTTGGTTACATAATAATACTATAGATTTTGAAAATCTTTTAATATTAAATTATTAATATTGTAAGTAGATTTTGGAATAACTAAATCTACTACTAGTTTTTTAGAACAGAGTTAAATTCAGTAATTGATTCTTCAATTAAAGCAGATTTTTTATCCTTACTTAGATTTTGAAGTAGAATATTTCTAGTAGCCTCTATTGCAACACTTGAAATATAACTTTTGATAGAATTATTGGTATCTCTAACTAATTGTTCAATTTTATTTTCTGCCAATATTTTTCTTTTTTCAATTTGATCAGTTAATTTAGTGGCGGATATATCTTTCAAATCAGCAATTCTTTTCTCAGATTCTAACTTTAGATTTTCTATTTCTTTCTCTACTTTAGATTCTCTCTCCCTAAGTTCATCCAAAGCTTTTTGAGCCTCGTTTTTTAAATTTTCAACTTCATCTATTTTATTTTTTATATCTTTTATTTGTGCATCTAAGCTAGATGTAAGAATTTTTCGTACTGGATTAAAAATAGCTGCAATAAATAATATAAAAGATACCGCTACCCAAAATTGAGGATCAGAGAACATTAATTAAAATTACCTTTATGTGTTTCAATAACTTTATTAAGTTCATTGTCTGACAATTCAATATCTGTAATTTTTCCAACAGTCAGTTTTGTAATATTAATTATTTCATTGTTAATATTTTTCATTTGATCATCTTTACTTTTTAAAATTTCTTTTTCTGCATCAGAAACTTTTTTTTCTAAATCTTTATCAAGTGAAGAAAGTTGAGAAGAAACATCTTCTTGTAAAGCATTTATTGTTTCTTTAATTTTCTCATCTGTTTCTAGCTTGGCCTTATTGATTTGATCATTAATTTTTTTTTCAATTTCCATTGCCTGTTCTTGAAGCTCTTTTGCTGAAGATAAATTTTCATCTATTTTATTTTGTCTTTTCTCTAAAACTGTAGCTATTCTTGGAAGTGATACCCTCCATAAAAATACAAATAAAAAAATAAAAAATACAGCTAACCAAAAGAGCTGTGAAACAAAAAACTCTGGATTTAATTGAGGCATTAATTAATTATTGAGTTTTATCCAAACAAAATAACTAACGCAATAACTAGCGCGAAAAGTGCAATCGCTTCAACTAATGCGAAACCTAACATTGTCATTGTAAAAACTTCACCTCTTGCTGCCGGATTTCTTCCAACTGCTTGAATAAAAGATGAGAAAATATTCCCAATTCCAATACCTGATCCAATAACAC
Source organism: uncultured Alphaproteobacteria bacterium (assembly GCA_902518895.1). Lineage (GTDB taxonomy): Bacteria > Pseudomonadota > Alphaproteobacteria > HIMB59 > CACPNW01. The sequence continues at coordinate 9,018 of CABYHL010000013.1, read as the reverse complement.
CGATAACGGCTAAACCCGCTCCGATTACTTTTGCTGCTTCAATTTCCATAAGTCCTCCTATTTTAAATTAATGTAAATGATAAGCATCGTTAATATATAAACACGTCAGTATTGCAAACACATATGCTTGCAAAAAAGCAATTAAAATTTCTAATCCTGTTAAAGCTACAATGAAAGCTAAAGGAAAAACTCCTGTAAAAAATGGCATGGAAACAACAAAGCCTGCAAACACTTTTAGTAGTGTGTGACCAGCCAGCATGTTAGCAAATAATCTAACTGATAAACTTATAGGTCTTGATAAATAAGAAATTACCTCAATGGGAATAAGCAGTGGATGCATGTAAAACGGCACACCTGGTATATAGAAGAAAGTAAAAAATTTAATACCATGATTAATAAATCCAAGAATAGTTACACCAATAAATACAACTGCTGCTAATGCAAATGTAACAATGATGTGACTCGTGAAAGTAAATTGATATGGTATCATTCCAACCATATTTCCAATTAGTACAAACATGAATAAAGAGAAAACAAATGGGAAATATCTTTTTCCATTATCTCCAACTGTATCAGATAGTAACTGAGCAATAAAATTATACATCAGCTCTGAGATAAGCTGCATCCTAGAAGGGATAATTGATCTTGTGTTCACTGTTAAAGTTAAAAATAGAGTAATCACTAAAACTGTAATTAGCATTGCAAAAGATGAATTTGTGAAAGAAATGTCATAACCACCAAGTTCAATATTAGATATTGGATCTATTTCGAACTGTTTTAGAGGACTATCTTTTGCGGCCATAATTGATATTGAATATTAAAATTACCTTTGCTTTTCAATGCGACGCATTACACGATAAACGTTCAAAAATCCAGCTAATGCGCCAAATATGAAGAAAATAATTAAGCCTATTGGTTTAGTATTAAAGTAATTATCCACAATAAGCCCAATTCCAACTCCAACAACTAGTGCAGCTATAATTTCTGTACTAATTTTAAAACCAAATCCTGCACCACTTTCTTTTTTTTTAATATTTGGTTCTTTATTTTGATTATCTAAATCATCAATTTTTTTACCTAATTCTTCTAAATTTTTATTTTTATAATTCATTTGTAGCGTCTTGTTCTTTTATCTCAATTGCTTTTTCAAGATCAACGGAAACTAATTGTGATACCCCTTTCTCAGGCATAGTAACACCAAATAATCTATTTACTCTTGCCATTGTCATTCTATGGTGAGTTATTACTAAGAATTTTGTTGAAGAAGTTTTAGCTATTTCCTCCACTAATGAACAAAATCTATCAACATTAGTATCATCTAATGGAGCGTCAACCTCATCAAGTACACAAATTGGAGCTGGGTTTGATAAAAATACAGCAAATAATAATGATAAGGCTGTAAGAGCTTGCTCACCTCCAGAAAGTAAATTTAGATTTTGTAATTTTTTTCCAGGAGGACTAGCAAATATTTCTAAACCAGCTTGAAGAGGATCTGACTCATCTGTAAACTTTAGATAAGCCTTTCCACCACCAAACAACCTTGTAAATAACTTTTGAAAATTTTCATTTACTATTCCATATGCAGCAAGTAAGCGTTGTCTACCTTCTGTATTAAGTGAGTCAATTGCTTCTCTTAGTTTTGCAATTGCACTTAAAAGGTCGCTTTGATCTTTCTTTATCGTATTAACTTTTTCTTCTAAATCTTTTGACTCTTGTTCTGCGAGAAGATTAACACCACCTAAACGTTCTTGTTCTCCAATTAGTCTTTCTAACTTTTTTTCTAAATAATCAGTCTCGCCTAAAACTTTATTTGGATTGATTTCACCAATATTGTAAAGTTCTTCTAGATCTACACTCAATCTTTCTTTTACTTGAGTAGATAATAATTTAATTGCTTCATTAATTGTATTAATTTGACCTTCAGTTCTAATTCTCTCTTCTCTCAATTCATTTAATTTAATTTCCTCTAGTTTTAATTTCTTATTGATTTCATTAGAATTTTGCTCAGTTTGACGAAGTTGCTCAGCTATTTGCTCGTAAGAATTCTTATTTTCATCAATCAATTTTTGTATTTTTAATTTTTCACTTGATACATCTTCAGGAACGGATTGGAGATTTGATAATTCACCAATTAATGAACTTTGCCTTGAATTTAACTCTTCTATTCTTTGATTTGCTTTTGCAGAAATATCATTCCATTGTTTTTCTTCTGCACTTAATTGCTTTATTCTTCTATTTTTTAGTTGCTCTAATATAGCTTTAGTAGAATTATTTTGTTTACCTTTAGATACATATCCATCCCATCTCCAAATTTCTCCTAGTTTGCTAACTAATATTTGTCCTGGTTTTAAGTTTTTTTGAACTTCTAAAATATTTTCTTTATTTTCTATTAATCCAACAAATTCTAACTTCTTTTTCAAATTATCTGGAGCTTTGATTAAAGAAGAAAATTTTGTAATTTCTGGATTAAAGGAAGAATCTTCCACATCCAATTTTCTCCAAAAAATACTTTGTTCTTCATCGATAGATGCAATTAACTCATCTGAAAAAACTGCAGCAATTGCTTGTTCAATACCATCTTCAAAGTCTAGATAATCAATTATCGGATTATTATTTTTTTTATTAGTACCATTTTCAGTATTTAAATCATCATCAGTTTGAATAAAAAGATCACCTTGTTGTTTTAACAGAATTGATTTTTCTTCCTGTACCCTTTCAAGATTCTGTTTTGCATCTTCGAACAAAAACTTTTCTCTATCAATATCATTTTTAATTTGCTCTATACGAACTTTTGTTTCATCCACTGCAATATTTGCTCTTTCAATTTCTTTTTCTTGATTTTCTAAACTAATTGAATATTTCTGCAGCTCAGATGCAATCTTACTTTCCTGGAGCCTAAGGTTTGGAAGACTTTCTTGAACTTTTTCAAATTCAACATTTATTTGTGCTACAACTTGTGTTTGATCATTGACAGCATTTGTTTCAGACTGAATTTTTTCATTGGCATTTTTTAATTTATCTTTTTCATCAATCCATTTCTTATAAAATAATCTTGCTCTTGCTTTAGTAATATCTTTTTGAATGTATTTGTATCTTTCAGCTTGTTTAGATTGTTTCTTTAATATTGTAAGTTGTTCATCTTGTGCTTTTAATACGTCCTTTACACGCTCTAAATTATTTTCAGTAGCATTTAATCGTAATTCAGCTTCGTGTCGTCTTGAGTGAAGACCAGTAATTCCTGCAGCTTCTTCCAGTAATGTCCTTCTTTGTTCAGGTTTAGCTGCGATAATAGCTCCAACTCTACCTTGACTAACCATCGATGTTGAACGAGCACCTGTTGCTGCATCAGCAAATAGCAATTGTACATCCTTTAATCGCACCTCCTTGCCATTAACTCTATATTCTGAGCCTTCACCTCGCCAAATTCTTCTAGTTACTTCAATGGTATCATTTTCATTGAAAATACTTGGTGCTTTTCTTGCTTTATTATCTAAATCTATAGTAACCTCGGCAATATCCCATGCTGGTCTATCATCTGTTCCATTAAAGATTACATCGTCTAATTCACTTCCTCTCATTTGTTTAGGAGAAAGTTCACCCATAACAAACCTAAAAGCCTCTACAAGATTCGATTTACCACATCCGTTTGGACCAACAATACCTGTTAAGCCATTTTCAATCAAAATTTCTGTGGGTTCAACAAAAGACTTAAAGCCTTTGACCTTAAGGGTCCTAAAATTAATCATCAACTATTGTGATAATATTTTATCGATGATTTGTCTAAACTCTTTTATGTTTTTATTCCCGGAATATAAAACTCCATTAACTATGAATGACGGAGTGGAGCCTATTTTATATTCTCTTTGCGCTTCCATTACACCCTCAAGTAATTGATTCTCTAAATCCACATTACTTAAACATGCATCAAAATCTTCTTGTTGCATACCGCCACTTTGCATAATTTTGTATAATTCAGATCTTGTTTTTGAATGATCTCTATTAACCCAATTATTTTGAAGCTTATAAAGGCCATTCATATAATCATATCTTACTTCATCTGGCACACATCTTAAAATCATACTTCCAGCAAGAGCTGGATAATTAAAGGGAAAATCACGAAAAATAAACTTAACTTTACCAGTATCAATAAACTCTTTTTTTAATTCTGCTAGAGTATCATTATGAAAATCTGCACAGTGACTACAAGACATTGAAGCATATTCTATAATTGTGATTGGAGCATTTTCTTCTCCAATATAAAAATCATTATCTTTAACGTCTAGTATTGAATTTTCAGCTGCTTTGGCATTAATAAAAAGTAGTGATAGTATAATAGAAATAAATAAAATTCTAATTTTCATCATTTGTCCTCAGTTGTAATTTTATTACCTAAATTTAATAGCGATTTTTTCAAATCTGAATTTTGAAATTCTTTAACGTTTTCTTCAACAAATCTTATGTCATCTTTGTTTATTTGTTTATTCTTACTTTGTTTCATATACGTATGTTTAGGTATGTAATTTTGATGAATTCTCAAGTCCATTATAGCTTTATAGCCAAAATAAGTATTAATTTTTTCAATTATAGTGTCCTTAAAGTGTTGAAACTCAATGGCTGCGGCCGGTGCAACACTCACATTTAGATAATTTTTATATACTGTCTCTCCTAAATCATTTTCAAAATCACGCACCCTTGAAACATTTAACGGTTCTGAATATTCTTTAAAATAACTACCAGCAATTTCAGGCCATTTGGAGTTAATTACAAATTCTGTACGATTATATTTAGAGGAAAATTTTCTATTTACCTTCCTCAGAGTATCGCCAATGGATTGTGGAACAAATGTTCTTTTTCGTTTTAAATTTTTTTTGTCCATATGCATAAATAATTTATAGTACCTAAATATGAAAGCAATATGTTTAAATACGAAACACAAGTAATAAAGTTTTTACTTCAATGGTATTCTATAAATGCTAGAAAATTACCATGGCGGAAGAAAAATAATCTAAATTTACCTCATCCATACTTTGTGTTTGTAAGTGAGTATATGCTTCAACAAACAACAGTAAATACCGTAAAAAATAAATTTAATGAATTTATTTTAAAATGGCCTTCACTAAATAAATTAGCGCAAACTTCAGAGCCAAATATCTTGGAATTCTGGTCAGGTCTTGGTTATTATTCAAGAGCAAGAAATTTATTAAAGTCTGCAAAAATAATTAAAAATAATTTTAAAAATAAAATACCAGAAACTTATGATGAACTCATCCAACTTCCTGGTATTGGAGATTACACTGCAAAAGCAATTCTTGGAATAGGATATAATAAATCAGTAATGCCACTTGATGCTAATATTGAGAGAATCTTGGTTAGGTTACATGCTATCGATAAACCAATTAATAAAGTAAAAAATAAACTTAAAGATTTGGGAAAAAAATTCATTTCAGATAAATATTCTTCAAACTTAATTCAGTCTTTTATGGATTACGGATCAGAGATCTGCCTTCCACGAAACCCTAAATGTAATATTTGTGGAATTAATAAATTTTGCCAATCATATAAAAAGAATTTACAGCAAAAAATTCCTTTAAAACAAAAAAAGAAAAGTAATAAGCCAATAAAGTACACAAGAGCTTACGTAATTGTGAATGAAAAGAATGAAATCCTAGTACGAAGTAGACCAAATAAAGGAATGTTGGCCTCTATGCTTGAAGTACCAAATGATGTCTGGGTTAAAAATAAAAAATTGCTAACTACTGATCAAGAAATACAAAAAATAAAAACAAAATTACAATCTAAAGGTTCATTTGAATATTCATTTAGTCATTTTGATTTAGAAACAGAAATTTTTTATGGAAATGTTAAAAAAGCAAAATTATCAAAAAGTAATTGGATAAAGAAATCATCTTATTCTAGTTCGAGAATGCCAACTGTTATGAAAAAAATAGTAGATATAGCAGTATAATTTATGCAAAAAATTTTTTTGCGTTTATAAAAATTTTATACCCATCACCGAATTTTTTAGAAGTATTGTTTTGCCAATTAGGAACATGATAATGATACAATGCTCTTTCTGGGTGAGGCATCATTGCAAGAACATTCCCATTTTGATTTGTTAACGCAGCTATATCATCTTTAGATCCATTAGGATTAAAGGGAAACTGACCTTTTGCTAATTTTTTATGGTTATTAATGTATTGTAAGCCAATACGGTTATTAGCTTTGATACTTTTAAGTAGATTAATAGGTATCATGAATTGCCCCTCTTGATGGGCGACAGGCAAGTTCAAGATACTAATATTTTTTAGCCATGGTGATTTATTATTATTTACTTTTACATCAACCCATCGACACTCATAGCTCCCAGATTTATTTTCAATCATTGCAACTTCTGGATCTTTTTTATTTAGACTTGGAACTAACCCAAGATTAACTAATATCTGGCATCCATTACAAATGCCTATAATTAATTTATCTTTTAATGAAAAATCTATTAGTTGATCATACAAATTGGTCAGAATTTTTTTCGCCATTGCATTTCCTGAACCTGTATCATCACCATACGAAAAACCCCCAGGTATAGCGAATACTTGATAGTTATTAAGTTGTTTAGGATTTTGTATTAGATCATTAATATGAACAATTTTTCCTTTAAAGCCTACTACTTCAAATGCATGTAGTGTTTCATTTTCACAATTAATGCCATAACCTGATAAGACTAATACGTTCATAACCCTTTAATATTTTTTTTGTATGACTTAGCAAAATCTGAAATTTTACCTCTAATAATTTTTTTGTTATCTTTAAACTCAACTATATCTAAGCCCGTACATTTGCCAATAATTGTATAATCAGAACCTTTAAATATTTTTTTAAAATTGGCTAACTTATTTTTTTTCATGGAAACAAGAATTCTACTTTGTGATTCAGAAAATAAAAATTGGTCAACTGAGATTTTATTTTTTAGTTTTAAATCAATGGTTAAACCTTTCTTTGAAGCAATTGCCATCTTTGTAACTGCAATTCCAATTCCACCCAAATCTATTCCAATTGCAGAATTTATAATTCCTAGTTTATTTGCTTTTTCAAAATTTCTATATGTGCGAAGTGCATCCTTGCTATTTACAACTGGATTTTTTGATTTTTCATAACCTATAATTTTGGAATAAACACTATCCTGTAATTCATTACGGGTATTTCCTAATACTAAAAGTATATCACCATCATCGGGTGTCATTTTTGTTAAGTGTGAAATTTTATCTACCACTCCAATAGAAGAAATCAGCAATGTTGGAGGTATTGAAATTTTTACTGATTTTCCAGTTTTATCAAAACCTTTAAAATCATTAAACATACTATCTTTTCCTGAAATAAAAGGTGTTTGGTATGCAACTGCATAATCATAACAAGCTTTTGCTGCTTCTTTCAATTGATATAAGCGATCAGGTTCATCCGAGCTGCACCAACAAAAGTTATCAAGAATTGCAATTTTTTTTGAGTTGGCACCACTTACAATTAAATTTTTATATGCTGTATCAATAGAGCACCCAGCCATATCATAAGAATTTGTTTCGGCGTACTGAGGATATGCAGCTTGAGAAAGAGCTATTGATTTTTCATCATCAAATAGGGGTTTAATAGCAGTAGCATTTCCAAAAACTCTGCCTTCGCCTTGTAATGGTTTTATAATTGAGGTTGCTTGTACTTCGTGATCATATTGGGTTGCTATAAATTCTTTTGATACAATATTTGGACTAGAGAGAAGTTTATGTAGTTTAACTATCAAAGAATTTTTCTTAATTATTTTTTTCTTTTCTTTTTTAATTTTTGGAAAAGATGTTTTTAAATTTAATTTTGGATAACCTTCATGAAGAAATTCCATATCTAAATTGAGAATTTCTGTTTTATTGTATTTTACTATGGCTTTTTCTTTTTTAATAAACTTACCAATTATTGTTGCTTCCACACCTCTTGCATTAAATCTATTTATAACTTTTTTTACGTTCGCTGGAGGTACTGCTAGTGTCATTCTTTCTTGCGATTCAGAAACCCAAATCTCCCAAGGATATAATCCATTATATTTGAGAGGAACTTTTTCAAGATTAACTATAAAACCACCACTCTCTTTTGCCATTTCTCCAATTGATGATGATAATCCTCCAGCTCCATTATCTGTTATGCTCGAGTAAAGATTTTCATCACGCAATTCTCTAATGATGACATCAGACATTTTCTTTTGTGTTATAGGATCACCAATTTGTACTGCAGAAACTGGACTATTAGGATCTAATTCCTCCGATGAAAATGTTGCACCGTGAATACCATCTTTTCCTACTCTGCCTCCAGCCATTAGTATGATATCTCCTGGATTAGCTTTCTTCTTATGTGATAATTTTCCTTTTATTTTTTTTGGAATAATTCCAACTGTTCCACAAAATACAAGGGGCTTTCCTGCAAACCGGTCATCAAAATATACATTACCTTGAGGAGTAGGAATACCCGAACAATTTCCCCCAACTCTAACACCACTTATAATACCCTTCGCAATGAAATTTGCTGGAAGCATTGGATCCTTATTTTTTTGACGATACAATTGATATTTCTTATTCGGGTCTGCTAAATAATATGCATACGTATTCGCTATAGGTTTTGCTCCTTTTCCAAATCCAAGACAATCCCTATTAACACCAACAATTCCAGTGATTGCACCACCAAATGGATCTAAGGCTGAAGGTGTATTATGTGTTTCAACTTTATGACAAATAATCCAATCTTTATTAAATTCTATTCCACCTGCATTATCTGTAAAAAGAGAAACACAAAAATTATCTTTTCTTAATTGAATAATTTTTTCAGTAGCGCCTTTAATGTATTTTTTAAATATACCTTCTTGAATATCATCAATTTTAGCTGAAAATATTTTGTGTTTACAGTGCTCGGACCACGTCTGTGCTAATGTTTCAATTTCTACATCTGTTGGTTTACGATTTATAGTTGAAAAATAATTTCTTATGGCTT
>CABYHL010000012.1 GCA_902518895.1 uncultured Alphaproteobacteria bacterium | reverse complement strand
CCAGTTTATATTGGTGGCGGTATAGACAAAAAAAATGTTTCCAACATTCTAAAACAAATAACACCTTTTGGATTAGATATTTCTAGAAGCCTAAAAAATCAAAGAAATTTAATTTCTAAATCAAAACTCAAAGATTTTTTAAATCAAATTTCGGTAGGATAATCGTTTAATAATATATTTATTTTGCAATTCTTTTGACAATACGTTTATTGATTTTTTTTCAAGCGGATGTCTGAAAAATGGATCAATATCAAGTATTGGATATAACACGAAGTCTCTTTCAGCTGCTCTTGGGTGAGGAATTATTAAGTTTTTTTTATTAAATATTTGTTTGCCAAAAAAAATAATATCCAAATCAATGTTTCTTGGACCATTGATAATTTTTTTATTCTTTTTTAATTTTTTTTCAATTTCATAAATATTATTTATTAATTCTAATGGCTGCTGGTTGGTTAATAGTTTTATTGCAGTATTAAAAAAATTACTTTGCGATTTGTATCCATAAGGAGAAGAAATATAAATATTTGCAAATTTTTTTATATTACCAATATTTTCTAATTCTCTAACGGCACAGCGTAAATTAAATATAGCATTACCTAGATTTGAGCCAAGTGCGATTATTGTTTCAGTTTGATACACTTAGAGATTCAGCTCCATATTTTTTTGCTACAGCTGTTTTATTAATTGTAATTTTAACTTTTTTTATTTTAAATTTTTTTTCAAGAGCATTGGATGTTTTTATTATTAAATGCTCAAGAGTATGTGATTGAGATTCCTTTATGAAAGTTTTTAAATATTTTGTAATAGATGAATAATCCTTCACGTTATTTATATTATTTAAATCTAGTGAGTTTTTAACAGGATAGCTAAATTCTAATGTTACCTCTAATAACTGTTTATTCTTTCGCTCTTGAGCAGTGATACCTATGTTTGCACTGATGGATAAGTTTTTAATTTCTACTTTGAACATAGTTTTTCAAAAATTTTTAATGATTGAGACGTTTCTTTTATGTCGTGAACTCTAAATATATCAACTCCCTTTTGATAACAATATAATGCAGAAGCGATTGATCCTCCCAATCTTTGATTTGTTTCACTTTTATCTATGAAGTTGATCCAGCTTTTTCTAGATGATCCTAATAATAATCCATATCCTTTAAACTTAAACTGATTAATTTTTTGCATGATTTCTATATTTTGTTTTAAATTTTTACCAAAACCAATACCTGGGTCAAACCAAACTTTGGATGAAGGAATTTTTATTTTTTCTAATTGTTTAATTTTCTGAAGAAATATTTTTTTAATATCTTGTACAACATTATTATATGAGTGTATTTTCTTTTGCATAGTTTTCGGTGGTGCAGGTGTGTGCATTAAAATTAAACCGGTTTTAAATTTTTTAGTTAAAAAGAATAAATCTTCTGAACCACCGAAGACATCATTTATAATATGTGCTCCCATATTCAATGCATATTCTTGAGTTTCAATTTTATTGGTATCAACTGATATGACAAATTTATTTTTTGGCAATTTTTTTAATATCGGATCTAATCTTTTAACTTCTTCTTTGTGTGTTAATGGATCTGAACCCGGTCTTGTACTTTCTGCTCCAATATCAATAATACTTGCTCCATTTTTTATCATTTCTTTGATATTTTTTAGTGCATCTGAACTTTTAAAGCTCTTTCCACCATCACTAAAAGAGTCAGGAGTAACATTGCATATTCCCATTACCGTTGGACTAGTTAGTTTAAAATTATATTTCCCTAATTTCATTTCGATAATATTTTTGAATATTTTTTTGATAAAAAATTATATATTTTCATTGAAGACCTATACCAATTAAATTGTTTAATAAAAGAAATACTAACCACACCTTTACCAGAGCCAACTAAAAGTATTTCACTAAATTGATGTAAACTAGAAATATTAATATCTGTTCTATAAATTTTATAAGGTAGATTTTTAATTAAGAATTCTAAAGTAATTCCATAATAATAGTAATTTTTTGGAATAAATAACTTATTACCATTTACAAAAATTAAATTGGTCGTAGAACCTTCTAAAATTTTATTGTTAAAATAAAAAAGAATTTCTTCTTTTTGTAAATTAATTTTTTTTTGTAAAGAAATTATTTTTTTGTACTGTAAGTTTTTGAAGTTAGGTAAAGCCCGTTGGAATCTAAAAAATACTGCAGTAAAATACTTATGATGTTTGTTTCGTTTACGCACAGATAATGAGATTATTTTTTTTGTGACTGCAATTCTTAATAGGTGGTCGTAATTTTTAATTTTAGAATATTTATTTAAAAAATTAGTTAAAAAATTTTTTGAAATCTTAACATCAATACCAAAATATCTTAAATCTTTATTTAGTTTTTTTAAATGCTGATCAACTAAGATAAAATTTGGTTCTTTGCCAAATAGTCTAATGGTTGTAAAGATACCCTTGTAACCCCAAAGAGAATTGAACTTAAGTAATTTAAAATTCTTAGCGTGAAAGGATTTTTTTAATAAGATATTTTCCATGTGGAGTTAAAAATGAATCTGGGTGAAACTGTAATCCATAGACTTTATTAATATCATCTTCAACCGCCATTGCTACATTTGTTTTTATACAACGCATTGTAATTATCATTGATTGAGAAACAAATGGTTCAGCCATTTTTAAGGAATGATATCGACCTCCTAAAAAATTAAAATTTTTTTTAAAAATTGATTTATCGTTAGTTACTTTAATATGACTCTGATAACCATGAAGAATATTTTTTTGTTGAACTATTTTAGCTCCTTCACAAAAAACTATTTGTTGGAAACCTAAACATATTCCTAATATTTTTTTCTTACCTTTATATTTATTGTAGATCTTAGTTGTTAATGGATAATCTTTTGGTTCACCAGGGCCTGGTGAAAGAACGATGGTAGAAGATTTTTCTAGTTTTGTTTGATCTATTTCATAATAATTTGAAACAAATGTTGGCTCAATACTATCTAGTAGATGTGCTAAATTGTATGTGAATGAGTCTTCGTGATCAATGAGATAAATCATTAGTTAAATAGATCTAAAAGTGATTTAGCTTTAATATAATTTTCATTATATTCCTTTTTTGCAGTACTACCTAAGATCACACCACTAGCAACTGATAATTCAATATCATTTTTAAAATTAAGTAGTGTTCTAATCATTATATTAAATCGCATATCACCATTTGAATGTATAATTCCAAAACTGCCTGTATAAATATTTCTGTCAAATTTTTCTTTTCTATTTAGAAGTTGAATAGTACTAATTTTTGGACAACCAATGACTGAACCACCTGGCATTAAAGAAGAAATTATATCATGGTTACTCATTTTATTTTTTATAACTCCCTTGATTGTCGTAACGTAATGAAAAAGATCTCGATATTCCTCCACCTTTTTTAGTTTATCTATTTTTACAGATCCTGTTTTACAAATTTTAGAGAGATCATTTCTTTCCATATCAACAATCATATTATGTTCTTTGGTTTCTTTTTCATTTCTTCTGAAGAATGTGAGAGCTTTATTTTTATTTAACTGCTTTGTTTTTCTTAATGTTCCAGCAATAGGTTTAGTTCTAATTGTGTTATTTTTTTTCAATATGAGTGTCTCTGGTGAACAACTTACGATATTATAGTCTTTTTCCCTGATAAGAAAACTTTCAGGCGATTCATTCATTTTCATTAGCTTCCAAAAAAGATCAATAGAATTGATATTACCTTTTTTCGAATATGTTTGAGCTATTTTAATTTGATAAGTTTTTCCCTGTTTAATATTTTTAGAGAAATCATTAAATATCTTAGAGTACTGCTTTAAAGATAAATTAAGATTAAACTTTTTATTTAACTCTAAATATTTTTTTGTATTGATACTTATATTTCTAAAATTGGATTTAATGCTTTTGATTGTTATTTTTTTACCAATACTAATTTTAGTTTGAGGCCTGTAAAATACACCGCTATGAAAATTTTTAGATCGCTGTTTTGGAAACTTTATTCCTATATTTTGACAAAGAAGTTTATAACCAAAGAAACCAACATAACAATTCAATTCTTCAATCTTAGATTTTTTTGATTTTGATTGGATATTAAGAAAATATTTTAGATTTTTTTTATTAATAATAATTCTTCTAGAAAAATCAGTATAGATGTCATAACCCTTATCAGTTTTATAAATTATAAGAGGTTTATCTGATTGATATAGTCTATTTAGATATTCTTTATTGTTCAGCACTTGATTCTATTATAATTAGGATACTTATATGAAAAGTTTTTTTACTAAAATATTCTTTTTTGGCTTAACAGTCACATGGTCTTTAGGTCTTTTTGCACATGGAACTATCATTTTTCCAAATGTAGAACATGGTGATGGCTACATTGATGTTAAGATATATGACTCAAAAGAGAGCTTTTTGGATGAAGAATTAGCAATTGAGAGCGTTAGAAAAAGAGTGCAAAAGGGTGAGGTTGTAGTTCCTTTGAGTAAGATACATGAAGGAAAAATAGCAATTGTTGCCTATCACGATGAAGATTCAGATGGAAAATTAAAGACTGGGTTATTCTGGAGACCAAAAGAAGGTTTTGCCTTTAGTAATAATTATCAACCAAAAGGTCCTCCATCATTTGAAAAAGCCGCAATCATTTTAGTTCATGGCGAACCCGTGGTAATAGAACTTAATTATTAAAAATTATATTGATGTCATTACAGTTACAAAACACATTAAGTGGTAAAAAAGAATTTTTTAAACCAGTTAATCCAGATCATGTAAGAATATATGCTTGCGGTCCAACTGTTTACAATTTTGCGCACATAGGTAATGCGCGTATGGCAGTTGTAAATGATTTATTAGTCCGTGTATTAAAAACACAATTTAAACAAGTGACCTATGTGTCTAATATCACTGATATTGATGACAAGATTATAGAAGCTTCTAAAGAAACAGGTGAGGATATTAGTGTTATCACAAATAAATATACAGAGATTTACAATAATGACATGAGTGCACTTGGCGTTAATCTTCCTGATATTCAACCAAGGGCAACTGATCATATTAAAGAAATGATCGAGTTAATAAAAAAATTAATTGATGAAAATAAAGCTTATGAAAAAGAGGGTCATGTTTTATTTCATGTGCCAAGTTTTGATAATTATGGAATTCTTTCAAAAAGAAATAGAGATGAACAAATAGCTGGAAGCCGTGTTGAAGTAGCGCCGTTCAAAAAAGATCCAGCAGATTTTATTTTATGGAAACCATCTCCCTCACCCTTACCTGGTTGGGATTCACCTTGGGGATTTGGAAGACCAGGATGGCATTTAGAGTGCTCCGTTATGTCAGAAAAATCATTGGGCCTTCCTTTTGATATCCATAGCGGTGGTATTGACTTGGTGTTTCCGCATCATGAAAATGAAATAGCACAAACTTGTTCCATATCTAAAAATAAAGATCCCAAAGATTTTGCAACTTATTGGTTTCATAATGGATTTGTTAATGTTGAGGGAGAAAAAATGTCAAAGTCAATTGGCAATATTAGACTCGTTCATGATCTCAATAAAAAATACAAGGGAGAGGTTTTGCGATTAACATTGTTGTCAGCTCATTACAAACAGCCATTGAACTGGACAGAAGAAATCATTGAACAAAATAGCAAAATGATAGATCGACTTTATAGAGTTCTATTAGAGCTCTCAGAAGTTGAAATAGATTCTAACTTACCTTCTGATTCTATAATGGAATCATTTTTAGATGATTTGAATACACCTAAAGTCATTGCAAAACTTAATGAAGAATCAAATGATGCTTCATCTGCATCTGATGAAAGAAAAAAAGAAATCAAAAAAAATCTTCTTTCTGCCGGTAAAATATTAGGTATTCTTTTAGATGATCCAGGAAATTGGTTAGGTTATAATCAAAAAGATACTGAAAATACTGAAGAAATTGAAAGGTTGATAAATGAACGTAATGAAGCTAGACGCAATAAAAATTTTAATTTGGCAGATACTATTAGGGACACATTAAAAGATAAAGGCATAGAAATAGAAGATACTGATAAAGGAACGATTTGGCGGAAATCTAGATGAGTGAAAAGATAATAATTACATTTCCAGATGGAAATAAAAAGGAAGTTGATAAAGGCATCAATGGTCTTGAATTGGCATCGCAAATTTCTAAATCTCTTGCCAAAGAATCAGTTGCTATAAAAATTAATCATGAGATAAAAGATATTAGTTTACCTATTAATGGTGATGCATCTGTATCGATTTTAAAAAGAGATAGCGAGGAAGCACTTGAATTAATACGACATGATTGTGCTCATGTAATGGCAGAAGCTGTCCAGGAATTATTCCCCGGAACACAAGTTACAATTGGTCCAGCAATTGAAAATGGTTTTTATTATGATTTTGCAAGAGATGAACCTTTTACTGTTGCAGATCTTCCAAAAATTGAAAAAAAGATGCATGATATTATTCAAAGAAATAAAAATTTCATAAGAGAAGTGTGGTCTAAAGAGGAATCGATAAAATATTTTAAAGATAAAGGTGAAAACTACAAAGTTGAACTAATTAATGATCTGCCTGATAATGAGGAAATTAGTATTTACAAACAAGGTGATTGGTTAGACTTGTGCCGAGGCCCTCATATGGTTTCAACAAAACAAATTGGTAAAGCATTTAAATTAATGAAAGTTGCTGGCGCTTACTGGCGAGGTGATTCATCTAATACAATGCTAACAAGAATTTATGGAACGGCCTGGGCAACAGAAAAGGATCTTGAACAACACCTTTTACAAATTGAAGAAGCAGAAAAAAGAGATCACCGAAAACTAGGAAGAGAAATGGATTTGTTTCATTTTCAGGAAGAGGCTCCTGGGGCGGTGTTTTGGCATCCTAAAGGTTGGACATTATTCCAGTCGCTAATAAATTATATGCGAAAGAGACAAGACAAGGCAGGTTACGTAGAAACTAATACACCAGACATGATGGATAAGTCTCTATGGGAAACGTCTGGTCACTGGGACAAATTTAGTGACATGATGTTTAGAACTGAAGCAAAAGACGATAAAATTTATGCTATCAAACCAATGAATTGCCCTGGCGCTGTAGAAATTTTCAAACAAGGATTAAAAAGTTATAGAGACTTACCATTTCTATTATCTGAATTCGGAAAAGTACATCGTTATGAACCATCGGGTGCTCTTCATGGATTAATGAGGGTGAGAGCATTCACACAAGATGATGCACATATATTTTGTACAGAAGATCAAATTACACAAGAGAGTAAAACGGTATGTGATTTGATACTTAGTATCTATAAGGACTTTGGTTTCGATAATGTTAGAATTAAATTTTCTGACCGTCCTGAAAAACGCGTAGGGGATGATACTATTTGGGATAAAGCTGAGGCTGCATTAATGCAAGCCATGGAGGCAACAGGTCTTGAGTATACACTCAATCCAGGAGAAGGTGCATTTTACGGTCCAAAATTAGAGTTTGTTTTACGAGATGCAATTGGCAGAGACTGGCAATGCGGAACACTACAAGTAGACTTAAATTTACCTGGAAGATTAGGAGCTACTTATATTGGAGAAGATGGTAATAAAAAAATACCAGTCATGTTGCATAGAGCTTTATTTGGTTCCTTAGAGAGATTTACCGGTATTCTAATTGAACATTATGCAGGCCATCTTCCCTTTTGGCTTTCACCATTGCAAGCAGTAGTTGCTACAATTACATCTGATACTGATGAGTATGCATATGACGTACAAAAAGCATTAGTATCAAAAGGAATTAGGGCTGAAATAGATACACGTAATGAAAAAATTGGTTATAAAATACGTGAACACAGTAATATTAAAGTGCCAGCAATTATTGCTGTTGGAAAAAAAGAAGCTCAAGATAAAACAGTATCCGTTAGAAGAATTGGCTCGTCTGAAACAAAGACCTTTAAATTAGAAGATATTGTTACTAGCTTATCTAAAGAAGCAAAGTCACCAATAGAATAAAAAATGAATAACACGCAAGGAAAGTTTCCAAGTACAAGACTTAGACGTAATAGAATGAAAGACTTTTCTCGTCGTTTGGTTGCTGAAAATACCCTTAGTGTTAATGATTTAATCTTGCCTCTATTTGTATGCGAGGGAAATAAGGTTGATGATCCTATTAATTCGATGCCTGGTGTTAGCAGATACTCTATTGATAAACTTTTAAATGAAGTAGAGAAAGCTGTTAAATTTAATATTCCTGCCATTGCAATTTTTCCGCAAATTGAAAGTGGCCTTAAAAATTCTGAGGGAAGTTTAGCTGTAGATGAAAATAATTTGGTGTGCAGATCAATTAAAAGTATCAAAAAAGATTTTCCAAATATTGGTATTATATGTGATGTTGCGTTAGATCCTTTTACGGACCATGGGCATGATGGTTTAGTTATAAATGATAAAATAGATAATGATAAAACTTTGGAGGTTTTGGAACAACAGGCTCTAGTCCAAGCGAATGCTGGTTGTGATGTAATCGCCCCGTCGGATATGATGGATGGAAGAGTGGGAAGAATAAGAACTGCATTAGATTCAAACAATTTAGCAGATACCCTTATTCTCTCTTATGCCGCAAAATATGCTTCGGGTTTTTATGGACCTTTTAGAGATGCTATAGGTTCTGGTTCTAATTTGGGTAAAGATGGTAAATTAACATATCAAATGGATCCATCAAACAGTGATGAAGCTATTAGAGAAGTTGGATTAGATATAAGTGAAGGTGCAGATATGGTAATGGTTAAACCTGGTATGCCTTATCTTGATATTATTTCTAGAATAAAATCAGAATTTAAAGTTCCAACTTTTGCCTACCAAGTATCTGGTGAATATTCGATGATAAAAGAGTCAATTAATAAAGGTTGGCTTAATGAAAAAGTTGTAATGGAATCTCTTTTATCTTTTAAAAGAGCTGGGGCAAATGGTATACTAACTTACTTTGCATTAGAAGCTGCTGAAAAATTAAAAAATGAATAACATTCAATTTGAAAAAAGAAAATCTATAGAACAAGTTGAAGAGTCAAATGAGCTTGCTCCGAAATTTGATTCAAATGGTCTAATACCCGTTGTAACAACAGATTTTTCATCTGGTGAACTACTTATGCAAGGTTATATGAATGAAGAAGCTTTTAAAAAAACTATAAGTTTGGGTGAAGCTGTTTATTTTTCTAGAAGTAGAAATACCCTTTGGCACAAAGGTAAAACAAGTGGATTAACGCAGAAGATAAAAGAAATAAGAATTGATGATGATCAAGATTGTGTTTGGTTAAGGGTTGATGTCAAAGGTGGTGCTAGCTGTCATGTAGGATATAGATCATGTTTTTATAGAAGTATTCCATTGGATAATTCTAGCTCTAAAGTTGTTCTTAAATTTGAAGAGAAAGAAAAAGTTTTTGATCCTGAAGAAGTATATAAAGGTGCCCAAAATCCTACTAAACTATAATGTCAGACAAATTAAAGTTTATTGAGACTAGTAAACTTCCAACAGATATTGGGGAGTTCACTGTACATGCCTTTACAGATGAAAATGAATCTAAAGATCATTTAGCAATATGTATGGGTGACTTGCTTACCGATGAGCCAGTTTTATCAAGAATTCATTCGCAGTGTATTACAGGGGAATCATTTTTTAGTATGAGATGTGATTGTAGATTCCAACTAACTGAATCATTAAAACAAATTGCTCAAAATGGAAGAGGGGTTATTTTTTATCTTCAACAAGAAGGAAGAGGCATTGGTCTTTCAAACAAAATTAAAGCATATAGCTTACAAGATAAGGGACTAGATACCGTTGAAGCTAATCATCAACTAGGTTTCAAAGATGATGAGAGAACATATGAAAATATTGCTGGAATGGTAAAATATTTAGCAATCAAAAAATTAGATTTGATGACTAATAATCCAAAAAAAATAAAAGCGCTTGAAGATATGGGTATCAAAGTAAATCAAAGAGTTCCTATTTTCTCAGACACAAATAAATATAATGAAAAATATATCTCAACTAAGAAAAGTAAACTTGGTCATTTAATCTAAGTGGAAGCAGATAATTTAATTAAAAAACTCAATATGATTAGTCATCCTGAAGGAGGGCATTATGTTGAAATTTTAAAGAACGATAATGTTAGTCAAATTTATTACCTATTAAAAAAGAGTGAAAAATCACATTGGCATCGATTAACTAAAAATGAAATATTACATTTTTATTCTGGAGATCCTCTAGAAGTTTTCACATCGAATGATGGAGTTAATTATGAAGTTTTTTCTTTAGGGTCAGATCATAATTATATTTACACCGTAACAGCAAACACATGGTTTGCTATGAGATCTTCTGGTGCTTTCAGTTTAATTGGATGCACTGTCGCACCTGCTTTTGATTTTGATGATTTTGAACTTGCACCTGCGACGTGGCGACCTGAAAATTTCAAAATTGAGTTATAGTTTTCACTTTTCTTTAATTTAAATTCTTTATATATTAGTATTAAATAACGGAGGTTCAAAATGGATGCAGAAAGTAAATGCCCTGTAATGCACGGAGCAATTACGAAAAATATGGGAGAAGGTACATCAAACCGCGAATGGTGGCCAAATCAACTTAACTTAAACATACTTCATCAACATGATCGTAAATCAGATCCAATGGAAGTTGGATTTAACTATCGAGAAGAGTTCAAAAAATTAGATTATGCTGCATTAAAAAAAGACCTCCATAATCTGATGACTGATTCTCAAGATTGGTGGCCAGCTGATTATGGTCATTATGGTGGTTTCTTTATTCGTATGACATGGCATGCTGCTGGAACTTATAGAACTGGTGATGGCCGTGGTGGTGGTGGAACAGGAGCTCAACGTTTTGCTCCCTTAAACAGTTGGCCGGATAATGGTAACTTAGATAAGGCAAGAAGGCTTCTTTGGCCAATAAAGAAAAAATATGGAAATAAAATTAGTTGGGCTGATTTATTTATTTTAACAGGTAACGTCGCAATTGAATCTATGGGAGGTAAAACTTTTGGATTTAGTGGTGGACGTCCTGACATTTGGGCTCCAGAAGAAGATATTTACTGGGGTGTTGAAGAAGAATGGCTTCAAAATAAAAGGTATACTGGTGATAGAATTTTGGATAATCCACTTGCAGCAGTGCAAATGGGATTGATTTACGTAAACCCTGAAGGACCAGATGGAAAAGCTGATCCACTTGCTAGTGCAAAAGATATAAGAGAAACTTTTGCAAGAATGGCAATGAACGATACTGAAACTGTAGCACTAACTGCAGGTGGACATACTTTTGGTAAAGCACATGGTGCTGGTGATCCAGCTCTAGTTGGAGCAGAACCAGAAGGTGCTCCTTTGGAACAAATGGGTTTAGGTTGGAATAACTTGCACGGTTCAGGTGTTGGTCGTGATACTACAACAAGTGGTATAGAAGGACCATGGACACCTAATCCAACCCAGTGGGATAATGGATATTTTGATATGCTTCTTGGTTACGAATGGAAGTTAGTAAAAAGTCCAGCAGGTGCTCAAATCTGGCATGCGATTGATCAAAAAGAAGAACACATGGCTCCTCAAGTTGATGATCCATCAGTAAAAGTTCCTACAATGATGACAACAGCAGATATGGCAATGCGTGAAGATCCTGAATACAGAAAAGTATCAGAAAAATTTCACAAAGACCCAGAATATTTTGCTGATCAATTTGCTAGAGCTTGGTTTAAACTTCTACATCGAGATATGGGTCCAAAAACGAGATATATGGGACCAGAAGTTCCAGAAGAGGAATTGATTTGGCAAGACCCTGTGCCTCAAGGTGATTCAAACTATGATGTTGAAACAGTAAAAGCTAAAATTTTAAGTAGTGGTTTAACCACTCAAGAAATGGTTGAAACTGCTTGGGCAAGTGCCTCTACATTTAGAGGATCAGACATGAGAGGTGGAGCTAATGGAGCAAGAATTAGACTTTCTCCTCAAAAAGATTGGGAAGTAAATAAACCAAAGCAATTAAAAAAAGTTCTTGGTATTCTTGAACCTATTGCGAAAGAAACAGGAGCTTCAGTAGCTGATGTAATTGTCCTTGCTGGTAATGTGGGTGTGGAACAAGCAACTGGGATGGAAGTGCCTTTTACTCCAGGCAGAGGTGATACCACTCAAGATAAAACTGATATTGATTCATTTGCAGTTTTAGAGCCAGAAGCAGATGCTTTTCGTAATTATTTAAAAATGAATTATGATGTTACTGCTGAGGAATTAATGTTGGATAAGGCACAACTATTAGGGCTAACTGCTCCTGAAATGACGGTACTTGTTGGTGGTATGAGATCTATGGGTATAAGTTCAGATCAAAGAGGATTATTTGCTGATACAAAAGGTAAGTTAACAAATGTTTTTTTTGATAAGCTTTTAGATATGGGTGTCAGTTGGAAGCCAACTGGAAGTAATTCATATGAAGCTACAGATAAAATTACAGGAGAAAAAGTAAGAATTGCATCTAGAGTAGATCTTGTTTTTGGATCCAATTCTCAATTAAGAGCGATAGCAGAACTTTATGCAAGTGATGATAGTGAAGAAAAAATGAAAAAAGACTTTATTAAAGCTTGGAACAAAGTGATGAATGCTGATCGTTTCGATTTAGAACAATAAAAATAATTTAAGTTAATTTAAAAGTGGAACTTAAAGTTCCACTTTTTTTATTTTGGCATGTTGGTTGCCCCAGTTTCTAATGAAATTATTTTGCCATCTTTATATTTGTATACTGCCATCACAGCTTGTGTGTTACCATCTTTAAAAGTAACGAAAGAGTGATGTATCCCGATCTCGTCATTTTCGTATACAATTCTAGACTTATCATCATTAATGTCATCACTCATAGCCCAGCCTATAACGTCGGACTTTGATAAAACATTACCACTAGAATGCATTATAAATTTGAAATCATCATGGATAATTTCGTTCATTCCTGATTCATCTTTTTCATTAAATACCTTCATGTATTTTTCTAGTATTGACATATTTTCTCCTAGCAAAAATAAAGTATATAGGAATTTTTTTTAAAAAAGTATTTAATTATCTTTCTTTAATGTAAGGTTGTCCAATAGCATTAGGCGCAATTGCTTTTCCAACAAAACCAGCAAGTAATACTACTGTTAGTATGTATGGAAGAGCTTGTATTAATTGAACTGGTATCTCGCCAATTGCAGGTAATTCAACACCTTGAAGTCTGATTTGAAGAGCATCTGTAAATCCAAAAAGTAGGCAAGCAATTAAAGCTGTTTTAGGATGCCACTTTCCAAAGATCATTGCTGCTAGTGCTAAGTATCCTCTTCCTGCTGACATTTCTCTGAAGAAATTTGCATTAACAGCAGTTGATAAATGAGCTCCCGCAAAAGCAATTAACACTCCATTGATTGCTAGTGCCTTATATCTCATAGTAAAGACATTGATTCCAGCAGTATCAACGGCACTTGGATTTTCTCCGACTGCTCTAAGACGCAAACCAAAGCTAGTTTTAAATACTATCCAAAAAACTAGTGGAACAGAAAGATATGCTAAATAAACAAAAACATAATGACCACTTAATATATCACTATAAAGTGTTCCAATAACCGGAATATCTCTCAGTGCATCAGAAAAGGGAAGATGAATTTCTAAAAAACGCTGATCTTCATTTAATGTTGGCGTCAGACCTGCTTGTCCAAACCAGGCAGCTGCTAGAGCAGTTGTTAAACCAATAATTAAAATATTTATAGCAACACATGATACTACTTGATCGCCTTTGTGCGTTACCGAAGCAAATCCATGTAACATTGATAAACACACACATACAATTATAGCTAATAATAAACCTAACCATGGGTTACCTAAATAGTAAGAACCAACAGCTGCTACAAATGCAGCCATAAGCATTTTACCTTCTAAACTAAAATCTATTACACCTGATCTTTCAGCAAATATACCAGCCATTGCTGCAAAAACTAATGGCGTAGATATTCTTAATGTAGAATTAATTAAAGAAGCAATATCAGATAAAAACTCCATTACGCATTTACCTCTCTATTAAGTCTTCTAACAAAAAAGCTTTCTATTTGCGGTCTAAAAAGATTTTCTAATGCTCCACTAAATAATATTATTAATCCTTGAACAGCAACAAACATATATCTAGTTATGTTTGGCATTTCGAAAGTAACTTCTGATCCTCCTTGGTATAAAATTCCAAATAAAAATGCTGCTGGTAAAATTCCAATCGGATGATTTCTGCCCATTAATGCAACTGCAATTCCTGTGAATCCATATCCTGCTGGAAAGCCTGCTTGAATTTTATGACTTACACCAAGAATTTCATTGACTCCAAGTAGACCAGCTAAACCTCCAGAAATACACATCGCGATGATAATATTTTTATGTGGTGATATTCCTGCATATATTGCTGCTTGAGTATTGTGTCCTACTGCTCGCATTTCATAACCCCATTTAGTTTTCCAAACTAAAAACCAAACAAAGAATAATGATGCAATTGCTAATAAAAAAGTAAGGTTAAGTGGTGAATATCTTATTTTGATTCCAAGAATTCCAGAGAATGCCTCAAAGCTCGGTAACCAAATTTCTTCTGGAAGCTTTACTGTATGAGGTGCCATTTGATTTGTATCTCTAATCACATCTACAAGTAAGAAAATCATTAAAGATGAAGCAATAAAATTAAACATTATTGTTGTTATAACAACATGACTTCCTCTTTTTGATTGAAGATAAGCAGGTATGTAAGCCCATGCTGCACCAAATAAAAATGCACCAAAGATTGCTAAAAGCCAAACGATTGGAACAGGAAGAAAACTTAAATTTATTGCTACTAAAAAAACACCTAGTCCACCTATGTATGCTTGACCCTCTCCTCCAATATTAAAAAGTCTACAGTGAAAAGCCACAGCAAAAGCTAGCCCAGTAAAAATAAAATTTGTTGTGTAATAAAGTGTATAAGCAAATCCTTGGATATAACCAAATGATCCATAAATAATTAACTTAACAGCCTCTATTGGATTTTCACCTGCAATAAAAACAAAAAGTCCTGAAACTAATAACGCTAATGTTAAGTTTACTAATGGAACAATAACATTAGAGACCCACCATGGAACTTTTGATTTATCGACTACAATATTACTCATTATGCAACACCAGCCATCAGCAATCCTAGTTCACGATCAGTAACATTTTTATTTTCCTTTTCTCCAACAATTTTTCCATCAAACATAACGATTATTCTGTCTGATAAAGATAAGATTTCATCTAACTCAACTGATGCTAATAATATTGCTGCGCCCTTATCTCTCATGTCAATAAGACGTTGATGAATAAACTCGATTGCTCCAATATCTACACCTCTTGTTGGCTGCCCCACTAAAAGAACTTTTGGATTTTCATTAAGCTCTCTACTCAAAATAATTTTTTGTTGATTACCTCCTGAAAAATTAGATGTTATTAAGTTTGGAGAATTAGGTCTGACATCATATTCTTGCATAACCTTATTTGAATATTCAGTAATTTCTTTATTGTTCAAAATTGCAGATTTTGAATATGGCTCTTGATCATGATAACCAAAAATTAAATTTTCATGAGCCTTGAAATCACTTATTAAACCCATTCTTTGCCTGTCTTCAGGTACATGTGCTAAACCTTTTTCTTTAAGCATTCTTGGGTTTAAGAAATTATTCTGATCAGAAATTTTTTCACCAAATAATTCAATGTTTCCAGACTCTACTTTTCTAATCCCAGAAAGTGCTTCTAATAATTCAGTTTGTCCATTACCAGTTACACCAGCAATACCCAGAATTTCTCCAGAACATATTTCTAGGTTTACATCTTTTACACGCGTTACATCTAGATCGTCTTTGACTGAAAGATTATTAACTTTGAAAATGGACTCCCCTTTTTTTATTTCTTTTTTATCAACTCTAAGTAAGACACTTCTTCCTACCATCATTTCGGCTAGTTGTTCTTTGCTTGTATCTTCAGTTTTTGTATGCCCAACCATTTCGCCTTGACGCATCACTGATACTTCACTTGTTAAATCCATTATTTCAATTAATTTATGCGTAATTAATACTATGGTTTTGCCTTCTTCTTTTAATGATCGTAGAATTTTAAATAACTCATCAACTTCTTGAGGTGTAAGTACTCCTGTTGGCTCATCAAGAATTAAAATTTCTGCTCCTCTGTATAAAGATTTTAATATTTCCACTCTTTGACGAAAACCTACAGATAAATCCGAAATAGTGGCATCAAGATCAATATTAAAATTATATGTTTGACATAATTTTTCTAAATCTTCTTTTGCCTTTTGTAATTTTTCTCCAAATACTGTTTCACCTTCAAAACCAAGAATTATATTTTCAAGTACAGTAAAATTTTCTACCAACATAAAATGTTGGTGAACCATTCCAATGCCGTTTATTATTGAATCTCTTGGTGATCTTAAATTAATTTCTTTTCCATTAATCTTAATTGAACCCGAATTAGCTTGGTAAAGACCAAAGACTATACTCATCAAAGTAGATTTACCTGCTCCGTTTTCTCCAATTATGCCGTGAATTGTTCCTTTATTTATTTTGAGATTAATATTTTTGTTGGCCTGAACATGACCAAATGATTTATTTATATTCGTTAATTCTAAGATAGGTGAGACCATAAATTATTTATTAATCTTTGGTCTCACCAAATATTTATTTTAGTATCTACTCTTGTGACCAGTCAGCAACAACTAGAGCACCGCTCGCAATATCTGCAGCAGCAGCATCTGCGGCAGCAGCCATTTCAGATGTTACCATTCCATCTTCAGTTGCATAACCAACCATTCCTTCTGAAAGACCAAGAATGTTTATGCCAGATTCAAATCTGCCTGACTCAACATTTTTAGCTTGTTCAAAAATTGTTAGATCTAATCTCTTCAACATAGATGTTAACATGTTACCTGGGTGCATCCAGTTTTGATTAGAGTCAACTCCGATACCCATAATGCCGGCATCAGCCGCAGCTTGAAGAACACCAATACCTGTTCCACCAGCAGCTTGGTATACAACATCAGCACCACCATCAATTTGAGCTTTTGTTAATTCTGCACCTTTTGTTGGGTTATTCCATGCTTCGTTTGTAGTTCCAGTCATATTAGCTAAAACAGTTATATCTGGATTTACATATTGTGCACCTTGCTCATAACCACCTTGGAATTTTCTAATCAGAGGAATATCCATTCCACCAACGAAACCTATTGTTCCACTTTTAGAAGCCATAGCAGCCATCATTCCAACTAAGAAAGAGCCTTCATGTTCTTTATAACAAGCTTGATAAATATTATTGTTTGGATCGTCTAACCAACAAACATCAACTGCAACAAATTTTATATCTGGGTAATCAGCAGAAACTGCTGCAACTGCATCAGCTTGAGCAAATCCCATTCCTACGATCATTGTTGCTCCTCTATCAGCAATCTTACGCATACCCTGCTCGATCTGATTGTCGTTTGCAGATTCAAACTCAATCATACCCCAGCCAAGTTCATTAACAACTCTCTCAGCTGTATTGAATGCTAGCTCGTTAAATGATTTGTCAAATTTTCCACCAGAGTCATAAACAACTCCTATTGTGTTTGCGAACGCACTTGAAGAGAAGACAAGAGCGAAAGAAACTGTAAAAATACTTAAAATTTTCTTCATACCAAAAAATCCCCCTTAAATATGAATTATAGATATCTCATTGATAACATTTTCTTGATAAAAAAATGCATTAAAAAATGAGATTATGCATAAATAATAGGATTTTTTATGGATAACTTCAAGTACCCATGTACCTATCACCTGCGTCACCTAAGCCCGGTACAATAAACTTATTTTTATTCAACTTCGCATCGATATTACATGTAAATATATGAATGCCTTTTTGCTTTTTTTGGATATTTTTTATACCTTCAGGAGCAGCTAGCAAAGATACCAAAAATATATCTTTAATATTAACGCCTTTGTTTTTAATAAGGTTGATAGCTGCAATTGATGAATTGCCTGTTGCTAACATTGGGTCTAGGATTAACACTTTTTTATTTTTTACTCTTGGAAGCTTAAAGAGGTATTCTACAGGTTCATAAGTTTGTTCGTCACGGTATAAACCTATATGACCTTTTTCAGCTTCCGGTAAAAATTTTGCAAACCCCTCAAGTAACCCTAAACCGGCACGTAAAATTGGAACCAAAATTATAGGTTGACCCAAGGCTGTACCACTCATTTTTTTTAGAGGTGTTTCAATTGTTTGTTTTTTAAATGGAACGTATTGAAGAACATCAGAGGCAATGAGGTAGCTTATTTCATTCATAGTTTGTCTAAAAACGGTATTTGATGTTTTTTTATTTCGTAAAATTGTTAATTTGTATTGAACGAATGGTGATTTAATTACTGTAATCATATGCGATTACATATATAGAAATCCCACTAAGAGCAATGCGGTTATCAATTTATTTTTTAACATTAGTGTTTTTATCTAGCTGTACGACTATTGAAGTTGGAAGAGAAGTTGTTAAAGTTGGTGCAGTAGTAAAAGGTAAAGTTGAAGAAACTATTATAAAAAAAGAACCAGAAATTATTGAAGATAAAACTATTTTTGAAGAACAACAAATTATCACTGAAGAAAAAGAAGAGGAAAAAACTATAGTTAAGGAGCAGCAAAAAATCGCAGAAATAAATTTCATGGGAAAACAACTTGCTGAAATTAAACAAAAACTGGGACAGCCTAATTTAGCACGATCTGATGGCTCGGTACATATGATGCGATATGATAGTAGTTCATGTAGGTTGTTTATCTTCTTTAATATAAAATCAAATATTAAGAGAGTAGAATATTTTGAATTTCGAGACTCTTTAGGAGAGCTTATAAATACAAAGAACTCGATAGAAGAATGTTATAAAGAATATGACTTTACTAGCTAATTTCAATAAGCAAATCTTTGGTTTCCACATTATCACCAGATGCAACATTAATTGATTTGATTGTTCCACTTTTATCTGCGTTTATTGTAGTTTCCATTTTCATAGCCTCGATCACTAGTAACTTATCACCTTTAATCACCTTACTACCTGATTGAACAAATATTTTAGCAACTTGACCTGGCAAAGGAGATCCGACATGATCCAAATTATTATCATCTGCTTTAGCTCTTTGTGTTATATTTTTTGAAAATTCTTTATTTTCTATATCTATTGTTCTTGGTTGTCCGTTAATTTCAAAAAACACGGAGCACTTTCCATTACTATTAACTTCGCTTTTCGCTAAATATCTTAAGATAAGGTTTTTTCCTTTATCAATTTCTATTGTGTATTCTTTATCTTGTTGAGGACCATAAAAAAATAATTCTGTTGAAAGAATTGATGTATCACTAAACTCCTTAAAGTGATCAACATAATCTTTAAAAACTTTTGGATACATTAAGTAAGAAGCTAGATGTGTTTGATTAATTTTCATCCCTATTTCATCTTCTAAATTTTTGGCTTCTTTATCTAAATCAATTGATTCTAAAATTTCCCCAGGTCTTTTTGTTAAAGGTTTAGTATCACCAAGAACTTTTTTTTGTAGTTCTTTTGGAAAGCCTCCTTGAGGTATACCAATCTCTCCTTTAAAAAATTCGATAACTGAAGCAGGAAAAGAAATTTCTTTTTTTGGGTCTAACACATCTTCTTTGGATAAATCATTAGCGATCATATAGAGCGCCATATCACCTACAATTTTAGAAGAAGGTGTAACTTTAACAATATCACCAAAAAGTTGGTTTACCTCTGCATATTTATTAGCAACCATTCCCCATTTATCAGTTGTAATTCCCAATGATCTCGCTTGTTCTTTTAAATTTGTAAACTGACCACCAGGCATTTGGTGAAGATACACATCAGAACTACCACCTTTGAAATCGGTTTCAAATGCATGATAATTTTGACGAACTTGTTCCCAATATAAAGATAGTGTTCTTATAACCTCTTCATCAAGTTTTGGGTCTTGATGATTTTGTTTCATTATAGATACGATTGATCCAAGTGCAGGTTGTGAAGTTAATCCACTCATCGAGTCAATTGCAAGATCCACAATATCTACCTTTTCTTCTATAGCAGCTAGAACTGAAGCTGATGAAGTACCAGATGTATCGTGAGTATGAAAATGAATTGGAAGATCAGTTGTTTGTTTGATTTCATTAACTAATTTTTTTATAGCATTAGGTTTTGCTAATCCTGCCATATCTTTAATAGCGATAATATGTGCTCCTGCTTTCTCTAAATCTTTTACAAGATCAATATAATATTTGAATGTATATTTTTTCTCATTTGGATCAGTTACATCATTTGTATAACAGATAGTTCCTTCACAAATTTTATTTTGATTGCGTACTTCATCAATTGCAACACGCATATTATCAATTAGATTTAATGAGTCAAAAACTCGGAATACATCAATTCCAGCTTCTGCTGATTGTTGAATGAAATGTTTAACAACGTTATCTGGATAATTTTTATATCCAACAGCATTAGATCCTCTAAAGAGCATTTGTTTAAGAAGGTTAGGCGCCCTTTTGTTTAATCTTGCTAGTCTATCCCAAGGATCCTCTTTTAAAAAACGCATCGATGTATCGAAGGTTGCACCACCCCAACATTCTAATGAGAACAAGTTGCTTAGATTTTCACTATAATATTCAGCAATGTTAATAAGATCATCTGTTCTCATTCTTGTAGCAAGAAGCGATTGGTGTGCATCACGCATCGTTGTGTCAGTAATTAAGGTGTATGGTGTTTCTTTTATTTTTTTTGCAAATTTTTCTGGACCTAAAGTTTGTAAATCGTTTACATAATTATTTTTTTCGCTTTTAGTGTTTGAAATAGGAATTTGAACTTCTACAGTCGAATTATTACTGACTCTTCCAGATATATCGTTGTGTCCATTGACAATTATATTTCCAAGATAAGACACAATTTTTGATGCTCGATCTTTTTGCGGATTATAAGCATAGAGCTCTTTTTTAGTATCCACAAAATTAGTATTGTAATTTCCTTCAAGGAAATCTTTATTGTTTATAAGAGACTCAAGAAATACTAAATTTGTTTTAACACCTCTAATTCTAAATTCTCGTAAAGCTCTATCCATTCTTTTAATACAGTCGTCTTGATGCTTTGCCCAAGTTGTTACTTTTACTAGTAAAGAATCATAATACGGTGTGATGATCGAACCCGAAGAGGCATTTGCTGCATCTAGCCTCACTCCAAAACCAGCGGCTGATCGGTAAGTCATTATCTTCCCATAATCTGGCATAAAATTATTAAGCGGATCTTCGGTAGTAACTCTACATTGAATAGCAAATCCATTTAGATGAATGTCTTCTTGTTTAGGAAGAGCTGGGTGACTTCCAATTTTTTCACCTTCTGCAATTTTAATTTGAGCTTTTACAATATCAATGCCAGTTACTTCTTCTGTTACTGTATGTTCAACCTGAATTCTTGGGTTAACTTCAATAAAATAAAATTCACCAGATTTTTTATCAAACAAAAATTCAACAGTTCCTGCACCAAAGTATTTAACTTGTTTTGCAATTTTAATAGCTGCGTTACAAATTTCTTCTCGAGTTTTATTTTCAAGAAAATGTGCAGGTGCTCTTTCAATAATCTTTTGATGTCTTCTTTGAAGAGAACAATCTCTTTCAAAAAGGTGTATGATATTTCCGTGTTTGTCACCTAAAATTTGAACTTCAATGTGCGCAGCATCTTCTAAAAATTTTTCTATAAATACTTCATCTTTTCCAAAAGCTTTAAGTGACTCACTTTGAGCAGTGGTGATTTGATCTATTAATTCATTGCTTGATCTAACAACACGCATTCCTCGACCGCCACCACCCCAACTAGCTTTAACAATTACTGGGTAACTAATTTTCTCAACTTCTTTTTCAACACTTTTTAAATTTTCTTTTGTTACAAGAACAGACGGAACGGTGCCTACCTTTGCTTCTTCCGCAACTTTTTTAGCTTCAGTTTTATTTCCAAATCTTTTTAGTATTTCTTTACTAGGTCCAATAAATGTTATGTCATTTTTTTCACACTGCTCAGCAAGTTCAGGGCTCTCAGATAAAAATCCGTAACCTGGATGGATAGCATCAACCTTTGCATCTTTAGCAATTTTAATAATCGAGTCTATGTCCAAATATGCTTGAATTGGACCTTTGCCTTCACCTACTAAATAACTTTCATCCGTTTTAAATCGGTGAATAGCAAAACGGTCTTCTTTAGAATAAATAGCAGCTGTTTTAATACCACTCTCTTCAGCAGCTCTAAAAATTCGAATAGCAATTTCACTTCTGTTTGCTGCTAAAATTTTACCAATCTTTTTCATCAAGCCACCATTAAATAAGGATTATTACTTAATATTTTTTCGGGGATGCATCTATATGTTCCTTACTAAATTAGCAAGAGATCAAAGGAATTTAGCCATTTTTTAGGATTTGGAAGCAATTATAAATTGATAATAAAATGCAAATTATCGATTTAATATCTGTGTACATATGTCCCTTTATCAGAAAGGCTGTTTTATATTAATGTCAAATTATGAAATCATTAAATGAAAATATAAGACCTTATCAAAGCTGTTCTAAATCAGTTTTTTTAGTTTTAGGGATTATTTTTATAAGTTGGATTTCATTATTCTCTATTTTTCTTATTGTACAAGGTGCATGGCCTGTATCTATATTTCTTGGACTTGAATATCTGATAATTTTTTATTTAATCCGTTTATATTTCAAAGAAAAAAATATTAAGGATGAAATTAATATTGATCAAAAAGAGATATCTATAAAGAAATATAAAGGTGATAAACTTTTACATTCATCTAAATTCAGCACTTATTGGTCTAAAGTTTTTTTTACAAAATTTAAAAATACTTCCAAGTTATCAATTAGAGAATCAGATAAAGAAACTGAAGTTGCAACTTTCTTGCATGCTGATTTAAAGGAAAGTTTGTACTTAAGAATTAAAAGACAATTAAGCTATTATTAAAATAACAAATCATTCATATTGAAAAGACCTGTTTTCTGTTTAGAAATAAAAATCGCTGCTTCGATGGCCCCATCTACAAAAATTGATCGATTATTAGCTTTATGGACTAGATCAACTCTGTCGTTGGTACCAATAAAACTTACTGTATGTTCACCTGCAATTTCACCGCCTCTAGTAACAGAAAAGCCAATGTCACCTTTTTTTCTAGATGATAGTTTTTTGGTACGATCTAAAACTTTTGATTTATTTAATTTAGTTTTTCTACCTTCAGCAGCGTACTCACCAAGCGATAAAGCAGTTCCAGAAGGGGCATCTTTTTTATGTTTGTGATGAGTCTCAGCAATTTCAATATCATAATCAGTATCTTTTAAAGCTGATGCCGTTTGTTGTACTAAATTAAATAATAAGTTAACAGCCAAGCTCATGTTAGAAGACATGAGTATAGGTAATTTTTTAGAATAACTTTTTACTTTCTTCTTTTGTGCGTCTGTCATTCCAGTTGTACCAATAACAACTGCTGTTTTATTTGCAGAGGCAATTTTAAGATTATCTAACGTAGACTCAGGTGTTGTAAAATCAATTATAACATTTGCTTCTTTGATTACCTGAGCTGAATTAGCTGTAACTAATTTTGAAGAATTTATACTTGAAACTTTGTTTAACGGCTTGTTTATATCTTTATGATTTTTGTGTTCAAAGCCACCGATAAATTCTAAATTTTTATTTTGTAAAATTTGTTTCGATATTTCCTGACCCATTCGGCCAAGACAACCTGCAACTGCTATTTTAATTTTTGCCATAAAAACTTCTTATACTTTGGTGATTGTAAGTTGAAAAGAAATTAAGTTAAATCTTCCCAGACTTCTTTTAATTTTGAGAAAAAACCTTGTGATTTTGGACTGTGTTTTTTTGAGGTTCCTCCTTCATTTTCGAACTCTCTCAAAATATCTTTTTGTTTGCTATTTAGATTGACTGGTATTTCAACATTTGCTTGCACATACATATCTCCGCGTCTGCTTTGTCGAAGTATACTCATTCCTTTGCCGCGTAGTCTAAATTGAGTCTCTGATTGAGTTCCAGCTGGAATATTAAGTCTGGCTTTTTTTCCTTCTATTGTTGGTACCTCTATTTCACCACCTAAAATAGCAGTAGTGATTGAAATTGGTATTTCACAAAATAGATTTTCTTCTTCTCTTTCAAAGAGTTTGTCCTTTTGAACTTCAACAAAAATATAAAGATCTCCGTTACCCGCACCTCTTTCTCCAGGTTCTCCTTCACCAGCTATTCGAATTCTTGTGCCTGTATCAACACCAGCAGGAATAGTAACTGAAATTGTTTTTTGCTTTTTTATATTCCCTGTTCCAGAACATTTAAGACACGGATTTTTTATACTTGAACCTTCTCCGCCACATGTAGGGCATGGTCTTTCAATAGAAAAGAAGCCTTGTTGTGATCGAACCTTACCTGCACCACCGCAAGTAGAACAGGTGCTTGGTCCAGATTTATCTGCACTACCTGTTGCTGCACAAGCATCACAACCAACATATGTAGGTATTCTTATTTGTGGTTTCTTTCCAGTGAAAGCTTCGAATAATGAAACGGACATATTATAACGAAGATCACTTCCTCTTTGTGGACCTCTTCGTCTTGACGATTGTCCTCCAAAACCCCCACCAAAGAACTCTTCAAAGATATCAGAAAAGCCACCTGCAAAATCTCCAAATCCTTGAGCTCCACCCATGCCACCTTGTTTGAAAGCATCATGTCCATATTGATCATAAGCTGATCTTTTTTCTGAATCTTTTAAGACTTCGTAAGCAGCAGCTGCTTCTTTGAATTTTCTTTCAGCAGTTTTATCATCCTTGTTACGATCAGGATGATATTTCATGGCTTGTTTTCTATAAGCTTTTTTTATTTCATCATCACTAGCATTTCGTTGAACGCCTAATATCTCATAGAAATCTTTATCAGCCACATCTCCTCCTTATAATAATTATGGAGCGTTAATCTTTTTTATCTTCGTCTACTTCTTCAAATTCTGCATCTACAACCTTTTCATCTTTTGTATTATCAGCTGATGGTTCAGCACCAGATGGATCAGGTTGAGGTCCAGCACCTTGAGGGTTTTGTTTATAAATGGCTTCACCCATTTTAAGAGATGATTGAACAAGTGCTTCAGTTTTAGATTTAATAGCTTCTAAATCCTCACCGTCTTTTACTTTCTTAAGCTCTTCAATATCCTCTGTGATTTTATTTCTATCAGCTTCAGGAATTTTATCTCCGTGCTCTTTTAAATTCTTTTCAGTTTCATTAATTAAACTATCAGCATGATTTCTAGTATCAACAGCTTCTCTTTTCTTTTTGTCAGCTTCAGCATTTTCTTCTGCCTCTTTGACCATTTTTTCAATTTCTTCATCTGATAATCCGCCAGAAGCCTGGATCTTGATTTGTTGTTCTTTACCAGTCGATTTGTCTTTAGCCGAAACGTTTACAATACCATTTGCATCGATATCAAAAGTTACTTCAATTTGAGGCATTCCTCTTGCGGCAGGTGGAATACCCACTAGATCAAACTGACCTAGTAATTTGTTATCAGCAGCCATCTCTCTTTCACCTTGAAAAACTCTAATAGTTACTGCACTCTGATTATCTTCAGCTGTAGAAAATACCTGGCTCTTCTTTGTTGGAATGGTTGTGTTTTTATCAATAAGTTTTGTAAATACACCACCAAGAGTTTCAATACCAAGTGATAAAGGTGTAACATCTAGTAGTAGTACATCTTTGACATCACCTTGTAATACTCCTGCTTGAATTGCAGCACCAGAGGCAACAACTTCATCTGGGTTAACACCTTTATTAGGCTCTTTACCAAAGAAGTTTTTTACTATCTCAGTTACTTTAGGCATTCTTGTCATGCCACCAACTAAAATAACATCATCGATTTCAGCAGCTTGTAAACCGGCATCTTTAAGTGCCATTTCGCAAGGTTTTAAACTTTGGTTTAAAAGTTCACCTACAATGGCTTCAAGTTTTGCTCTGGATAATTTAATCGTTAAATGTTTAGGGCCAGATTGATCAGCTGTTATGAATGGCAAGTTAACTTCTGTTTCAGTTGAACTTGATAATTCAATTTTTGCTTTCTCAGCAGCCTCTTTTAAACGTTGAAGGGCAAGTTTATCTGATCGTAAATCAATACCATTATCTTTTTTGAATTCGTCAGCAAGATAATCAATAATTTTAAGATCAAAATCTTCACCACCAAGATGTGTATCACCATTGGTTGATTTAACTTCAAAAACACCGTCACCTATTTCTAAAATAGAAATATCAAATGTACCTCCACCAAGATCGTAAACAGCAACTGTACCTGTTTTCTTTTTATCTAAACCATATGCTAACGCTGCAGCAGTAGGCTCGTTAATAATTCTTAAGACTTCTAGTCCAGCTATTTTTCCAGCATCTTTTGTTGCTTGTCTTTGAGCATCATTAAAATATGCAGGAACTGTTATAACTGCTTGTGTAACAGTGTCTCCTAAATAAGACTCTGCGGTCTCTTTCATTTTTTGTAAAATAAATGCACTAATTTGACTTGGACTATACTTGTCTCCACGTGCTTCTACCCAAGCATCACCGTTGTCGCCTTTTACGATTTTATAAGGTACTAATCCACTGTCAGACTTAACAGCTTCATCCTCAAATGTTCTTCCGATTAATCTTTTTATGGCAAATAATGTATTTTCAGAATTAGTTACTGCTTGTCTTTTAGCTGATTGTCCAACAAGTTTTTCTTTTGTGTCACTGAATGCTACCATTGACGGTGTTGTTCTTCCGCCTTCAGAGTTTTCAATTACTTTTGCTTCCTTACCGTCCATTACTGCTACGCAGGAGTTTGTAGTACCTAAATCAATACCAATAACTTTTGCCATATTTTTTGTCCTCTTTACTTAATTATTAGCCAATCAACATTGACTACATTAGATATGGGAAAAAAGTTTTAAAATACAAGGATGTTCCTGATTTATATTAAAAAAAACAACTAATTTAGGGCTTTTTATGACTTTTCTTTACTCTCATTTTCAGGATTGTCTTCTTCTTTTTCTTCTGTAGGTTCTTCTGTTTTAGCGACTGGTTTTTTGGAAACTCCAACCATTGCTGCTCTGAGCAATCGGTCATGCATTGTATAGCCAGATTGGACTTCTTGTACTACTGTTCCTTCTTCAACTTCATTGTTTTCAACTTCCATCATTGCTTGATGAAAGTTATGGTCAAATTTTTGATTTAAAGTTTCAATTTTTTTGACTCCGTGTTTTTCAAGGATACTTTTGTATTCTTTAAGCACCATTTTTAAGCCATCGATAAGATTTTTTATGCTTTCTGGATGATTTTCATCTTCTGGTAAAGCATCTAGCGCTCTTTCTAGATTATCTCCTGGCGATAGAATATCTCTTGCTAAATTTATGCTACCAAACTTTATCGTTTCAACTTTTTCTCGTTCAAATCTTTTTCTAAGATTTTCCATTTCAGCTAGTAATCGAATTTTCTCTTCTTTTAGTGTTTCTATTTCTTTTTCTAAACTATCTTCTTCTGTAGTTTCATCTTCGCTTGTCTCTTCTGAATCTGTGTTTTCTTGACTATCATTATTATCTTCTTCGTTTTCAATATTCTCAGAATCAGGTTCTTTAATTTCTTCTTGTTGGTTATCTTCTTCTTTTTTTTCAACCATTAATCAATCACCTTTCCAATAATTTTAGACGTATAATCAACCAGAGGAACTATTTTTGAGTAGTTTAATCTTGTTGGACCAACTACACCTATAGCTCCTATAATTTCTTGTTCATTATTTTTATATGGGGCCATTACCATAGAAAGACCAGAGTGTTTAAATAAAAAATTTTTAGATCCAATAAAAATTTGAACCCCTTTTGCTTTTCCTGCTGTTTCTAATATATCAACAAAACTAGATTTTTTTTCAATTTCATCAAAAAGATTTCGAATTTGATCTAAATCTTTCGAAACTATTTCATCCTTTAATAAATTTGATTGGCCATGTAAAAAAATATAAGGATTTTTGCTATTAGGCTGAGTTTCAATAATACCTTGTTGAATTAATTTTGAAGAAATTGACTCTAACTCATTTTGTGAATTTTTTATTTCAGATTGAATTAGTCTTTTAATTTGTGAAATATTTTTATTGGTAAACTTTGATGTAAGGTAATTAGAAGCCTGTATAAGTAACGAACTATTATATTTTCCATTATCTTCGATGATGCGATTTTCTACTTCTCCATTTTCATAAGCAATAATAAGCATTAATTGACTACTATTTAATCTTATAAACTCAACGTGCTTTAAGTTTTTTTGAAATTTTGGGGCAATAACTATTCCCGCATAACTTGATAATCCTGAAATAGCCTTAGAAGCAACATCGAGAACCTCTTCATAGGATTTGCCCTTAGTTAAGCACTGCTGTTTAATATTTTCTTTGTCTAATTTAGATATTCTTCCAAATTCTAACAATCCATCAACAAAAAACCGCATTCCTTTTTCAGTAGGCATTCGCCCAGATGATCTGTGTGGAGCATATAGAAGTCCTTCTTTTTGCAAATTAGACAGTATAGATCTAATTGATGCTGAGGAAAGATTTAAGCCTCCCATCTTCATAATTGTTTCTGATCCTGCTGGAGACCCAGTTTTAAGATATGACTCAACTAATTTTTTAAAAATTAGTTTCGATCTATCATTAATTTGTGCATATACATTATCAGACATAAAAATTTTATTTAAAAATAATATTTATCTACTATTATTAAATTTATATGAGAAAAGATAGATCCTTCAATCAAATGCGTGAAATTTCATTTGAGAAAAACGTGAATATTCATGCCGATGGTTCATGCTTAGTAAAATTTGGAAATACACATGTCCTTTGTCTTGCAACAATTGATGAAAAAGTTCCTCATTGGTTAAAGAATACTGGCAAAGGTTGGGTTACAGCAGAATATGGCATGCTACCAAGGTCAACAAATACTAGAATGGACAGAGAGGCTGCTAAAGGAAAACAGTCAGGTAGAACGCAAGAAATACAAAGGTTAATTGGGCGTAGCTTAAGATCAATTGTGGATCTTTCAAATCTTGGAGAGCGTCAAATAAAAATAGACTGTGATGTAATTCAAGCAGATGGCGGGACAAGAACTGCATCAATCAGTGGGGGTTTTATTTCTTTATATTTGGCAATAGAAAAATTGAAGAACAATTATAACCTCCAAAAACCAATTATTAAAAATTTTATAGGAGCAGTATCAAGTGGAATAGTGCACAATAAAGCAATATTGGATTTAGATTACAAGGAAGACTCTGAAGCTCAAGTAGATGCAAATTTTGTAATTTGTGATTCAGATGAAATATCTGAAATTCAAGTTACTGGGGAAGAATTTTTTTTCAATGATACTCAGTTTACAGAAATGTTTTCACTAGCAAAAATTGGAGTTAAAGAAATAATTTCTAAACAAAAAGAGGCTTTGAAATAAATTGAGGCAATTATTATTTTTTTCAAATAATAAAAATAAAATAATTGAAATTAAAAAAATTTTTAAGAAATTTAATCTAGAACTTCTTTCATTAAATGACCTAAACATAAGCGAAGAACCATTGGAAAATGGTCAAACCTTCGAAGAAAATGCAAAAATAAAATCTGACTATGGATTTAATAAAACTAGCATTCCTTGTTTTGCTGATGACTCTGGAATATGCATTGAAAGCTTAAATTGGAAACCGGGTGTTCTTTCAAAAAGATTTTTAAATAAGTTCAAAAGTAATGTGGATTGTTTTCAAAGTATTATTAAAAGTACTAAAAAAAATAATAAACAAAATGCTTACTTTAAAACTTCAATAAGCCTAACAGTTAAAGGTAATCAAAACGTAATATTTAATGGAAAAATTGATGGAAAAATTTCTGATCAAATTAAAGGTGGGTTTGGTTTTGGTTATGATCCAGTTTTCATTCCTAAAAATTATAACAAAACATTAGCCGAATTAAGCACTAAAGAAAAAAATGAAATTAGCCATAGGTCTATAGCAGTAAAAAAATTGATTAATTTTTTAATTAATTAATCACAAAAGAATTTCCGTTACTTATTTTTAATATGTTAAGATCTCTTTCAATCATATTATCTTTAAAATAAAAGTTTCCATCAATGCCATCAAATTTTTTGTTTGGATTGTTTAATAATTTAATTACATCACTAAGTTTATATTTTTTTTTGTAGATGAAATTAATCAAGCCTATTAAGTCATAAGGTAATGTTGAGATTCTCAAAAACTCATCATCATATATTTCCATATAATTATTTATTATATTTATTCGACTTATTTCGGGAATTCCTGGAAATATTGCTCCCTGTAAAGAAGGTTCATAAAAAAAAGTTTTATCATCTATTACTCCAGTTCCCATAAATTGTACGATATTAGGATCTATATCATAGTATGGTAGAAGAGGTGCAACCTGTAGTAAATTCAAACCATAATCAGCAATCAAAATATGTGTAAAATCGTAGTCACTTGTAGTTTTAAATCTCTCTAATTTTTTTAATCTCTTTTTTGATTTTTCATCTTTTTTAGAAGAAAGAATTTGTTTTTGTCTATTCAACTCATATTTTCTCAATTCATATTTCCCTAATTCTTTTATTGATTCTCTTACATTTGTTAGATCATCTTTATATGAAGATCTGTTAACTAATATTGCAGGGC
>CABYHL010000011.1 GCA_902518895.1 uncultured Alphaproteobacteria bacterium | reverse complement strand
TATTTTTATCTATTTTTTTTACTTTTTTTATTATCTCATCAGCCTTAACTTCTTTCGGGAAAAGAAAGGCAAAATCTCTTTCAACCATCTGATAAGGATTGTTAATAAAACCGCCTTTGGAAGAAGATCTATTTTCTTGAAATTGTGAAATATTCTCCAAATATATTTCAAAACCAAATACTTTAAAATTAACATCCATTGTTTTTAATAGAATTGGGTGTAATTCTCCAAAATTAGCTATTTTATTTTTACCAAGCCTTAAAGAAGCTGATTTGCCAGGATGATAAATTTGACCATCCAGTTTTTCGTATACCAAATTATTTATTGGTACATTTAAATTGGTTAAAATAGCAAATAAATCGGCCTTTATACTAAAGACATCAATATTTTTTTTATTTGATAACCAGTTTTGTTCATCAGATAAACCATAAGCTATAGCAGTTGCAATATTTTCTTGTTGGTCTGGAAATGATTTAGAAAAATTTGGGCCGACTTCAAAAATTTTTGCTCTCAAATACATTCTAGCTTTATTTTTATTGATTGCTTCTAATAAATTTGGAAGCGTGGATGGTCTCATTGTATTTAGATCAGAACTTATTGGATTTTTTAAACTTATTATTTCATCTGAAAAAATTTTTGCTTTTTTTTCATCCATAAATGACCAAGTTACAACTTCAGAATAGCCATTTAAGGCTATAATTTTTTTACTTTTATAAAAAGTTTTTGTTTTTGAATTTAAAATCTGCTTTTTTTCTTCTTGATTAGTAATTTGTTTTAGAGGTAAATTATTATAACCATAAATTCTAATTATTTCCTCAACAATGTCTGCCTCACCAACAATGTCTGGTCTAAAAGTAGGACTTTGAATTTCAAATTTTGATTTTTTTTCATTAACAGAAAAACCAAGTGAAACTAAAATTTTTTCTTGTTCCTTAATATTTATTTCTATGCCGCCAAAAGTCTTTACTTTATTTGTATCAAACATAAATTTTTTGGTTTTTTCTATATTAATTTCTGAAGAAACAAACTCACTTACTTCACCACCACATAATTCCAAAATCATTTGAGTTGCTGCATCTACACCCCAATAGATAGAATCAGTATCTATCCCTCTTTCAAAACGATAACGTGCATCACTTTGAAGATTTATTTTTCTTCCGGTTTTAGTTACTGAAATTGGATCAAATAAAGCAACTTCCAGAAAGACATTTTTAGTCTGCATACTACAACCACTATTAAGACCACCCATAACCCCACCAATTCCATGAAGTTTATTTTCATCATCAGAAATTACAATCATATCACTGTCACATTTATAATTAACTTCATTTAGAGCTAAACACTCCTCATCTTTATTGGCTAATCGCATAGTTAAATTACCTGAAACTTTGTCAGCATCATAAACATGTAAAGGTCTTCCTAAGTCAAAAGTAATATAATTTGTAATGTCAACTAGAGCTGAAATAGGTCTTAATCCGATTGCAGTTAATCTATCTTGAAGCCATTTAGGGCTTTCTAAATTTTTAACATTTTTGAAATATCGACCTGCTACTCCAGGACAGAGATTTTTATTTTGAA
Source organism: uncultured Alphaproteobacteria bacterium (assembly GCA_902518895.1). GTDB lineage: Bacteria > Pseudomonadota > Alphaproteobacteria > HIMB59 > CACPNW01. The sequence continues at coordinate 32,560 of CABYHL010000011.1, read as the reverse complement.
ATTCTTTTTTCCAAGTAATTGGACTTTTAAATGATTCTTTTACTTTTTTATAATTTAAGTCTTTTAATTTACCAATACCAGCTGCTGCTAAATCCCTTGCAATACCTCTGACTGATAAACAGTCAGATCTATTTGGTGTTAAATTAATTTCTATAACAGGTTCATCTATTGCAAAAATTTTACTAAATAAATCACCAATTTTATAATTATCTTTTATTTCAATAATACCATCGTGTTCATCAGAAATACCCATTTCTCTCTCTGATACAAGCATTCCACAAGACTCAACTCCTCTTATTTTAGTTTTTTTTAAATGTAAGTCTGTTCCAGGAATGTAACTATTTTCTGGTGCAAAAATTCCAAGCATTCCTTCTCTTGCATTTGGAGCACCGCACACAACTTGATAATTTCCATTTATTGTTTCTACTTGACATACTTTAAGTTTATCTGCATCTGGATGTTTTTCTGCTTTTAAAACTTTAGCTACTGTAAAATTCTTAAATATTTCTGATTTATCTTCTATACTTTCAATCTCTAAACCAATATTGGTTAAGGTATCTGTTATGGTATTTAAATTTTCAGAAGTATCTAAATGATCTCTTAGCCAGTCTAATGTAAATTTCATTTATAGCCCTGATCGTGTTTGATTATCTAAAATACTAAAACTATAATGATCCAACCATCTATAATTTGGATCAAAAAAACTTCTTAAATCTGTAATACCATATTTAAGCATCGATAAACGCTCAATTCCCATCCCAAAAGCAAAACCTTGATATTGTGTTGAATCAATATTACAATTATCTAAGACTACAGGATTAACCATTCCACAACCCAGTATTTCTAACCATTTATCTCCTTCACCAATTTTTATTTTATTATTTACCTTGGTATAAGCTACGTCCATTTCTGCACTTGGCTCGGTAAAAGGAAAATAACTAGGACGAAAACGGTATTGTAAGTTTTTTACTTCGAAAAATTCTTCTAAGAATGAAACGAGTGTTGATTTTAAATCAACCATAGTAGAACTTGTATCAACTACTAAACCTTCTACCTGATGAAACATAGGAGCATGTGTAGCATCTGAGTCACTTCTATAAGTTCTGCCAGGCACAATAATTTTAATAGGTGGTTCTGTATTGAGCATAGTTCTCACTTGAACAGGGCTAGTATGGGTTCGAAGAACATTTTTGTCTCCGTTATCCTGAATATAAAAAGTATCCTGCATTTCTCTTGCTGGGTGATGTTCTGGTATATTTAAAGCTGTAAAATTATTAAAATCAGTTTCTATATCTGGACCTGTTTCCACTGCATAATTTAGATTTCCAAAAATTTCTATAATATTAAATATTGTTTGACTAATTGGGTGTATTTTTCCTTTTTCAGAAATATTAGGTGGTAGAGTAACATCAATTGATTCTAAATTAATTCTGTTTGAAATTTCAATATTTTCAATTTCTGTTCTTTGGTTTTTAATACCTTCTTCGATTTCTTTTTTAAGAATATTTAATTCCTGTCCTTTCGATTTTTTTTCTTCAATCGACATAGAACCTAATCCTTTTAAAGCTTCAGGTATTAATCCTTTTTTACCTAAATAATATAATCGAAGTTTTTCTAAATCTTCAAAGGATTTTGAAGCTTTAATTTTATTTAAAACATCAATTTTATTTTCAGCAAATGCCATCAATATCTATTATATTTTATTAATTAAAATTATCTAGCAGATTGAGCTTTATCAACTAAAGCTTTAAAAGCCTCTGGCTGGTTAACTGCAAGATCCGCTAAAATCTTTCTATCTATTTCAATAGATGATTTTTTAAGCCCCGATATAAATTGCGAATATGTTAAACCATGAAGTCGAACACCAGCGTTGATTCTTTGAATCCATAAACCCCTAAAATCACTTTTTCTTTTTTTTCGATCTCTATAAGCATATTGCATGCCTCTTTCGACAGCTTGAACAGCAACTCGAAAAACATTTTTTCTTCTACCGTAATAACCTTTTGCTCTTTTAATTACCTTTTTGTGTCTAGCTCTTGCTGTAACACCTCTTGATACTCTTGCCATTGATTTCCCCTTACTTGTTGTATGGTAACATATGATCAATCAAAGCAGAGTCACCTGGTGACATAATTGCAGATCTTTTAGTGTTACGAATAAATTTATTGGAACGTTTACTCATTCCATGCCTTTTTCCAGCAGGTTTAAATTTAATTTTACCAGTACCTGTTCTAGAAAATCTTTTTTTTAAACTACTTTTAGTTTTAAGCTTGGGCATTAGTATCTCCTATATTTTAAGTTTACTCGTTAGGCTGCCCTGCAGGCCATAACAAGATAGAATGGCTTATACTGATAATTGAGTATTTTGCAATATGTAGAATTACTTTGCAACTTGTGGAACTAATATCATCATTATTTGTCTACCCTCAAATTTAGGAGCTACTTCAACTTTTGCATATTCTTCCACTTCAGTTGTAAGTTTTTTAAGTAAGTCAAAACCTAAGTTTTGATGTTCCATTTCACGCCCTCTAAAGCGCATTGATACTTTTACTTTATTTCCTCCACCAATAAACTTTGATAAGGCTTTTACTTTTACATTATAATCATGAGTATCAATTCCAGGTCTCATCTTAATTTCTTTTAATTCAATTGTTTTTTGTTTTTTCTTTGCTTCTTTTTTACTTTTTTGCTCTCTGTATTTTAGCTTACCATAGTCAATAATTTTGCAAACTGGTGGATTAGCTTCAGGTGATACTTCAACTAAATCAAATCCTTCATCTTCTGCCTGAATTAAAGCTTCACGAATGCTTATTATCCCCATCTGTTTACCACTACTGGATATTAGTCTAACTTCACTAGCAGTAATCTGCTCATTGATTCTTGGACCAGTATCTTTCTTTGTTTTGAAATTTACAGCCAAAATTATATAGGGATTGAGTTAAAGCTATTATTTAATAGCATATTAGGAAATTAAGTCTTTTGTCATATTTTGTTAGGATATAATCTCAAATGAATTTAAATTCAAGGGCTGATTTTAAAAAATATAAACTGTTTTTTAAGTTATTAAATACACTTTATGAAAATTTGTTTAGTTAGAAACGATAAAATGGGAGATATGATCCTTACTCTTCCAGTTGTTCAAGGACTAAAAGAAGTTAATCAGAATTATAAAATTGATATTGTATGTTCTAAAAAAAATCAAAAAATATGTAAAAACTATAAATCTATTAACAAAATTTTTTTACTTCAAAATAAATTTTATCAAGTCTTAAAAATTATTTCAAAATTAAGAAATGAAAATTATGATTATATTTTCACATTTAGCCCTGGTATAAACAGTATATTAATATCAATTTTTTCTAAAAGTAAAATAAAGTCATTATTAATTTTTAAATCTCGGTATAAAAATAATTATATAAGTAAATTTTTTGATAGAATTTTGGGTAAAATCTTTTTTACTAACTGCTTAATTATCGATCGCCAATTAAGATATTCACAAAATATCCCAATTCATCAAACAGAAATTATGATGGAGTTGGTTACTAAAAATGAATTAAATTTAAATAATAATGCAGAAATTAAGAATGTAATTGAATTTGATAAAATAAACTTAAATTGTAAGAAATTATGTTTGATTCACTTATCTTCAAAATGGATCAATAAATATTTTTCAGAAGAAAATTTTATTAATCTATTAGACAATCTTAAAAATTTGAAAATCAATATTGTAATGACCACTGATGAAACATCAAAAAATGTATTCTATAAAATATTTAAAAAATATAAGATTATTACTAATGAAGAGTTTGAAAATCTTAAAAGTATAAATAATGTTTTAATTTTAGATCAATTAAATTTTGATAATTGGACATCAATAATAAATTCTTCAACATATGTAATTACACCTGAATGTGGATGCACACATATTGCATCACTTTCTGAAGCGAAACTTTGTGTTATTTATGATTCAGATAATGTTCCAGGTATGATTGCAGAAGAATATGCACCGTGGAAGAAAAAATATACTAAACTATTCTCTAACAACCAAAATTTAGAAAAAGAATTAATTTCATTTATTAGTTAATTTACTATCGTGTAAAAAATCTAAAACTTGTTTTACTGAAATTGAATCCATTGTATCGGTCAGAATCGTGTAAGCATTTTTATATTCAGACAAGTTTGATTTTGAGATTACATTATCTTTAGCTAAAAAAAGAATAGGTGAATTACTTAGAGCTGCTATATGGCCTGGACCAGTATCATTACTAATTATAAGATTACTTTTCTTAGCAACGGTGTAAATGATTTCAGGAGGTGACTTATCACTCAAATCAATAACCTTCTGACATGCATTATTGATTGTTTCTACTGTTTCTTTATCTGATTTTTGCCCAATAACACAAATATTATATCCTTTTTTTTCTAGAGTACTTGCAAGTATTGCAAATTTATCAGGTGACCACTGCTTGTCTTTACCTGATTTTGAAACACCAGGTATCATTAAGATTATTTTATCTTTATTAATTGTCTTAATATCTTTGGAAAGCCAATCTACATTTTGATTAATTTCATTTACTCCAAGTAACTTTAGTTGATTGTATAAACCTTGTTGTGGAGATTCAGTTCCTTGAGGAGGAATTACATATTGAATGTCACAATTAGAACGAGATCCATTAACTTTTACTTTTGAAATAAATTTTAAGAATGACCAATAATTATTTGTTCTTTTAGAATTTTGTAAATCTATGATTAGATCATATTTATTTTGATTAATTTTTAATATAACCTTTAGTGAATTTATTATTCCTTTTCTATTATCTTTAAAAATCGAATTAAAATAATTTGAATTGCTTAAAAAATTTACATATTTTTCTTCAGTGAGAAGGTCAATAATGGCATTACTAAAAAATTGCTTTATTGATGCCATGGCAAGTATAGAAAAGGCAATATCACCAAGTGATCCATGCTTTACAACTAGTATTTTGTTAAATTGATTGCTGTTCATATAAGTCTACGTAACTTTGTACCATTTGGTATTTTGAAAATGTTTTTGATATGTAGTCTTTACTATCTAAGGAAATATTAAAAAATTTTTCTTTATCTATTTTTATAATATTTTGAAGTTTTAACTCTATTTCATTATATTTATGAGGATCTACTTTATAAATATCATCTAATTTATCAAGCTGATCTTTGACACCGCCATAGTTAAAAGCAAGTATCTTTTTTTTCATTATTAATGCTTCGCTTATAGTTCTTCCGAACCCTTCAGCTTGTAAAGGAAAAGAGGTAATAATTGATGATAGGTAATATAAAGTTTTTAAATCATCTCTTAGTAGATTGCCTATAATCTTGCATTTTTGATCAAGATTAAAACTTTGAATTTTATTTTGTAATTTCTCTGTATAAGATTGATTTTTTGTATCACCTGCAAAATAAAGTAAAAAATTATTATTTTGCATCTTATTAAATATATCTAAAAACTCAATTTGACCTTTCCAATTTGTTAGCCTTGCAGGATATAAAATAATATTTTTTGAGGTATCAATTTGATACTTATTTATTATATTTTCTATTTGAGAATCTAAAATTGGTTTTTCAAAATATTTAACATCAACTCCTCTATTTATCACTTTAATTTTATTTGAATTTAAATTGTATTTTTTACTAATTTCATTTTTTACATAATTTGAAATCGCAACAATCTGATCAACTTTGGATAATTGCTTATTATAGATTTTTTTAAAATAAGAATTACCACTATACACATTATGAAATGTAGATATTGTTTTGAAGTTTCTATTTTTTATAAAACTTAAAATCCATGCTGGTGCTCTTGATCGTACATGAACGACATTAATATTTTGATTAATAATTAGTTTTTTTAATTGATTAGCAATTAATGGATAAATAAAAAAATTTTTTGAATTAACTGGTAATTGAAAATGATTAGTATAATTTTTATCAATTTCCTTAATTAAACGCCCTCCATTGGAAATAATATTATTTTTTAAATTTAATTCAGATAAATAATTTGCAACTTCAATAGTGCCTCTTTCGACACCACCAGAATCTAAAGAGGGAAGAATTTGAGCGACATTAAATGATGACATTTTATTAAAATATAAGTATTTGTATCAAAGATGCCTTACTTTATTAATAAAAAAAAAGAAAGAATTCGCTATAAATCTATAAAGGGTAAGGGCCCTGGTATCATGTTTATCCATGGCCTTAACTCAGATATGAGTGGTCAAAAAGCTTTGTCTTTAGAAAGATTTGCTCGAAAAAATAAATTGCGGTTTATCCGTTTTGAATGCCGCGGTCATGGTAAATCTGATGGAAAATTCGAAGATTTTACAATTTCAGATTGGAAGAAAGACTTAATTGATATCATTGATAATATTGCAAAAGGACCTCAAATTCTGGTTGGTAGTAGTATGGGTGGATGGTTAATGTTTTTAGCTGCCAAAGCAAGACCAAAAAGAATTGCTGGATTAATTGGCCTAGCGGCAGCACCTGATTATATCGATGGGTTTTATAAAAAACTCCCTTTAAAGAAAAAACAAGAAATGAATAAAAAAGGATTTATTAAATATTCCTCCTACGGGTTTAGTTATCTTATAAAAAAGAAATATATTGTTGATGGTAGAAAAAATAAAATTTTAAATAAAGAATTCAAATGGAATAAGCCTTTAATTTTAATACAAGGGCTAAAAGATAATGTTGTTACTCCAGATTTTCCAGAAAAAATAGTAAAAAAAATTAAAGGAAATCAAATCCAAATAAAATTATTAAAAAATAGTGATCATCGATTATCTAATCCATTTGATTTAAAAATAATAAATGATTCTATTCAATCAATAATAAAAAACTAAGCAGATTTTTCTTCTTGAATTAATACAGGTTGATCAAATTTATTGATCATTTCTTTTGGTACAATCTGCCAGAAAAGTAATTTCTCATTTTCCCAATTTGCGAGTAAATTTTTTGCGTACATTGAATTTGTTTCTTTGATATGTTCTTCAATTTTTTGATGTAAAACTTTTTCCCAATAATTTGTCATTTGTTGTTGATAGAAAATATCTTCAAGATTAATTCGAAGTGGTAGAGTTCCTTCTTTATCGTACACAAATGCCATACCTCCAGTCATTCCAGCTCCAAAATTATTTCCTACTTCGCCAAGAATAACGGCGCTTCCTCCAGTCATGTATTCACATCCATTATCACCACATCCTTCAATAACAGCATGTGCGCCAGAGTTTCTAACAGCAAATCTATCACCAGCAGTTCCAGCTGCGAAAAGTTTACCACGTGTTGCTCCATATAGGACAGTATTCCCAATGATAACATTTTTATTTGTTTTAAGTTGTGAAGATGAGTTTGGTTGAATAACAATTTTACCCCCTGATAATCCTTTTGCAACATAATCGTTAGCATCACCAAAAACTTTAAGAGTAGTTCCTTGCACACTCCATGCTCCAAAAGATTGCCCAGCAGAACCATGAAAATTTACAGTAAAGAAATCCTCTGGAAGAGAACTCATTCCTTTTTTAGTAGTAATTTCTGATGCAAGTCTTGTACCAACAGCTCTATCAGTATTTTGTATATTATAGTTTAGTTCAATTTTTTGATTTGTTTCAAAGAAAGACTTAGCATCCTCTATGATTTTAATATCAAGGCTATCGCTAACTTTATTAATTGTATTTTTCTTTATATCAAATTCTCCAACTGATGAATCAATGGTTTGAATAATTGGATTTAAATCTAAATCATCGAGATCAGAACTTCCTCTACTGACTTGATATAAAAGATCAGATCTTCCAACTACTTCATCAAGAGAAGAAAAGCCCAGTGATCCTAAAATTTCTCTTACTTCATCAGCAATAAAACTAAAAAGGTTAATTACTTTTTCTGGTGTACCGGTAAATTTTTCTCTAAGTTTTTCATCCTGTGAGCAAACTCCAACAGGGCAAGTATTTGAATGACATTGTCTAACCATGATACAGCCCATAGCAACTAAACTTGCTGTCCCAATTCCATATTCTTCTGCCCCAAGCATAGCCGCAATAACGATATCTTTTCCTGTTTTCAAACCTCCGTCAGTTCTAAGAACAACTTTATCCCTTAAGTTATTTAGAGACAGAACTTGATGTACTTCACTTAATCCAAGCTCCCAAGGAAGTCCTGCATACTTTATACTTGTTTGTGGACTTGCTCCTGTTCCACCATTGTGACCTGAGATGAGTATCGTATCAGCTTTTGCTTTTGCAACACCAGCTGCTACTGTCCCAATCCCTGACTGAGCAACTAACTTAACGCATACTTTAGCTCTTGGATTTATTTGTTTCAAATCGTAAATCAGCTGAGCTAAATCTTCGATAGAATAAATATCATGATGAGGAGGAGGACTAATAAGTGTCACGCCTTCAGTTGAATGTCTAAGTTTAGCAATTAATTCTGTAACTTTTCCACCTGGTAATTGTCCACCCTCACCAGGTTTTGCACCTTGAGCAACTTTAATTTCAATTTCTTCACAATTATTTAAATACTCCGCTGTTACACCAAATCGTCCACTTGCAATTTGTTTAATTTTTGATGATGCATTATCTCCATTTGGCTTAGGTTTAAATCTAATTGGATCTTCGCCACCTTCTCCTGAATCTGATTTAGCTCCTATCCTGTTCATAGCTACGGAAAGAGTTTCGTGCGCTTCTGGACTTAAGGCTCCAAGTGATATCCCTGGTGCAACTAGTCTTTTTCTAATTTCTTGAGATGGTTCTACTGTGTTGGAGTTATTGTTATCGTTATTTTTTTTGAAATCTAAAAGATCACGAATATTTATAGGATCCATTTCATCAATCATCGAGGAATATTTTTTAAATAAAGAATAATTATTAGAAGTTACCGCAGTTTGAAGCATGTGAATTGATCTTGCTTCAAAAGCATGTTTTTCCCCGCCAAATCTGTAGCGATAGTTTCCTCCAATCGGCAGTGTAATAACGTTTTCTTCATAAGCGTTATCATGAGCTAATCTTGATCTTCTTTCAATACCGCTGATTCCGATACCAGATATTTTAGAACTCATAGAAGGGAAATATTTGCTCATTAAGTTTCTACTAAGTCCAATCGCTTCAAAATTACAACCACCTCGGTATGAATTAATCACTGATATTCCCATCTTACTCATAGTCTTAAGCAAACCATTATTTATGGAATTAATGAATCTTTCTACACATTCTTCGTATGAGAGATTTTTGAATAATCCTTTTTTATGTCTTTCTGCTATGGCTTGTTGTGCCATATACGCATTCACACTTGTTGCTCCTACTCCGATAAGCACTGCAAAATATTGTACATCTAAACATTCTGCAGATTGAACATTTAAGGAAATAAAGGTTCGAAGATTTTGTTTAATTAAATGATGATGAACAGAACTTGTAACTAATATCATGGGAAGGGCTATTCTTGTTTTAGACATTTCTTTGTCGCTTAAAATTATATGAACATACCCTTCTCTAACAGCCTGTTCAGCTTCTTGATTTATTCTTGAAATTTCTGTCTCAAAATTATTTTCAGGATTTGTTTTATCCATTGTAGTGTCAATGATCTTCACGGTATCTTTCATATATCTACGCATAGATTTGAATTGCTCAATTGAAAGAACAGGTGAGTTTAATTGTAAATGATCGCATTGGTTTTCGTCTTCATCAAGAATATTACTTAAGTTTCCAATTCTAGTTCGAAGACTCATAACAACTCTTTCTCTTAATGAATCAATTGGTGGGTTTGTAACTTGACTAAAATTTTGTCTAAAAAAGTGATGGAGTCCTCTATATTTATTTGACAACACAGCTAATGGAGTGTCATCCCCCATCGATCCTGTTGCTTCTTTTTTTTCGGCAATCATTGGATGAAGTATTAATTCGATATCTTCTACTGTCCAGGCAAAGCATGCCATTCTTTTTCGAAGATCTCCTGAGTCTAAATCTCTAAATTCCTCATCAACAGATTGAACAAGTTTATCAATATACGTAATTTTTTTAGTCCAATCACCAAAAGGTTTTGTTTCTGCCAAATACTTTTTTATCTCATGGTCTTTAAAGAATTTCTTCTCTTTAAAGTTAACTGCTATTAACTGACCTGGTCCTACCCTACCTCTTTCTACTATTTCATTTTCTTTAATATCAACCATTCCAGTTTCAGAACCCGCAATAAGAAGATTTTTTGTCAGTGTATATCTTATAGGTCTAAGGCCATTTCTATCCATTCCAGCAATTGCCCAATCACCGTACGCTCCACATATTGCTGCTGGACCATCCCATGGCTCCATAACTGCTCCACCATAAGCGTATAAATCTTTTATTTTTTTTGGAAAATCTCTTCTGTGGGACCAAGCTTCTGGAATTGTTATTATTTTAGCCATAGGTAAAGAACGATTAGCTTTAACTAATAACTCTATTGTTGAATCTAATGCAGCAGAGTCAGACGCTTTAGCATCAATTATGGGTTTTAAATCATCTACATTATTACCAAAATTTTTATGTTCCATTCTTGGCTCATGAGCAGCCATCCAATTTTTATTTCCTTTAAGTGTATTTATTTCACCATTATGCGCAATCACTCTAAAAGGCTGCGCTAAAGACCATGTAGGAAATGTATTAGTTGAATAACGCTGGTGATAAACTGCATATCTAGAAATAAAATTCTCATTTTGGATGTCTGGATAAAAATTGGAAAGCTGTTCTGCTAAAAACATACCTTTATAAACAATAGACTGACAAGATAATGAGCAAATATAAAAGTCTGAAATATTTTGATTTCTAATTTCTTTTTCTATTCTTTTTCTAATTATATAAAGTTTATTATCAAATTGCTTTTCATTTTCTAGTTCTTCATTACAAATTAGAATTTGTTCTATTTCAGGCCTTGTTGCTTTTGCTTTATCACCAATAATCGATGAATTAATTGGAACGTGTCTCCAACCATATATTTTCAAACCTTCTTTGATTATTTCAGATTCAACAATAGTACGAGCGGTTTCTTGAGCGGCAAAATCTGTACGTGGTAAAAAAATCATGCCAACCCCGAAAGGTAGATCATTAGGAGTATGACCAGTCCTTTCTATTTGTTGAGTAAAAAAATTCTTTGGTATCGATAACTGTATTCCTGCGCCATCACCTGTTTTACCATCAGCATCAACTGCTCCCCGGTGATACAAAACTCTTAAAGCTTGAACTCCTAACTCGACTATTTCTCTTGTCTCAGATCCATCTAAAGATGCAATTAATCCAACACCACATGATGAATGTTCATCTTGTTCATTATAAACATGATTTTCTTCTAAGAATTTTTTATCCTTTTTATACTTTTCAATAAAGTGATTAGGCATTTACTGCTTTCTTTTTCATATTGTTTTGATCGGAAAAATTGTTTTCTAAATATTCATTTATATTTTTTGCTGCATCACGACCATCTTTGATTCCCCAAACAACTAAACTTGCACCGCGAACAATATCTCCAGCAGCAAATACTCCATCAATTGATGTCATCATATTTTTATAATTTATTTTTAGTGTGCCCCATCTTGTAACTGTCAGATCATTATAATCAAAAAGCTTAGGTAAATTTTCAGGTTCAAAACCCAAAGCTTCTATAGCTAAATCAACATCTAGGTCTTTTTCCGTACCTTCTTTTGGCTCTGGCTTCCTTCTACCTGACTCATCAGGTTCTCCAAGTTGCATTAAAACGGTTCTAACATTTTTCAATGACCCATTTCCCGAATATTCAGTTGGTAAAGTCAACCATTGAAAATCGACACCCTCTTCTATTGCATTTTGAACTTCTCTTTGCGAACCAGGCATGTTTGTCTTATCACGTCTGTAAAGACACTTAACAGATTTTGCTCCTTGTCTGACAGCCGTTCTAACACAATCCATAGCGGTATCACCACCACCTATGACAACTACATTTTTTCCATTTGCGTTTAATCTTCCATTTGTGAAATCTTCAACTTTATCTTTTAAACCAGTCTTGTTACTTGCTATTAGGAAATCTAAAGCTGGTACAACATTATTAAAATTGGATGTATTTAGATTGATTTCTCTAAATTTGTAAACACCAGTTGCTATAAGAACTGCATCATGCTTAATTTTAATATCTTCAAAAGTAATGTCTTTGCCAATATCGCAGTTTAATTCAAACTTAATTCCACTTTCTTTAAGTCGATTTGTTCTTCTAATTACAATATCTTTTTCTAGTTTAAAATTTGGGATACCGTAAATTAAAAGACCTCCTGGTCTATCGTAGCGATCATATATTGTAACTTGAAATCCTTTTTTACGAAGTTCTTCTGCTGCAGCTAATCCAGCAGGACCAGAACCGATAATTCCAACACTTTGATTTCTTTCTTCAACTGGTTCTATATTTTTAACCCAACCTTCTTCCCAAGCTTTATCTGTAATATATTTTTCTATCGATCCTATAGTAACAGTACCGTGGCCAGATTGTTCAATTACACAGTTACCTTCACACAAACGATCTTGCGGACATATACGTCCACAAATTTCAGGCATGTTATTTGTAGAGCTTGAAATTTCAAATGCTTCCTGCATTCTATCCTCAGCAGTTAGCTTTAACCAATCTGGAATATTATTGTGTAAAGGACAATGAACTTGGCAGAAAGGAACACCACATTGAGAACATCTTGAAGCTTGTTCTTCCGCCTTTTGTGAGGCATATTTAGCGTAAATTTCATCAAATGATTTAACCCTATCTTTGGCAGATATTTTACTTGGATTTTCCTTGTTTATTTTTGTAAATTTTAGCATTTAGTTATCATTTGTTTACTATTTTATCTAGATCGAACCAAATACACATTCAAGATAAAAAAGGAAATAATAATTTTGAAATAATAGTACCACTTATGTACTAAAAATGAGAAAACCTTTAATTTACAACAATATTTTTAAGTATTTGTAGCGTATCCTGTGGATTAATATCAAGATTTTGGAATGATTTATCGATATTTACGACAAGATTATCCGTTTCAAATAATGTTAACTGTTCTGACGTAAGAGGTGAAATTGGAGTTTTTTCAGCAATATTTATCATAGGTTTCATAAATGCCATAGGAACAGGAACTAAAACTCGAGTTTTGTTTAAAAAATTAGAAATATGATTAAAAAATTCTTTGTAAGAATAAATCCTAGGACCTGCAAGTTCGTAAATGTTCTTCCCTTTAATCTTGGAATTAATTATTTCATCAACAGCTAGGGACACATCATCAATAAATACTGGTTGGAATTTTGTTGATCCATCTCCAAAAAGTGGGACAAAAAATGAAGCTTTAAATATTGGCAAAAGTCTTTTTAAGAAAATATCACCGCCCCCTATAATAACACCTGGTCTAATAATAATAGCATTATCTAGTTGTTTAAAGGCTTCCTTTTCAGATTTATGCACTGCAATGCTTCTTGTTGAGTTTTTATCAATATCTACACCTAGGCCAGAAAAAAGAATGAATTGTTTTAATTCATTACTAGATTTTAAAATTCTAATCAGTTTCTGATTAAATTTATATATTGTATTGTTAAAATCACCTTTCTTTTGATCATAAGTAGTTTTTAAATTAATGCACACGTTGGCATTATCTAAAACAGATTTAAGCCTTTTGTCTTCCAATGAAGAATAACGAAATGGAATTACCTGTCCTGTTACACCTAAAAGTCGGATTTTAGCTTCTTGTACAGATCTTTGATATGGAACAATGATTTTATGGCCATTTTTAGTTAGACGTCTTATTAAATGTTTACCTACAAAACCAGCACCTCCAAAAATTACTATTGATTTCATGACCTTTAATTAAATAAGTGATATAGAGAAAAAATATAGATTATACAGACAATAAAATCAAAATGAAAATAAATTTCTATAAAGGAGATCTCCCAGCAAGTTTTAAAGCCGCTAACATTATTGCTTTGGATAGTGAAACAATGGGATTAAATCCTAAAAGAGATAAATTATGTTTAGTCCAAATTTCTAATGGTGATGAAGTATGTCATCTTATAAAAATTGACTTATCTATCGGAAAACCTTTTAATTTAATTAAAATTCTTAAGAATAATAAAATTCAAAAAATTTTTCATTATGCTAGGTTTGATGTAGCTGTATTCAAACACAACTTCAAAATTAATATTAAAAATATTTACTGTACTAAAATTGCATCAAAGTTAGTTAGAACATATACTGATAAACATGGATACAAAGATCTTTGTAATGAATTATTAGGAAAGTCAATTTCAAAAACAGAACAATCTTCTGATTGGGGCGGAGAATTAACTAAAGAGCAACAAAAATATGCAGCTACCGATGTTTTATATTTACACAAAATTAAAGATAAACTTGATTCAATGTTATTTAGAGAAAAGAGAAGTAAACTAGCTAAAGCCTGTTTTGACTTTATTCAATACAGAACAGATTTAGATATTAATGGTTGGTCAGAGCAAGATATATTTAAACACTAATGAGAAATAATAAAAAAATAATTAATAGTGCAAATACAACACTTGCGAGAGAATTAAGTAGCATTAAGAATTTAAAGTCAACATTTAATTTAAACTTTTGTAGAGCAGTTAATTTAATTTATAATATAAAAGGTAAAGTAGTAGTTACTGGTGTTGGTAAAAGTGCACACATAGGTAATAAGATATCTGCAACTCTTACATCAACAGGAACTCCCTCTTATTTTATTCATGCAACAGAAGCAAGTCACGGTGATTTAGGAAGTATAAAAAAAGATGATTGTGTAGTTGCAATTTCAAATTCTGGTGAAACATCAGAATTGAATAACATAATTCAATTTACTAAAAGATTTAATATTAAACTTATTAGTATAACGAGTAACTCAAAAAGCATACTTCATAAAAACGCGACCGTAGGCATTTTATATAAAAAACCAATTGAAGCTTGCCCTTTGAATTTAGCACCTACAAGCTCAACTTCAATGACTATGATTATTGGTGATTGTATAGCAATATCTTTATTGGAGCTTAGAGGTTTTAAAAGTTCAGAATTTAAAAATCTTCATCCTGGAGGCAATCTTGGTAAAGATCTTAAAAATTTAAGTGATGTGATGCATGTAAAAAAAGAATTGCCTCTAGCAAATTTAGATGAAAAAATGTCTAAATCTTTACTAACTATGACTAAAAAGAGTTTTGGCTGTATTGGTGTAATCAACAATAAAAAACAAATAGTTGGCTTAATTACTGATGGAGACTTAAGAAGAAAATTAAACTCAAAATTTTTTGCAAAAAAAGCTAAAGAAATAATGACAAAAAATCCTACCATAGCAAATAAAGATATGTTGGTTGGTGAAGCAATTAATTTAATGAATACAAAAAAAATAACAAGTTTATTTATATGTGATAAAAAAATACCTATAGGAATTGTTCACATTCATGATTTATTAAGATTGACGAGTTAAATTGAATTTTTTTTTACATATAAATAGAAAATTAATATTTATCTTAGGTTTAGTAATTTTAATATTTTTCTTATTTGTAATATTTACCAAACAGATCAGTCTTTTAAATATCAAACCAGAGATAAATAAGATAAGGATTTCAAATGCAGATATTGAGAAGCCTAAATTTGCTATTAACAATGAATCGAAGAAAATTTTTATTACTGCAAATGAAGGTAATTTTTTAGACAAAAATAAAATACTCTTAAATAAAAATGTTAGATTTAAGTCAAATGACTTTAGTATAGAAACAGAAAAGGTTATCTTTAATAGAAGTGAACAAACAGCACAAAGCAAAACTAAAACATATTTTAAAGCAGAAAATACAACAATCTCATCTGATGGATTTGATATATTTGAAAAAGGTAATAAAATAGTATTTTATGGAAATTCGTTCGTGATTCTTAAATGAATATTTTTTTTTTAATACTTATAACTTGTTTTTTAAGTATATCTGCAAAAGCAAGGGAAATTGGTGAAACAGAAATCACTACAGAGGATGGTATTGAAGTTTACCAAGATGAGAAATATTATTTATTAAAAAAAAATGTAGTTATAAATTCAGATAATTTTATTTTAAATGCTGAAAATGTAAAAATTAATTTTAAAAACAATCTTCATGACATCACAGAACTTAATGCAAAAGGTAACGTTAAATTTAATTCTAGTGAATTTAAAATAAAAGGAATTGGAGATAATCTAAGATTTGAAGTTGAAAATGAAAAAATAACAATTAAGGGTATTGATTCTAAACTACAAACTGAAGATATTGAAATGTATTCTGATGGTTTAATTAAAGTTAATAATTTAAATGGTGAATTTTCTTTAAAGGGAAAAAACTCTAAATTAATTAATGAAAATATATTTATAAGAGGAGAATCTATAGATGGTACTTTTTCTAATAATAAAGACAAAAAAGAAATAACCTTCTTAAATGTTATTGATGAAAAAATTTCTTATGTAAAAAATAATGACTCAGAAATGTATGCAAATAAAATAAATTTTAATAATGAGACTTCACTGATTGAATTAATAGATAATGTCACAATAATACGTAATGGTGAAAAAGTAACTGGTGACTACGGAACTCTTGATACTAAAAACAATTCATATAAAATTAAATCTAATAATCAAACTAAGGTTAAAGTAATAATTCAAAACAATGAATAATAAATTTAACATTTTAGATAATGGGCTTTCAATAAATAAAATATCAAAAACATATGGAAATAAGCAAGTAGTAAGGGACATAAGCTTATCCATTAGAAGAAGAGAGATTGTTGGATTACTGGGTCCAAATGGAGCGGGCAAAACTACAACTTTTTATATAATTGTTGGATTAGTTAAACCTGATAGTGGAAATATAGTGTTAGATAAACTAGATGTTTCAAATTTGCCAATATATTTAAGAGGAAAGTTAGGAATTAGTTATCTTCCCCAAGAGGCATCAATCTTCAGAGGTATGAGCGTGGAAGACAACCTGTTATCAATTATTGAAATTAAAGAAAAAGATAAAAACAAACAAAATATATTGTTACAAAATCTTTTAAATGAATTTGATATTAATCATGTGAGAAAATCTAAATCAGTTGTATTGTCTGGGGGTGAAAGAAGAAGACTAGAAATTGCAAGAACTCTTGCAACAAATCCAAAGTATTTATTACTAGATGAACCACTAACAGGTATTGATCCTGTTTCTATTGAAGAGATAAAAATAATTATACAAAAACTTAAAAATAGAAATATAGGTATTTTAATTACAGATCATAATGTCAGAGAAACCTTAAACATTGTAGATAAGGTATATATTGTTAATGAAGGAGCAATATTTTATGAAGGCGATCCTATATCAGCAGTAAATGATGAAAGGATCAAAAAATTTTACTTGGGATCAAATTTTAAACTTTAAATGATAAGTAATAAAATTAATGAAGGGATAAATGGTACACCTATTATGCCTGGAGATAAATCAATATCTCATAGATCTATAATTATTCCTTCAATCTCAAATGGAGTTTGCGAAATAAATAATATTTTACAATCTGACGATGTTTTTCATACTATGAATGCTTTCAAAAGTATGGGAGTAAGAATTGAAGAGAATAATGAAAGATTAATTATTTATGGAAAAGGATTAAACTCTCTACAAGAGGCTAGAAATGAAATCTATCTTGGAAACTCAGGAACAAGTGCAAGACTCTTAACAGGTTTATTAAGTGCACAAAAATTTAAATCGGTCTTAAATGGTGATTCATCACTTTCTAAAAGACCTATGAAAAGAATTTCAGAACCTTTAAGTAATATGGGTGCTAAGATTCATACTACTAATGGATCGTTACCATTAACTATTGATGGAAAAAAATTAAGTCCTTCAAATATTAATTTAGAAATTCCATCTGCACAAATTAAGTCAGGTTTGTTATTAGCTAGTTTATATATTAAAGGAGAGACAAAAATTACAGAAAATAAAATTACAAGAGACCATACTGAGACTATGTTGCAATCATTTGGTGCTAATATTGATATAAAAAAAATTAATAAAAAAAAAATTATAACAACTGTTGGACAAAAAGAATTACAGTCAAAAAATATTGATGTTCCTAATGATCTTTCAAGTAGTGCTTTTTTTATAGTTGCAGCATTAATTAATAAAAATTCTCATTTAACTCTTAAAAATATAAATAACAATTCTTCTAGAAACGGTATTCTTTTAGCTCTAAAAAAAATGGGTGCTAAAATTAAATTAAAAAACCAAAGAAATCATAATAATGAAAATGTATGTGATATTGAAGTAGTAAGTTCAGAGTTATATGGATGTGATTTAGGTCCAGAGTTTGCTGATTTAATGATTGATGAATATCCTATCCTCTCTATTGCTGCTTCTTTTGCTAATTCACCTAGTATTTTTAGAGGATTAAAAGAGCTGAGAGTTAAAGAAAGTGATAGATTAAAATTAATTTTATTGAATTTACAAAATTGTGGTGTTGATTGTAAAGTTGAAAATGATAATTTGTATATTTATCCATCAAATAATTATAAAATAAAGAATAATATTATCCAAACTGATTTTGATCATCGAATTGCAATGTCTTTTTGTATAATGGGAACAATGGTTGGGCCGCTAAATATTGATAACAAAGATTCTATAAAAACTAGCTTTCCTACTTTTAAAAAAGAATTGAATAAGTTGGGTGGTAAGATTTTTTGAAAAAAATTATTATAACTATTGATGGCCCTGCTGCTTCTGGAAAAGAAAAAATTGCAAAATACATAAGTAAAAAATGGAAATTTAAACATTTGGATTCAGGCCTTCTTTATAGAAGACTGGCACTCATTTTACATAATGAAAAGATTGAAACTAAAGATATTAATGAAATTAAGAAAAGAATTGAAAAAATAAATAATATTTCCTTTAGAAGAAGCAAGAAATTAAGAACCCAAGAAATAAGTCAACTGGCTTCAAAGATCGCAATTCATCAATTTGTAAGGCAATACGTTAACGATCTACAGTATGATTTTGTCAGTAAACATAAAAAAATTAGAGGTTTTGTTATTGATGGAAGAGATATTGGTTCGGTTGTTTTTAAAAAAGCTAATTTAAAACTATATATAGAGGTTAATTCCGAAATTAGAGCAAAAAGAAGATATAAACAGTTGATTGATAGTGGTGAAAAGTCTATATACCGAAAAATTTTGATGGATGTAAAATTGAGAGATAAAAAAGACAAAATGCGAGAAAATTCACCTTTAATTATTCCTAACGGAGCACATATTATTAATAATAATAAGTCATTTAAACATACAATAAATCAAATAAATAAACTAATGGAGAATTTTTAAGTGAACCAACAATCGGTTAATAAAATAACCAATTCCGAATATGATACACTGATATCTGATTCTCTTAAAAATTCGACTGCTAAAGAAAAAAGTATTGCCGAAGGTAAAGTTATATCCATCGAAAATGATATTGTTACAATTGATGTAGGTTTAAAAAGTGAAGGTCGTGTTCCGTTAAGTGAATTTTCAAGACCTGGACAAAAATCAGAAATAGAAGTTGGGGATACCACTGAAGTTTTTATTGAAAACGTCGATAATGCAAATGGTGAAACACTTTTATCAAGAGAGAAAGCTGTTAAACAAAAAGCGTGGCAGGATTTACAAATAAACTTTAATGAAAATAAAGTTGTAACTGGGATACCATTTAATAGAGTTAAGGGGGGCATGAGTGTTGATCTAAATGGAGTAGTTGCTTTTCTTCCAGGAAGTCAAATCGAAACAAGACAGATTATTAAAGATACTAAAGAATTGCTAAATAAACCTCTTGAGCTGATGATTTTAAAAATGGATAAATATAGAGGAAATATTGTAGTTTCGAGAAAAGCTATAACTGAAAATGAACTTAAAGAACAGAGAAGTGAACTTTTAAAAAATATAAAAGAAGGTTCAGTAATTGAAGGTAAAGTTAAAAATATTACTGACTATGGTGCTTTCATAGATCTTGGTGGTATCGATGGACTTGTGCATGTCACAGATATTTCTTGGACAAAAATAAATAATCCATCAGATATTCTTGAATTAAACTCGACAATAAAGGTTAAAGTTTTAAAATTTGATGAAGAACTCTCAAGGTTAAGCCTTGGTATTAAGCAATTATCAGAAAACCCATGGGAAAAAGTTAGTGAAAAGATTAAAATAAATGAAAAGATTTTAGGTAAAGTTGTAAGTATGAATGACAACAATGTTCATATAGTTATTGAAAATGAATATGATGGTGTAATCTCTATAAATGAAATGAGTTGGTTAAAAAAACCACCTCATCCTTCTAAAATTGTTAACATAAATGATGAAATTGAAGTTTTGCCCTTAGAAATTGATGAAGAAAGAAAAAGAGTCAACTGTAGTTTGAAACAAATGAAAGAGAATCCATGGAATAAGCTTAAAGACAAATTTAATATTAATGATACTTTTGAAACTGAAATTGTAAATATTGTAGATTTTGGCATTTTTGTAAAAGTTATTGATGAAATTGATGGAATGGTTCATATTTCTGACCTTAGCTGGGATGAAAAAGAATCAGCAAATATTATTAGTAATCTTAAAAAAGGTGAAAAAATTAAAGTAAAAATCCTTGATATAAATGCTGATAAAGAAAGAATTAGTTTAGGTGTTAAACATTTACAGAATGATCCAGTGCAGGATTTTATAGATGCAAATCCTCTTAATTCCAAAGTGACTGGTAAAATAGTTAATATTGATGAAAAAGGTTTAAAAATAGAATTAGATAACGATAAACAAATTTTTGGTTTTATAAAAAAATCAAACTTATCTAATGATAAGAACGAAAATAAAACTGATAGATTTGCATTAGATGAGAAAGTTGACTCAGTTATTTTATCAATTGAAACTAAATCTAGAACACTCAATCTATCAATAAAAGAATTAGAAATTCGGGATGAAAAAGAAGCGCTAAATAAATATGGATCTAGCACATCTGGTGCATCTTTAGGAGATATATTAGGCTCAGTTCTTAAAAAATAAATTAATGTTAAAATCTGAAATTCTTGAAAAATTACACAAGAAGCATTCAAATTTAAGTAGTGAAGACATTGAATTACTTTTAAGCATTTTTATTAAAAAAATAATAAATTCTTTAAAAAATGGAAATAATATTGAAATTAGAGGTTTTGGTACATTAAGTAGAAAAATAAATAAGGAAAAATTTGTAAGAAATCCCAAAACAAATGAAAAGTTATTTAAAAAAGAGAGCTATAAATTACATTTTAAAATAGGCAAAATATTGCATAAAAAAATAAATCCTTCCACAAACTTTAAGAAAGAAGATGTCTTCTAGAAAAATAATAGTTGCTTTAGATAGTGACAATTTAAATAAAACACTTGAACTTGTAAGAAGTCTAAAAAAAGAAGTTTACGCATTTAAAATCGGTTATCAGTTTTTTTTTAATTTTGGGTTAACAGGTTATAAAAAAGTATTTTCAATATGTCCTAAAATATTTCTTGATTTAAAATTACATGACATACCAAATACTGTTGAGAAGGGACTTAAAGCTCTGATTAAAATTAAACCAGTGTTTACTACGATTCATATATCTGGTGGTGACGAAATGATGAAGTCTACAAGAATAAAAGGGAAAGAAACAAAAATTTTAGGTGTTTCAATATTAACGAGTATGGATAAGCAATTAACTAAAAAATACTATAATGAAACTGATGTATCAAATTTGGTTAAAAAATTTGCAAAATTTGCAAAAAAAAATAGGTTAGATGGAGTTGTTTGCAGTCCAAAGGAAATAAAATATATAAGAGAAGAAATTGGAAAAAATTTCATAATTGTTACACCTGGAATTAGAGTTAATAATAAAATTAAAAGCGATGATCAAAAGAGGGTTGAAACTCCTAAAAAAGCAATTGATTTAGGAGCAAACTATTTAGTTATAGGAAGGCCAATAACTGAATCAAAAAATCCACTTAAAGTTTTAAAGGAAATTAATAATACTATTTCTTAAAATGATTATAAAAATCTGTGGAATACAAAATGAAAGTACGCTTATCTGTTGTGAAAAAAATAATGTTAATTTTTTTGGAATGATATTTTATCAAAAAAGTCCAAGAAATATATCTATTGAAAATGCAAGTTTTCTTCAAAAAATATCTAATGATCTAAATATTAATGGTGTGGGAGTTTTTGTTGATGAAAATATTAATAAATTAGAAAAAATTATTAAAGAAATAAATTTAAAATTTATACAATTACATGGTTCAGAAGATGAATCATATATTAAAAAAATAAAAAGAAATGATGTAAAAATAATTAAATCAATTTCAATATCTAATAAAGATGATTTAAGTGAAATTAATAAATATCAGAGTGTCGATTATTTTTTGTTTGATTATAAGCCTTTAAAGGGAGAATTGCCTGGTGGAAACGCTAAAAGTTTTGATTGGAATTTATTGGGTAATTTGGACACTGACAAGCCTTGGTTTTTATCAGGAGGTATAAATACAAATAATATTGAGAAAATAATCAATGATTTAGATCCACCTGGTATAGATTTATCTTCTGGAGTTGAAAAAGAGCTTGGCATTAAAGATAATCGCATTATAAATAATTTTATTGGAAAATTAAAAGATGCTTAAAAATACTTATAAAAGTTATCCAGATGAAAAAGGATATTTCGGTCAGTTTGGTGGTAGATATGTTTCTGAAACCTTAATGCCGTTAATTCTTGAAGTTGAAAAAGAATATGAAAAAATAAAGAATGATAAAAATTTTGTAAATGAGTTTAATCATTACTTAAAGACTTACGTTGGTAGACCGAGTCCTTTATTTTTTGCTGAAAGAATTACTAGTGATCTTGGAGGGGCTAAAATTTATTTCAAGAGAGATGAGCTCAATCACACTGGTGCTCATAAAATTAATAATTGTATGGGTCAAATATTATTGGCAAAAAAAATGGGTAAATCAAGAATTATAGCAGAAACAGGAGCAGGTCAACACGGTGTTGCAACTGCTACTGTATGTGCTCTTTTTGGTTTGCCTTGTATAGTTTATATGGGAGAAAAAGACATAGAAAGACAATCACCAAATGTTTTTAGAATGAAATTACTTGGTGCAGAAATACGATCTGTTTCAACTGGCTCAAAATCACTAAAGGATGCTATGAATGAAGCTCTTAGAGATTGGGTAACTAATGTTAAAGATACTTTTTACATTATAGGAACTGCAGCAGGACCACATCCTTATCCAGCAATGGTTAGAAATTTTCAGTCTGTAATAGGTAAAGAAGTTCGAGAACAGCTTGAAGAGGTTGAGGGAAAATCACCAGATTTGTTGATGGCTTGTATTGGTGGTGGTTCAAATGCACTAGGACTTTTTCATGAATTTTTAGATGAATCAAATGTTGAGATGATTGCTGTAGAAGCAGCAGGGCATGGTATCAATACTGATAAACATGCAGCAAGTTTAACTGGAGGTAAACCAGGAGTGTTACATGGTAATAAAACATATTTGTTACAATCAAACACTGGACAAATTCAGGAGGCTCATTCCATTTCTGCTGGTTTAGATTATCCAGGTATTGGACCAGAGCATTCATTTTTATTTGAAGAAAAAAGAGTAACATACATGTCTGCAACAGATAAAGAGGCTCTAGAAGCTTTCCAATATTGTTGCAAGTTAGAGGGCATAATTCCAGCTTTAGAACCAGCTCATGCATTAGCTGTATTAAAGAAAATAGCAAAAAACTATAGTAAAGATAAAATTATTGTCATGAACATGTGTGGCCGAGGCGACAAAGATATTTTTACAATAGCTGATGAATTAAAAATAAAAATTTAAATGACTAATTTAATTAGTCAGGTATTTAAAAACAAAGAAAAAAAACTAGTAACATTTGTTACTGGAGGTGACCCTGATTTCGATACAAGTTTAGAAATTATTAAGACAATAATTAATAATGGAGCTGATATTATAGAAATTGGAATGCCTTTTTCTGATCCAATGGCTGATGGTCCAACAATTCAATTATCAAGTAATAGAGCGATAAATAAAGGAATTAATTTAGAAAATATTTTCTCTTTAGCCTCCAAGGCAAAGAAAACAAAAAGTGATCTCCCTATTATTTTAATGGGTTACTATAATTTGATTTTATATTTTGGAATTGAGAAGTTTGTAAAAAAATGCAAAGAAAATGGAGTTGATGGTTTAATAATTGTAGATCTACAACCAGAAGAGGATGAAGATTTAATCAATGAGCTTAAAAAAAATGAGATTGATTTAATTAGATTAATTACTCCTACAACTGACGAAGAAAGACTTAAATTAATACTAAAAAATGCTAGTGGTTTTTTATATTATGTTAGTGTTATGGGAATTACTGGCCAAAAATCTGCTGATCTTAATGAACTTAAAAAATCAGTTGCTTTTGTCAAAAAACATACGAACTTACCAGTTGTTCCAGGATTTGGTATTAAAAACTCAACTGATGTAAACAATATATGCAAAATAGCTGATGGCGCAGTTGTTGGCTCAAGTATAATTAAAATTATTGAAGAGAATTTAAATAACAAAAATAAGATGTTGTCAGAAATTAATATATTTTCAAAAGATTTGAAAGATGGAACTAAAGTATGAATTGGTTAACAAATTTTGTAAAACCTAAACTATCCTCTCTTGTAAAAAGAAGAAGTGTTCCAGAAAAATTATGGAATAATTGTGTGTCATGTGGAAATATGATTCATCATAAAGATTTAAAAGAAAATTTATTTGTTTGTATAAATTGCAATTATCATTTTAGAATGTCTGCAGAAGATAGGATAAAATTGTTTTTCAAAGATGGTGAATATAGTGAAATTATCCCAGACAAAATCTCAGATGATCCACTGAAATTTATAGATAAAAAAAAATATAAAGATAGATTAAAAGAATACAGAAAGAAAACAAATAGGGATGACGCTTTTATTCTTATAAAAGGAAAAATTAAAGATAAAGAAATTATCTCAGGACTAATGAATTTTGAATTTATGGGTGGTTCTATGGGTAGAGCAGTAGGTGGAGCAATAGTTAAAGGTGCAAAAATTGCTATAGAAAATAAATTACCTTATGTAATTGTTACTTCATCTGGTGGGGCAAGAATGCAGGAAGGAATTGTAAGCTTAATGCAAATGCCTAGAACAATTGCTGCTGTTGATCTTTTAAATGAGAATAATATACCTTATATAGTTGTTCTTACTGAACCTACTACTGGTGGAGTAACAGCTTCTTTCGCAATGTTAGGTGATATAACAATAGCAGAAAAAGGTGCTACAATTGGTTTTGCGGGTAAAAGAGTTATACAAGACACAATCAGAGAAGAATTACCTATAGATTTTCAAAAAGCTGAATATCTAAAAGATCATGGGATGGTAGATATTGTTTCTGATAGAAAAGACCTTAAAGAAACTTTATACAAAGTATTAAATCACATAAGTTAATAAGTGAAATCTAAAACAGAAAAGTTGTTAGATGAACTTGTTAAGCTTCATCCTAAATATATTGATCTTTCATTAGATAGATTAAAATTATTATTAAAAAAATTAGATAATCCTCAAGATCATCTGCCAAAAACTATTCATATCGCAGGAACAAATGGGAAGGGCTCTGTACAAAGTTTTATAAGGAATATTTTGTTAAAGAATGGGTATAAATGTGATGCATATATCTCACCTCATTTATCTAGATTTAATGAAAGAATTATTCTAAATAATAAAGAAGTAAGTACAAAGAAATTATACGAAACTCTTATATTGGTAAAAAAAGTAAATAATAATAAACCAATAACTTTCTTTGAAATAACAACAGCTGCAGCCTTCATATTATTTAAACAATCAACATCTGACTTTCTTATTTTAGAGACAGGATTAGGAGGTAGATTAGATGCAACTAATATAATACCAAAAAAGATATGCAGTATTTTAACACCAATTAGTTTTGATCATGAGGAATTTCTTGGAAAAACACTTAAAAAAATTGCTAATGAGAAATTGGGTATAGTGAAGAATTGTGATTTTGTTTTAGTTGGTAAACAAAAAAAAGAATTAAAAGATTATATTCAAAAAAAATTAAATAAGTTTGAAAATAAATATTTTTATGGGAAAGAATTTCAAGTAACAAAATCATTAAAAAATAAGTTTGAAATGAAAGTAAATGGAAAAAAATTTCTCTACACTCAACCTTCATTGAATGGAAAACATCAAGAAGAAAACGCATCAATATCTATATATTTTGCTAAAATCATGAAAAAAATGGGTTATAAAATAAATTCAAATGAAATTAATGCAGCGATAAAAAAAACAGTATGGCCAGGAAGATTGGAAATCATTAATTATAAAAATAAAAAAATAATTCTTGATGGATCGCATAATATTGATGGAGCTGATAAACTAAATGAATTTTTAAAAACTAAAAGAATAAAACCTATAGTCTTGTTTGGAATGCTAAATAATAAGAAAGCAAGTTTATTTTTGAACAAAATAAAAAAAAGAGTGTCCAAAGTTTTAGCTATAAAAATCCCAGATGAAAAAAATGCATTTAAAACTAAACAAATAAATGAAATTTGCGATTTTCATTCTATTAAATGTGAGCAAATAAATAATATAAATGAAGCTTTAAGATATTTTAGATCTGATCAACAAAAAATATATCTAATTACTGGCTCTTTGTATTTGATAGGAAAAATTAGAAGAAAACTATTATAAATTGGATTCTATCCAAGTTTGTAATGCTGTTTTAGGAAGACTGCCAACCTTAGTATCGATTAACTCTCCTTTTTTAAAAATCATTATTGTAGGAATACCCCTGATACCGTATTTTTGTGGTGTCATAGGATTCTCATCAATGTTCATTTTATATATTTTAACTTTATCTTTATTCTCAACAGCAATTTCCTCTAAAATTGGGTCGAGTACTTTGCATGGGCCACACCATTCTGCACCAAAATCAACTACCACTGGGACATCATTAGCAGAGATGTCTTTATCAAAAGTTTCATCGTTTGTTACATGAGTGGACATAATTTATATTTAAGAAATATTTATCTATTATCAAGCTAAATTAAATCTAATTTTCTAAGATTGATTTTTTATCCCCAATATGTCTAATTTTGGAAGGAATTACATAACCTTTGATTTGATGTTTTTTTATTAGTTTTGACCAAATATCATTCATAGGGAATATTTTTTTTCTACTATTAAAGATTTTTTTAGATACGATTTGAAGACCGGAATAGTACAATTTCTGATTTTTACTTTTCCAATTTATGACAACATTTCTTTTTAAATAAAAGTCACCATTTTCTTTTTTTAAACCTAAAAAATTATTATCTTTAGATAACAACATTTTACAGTAAGATACATCTTGATAGTTGCTAAGAAAATATTTGATATGTGATTTATTTTTTTTGGTCCAAAAAATATCAGAATTAACAACACAGATTTTATTTCTATTTGTATGATTGAAAATATTTTTTACTCCGCCACCTGTACCAAGTATTGTTTTTTCATAGATAATCTGAATAGGATATTTTTTAAAATTTTTGTCCAAATACTTTTTAATTTTATTATGTAAATAATGTGTGTTTATTAAGATTTCATCACATCCAATATTAGTAAAGAAATCAATAGTGTTCTTTAATAATACTTTATTTTTATATTTTAAAAGAGGTTTTGGGGTACTGCGTGTCAAATTCAACATTCTTGATCCAAAACCTGCACATAAAATCATTAATGTAAAATTCTTCATAAATTATAAATACTTTTCATAAATTGATCTTAGTTCATAATTTTTAATATTATTCAATGTCTCAATTGTTCTAGATTTAGTTATTTTTAAATAATCTAAGTATTGATTATCATTATTGGTACTAAGTAATTTTCTCCATCTACCAAGTAATCGAGTCTGTCGAGCTAAACTTAAAACATAATATTGTTCGCGAAAAGTATCAAGATTTTCAATAATTGGCATGTTATCATAAAAATATTCAATTAATTTATTATTGTAATCTCTTGTAAAATTAATTCTTGGATTTTCTAATAATGATATTAAGTCCCATCCTATAAATCCCATAAAAGCACTTTGAAAATCAATAATTCCACATTGCAAATGTGATTCATAATTTTCTAAAAAAAATAAATTAACAAATTCAAAGTCTTTGTGAACAAAATTTTTCATATTATAATTTTGAGAATAAAATATACTTTTCCATAATTCATAAAATTTTGAAGTCGGAAAATTTGAATTTTTGTTGGTAGGAATATAATAAGTAACAAACTCTTTAAGTTCAATTTTTAAATCTTCAAAAGTGTATTCTTTTAAATTTTTTAAATTATTTAAATTTGATTCATTATGAATAACAATTATATTTTCTACAGCGAGTCTTAAAAGTTTATAAAGATTATCTTGATTATATATTTTATTGAATCTATTTTTTCCGAAATCTTGCATATATATTCTATATTGCTTTCGATTAACTTCATATATCTTAGGAATGGATATATTAATCTTTTGTAATATTTCATAAATATTAAGGAAATTTTTAAACTCTTGTTTATCTCTAGAAAAATCAATAATTATTTTGGTATTCTCTTTTTCAGAAATTCTATAAAT
Source organism: uncultured Alphaproteobacteria bacterium (assembly GCA_902518895.1). Taxonomy (GTDB): domain Bacteria; phylum Pseudomonadota; class Alphaproteobacteria; order HIMB59; genus CACPNW01. Next base: position 3,878 of record CABYHL010000011.1, on the reverse strand, counting down.
TAATTTACTAGATAATCCGTTTTCGATTTTTTCTAAATCATAATGATTATAATTCATTAAAGTATTTATTAAAACTAATATTAATTTTTCTTTTAGTTTCTGAAATCATATCTAAATTTATTAAATAATGATTTTTGTTTAGTGGTAAACCAATTAACATTTCAGGCCATTCTATAAATGTAATATTGTTATTTAAATTTTCGAAGAAATCTAATTCCTCTAATTCCTTTAGACTCTTTACTCTATAAAGATCATAATGATAAATTTGTGATGAATTCAATTCATATGTTATTAAAATAGGGAAGGTTGGACTAGTAATAGAAGATGGTTTTGGTAAATTTTTTAATACAAAAAGATTATTAATTAATAATCTTACAAATGTTGTTTTACCAGCACCTAGCTCTCCTTGAAATAAGTAAATATCTCCGATAGATATTTCTTTACACAAATTAGTTGAGAGTTTTTCAAGTCCACGAAGATCTAAAATTTGATTACTTAATTTTTGCAAATTATGTTATGCAATACCTTTTAGAGCTTCAACTAAATCAGTTTTTTCCCAAGTAAAATGTCCCTTGTCACTTGGCTCTCTACCAAAATGGCCATAAGCAGAGGTTGGAACATAGATTGCATTTGTTAGTTTTAAATGTTCTCTTATTCCTCTTGGGCTTAGATCAAATAAATCTTGCACAGATTTTTCAATTTTCTGTTCATCCACTTTATTTGTTCCATTAGTATTGACATATACCGATAAAGGTTTTGACACTCCTATCGCATAAGATAACTGTATAGTACACTCATCAGCTAAATCAGCTGCAACTACATTTTTTGCTAAGTATCTAGCTGCATATGCTGCGGATCTATCAACTTTAGATGGATCCTTTCCTGAAAATGCACCACCACCATGGGGCGCTGCTCCGCCATAAGTATCAACTATTATTTTACGTCCAGTTAAACCAGAGTCACCATCAGGGCCTCCAATTACAAAGTTTCCTGTGGGATTAACATAGAATTCTTCATCTTTAAGACCTTCTAATAAGTTATTAGGTATACACTCATAAACGTAAGGTTTAACAATTTCTTTTACATCTTCAGGAGATAGACCTTCTTTGTGTTGTGAAGAAATTACTAAAGAAGTAACTTTGGTTGGTTTTCCGTTTTCATAAAGCATTGTAACTTGGCTTTTTGAATCAGGTTCTAGACCAGACGCAGATCCATCTTTACGGGCTTGTGCCATTTTATATAATATTTGATGAGAATAATGTATTGGTGCTGGCATTAATGATTCAGTGTCTTTGCAAGCAAAACCAAACATGATTCCTTGATCGCCTGCACCCTCATCTTTATTGCTACCAGAATCAACACCCATAGCAATATCAGCTGACTGCTCATGAAGAAAACTTTCAATATCACAATTCTGCCAATGAAAACCATCTTGTTCATAACCAATATCTTTAATACAATCCCTAACTTGAGATATAATCTGATCTTTAGAAACTGATGGCCCCCTTACTTCTCCAGCTAAAACTACTTTATTAGTGGTAGTCAAAGTCTCGCAAGCCACGCGTGTTTGTGGGTCACCAGATGATAAATAAGTATCAACAACCATATCAGAAATTCTATCACAAACTTTATCTGGATGGCCCTCAGAAACTGATTCACTTGTAAATAAATAAGATCTTTTCATATTAACTCCTAATATCTGTAAGTATTATCTTTAAATGGACCCTGCTTACTAACACCAATATATTCTGCTTGTTTATCAGTTAATTCTGTAAGTTTTGCTCCAACCTTCTTTAAGTGTAATGATGCAACTTTTTCATCTAAATGTTTTGGTAAAACATAAACTTTATTTTCATAATTTTTTGAATTTTTCCAAAGTTCAAGTTGCGCTAAGACCTGATTAGTAAATGATGCACTCATAACAAAACTTGGATGGCCAGTTGCATTTCCTAGGTTAACAAGTCTTCCCTCTGATAGTAATAATATTTTCTTCCCATCTGGAAATTCTACTTCTCTTACTTGTGGTTTAATTTCATCAGACTTGTAATTTTGAAGAGCTTCTGTCTGTATTTCGTTATCAAAATGTCCAATATTACAAACGATAGCACGATCTCTCATTTGTCTCATATGATCTTGCGTAATAACATCAAGATTACCAGTAGCAGTTACAAATATATCACCGTATTTACAAGCATCATCCATTGTAACAACTTCATAACCTTCCATTGCCGCTTGAAGTGCATTAATTGGATCTATTTCAGTCACACAAACACGTGCACCTGCACCTCTTAAGCTTGCTGCTGAACCTTTACCAACATCTCCATATCCAGCTACAACGGCTATTTTACCAGCCATCATTACATCAGTACCTCTTCTTATTCCATCCACTAAACTTTCTTTACAACCATATAAGTTGTCAAATTTAGATTTAGTAACTGAGTCATTAACATTTATTGCTGGTACCTTTAGTGTTCCATTTTTTTCCATTTCTTTCAAACGGTGAACACCAGTGGTTGTTTCTTCAGATAATCCTAAAATTTCCTCCAACATTTTTGGATACTTTTCATGAATTATTTTTGTAGCGTCTCCACCATCATCCAAAATCATGTTTGGCTTCCAACCATCTGGGCCTTCAAGTGTTTTTTCAATGCACCACCAAAATTCTTCTTCTGTCATTCCTTTCCAGGCAAATACGGGAATACCCTTTGCAGCTATAGCTGCAGCAGCGTGATCTTGCGTAGAAAAAATATTACATGAGCTCCATCTAACAGTAGCGCCGAGATATACTAAGGTTTCAATCAAAACTGCAGTTTGTATGGTCATATGTAAACAACCTACAATTCTTGCTCCATCTAAAGGTTTTGAATCTCCATACTCTTCTCTTAATGCCATTAAGCCTGGCATTTCTGTTTCTGCAATTGCTATTTCTTTATCCCCAAAATCGGCCAAACCAATATCTTTAACCTTAAAATCTTTACTCATGATTATATCCTTTAATGATTATCGTTACTTTTTAATGGTAATTTAATAAGAAAACAAGCACCTCTAAAGTCTAAATTGTCACTTTCTGTTAATTCAATTGTTCCATTGAATGAATTGATTATCTCGAATGATATTGAAAGCCCAAGACCAGAATGCTGATCCCTATCGTATATTCTATCTGTATAAAACCTATCAAAAATTTTATTTTTATCCTTTAAATCTATACCCTCTCCTTGGTCATATACTTTAATTTCAACTAAAGTATTATTTTTTCTATTTGACGTAATTAAAATATTTGAATTATTTTCAACAATTGAAATACTATTATCAATTAAATTACTAATTACCTGTAATAACTTGTCCTTGTTTAAAAGGACTAGATTTTTATTATTATCAGTTTGCAGCAATATTTTTATATTTTTTTTGTTTATTAAAGGTTCTCCTAAATATTCTTTAAGAAATTTATTTATATTAACTAATTCAAAATTTTCTATTTCAATTTCTGCAATAGTTTTTGAAAAATGAGAAATATCAGATATTAATTTATTCATTCTGTCGATATCTTTATTAAAATTATTCATTAGTTTTGATCTATTTTCTACACTTATATTTTTACTAGTTAATAATTCGATAGAAGATTTAATTGCTGTAAGAGGGTTTTTTAACTCATGTGCAACATCAGAACTAAATTTTTCTAATTGATTAATTTGTGACTTCAATTCGTTTGACATAAGTTGTATTTGGTTTGACAAAATACCAATTTCATCAGATCTTATAGGATATATTAATTTTTTCTTATTTGTTTTATCTCTCTCTAGAACAGTAATTTTAGTTAGCTGACTTAATGGTGTTATGAGACTTCTTAAAAAAATAAATGATAACAAAATCGTAACTAA
>CABYHL010000010.1 GCA_902518895.1 uncultured Alphaproteobacteria bacterium | reverse complement strand
GATTATTCCAATCTTTTCATTATTTTTTAAAGCCTCAATACATCTTTCAATTCCTTTTTTCATATCTTTAAGCTCAAAAGGATCCGGAAGGTTATTTAAAAGATTTGGATTTATATAGTTATCATAATTATCTTCGAAGACACCTCTTGAAATTAGGAGTTTTGAAAAAATTTCAGTAATTGATTTTTTTTGTGCAAGAGATTGAATGTGCTTAAAATCTATTTGCTTTTCTTCCCAAAATTTATCCGACAATGATTTTTCAATATTCACATTAATTAATTATCATGAATAGCAAGAACAGTAATTTTTTCTTTTACAAATTCTAAACCTTCAATTTTATTAATTACATTACTTAATTTTTCTTTCTGAATATTATGAGTAGTTATTATTATAGGTATAGGTTTATCTGCTTCGGAACTATCGGGAAGTTGAAGTATTTTTTTAACAGATATATCAAAATCACTAAAATAATTTGTAATTGATGAAAGAACGCCAGGTTTGTCTTCTGTCATTATTCTTAGGTAATAACTATTAATTATATTTTCTGCTGAATATTTTTCAAAGTTTTTTAACTTATCAATTTTAAAACCCAAATTATCAAATTTTTCATTCTGAGATATATCATATAAATCTGACAAGACAGAACTGGCAGTTGGCTTACCCCCTGCTCCTTCACCCTCTAAAAATAAATTTTCTAGATGTATAGTTTCAATATTAATCGCATTAAGAGCATTATCAACACTTGCTAAGGGATTATCCATTGAAACTAATTTTGGTGAAGTAAAGTTTGAAATTTTTCCTTCAATTATGGAGGCTTCAGATATTAACTTTATCTTATATCCTAATTTTTTAGCAAAATTTATATCTTCAATTTTAATATTTGATATTCCTTCAATATAATTATTATTAAAATTTAAATTAGATTTAAAACATAGAGTTGATAGTATTGTTAACTTGTGCGCAGCATCATATCCACCAATATCTAATTTTGATTCCAGATCAGAAGTAAATCCTTTATCTTTAGCAATTTTAAGAACTTCATCAAAAGACAAATTATCTTGTTGCATTTTAGTTAAAATATAATTTGTAGTTCCATTTAAAATTCCAGAAAATTTATTAATTCTATCTAAATTAATAGAGTTTTTTATTGTTTTAATAATTGGAATACCACCTGCAACAGCAGCTTCATATGATAAAGCTAGTGAATTTGTATTGGCTAATTCAAATAATTCGTTTCCATGATTTGCTATTAAAGCTTTATTCCCTGTTACAACATGTTTTTTATTTTTCAATGCTGTTTCAATTATTTCATAGCTAATTCCTTTTTCTTCACCAATCAATTCAACTATTACGTCACAATTATCATCTTTAGACATTTCTCTTGGATCATCATACCAAGTATAATTTGATATATTAAAATTTCTTTTTTTATTTTTTGTTTTAGCAGATATTCCAATGATATTAAATTCTACATCAGCTTTATCAAAGAAATATTTTTTATTTTCTTCTATTGATTCAACAAGTGCTGATCCAACATTTCCCAATCCCGCTATACCAATATTAAGTTTACTCATAACTAAATTTAACTTTTATAATCATTAATACATTTATCTACATCTTTTTTTTCAGTATTAGAAATACTGCAATAATCTAATATTTCTTCATCAGTTAGTTTAGTGTCTTTAAAATCAGGAACATTATCAATATCAGGATATCCGCATGAAACGATAAAAAGAAATAGAAAGGAAGTTGAAAAATATTTAATCATACTAAAGATACAGTTTCTTCAATATTTTCTGATATATTAAAACACTGCACTGCTTGACCTGCAGCACCTTTGATTAAATTATCTATTGCGCTAACAATGATAATTTTATCCTCACTATGATGATTAAAAATTTTAATTTTGCAATAATTAGAATTTTGAACAGAAAAAAAATCAAGTGTTTCATCATTATCCAAATATTTTATAAAAGGATTTGTTTTTTGTAAGTCTTTGAATAGATTTATGACATCAGTTTTTTTTATACTATTATTAAGATTGCAATAAATTGTAGAAATCATACCCCTAAAATTAGGAAGAATGTGAGGATTAAATGAAAACTTTACTTCATTTTCTGAACTATGTTTATTAAGTTCTTGTTTAATTTCTGCAATATGTCTGTGATTATTTGTATTATAATTGTAAAAATTATAATCATTTTTTGATTTCATTTTATTGAAATCAAATTTCTTTCCTGCTCCACTATAACCTGATTTAGAATCAATAATTATATTATTGGTATCAATTAATTTATTTTTTATTAAAGGTATTAATGGTAATAAAATAGAAGTTGGATAACATCCAGGTACCGCTATATTTTTAGAATTTTCTATTTTATCTCTATTTATTTCAGCGAGTCCATAGATAAAATTGTTTAAATGCTCTTTGCACTCATGTTCATTGCCATAATTTTCTTTATATAAATCAAAATTATCTAATCTAAAGTCAGCTGATAAATCTATAATATTAATTTTATTAAAATATTTTTTTACATATTTATTAGATACTGCATGAGGTAAAGCTAAAAAAACATAATCGCCATCCTCAGTATTAAAACTATCATTTGGTTTTAAAAGAGGAAGTTGATTATATTCTTGTGTATTATCAATACTTTTTAAAAAACGTCCATGAATAGTTTCTGATCCTAGAAAATTTATATCTACATAAGAGTGATTTGATAGAATTTTTACTAACTCCATTCCAACATAGCCTGTTGAGCCTAAAACGGCTACTCTAATCTTATTTTTCATGAAAATTTATCTCTTAGAGAATTGATAACTTCTTCTGGCTTTTGCTAAACCAGCTTTTTTTCTTTCAACAACTCTTGGATCTCTTGTTAGAAAGCCAACTTTTTTGAGAGGTGGTCTATTTGAATGATCATATAAGCTTAATGCTTTGCTAATACCATGTCTAATAGCGCCAGCTTGACCAGAAAGACCTCCACCTTTAACTGAAGCCATAATCTCATATGAATTTTCAGCTTTAACTATATCCAAGGGTTGGTTAACTATCATTTGTAGTACTGGTCTTGAGAAATATTTATCTAGAGGTTTACCATTGATTTTAATTTCACCACTACCTCTTTTTAACCAAACTCTAGCAATAGAATTTTTTCTTTTTCCAGTAGCATAAGCTCTTTCTTTATTATCTAAAATATTTTCAGTTTGATTTTCTTGATTTTCCATAGTTAAATTTTATTTTTTGTATTCATTGACGCTATATCAATAATTTGAGGGTTTTGTGCTTCATGCTTATGATTTTCATCTCTATATATTTTGCAGTTTGATAATTGTTGTCTTCCCAAAGGTCCTCTTGGGATCATTCTTTTTATTGCAAGTTTGATCATTTCATCTGATTTGTTTTTTTCCTTCATTTTGTTAGGAGTTGTTTCTTTAATTCCTCCTGGATATCCAGTATGTCTATAATATATTTTATTATTAGCTTTTTTACCTTTAAGATGAATTTTATCAGAATTAATTATAATCAAATTATCTCCACAGTCTTGATTAGGGGTATATTCGGGTTTATTTTTACCTCTTAAAATATTTGCAGAAATAACAGCGAGTCTTCCTAGAACAGCATCTTTAGCATCAATTAAGATCCACCTTTTCTTAATATCACTTTTTTTCAAAGAGAATGTTTTCATCGCGTGCCCAAATACATATATTGAAAAATTAAGTCAATAATTTAATAAAAAAAACCCTCTAATTAGAGGGTTTTTTCAAAGTTATATAAGTATTTAATTATGCAGTAGCTGAGTCTTTTGCAGCAGCATTCCAGATAATTAAACCAAATAAGATTTTATTAATAAAATCTGCAAGGTTGTAAATCCAGTTAAGAGTATCAGCGTCAACCGAACCCATCATTAAACCGAATACATATCCAAGAGGATAAATTGCCCAACCAACTAACACAATTAATCTCATTGCATTAAATGCAGAAGTTACAGATTCTTTAGTTGTAGCAGCTTGACTTGCTTCACCTCGGAAAATTTCCCAAATGATTACAGCCCAACCGATCATACCAATGATGAAACCAAGTAATACCGAAATATGACCCGCTTCTCCAAGGTATCCACCAACTATCATAACAAGTGTACCAATGAGCAATCTGTAGAAAGCACCGCTAGATACAGCTGCGCCGGCAGCAACTAGAATTAAAAAGAATTCAACCATTTGAAGAGGTACAGTTAGTATCCAGTCAATATATCTATATACTGTTGGTGACTCACCTGTAGCAACCCAAAAGTCTCTCATATACATGTAGTGTACAGCAGCTATAAAAGTAATTAGCCCTGCAACAACCATTGAAGTTCTCCATTTTGAAGAAACTCTCATACCTTCGTAAAAGAAGAAAATAGTAGATGCCCACATTCCAATTGAAACAATCCAAAATGTTATACCTACAAAATCACCTTCACCTAAGAAAGTATCGGCAGCGAATGCTGGAACAGCAATAAATGCTATTGTTGCAGCAATGATACCTAATAGACTAGTCTTATTTAACATAAAAACTCCTTATAGTTTGTTTCCTTACTAATAAGATGAGGTTCATATATTTTAATTGACGGACAAATAAAACACTAAAAATAACTTTTTTTTTCTTATTTTTTGTATAAATTTTGAATATAAATTACTGAAAAATATACATTATTTTTTTATAATTTAATTTTCATTATCGTTTTTCAACAATAATCTCATTTTATCGAGAATCTGGCTTATTTTTTTATAGTTATCTGAATGCTCATAATTGAAGTCACTTTCAGTTATTTTATTCGAAAATTTATTATTTGAGTTAAGAATTTTATCAGCCAATTTAATTGAATGATTATGATTTTTTCCATCGTATAAAATATTTTTAAGTTTTTGCAGTTTTTTAATATTATCTTTGTTGAAATATCTCGTTCCACCCTTACTTTTTGTTGAAATACCCTCAATTCTATATTTATTTGTTTTTGGATCGATCGAATCCCAATATCTTATTTTATGTTCCTCGATTTGCAGAATTTTTGAAACTTCAGATATGTTTAGGTATTTTTTATTAATCATTAAATAATTTTATGAATTAATATATTTCAATAATATTTTACTGGCTTTAAAAGTAATTACATTCCGACTAGAAATATTATGCTCTTCTTTAGTTTTAGGATTCCTACCAATTCTACTACTTTTGTTATTTAATTTAAATGTTCCAAAATTATGAATTTTTACTTTTTTTTCAGATTGAAGACCCTCAATTATTATATCAATAATATCACTAACAATATCTAGACATAATTTTCTATTGAAACCAAATTCACTTTTCATTGCTTCAGCAATTTCGTCTCTTGATATATTTTGTTTAGTCATCAAATATTTTTAATTGATTTAATAATTTGTTTATTAAGGTCATTACTAATAAAATTGTGGCACTGTTTCAATGCATAACTAAATGCAATTGGGTTTGCGTTCCCATGACTTTTAACTGAAATACCATTTAAACCAATCAATGTTGCTCCATTATAAATGTCTGGATTGACCTGATTTTTTAATATACTTAAATCATTTTCGATTAATTTATAAGAAATTTTATTAATTAATGATTTATTAAATATATCTCTCAAACTCGATGTAATGAAATTTGCAATACCTTCTGCAGATTTAAGCATTATATTTCCTGTATAACCATCAGAAACAATTATGTCACAATTACCTGAGGTTATTTTGTTTGGTTCAATAAAACCTATAAAATAATCTTTTAAAAAACTTGAAAGAATTAGATCTGCAGCCTCTTGAAGAAATTCTAAACCTTTATTATTTTCAGTTCCAATATTTAATATACCTATTTTGGGCTTACTATTTTTATTGATAATTGAATAATAACAAAAGCCCATTAAAGCAAATTGAAATAAATTTGATCCACTTACCATTACATTTGCACCTAAATCTAACATTAATGAATAGTTTTTTTGATTTGGCACTAATGAACAAATCGCCGGTCTATCAATTCCTTTTATCATACCCATATGAAGACGAGAAAGAACCATAATTGCTGCTGTACTACCTGAAGAAACAAAACCAGAATTTTGCTTATTTTTTGAGTACTCTAATCCTTTATAAATACTACTATTTTTTTTCGATCTTAAAATAGTGTTAACATTGTCTTCATCTAAAATTATCTCTTTTGTATTTACAACTTTATAATTAAAAATTTTTAAATTGTTTTTTTGTATAGTATTATTGATTAAATCTTGATCACCAAAGAAAACTATATTTGTTTTTTTTTCATCTTTTAGGAATATCTCTGTACCTTTTAGGACTTTATAAGGGCTATTTTCACCACCCATAGCATCTATGGCAATTTCAATTTGCCTTTCAGACATTTTATTAATTATTTTCTTCTGTTTTCTTTTTTAGAACTTGACGACCCTTATACATACCAGTTGATATATCAATCTTGTGAGATAATCTTGGTTCTCCGGAATCTTTATCTAAAATAACATTAATATTTTTTAATGAATCATGAGATCGTCTCATATTTCTTTTAGATACACTTGTTTTTCTTTTTGGAACTGCCATTTTTCCCCAAATATTAGTTTTTAAGATTAATTCAAGATAAATTTTCAATAATTTAGTAAAAATTAAAAAAATTAATTTTTAGAATTTATAAAATATTCAAATTTATCACTAAATTTTCTTGAAACATTAACATAATCATCATTTTTAATTAAATCAATTATCATTAGATAATCTATAAAGGATTTATTTTTATATAAATTAACTACTTCAGGAAACTTAGTAATTCTAAAGTAAAATTTTTTAACATAAGATTTAACATATTTTCCTATAGACATATCACCAATACCTTTCTCTCTTAAAGATTCATCAAGATCTGAAATAAATATTAATATTAATTCATCATTAACTTTAAGATATTTTTTTCTATTTTCTTCTAATAAGTTTTTACGTATGAACATAATTAAAAAAATACATACAATTTCAAATGATGTATTATAATTTTTAGTTTTAAAAAAGTTATTTTCATTTAAGAAAATTTTACTTTCAATTAAAATTTTTTTGTACTGATCTGTAGCAATTATTTGCTCTTTATTTTCTTTTTTTTTAAAGTATTGTAATATCATTATATGGTTAAATATTTTTGTTATATATGTATTTTTTTAATTTTGGCAAATTGTTCTAACAAAATAAATTATTCTGGAAAAATTTTAAATCAAGAAGAATTAAATGATATTAATTTTAATAACAAAGAAAAATTAATAAGTAAACTCGGATACCCAAGTTATATTGATCCAATAGAAAATAAATATTTTTATTTTTCTGAAAAAAATGAAAAAAAATCAATCTTTAAAAAAACAACAAAATATAGCTATGTTTTTGTCTTTAAAATTGATAAAAATAATAAAATTATTAATTCAAAAGTCTATAATACTAAAGATATAAAAAATATAAATTTTTCAAATGATAAAACATCAAACGAAATCATAAAAAGAGGATTATTAGAAAAAATTTTTGGAGGAGTTGGTACTCAACAAGAGTTACCAACTACTCCATAATTTTTATAAAGATATTGCAGCCAAAAGTAATAGAGCAACGATGTTTGTGATTTTAATCATAGGATTAACAGCTGGACCAGCAGTATCTTTGTAAGGATCGCCAACTGTATCTCCTGTAACAGCTGCTTTGTGTGCTTCGCTACCTTTTCCACCATGATTACCATCTTCAATATATTTTTTTGCATTATCCCATGCCCCACCACCTGCAGTCATACTTATTGCTACAAAAAGACCTGTTATAATAACTCCAAGCAACAATGCTCCAAGACAAGATAATGCAGCTGATTGTCCTGCTATGAATAAAATAATAAAATAAACTACAATAGGCGATAAAACAGGAAGCATAGAAGGGATAATCATTTCTTTAATTGCTGATTTAGTTAGAATATCGACACAGGTTCCATATTCGGGTTTACCTTTACCTTCCATTATACCAGGTATTTCTTTAAACTGTCTTCTTACCTCTAAAACAACCGAGCCAGCTGCTCTGCCAACAGCAGTCATGCTTAAAGCGCCAAATAGGAAAGGTAATAAGCCTCCTAGTAATAAACCAACTACAACATATGGGTTGGATAAATCAAATGATACTTCAATTCCATACAATGGACTACTTGAGTCTTTTGCGAAATGATCAAGATCTTCAGTATAAGCTGCAAATAATACTAATGCCCCTAGTCCCGCAGATCCAATTGCATAACCTTTAGTTACAGCTTTAGTTGTATTTCCCACTGCATCAAGTGCATCTGTAGTTTTTCTAACATTTTCATCTAAATTAGACATTTCAGCTATACCACCTGCATTGTCTGTAACAGGTCCATAAGCATCAAGGGCAACTACCATACCTGCAAGAGCTAACATAGTGGTTACTGCTATTGCGATACCAAATAAACCAGCTAATGAATAAGTAGATATAATGCCTGCAACAATAATTAATGCTGGTAATGCTGTAGCCTCTAAACTAATTGCTAGTCCTTGAATTACGTTTGTTCCATGACCAGTTGTAGATGATTGAGCAATACTTTGAACAGGTCTGTAATTAGTGCCAGTATAATATTCAGTAACCCAGATAATTAACCCTGTGATTATTAATCCAAGTAAACCACAAATAAAAAGAGACATACCAGTAAACTGCGTAGAAGATCCTTCCACAACAAGAACTTCATTTAACCCAACTATATAATCGGTAACAAAATATAATAATACAGCAGATAAAATTGCTGATACTGCAAACCCTCTATATAATGCAGCCATAATATTATTATTTTTACCTAATCTGACAAAATAAGTTCCAATAATACTTGTTAGTGCACAAACTCCTGCTATAGCCAGAGGAAAAATCATCATTGTATAGGAGTTATCTATAAAAAATATTGATGCTAAAACCATTGTTGCTACAACTGTTACGACATAAGTTTCAAAAAGATCTGCGGCCATTCCTGCACAATCACCAACATTATCACCAACATTATCTGCAATAACTGCAGGATTTCTAGGATCATCTTCTGGAATACCAGCTTCAACCTTACCAACTAGATCCGCTCCTACATCAGCACCTTTAGTGAAAATACCACCACCTAGTCTTGCAAAAATTGAAATTAATGATGCTCCAAATCCTAGTGAAACTAAAGGAGCTACAATCTCTCTTCCAGGGAATGAACCAGAGTTATGTAAAACAAAATAGAAAATTGCAATTGAAAGGAGTGCAAAACCAGCAACTAACATACCAGTTACAGCTCCGGCTTTGAAAGATACAGACAAACCTTCTGCAAGACTTTTACTTGCTGCATGGGTTGTTCTGACATTAGATCTTACAGAGATATTCATACCAACATAACCAGCAGCACCAGAAAAAAATGCCCCAATTAAAAAACCAATACCTGATGCTAAATCAAAAACTATCCATATTAAAGCAAAAATTACAACACCAACAATAGCGATAGTCATATACTGACGATTTAAATATGCCCTAGCACCTTCTTGAATAGCACCAGCAATTTCTTGCATTTTATCATTTCCAGAACCAAGTGATAAAATTTGTCTAGATGTTACTAGACCATATAGTACGGCCGCTAGACCGCATAAAACAATTAATACCTGCAGTGTTGTCATTGATAACTCCTTAAAATTTTGGCTGATATGTCAGAAACTATAGAAAAAATCAAGTTTTTAGGAGAAATGATCAAATTTCTTGATATTCTTCATGTCTAAATGTGAATCGAAATGAATTCCTTTCTCACTTATTATTTTTCCAATCAAAGTAACATTAATATTATTTTTATTAGCAATAGAAAAAATTTTATTTCTATTTTTTTTACTGGATATGATTATCAATCCATAATCATCACCAGCATTCAAAAGGTCCTCTAATCTAAAATTATTTTTATTGTTGAGCAATTTTTTTGTTTTTACACTCAATGGAATTTTATTTACATTAATCAATGCGCCATATTTATCATTTAACATATCAGTTAAATCTCCAATCAAACCATCAGAAATATCTTTCATTGAATTAACATGATTTGCAATCAATGGTCCAATTTTACAAGGTACGGGATATAAATATTTTTTAATAAAATATTGGTTAAAACTTATATTTGATAAATTTTTTTTTTTTAAAATTTCTAAACCAATTTTTGATTCACCAATATTCCCAGCTACTAAAATATCATCGTGTAAATTAAATTTATTTTGAAATATTTCTAATTTCTTTTTTATAAATCCAAAAAAAGTTGAAGAAACGATAAGTTTATTTGATTTTGATAAATCACCACCTAAAAGATAAAAACCATATTTGTTTTGTATTTTCTTTAGTTGATTTGAAAAAGAATATAACCAATTTTCATTAATATGATTTGGTAGATACAAATTTAAAAGATAAGAATGAGGAAAAGCCCCCATTGCAAAAATGTCAGATAAATTTACAGTTGTAATTTTTTGTGCAATAGACTTAGGATCTTCATTAGAGAAAAAATCTATATCCTCAGAAATACTATCAGTGGTAACAGTTAATTTATAGTTTTTATCATTTAGGTCTAAATAAGCTCCATCATTTTCAAAATCAAAAGTTCCCTTATTTTTAAAATTTAATTTTTTAAAATATTTATTAATTATTAATTTTTCAGATAAATTACTTTTTAATAATTTCATTTTTATCTATATATTTTTGAATTATGGCATTAATTAATTTAGTTTCTTTTTGAGTTACAAGACTTTTACTAATATTTAGATAATCATTAAAAACAATTTTAACTTTATTTTTTTCAGTAATTAATAATTCTGCAATTATTGCAAATATTATTGATTTTAAAATATTATCCCATTTTTCAAATCTACGATTAATAGAGATAAAATCATTTAAATCCTCAGTAATATTTTTTTTATCGATATTGTTTTTAAGACTTAAAAAAAGTCTATTTAAAAAATTTTTATTAAATTTCAGCTTAGTTTCTTTCTTCTCATCAATTATAGCAATATTAGTATCGTAAAAATGCTTTTGAAAATCGTCTATACTATCTAAAAAACCTGTATTTAAGAACTCATTCTGAAAAATAAATTGAACAAATGCAAGTCTTGTTTGTGACTTGATATAATTTTGCATTTTTTATTTCAATATCTCTATGCAAGCTAATGCAGCTTCTTGACCTTTATTTTTTTGATTAACATCACTTCTTACTATCGCTTGTTCTAAATCGTAACAAGTTAAAACACCAAATCCAATTGGAACATTAAAATCTACTGATAAATCAATAATTTTTCTAGAAGTTTCATTAGCAATAACTTCGAAATGATATGTGTCACCCTTAATTATACATCCTAAAGAAATAAAACCTTTAAAATTATTAATATTTTTTTTAATTAGGTAAGGAATTTCGAAACAACCCGGTGCATTAATAACTTCATATTCAAAACCATTCTCTTTAAGTGCATTGATTGCGCCCAACTCAAGATTTTTTGATATTTCTTTATAATAATTTGCTGAAACTATTAGAATTCTATTTTTCATATTTTTCTCTGATCTACTATTTCAATATTAAATCCATCCAAGGCAATAATTCTTTTCTTAGTGTTTGTTAATAATATAATTTTATTTATTTGAAGTAATGATAAAATCTGAGCACCTACACCATATTCTCTTAGTTCTAATTTATTTTTTGATCTTTTTCTTTTATTAAAAGTTTTTAGTATATTTGGTGACATGTCACTATTTATTAAAACTATAGCTCCTGATCCATTCTTCTCTATAAGTTGAAAGGCAGACTTAATTTCACTTCCAAAAATATTTTTTTCTTCAAATATATCCTTTGTTACATCCAATCTATGCATTCTAACAAGTACAGGTTCATTTACATCACTTAGATTTTTTACTAGAGCGTAATGCTTTTCACCGGAAATAGTATTTTGAAAAACTTTTAGAGTAAATTGTGACCCCATCTCACTTTCAAATGGTCTTTCTGAGATTTGTTCGACAATTTTAGTTTTTTTAAGCCTAAACTTAATTAAATCACTAACCGTTCCTACTTTCAAATTATGTAATTTTGAAAACTCGATAATTTCTGGTAATCTCGCCATAGATCCATCTTCGCTCATAATTTCACAAATAACACCAGAAGGATTTAAATTTGCAAGCTTTGATATGTCAACTGCTGCCTCTGTATGACCAGCACGTACTAATACACCCCCATCCCATGCCATAAGAGGAAAAACGTGACCAGGGTAAACAAGATCATTCTTGTTTCTATTATTATTTACAGCTACTGATATTGTATGAGCTCTATCAGCTGCAGATATTCCGGTTGTCACTCCTTCTTTTGCCTCAATCGAAACAGTAAAAGCAGTTAAATCATTCTTTATATTACTTGGGTTCATTAAGGGGAGTTCCAATTCTTCTATTCTATCCTTAGTTAATGCTAAACAAATTAATCCCCTTCCATGCTTTGCCATAAAATTAATAGTTTGAGGGCTAGCATATTGAGCAGGAATAATTAAATCACCTTCATTTTCTCTATCGGGATCATCGACAAGAATATACATTTTACCACTTCTTGCATCTTCTATGATTTCTTCAATAGAAGATAAACTTTCTTCAATGTTATCTGTATTCATTGTTAAGGATAAAGCGTGCAAGATAATCAAATTCAATATTTACTTGATCACCTTTTTGTAAATATTTTAAATTAGTATGATTAAATGTATGGTCTATTACAGAAATCATAAAAGTATTATTTTCTACTTTTGCTACTGTTAAAGAAATACCATTTATTGAAATAGATCCTTTTTCAACAATAAATCTATTATTTTTATTAAATTTTTTTTCAAAATGATATTCCCAACTATTTTCAAGTTCTAAAATTTCACTAACGACAGTTGTAGTGTCAACATGACCATAAACAAAGTGACCACTGATTTCATCACCTATCAAAAGAGATTTTTCTAAATTAATTTTTTCGTTTTTTAAAATAGAATTAGCTAGATTTGATCTTTGCAAGGTTTCTTCTCCTATGTTCACATCAAAGCTAAATGAATTGTTGTTTGATGGAGTTATATTCTTTGCTGTAAGACACACTCCATTACAAGAAATTGAAGAACCTTCCTTACAATTACTCAAATCAAGATTTGTAGATATTTGGTAAATTCCCACATCTTTGTTTTTTATTGTTCCTAAATCTTGAATAATACCTGTAAACATTAATTCACCTGATAGCTATTATATATGTCGTCTTTGAATTTTTTTCTTTCATTTAAAGATAAATTTAATTGACTAAGTTTTTTTCCAACAATTGCTGGCTTACCATGTTTTCCTATAATAATTTTGGATTTAAATAAATGAATTTCATCTACTAAATTTTTATTTAACAATTCTGTAAAAAAAATACCTCCTGCTTCAACTAATAAATCTGATATTTTTAATGAGTATATTTTACTAAAAATATTTTTTAAATTTAGTTTTTTGTTTTTATTTAATTTACAAAATATAATTTCACATCCTAATTTAATTAAATTTTCAGATTTTTTATTTTTTTTAGAAGTAAAGATAATAATTCTTTTTTTAGATATGTCTTTTAATATTTTTGATTTCATTGGTATTTTTAGATTATTATCAATTATTATTATTGGAATATGTTGCTCTAAAGTTTTTTTTAATCTTATAGTTAATCTTGGATTATCTTTTAATACAGTTTTTGAAGTAGTTAAAATAGCTTGACTCATTGATCTTAACTTATGCGCATATTCTCTGCTTGATTTATTAGATATCCATTTACTTTTATAATCATGCCATGCAATTTTTTCATCTGCAGAAGTTGCAATTTTGACTTTTGTAAATGGTTTTTTCTTTAAAACACTTTTAAAAAAAAATTTATTTAAATTGTATGTTCTATTCTTTTCTAAACCTACATTTACAATTACATTATTTTTTTTTAACTTGTTAATACTTTTATAATTAGTTCTAACATCTGGATCAGCCGCAGATATAAATATTTCTTTAATTCCTGATCTTAATATTTGATCTGTGCATGATCCATCTTTTGAACTATGAAAACATGGTTCTAAAGTAACATACATTGAAGCTCCTTTAGCTTTATGACCAGCTTTAGCTAGAGCTATTTCTTCGGCATGAGGCCTTCCAGATTTATTTGTTACAGCTTTAGCAATTATTTGTGAATTTTTTGCAATTACACAGCCCACTGTGGGATTGGGGAAAGTTTTTCCAAATTTTTTTTTAGCAATATCATGCGCTAAATTAATCATCTTTACATTTTGTTGAGACACAAAAAATTATTTATCTTCTAAATTACCTAAGAAATCTTCAAAATCTTTTGCTTCTCTAAAATTTTTGTAAACAGATGCAAATCTGACGTATGCAACCTGATCTAAATGCATTAAAGCTTCCATAATGTACTGACCGATAATATTAGATTTTATATCAGTTTCACCTGAGTTTTCTAATTTTCTTACAATAGCATTAACAATTTTTTCAATTTTTTCATTATCAACATTTCTTTTTCTTAAAGCTAACGAAAGAGATCTATACATTTTATCTCTATCAAAATTTTCTTTTTGACCATTACTTTTCATTACGACCAAATCTCTTAGCTGAATTCTTTCAAAAGTTGTAAATCTGGAGCCGCAAGCATCACAAACCCTTCTTCTTCTTATTGCTGTATTATCTTCTGTAGGTCTTGAGTCTTTTACTTGAGTATCTTCATTACTACAGAAGGGGCATCTCATTTAAAATGCCTCACTATAAATTGGATATTTTTTGCAGAGCTCAATTACATCTTTTCTTGTTTTATTAAAAACTAAATTTCTCTCATTTTCTTTAAGTAAAAGACTATCCAAAATATCAGCAATCATATTTCCAACTTGTTCAAAATCTTTCTGATTAAAACCTCTGGTCGTAGCAGCTGCTGTACCAAATCTAAGTCCACTAGTTATTTTTGGTGGATTAGGATCATATGGAATTGCATTTTTGTTACATGCCAATCCAACTTCTTCTAAAATTTTTTCAGCTTTGTCACCAGTTAAACCTTTTGGTGTCAAGTCTAACCAAACTATATGTGAATCTGTGCCACCTGTAACAATTCTAAATCCTCTATCAACTAAAGTTTTTGCCATAACTTTAGCACTAGCAATTACATTTATAATATATTCTTCGAATTCAGGTTTAAGTGCTTCACCAAAGCAAACAGCTCTAGCTGCAATTACATGCATTAGTGGGCCACCTTGTAATCCCGGGAAAACAGCAGAATTAATTTTTTTATATAAATCTTCATGATTAGTTAAAATCATTGCACTTCTTGCGCCTCTTAAAGTTTTGTGAGTTGTTGAAGTTACTACATGGGCATGCTCAATCGGATTTGGATATTGTTTACCAGCAACCAAACCAGAATAGTGAGCCATATCAACTAAAAAATATGCTCCTACTTTATCAGCTATTTCTCTAAATTTTTTCCAATCTATTGTTCGAGGATAAGCGGATGCTCCTGCTATTATCATTTTTGGTTTATGCTCTAAAGCTAAAGCTTCAACTTCATCATAATCAATTAAATCTTTATCATTGCCATCTTTTTTTACACCGTATTGAACAGCATTAAACCATTTACCAGATAGATTAGGTTTTGCTCCATGAGTTAAGTGACCGCCTGAAGCAAGAGACATACCTAAAATAGTATCATGTGGTTGAAGTAACGCTAGAAAAACCGCTTGGTTTGCCTGAGCTCCACTATGCGGTTGTAGATTTGCAAATTTACAATTAAAAAGTTTTTTAACTCTTTCTAAAGCAATCTCTTCAGCTTGATCAACAAATTCACACCCACCATAATATCGTTTACCAGGATAACCTTCTGCATATTTATTTGTCATGACAGAGCCTTGAGCATTTAAAATTGATCTTGAAGCAATATTTTCAGATGCTATCAACTCTATTTGGTTTTGCTGTCTTTCTAGTTCACGGCTTAAAGTCCCGTAAACCTCTGGGTCTGCTTCTTTAATTCCTTTAGTAAACAAATCTGAAATCATAGTTTTTTAATCCTTCTTTTATGTCGTCCTGACTCAAACTTTGTAGAAAGAAAAGCCTGAACACTTTTTTTTGCCTCGCTAGTATTTATAAATCTACCAGGTAAAACAAGTACATTAGCATCATTGTGCTTTCTTATCAATCTTGCTATTTTTGAATTATTAGCAAGACCAGCCCTTATTCCTTTTTTTCTATTAGCTGCAATACTCATACCAACACCAGTTCCACAGATTAGAATACCAACGTTTTTCTTATTCTTAAGAACCTCTTTAGTTAATTTGTGTGCAAAATCAGGATAGTCAACACTCTCATCTGTCTTTGTTCCTAAATCATTAATTTTTGGAAAATTCTTCAACAATTTGGTTTTGAGATCAAATCCAGCATGGTCTGAAGCAATATATATATTCTTTTTTTGCATATTAATTTTTGTGGTTATTTACATTAAAATGATGATATTGGCTAATATTGTATGAAAGAAAATAATTGGTTTGATCCATTTTATATTCAAAGTCACTTAAGTGAAGAAGAAAGTAATATTCAGAAAAATGTTAGGGATTTTTGTAATAATGAACTTAAACCTACAGTAGTTGAAAGAAACAGAAAAAATGAATTTGATCAAGACCTCTATCCAAAATTTGGATCACTTGGAGTTTTGGGACAAACAATTAAAACACACGGTGGTTCTGGTACATCAAATTTAGCGTATGGACTTGTAGCATATGAATTTGAAAAAATAGATAGCAGCTATAGATCTTCAATATCTGTTCAATCGTCACTAGTGATACATCCAATTAATGAATTTGGTTCGCAACAACAAAAAGATAAATACCTTCCTCCATTAATTAAAGGAGAAAAAATTGGTTGCTTTGGTTTGACAGAAAGCGAAGCTGGCTCTGATCCTACTTCAATGAAAACTTCATTTAAAAAAACTAAAGATGGATATATTATAAATGGATCTAAAAACTGGATTACGAATGCTCCAATTGCTGACATATTTATTATTTGGGCTATTGAAGAAAACAAAGACCATAAAAGTATAAAAGGTTTTATAATTGAAAAAAATACTGAAGGATTAAATACTTCAACAATAGAAAATAAAACAAGCTTAAAAATTAGTCCAACTGGTCAAATAATTTTAAACAATGTTTTTGTTCCAAATAATTTGTGTTTGGAAAATACCGAAGGATGGAAATCAGTTTTTAGTTGTCTCAATAAAGCAAGATTTGGAATTAGCTGGGGTGTATTAGGTTCAGCATCTGAATGTTGGTTAATTGCAAAAGACTATGTAGAAAATAGAATTATGTTTAAAAAATCTTTAGCATCAAATCAATTAATTCAAAAAAAATTATCTGAGATGCAAATAGAGATAAATTTAGGATTAGCATCATGTCTTTTAAGTTCTAAAGCTCTAGATGATGGAAAGGATATCATTAATGCAATTAGTATTTTAAAAAAAAATAACTGTAAAAAATCTTTAGATATAATTAGAAATGCCCGTGATATGCTTGGTGCAAATGGGTTATTAGAAGAATATCATATCATGAGACATTTGGTTAACTTAGAAACAGTTAAAACTTACGAGGGTGCAGAAGATATTCATTCACTTATTTTAGGCAAAAATCAGACAGGAATTTCTAGTTTTTAATAATTTTCTTATTATTTATATTATTTGAAATTGATAGATTTTCTATTTTTGTATAATTCTATTAATAAATTAATTAATTTATTCATATAATCTCGGGAGGACATATGAAAAAAAACTTTAAAAGACGTGACTTCCTTAAAAAGGCAGGAATTGGTGCAGCAGCTGCAACAGCAGTTTCATCTTTCCCAGCTCCAGCTATTGCAGCTGATAGAATAGAAGTCAACTGCGTTGCTACTTGGGGTAGAGGCTATCCTGGACTAGGTACAGGAGCTGAAGCTGTTTCTCAAAGAATATCAGACTTAAGTGATGGTCGTATTGTTGTAAATCACTTTGCTGGTGGAGAAAGAGTAGGACCATTAGATGTATTCACAGAAGTTACATCTGGAAATGCCCAAATGTATAATAGTGCTGACTATTATTGGATTGGACAACATCCAGGTTGGGGTTTCTTTGCAGCAGTTCCTTTTGGAATGATAGCAACTGAAATCAATGGATGGATACGACATGGTGGCGGACAAGAACTTTGGGATGAACTTGGTGATGAATTTGGTTTGAAAAACTTTATGGCTGGAAACTCTGGTGTTCAAATGGGTGGATGGTTTAATAAAGAAATTAATTCTCCAGATGATTTCAAAGGTCTTAAAATGAGAATTCCTGGATTAGGTGGAATGATGATGTCTAAACTTGGTTTATCTGTTGTAGGTGTGCCAGGTGGACAAATATATGAAAACTTAATCAATGGAACCATCGATGCAACAGAATGGGTAGGACCATGGAATGATGAAAGATCAAGATTCTATGAAGCCGCAAAGTATTATTACTGGCCTGGATGTCATGAACCAGGAACATTAATAACACTAGGTTGTAATAAATCTTGGTTAACAAGTTTAAGTAAAACAGATCAAATGATTATTGAGCATGCTTCAACAGTTCAAAACGAAAGAATGTTGACTGAATATAATGCAAATAATGGAGCTGCGTTGCAGAGACTTGTGAATGATCATGGTGTAGAGCTAAGAGAATTTAACGAAGATGTTATCGATGCAATGGGTGAGGCAGCAGAACAACTGTATGAAGAACTTGCTGAAGGTAATGAATTAACTGGAAGAATTCTTGCAAGCTTTAGAAAATCAAGAAATGAAATAAGTGGTTGGTTAGAAAAAGCTGACTCAGCTTTCTTTACTCAAAGAAATAGAGTACTTGAAGGTTAAAATTTCAAATCATGTGGGGAGTTTACTCCCCACTTTTTTTTAATGAATATCTCAAATATTTCTAAATTCTTTTCAATTTGTTTAATCTTAATAGTATTTGCATTTATAGTTAATAACTATTTAACTTTCGCAGGTGATTGGCCTGGAGCATTTACGATATATAATTCAGCAAATATATATTCATCGATTCAATTTTTTCTTTATATATTAGCAATTATTTTTCCATTAATATTTATTTATTATAATAAAAAACTGGATAATCTGACTCTTGCTAATAACCTTGAAAGAGTTAATGATTTTATAATTAGATTTGGTTTTTGGTCAGTATTAATAATAGGAATAATTGACGCCATAATTTCTTTTCTAATAATTGAAGGTTTCCTTGAACAAATGATTGGAAAAAGTTGGAACATAAAATTTTCAAATAATTCTTTTCGAGCCCCATATGTTCATTTTCCTCTATTATTTGTATCATTAATTTTTGCATATTACTTCAGAGCTCTGAATTTCTACTGGTTAGCATTTCTTGTTGTAATTGCAGAATTTCAAATTGTTATTTTAAGATTTGTTTTTTCATATGAACAAACTTTAATGAGCGATCTTGTGAGATTTTGGTATGGAAGCTTATTTTTATTTGGAAGCTATTATACTTTAATTAAAGATGGCCACGTTAGAGTTGATGTTTTGTATACTAATTTTAGTGAAAAAAATAAAGCAAGAGTAAATCTTTTTGGAAGTTTATTACTGGGTATTCCACTTTGCTTAACTGTATTCTTTCTTGGGATGTATTGTAAACAATGTGTTTTAAATCAACCAATAATGAATTTTGAAACATCTCAAAGTACCCAAGGAATGAATATCAAATATTTAATGGCTGGTTTTTTAATAATATTTGCTCTTACAATGCTGATACAATTTATAATTTATTCATTAAGAAGTTTAGAAGTAATTAGAAAGAATTAATAATGGAATTATTTTTTCTTTTTTTATTAATATTTTTAATGGCATTTGCACTTGCTTCTGGATATCCATTAGCTTTTGCTCTTCCTGGTTCAGCTATTATATCAATATTTTTAGCTGGTTTAGCAGGATATTTAATTGAAGGTAATCCAAACGAATATTTTATATCTGATGGTCCTTTTCAATGGCTTAATGCAGGAATAACAAATTTCCGAGGAGTATATTGGGAGGTAGAAAGAGATACATTGATAGCAATACCTCTTTTTATTTTTATGGGAATAATGCTTGAAAAATCAAAAATTGCAGAAGATCTATTGATAAGTATGGGGCAATTGTTTGGACCTATTCCGGGAGGATTAGGTATTTCTGTAATATTTGTTGGTGCATTATTAGCTGCTACGACAGGCATTGTAGGGGCTACGGTAGTTGCGATGGGTTTAATTTCTTTACCAGCAATGATGAAAAATAGTTATAATAAATCACTTG
Organism: uncultured Alphaproteobacteria bacterium; assembly: GCA_902518895.1. GTDB lineage: Bacteria > Pseudomonadota > Alphaproteobacteria > HIMB59 > CACPNW01. The sequence continues at coordinate 16,650 of CABYHL010000010.1, read as the reverse complement.
CGTCTGGAATTGTTTGTTCTTCTGGTACACTTGGTCAAATAATTCCACCTTCAATTGTCCTTATTATTTTGTCAGATCAATTAGCATCTGCTTCAGATGCAGCAGATAATATGAGAATACAAAATTATAAAAACGTAACTGGTTCTACAAATATACCAAGTCAATTTAGTGTAGATTCAGTCAGTGCTGGGAATATGTTTTTAGGAGCTTTCTTACCTGGTTTAGTTCTTGTTGGTCTATACATGTTATATGTTTTACTGATTGGAATATTTAAAAAAGAAGCAGTACCTCCAGTAGAATATGAAGGAAATTATGACAGAGATTTCTTTAGGAGAGTTTTTCTATCGCTTGTCCCACCATTAGCATTAATTTTTGTAGTATTAGGTTCAATATTACTTGGTATAGCAACAGTAAATCAAGCAGGTGCCATAGGTGCTGTGGGTGCAGGTGTGATGGGTGGTTATAGATTGTATGATAAAAAAAACAAATATACACCAGCTTTAATAACTATAATTTCATTAATAGTAATAACCTTTATTGTAATAAATTTTCAGCTTAATGTTAAAAATATTTCATCAACATCTGAAGTGGTAGCTTTAGTAATTGCAATATTTGCAGTTATATTTTTACTTGTTGGTGTTGTTTGGAGTTTTTGGAGAACATTTAAAATAAATAATGTTTTAAAAAACGTAATGATTGAAACTAGTTTAACTACTTCGATGGTTTTTATAATTCTGATTGGGGCTGCAATGTTAACAGCAGCGTTTAGAGGTTTTGGAGGTGAAGAAATAGTTAAGGATTTTCTCACTAGTCTTCCTGGAGGTTTTTGGACACAATTTATAGTTGTAATGGCAGTTATATTTGTACTCGGTTTTTTTTTAGATTTCATAGAAATTGCTATTGTTGTTGTTCCTATAGTTGCACCGATACTATTAGCTGAAACATCAGCAAATGTTACTGCAGTTTGGTTAGGTGTAATGATTGGTGTAAATATGCAAACTTCATTTTTAACTCCACCATTTGGATTTTCACTATTTTATCTAAGAGGAGTAGCACCAAAATCAATAAAAACGACTGAAATTTGGAAAGGTGCAAGCGTGTTTATAGTACTTCAATTAGTTGGTTTAGGTGTAGTTGGATATTTTCCACAATTAGTAAATTATTTACCTCTTAGATCTTATTATTCATCAGAAGTTTCTCCTCCTCCAATTAATCCTAAACTTCAAGAATGTTTAATAGATTATTCTTATAATAAATATGAAGAAAATTTTTCTGAATCAATATTAATTACAAATGACATAATGACTACCAATATTGATTTTTTACCAGAGAAACAAAATAAAAATTTTACTAATATGATTAATAACATCAATGACTCAAAGAATTTGATAGAAGAAGTAAAATTATCACGTAAAAATTTTAACGATTACTCTATTAATTATAAGCCACTTCACACAAAAGTAAGGAATATTGAAAAAAATATTTATAAGAAATTGTCAAAGATAGAAAAAATTAAAAAAGAAATTAGACTTGAAACTGAACTTAATGAAATTCAGAAGTTTGAAGAGGAAATTTTTGAATTAGAAAATGAAATTGAGAGTATAAAAATGACAATTCCATCAAATTGGAAAGAGGAAAATGATAATTTCAAAACAATATTAGATAATTTTAAGAAAAAGAAACTTAGTTATAATAAATCAGTAGATAACTCATTTAATGATTTACAAAAATTTATCAAAATTTTTCAAAATGCTAAAGAATTTTCAAAATTAGAAATTAATTTTAATGAGTTATTAAATAATGTTAATGAAGAGAGAGATGGAATAGAAGAAATAATTAAAAATTTCGAGAGATTATTTAATTCTTTCACTGACACTTCAAACATTACAAAACCAATCAAAAAAGCAAGAAAATTGTTGAAAAAAAATTACAATAAGAAAACAGAAGCATTAGCTTTAATTAATGAAGCAAAAAAAATATACAATTTTGAAAAAAATTGGAGATTGGATGGTAATAAAATTATCTTAAGTGATTTAATTAAATTATCTGACACTGGTACTGAGACTTTTGGATTAAGAAAACAAGAGAAACTTAATAAAGAGCAAGCTATTTATTTAGCTTCATGTAAATCTGTACATGAAGATATTTCTTTATATTTTTAGTTAATTTTTTTTTCTATATCCATTACTATATGAATATAATCCATTGCATGACCTGATGGATTTTCTGTTACTTCCTCAAGATAAGCATTATAAAATTGATCGACAATTTGATTTATTTCATTAGGATTTCTTTTTTCTAATGCTGTTTTAAATACAGTTTCTGACCAACTTCTCATTGTTGGTATTAATGTTTCAGCATATTCTCTTGATGACATAGTAGATTTATTTTTATTATAATGAACTTTAAAAGGGCAATCGGTAAACATAGTTTCGCATCTTTTAAGAATCAACCCAGATTTTGATATTTCTGAATTAGGGTCATCAAAAGGTTTTCTAAATTCTTCAACAGTTCTATAATGTTGAGTAAAAGTAGCATTAACAAATTCTTCATTAGTAATAATCCCATTTTGCTCTAAATTTTTCCAATGTTTAGTAAAATTATTAAACATGTTATGACCGCCAGTGTTACCTAAATATCGACCCTTTTCATCTATTCCAAAATTTATACAAATAAACCTTCCACCTGGAACTAATTCATTTGATCGATTTAATAAAATTGTTTCCCAATCTTTTAGAGCTTGGTTTTTAAATTGTTTTTTTTCTTTTTCATTTGAACCTACCATATGAACATGGTTATTTATCAAACATGGTCTTTCTGAAACATAGTGCATTGCAGTCGCAGAGAATCCTAAGGATAAACTATTATTAGACATCAATTGTTTATGAAAACCTGTACCACATCCGTGCACGAAAACATTTTCAAATTTATTCTGGTAAGCAAAATTATCATTACCTTGCATTCCTTGCATCATTCTAAATAAAACTGAAAAGTCATTAGATGCTAAATCAGTATACAACATTTCAATTTCTCTATTATCTCCAGATTTTTTTATTTTTTCAATAATATTAAACCACATTTCTTGACTTGTACCGCCATCAGCACTGCCAAAATCAGCTATTCTAAGTTTGTCAACTTTAGGAATATTTTTAAAGGCTTCTTCAATTAATACTTCCATTTTATCTATAGCATTTTTTGCCCCAACAGTTTTTTGAGAGTAATAACCCTCACCTTTCATTGATAAAACAGATTGTGTATTTAGATTAGGTTTGTTCATGTAATAATTTTAAACCTATTGAATTATAATAAAAGTATTTATTAATCAAATTTAAGATTTTTATTAAAATATTTAGGGACTTTTTTTCCTGCCTGAGCTCTTTTTCCTATCCAAAAATCAACATCTTCTAACTTTCTATTCTTAGAGCCAGTGCTCCATTCTAATCCATCTTCAATAGTTAACTGAGTGACATCAGATAAAAAATCATCTTTCTTAATTTTAATTAATTGAACCCCTCCACCCTTTTGTAATTTTGGCAAAGCATCAATTTCAAAAATTAACATTTTTTGTAACTTTGTAACGCAAGCTATGTGTTTTTTTGAAAGATTTAATACTTTAATAACTACATCATTATTTTTTAAATTAAATAATTGCTTACCTTTCTTTTGGTTTGTTACAAGAGTTTCAGTATTACTAATAAATCCTTTGCCATTTTTGGATACAATTAAGAATTCTTGATCGATTGATGAAAGTAATCCAGTAATTTTATCTTTAGGCATACTATCAACAAAATAAATAAATGATTTGGGGTTACTATTTCCACCTGGTAAAATATTTGGATCTATCGTGTAAACTTTACCGGAAGAAACAAACAAAAGTATTTTTTGATTTGAATTTATATTAACTGAAAATAGATTTTCTTTTTTTATTTTTTCAATTTCCTTTTCATCAGTTATCTCTTTAATTCTCTTGAGCTGAAAATCTTTATTAATGATAATGGTGAATTTTTCAATTTCTTTAAATTCATCAATACTAATATCAATATCATTATTTTGTTCTGATGAAATTAAAGATTTTCTCTCCTTTATATCGATATCTAAATCACCCTTTATAAGATCTAATTCACTTACTATAAATTTATCTAATGTTTTTTTATCTTTAATTAATTTATTAAGATATTTTAATTCTTCATTTAATTTTTGGATTTCATCTTTAATATTTTTTTCATCAATCTTTCTTAGAGATCCTAAACGCATACTTAAAATTGAATCACACTGTAAATCAGACAATTTGTATTTTTTTATTAATTCTTTTTTAGCATTATCCTTAGTTCTTATTATTTTTATTATAGAATTTAAATTTTTAAAGACAATTTGATACCCCTTAAGAATTTCTAGTCTCTTTTTAATTTTTTCTATATTAAATTTGGATTTTCTTTTAATGGTAACTTTTCGATGTTCTAAAAAATTAGAAAGAATTTCAATAATTCCAATTTGTTTGGGTTCTATACCATAAATTAATACATTAAAATTACAAGAGTACTTAATAGATAAGTCAGTTAATTTAAAACATAAGCTTATTAATTTTTCTGCATCAATATTTCTGGTCTTTGGTTTTAAGACTATTCTAATATTTTCATCAGACTCATCAACAACATCATCAAGAGGTAATTTTTTATTATTTATATTATTAGCAAGTTGCTCGATTATCTTAACTTTATTAACTTGATATGGAATTTCAGTAATAATGATTTGATACAAACCATTTTTTAATTCTTCTATTTGGTATTTAGCATTAATATTGAACGAGCCCTTGCCATTCTTATAAATTTGCTTTTTTTCATTACTGTCTAAAATTATTTCTCCACCTGTAGGAAGATCTGGTCCATTAATAATTTTTAAAATTTCAGTTAGGGAAGCTTTATCTTTTTTTATTATTAATTTTAATGCATCAATTAATTCAACAATATTATGAGGAGGAATGTTTGTGGCCATGCCTACAGCTATTCCCATTGCTCCATTAATTAAAATATTAGGAAGCTGAGATGGTAGAACCACAGGTTCTAAATTTTGACCATCATAATTATCTTTAAAATCTACAGAATTTTCTTCGATGCCATCAAAAAAATAATTTGTATAATCTTGTAATCTTGCCTCGGTGTATCGCATTGCTGCAGGATTATCACCATCAATATTTCCAAAATTACCCTGGCCATCAACTAATGTAATTCTTGTAGAAAAATCCTGCGCCATCCTTACCAAACTATCATAAATTGCTTGATCTCCATGCGGATGAAATTTACCCATCACATCACCAACAATTCTTGCACATTTTTTATAACTTGAACTTTTGAAAAGTTTTAGTTGATACATTGAATAAATTATTCTGCGATGAACAGGTTTTAATCCGTCTCTCACATCAGGTAATGACCTTGAAACAATAGTTGATATTGCGTAAGAAAGATACTTTTCACTAAGTATAGTATCTAGTTTAGACTCAATTATTTTGTTCATTCTTTTCTAAAAAACTAATTATATTTTTCTTAAATAAAATATACTGATTTGGCAATTTATGATTTAAATTTGATAAATGATTTTTAATAAAAATAATTTCAAAAATTTTAAAAAAATTATTTAAAGAGTTATAATCGAATGCAATATTTGAATTACTGACAAAAAGATGGTGAGGAAAATCAATAGTATAGTTTGAGTAATTTTCTTTAAATTCTAAAGTATCTGTATCAAAATATTTTAATCTATTATTGTTTACATAATCTAATTCGTATCCAATATATTTAAGTAAATCAAATAAGTAGATACAAAAGAAATTTAACCATTTTTTTTTACTAATCATAATTTCTAAAAACTCTTTAGAAATTTTATATATTTGGTTTATTTTCTGTCCTTCAATTACTGAGGCATTAATTAAAGATACAACTGAAAGTAGGCAGCTTAGTTTATATTTATCATTAATAACACTTGATAAATAAGGTTTTGATAATTCAGCTTTTATTGATGGTGGACGATTACCAATGTATGTTACATCCAAATTTAAAAAAAAACCAAGTTGCATTATATTTTTCTTATTTTTTGAAAGTCCCCCATAAACAATTCCTGAGAATACTTCATCCGTATCTGATAAAAATTTAATTAATAGATCATTATCTTTGAAAACTTTTGAATGTATAAGTATTCCGTTAAATTTTTTTTGCATCGGATGATATAATATTGATATAAAGATGAGTTTTTACATCTAAAATATTAGAAATTTCTTTTTGACTTTTTATTCTAATATCTTTTATTTTAGATCCTTTCCTGCCCAATAATATTTTTTTGTATCTATCATTTTTAATAATAATATCTTGTTTTATTTTTAGCTGTCCATTTTTCAAATATTTAAAAGTTTTATTAGTCACTTCTATATTATATGGAATTTCCTTATGAATTAATGATAGTACTTCATTTCTTGTACATTCATTGGTGATAAAAATATCATCTTTGTCTGTGATTTCATCATCCTTATATAGCCACTTCCCATATTTTGATTTTTGTAAAAGATAATCAATTAAATTTTCAAAACCTAATTTTTTTTTAGCTGATATGTTAAAAAATTTTTCTATTTTATATTTTTCTTTAATTAATTTTATATGCTTAAGTAAATTTTCAGCTTTTATTAAATCGGTTTTATTAAAAATAATTGAAATATTCTTTTTTAATTCATAAAGTTTAGGAAAGTCATTTTTTAAATCATTCAATTCAATCCTTTTTGAATCAATTAAATACAATATAATATCTGTTTGATTTAAGCCTTCCCATAAATTTTTCTTCAATTTAGTTTTTTGAGATTTATTATCTCTAAGAAAGCTGATACCAGGTGTATCATATAGAACTAGTTGAGTATTTTTAATATTAACAATACCAATTACAAAATCTTCAGTAGTATTAATTTTTTTGTTTGTTATTGAAATTTTCTCACCAACTAGGTTATTTAATAGAGTTGATTTGCCTGCATTAGTCTTACCGACAAGACTAATTTTTAATATTTTTCTTTTCATTAATTTTTTTTAATGCAATTTCTGCTGCATTTCTCTCTGCATCTCTTATTGAAGAACCTTTTGAATTAATCTTATTTAAATTTACCACTTTAACTGAAACGGTGAATGTGGGTGAGTGAGGTGGCCCTTCTTTTTTGATTAATTTATATTCAGGAAGTTTTTTATAAAGTTGTTGTGATATTTCTTGTAATAAAGTTTTTGGATCTAAGGTTTTAGAAACTTCAATATCTAGATGTTTTGACCAAAATTTACTTATAAAATCAAATGAAGAATTATATCCACCATCTAGAAAGATTGCTCCAATTAATGACTCTACTGAATCTGAAAAAATTGAATTTAACATTTTATTATTTTTTTTCTTAAAATTATATTGAAGCACATCTTCTATTTGCAATTCTTGAGAAATTTTAAACAAAAATTTTTTTTGAACTAAATAAGAATATTTTTTAGACAAATCACCTTCATTAAACTTTTTATATTTTGAAAATAATAAATTTGCTATTATTAATCCTAGTACTCGATCACCTAAAAATTCAAATCTTTCAAATTCATTTATTTTAATTTTTTTCTCATTTTCTAAATAGAAACTTGGATGAGTTAATGATTGAATTAACAATTTGCTATTTTTAAACTTATAATTTATTTTTTTTTCAAATATTTTGATTTTTTTACTGTCTATCATTGAATTTTTTGAAAAATTCTTTCATATCTAATTGAGTTAGGCCATTTCCATATTTGTAAAAATCTTGCATTTTCCAAAGAAAAGAAAATAAACTGCGCTTTACCAACTAAATTTTCATAAGGAATAAATCCAACTGTACTTATAAATCTACTATCTTGTGAATTATCTCTATTATCACCCATTACAAAGAAATGATTTTCTGGGACATTAAATAACTGAGTATTATCCGCTATACCGTTGTCTGTGATGTCAAGAATGTTGATTTCTTTGTTAAAAAAATATTCTTTATACATTCTAACTCTTTTGTTACTCGTTTTGTTATCTGTATCTATAAAATCATTTAGTTTTTTTCTTAGAATTTCTGATCCATTAATAAAAATAATACCATTTTTAATTTCTATTTTATCACCCGGAAGACCAATAACTCTTTTAATATAATCAGTTCTATTATTTTCAGGAGTTTTAAAAACTACTACATCGCCTCTCTCAGGTGTGTTTGAAAATATTTTACCTGGTATTAAAGGTATGGAAAATGGAAGAGAGTGTTTTGAGAAACCGTATGAATATTTTGAAACAAAAATAAAATCTCCTACAAGAAGATTTGGCTTCATTGATCCTGAAGGTATATTGAATGGTTCAAATACAAATGATCTAATTAGTAAAGCTATAAAGATTGCTATAAGTACTGATTTCAAATTGCCGAAAAAACCATTTTTTTTTGCTTTAGTCATAAATTGTAACGTTTGCTATTGCATATTTTTTTTCATCAGAAAGAGACACTTCAATTTGAGTATTTGAATTTTTATTCATATTTTTATAAATTTCTTTTGCTTTACCATGAAGTTTTATAAATGGTTTGCCATATCGATTATTTTCAACTTCAATATCTTTCCAAAATACACCTCTGGCTAAACCCGTGCCTAAGGCTTTGGCGCAAGCTTCTTTAGCAGCATATCTTTTTGCATATGACTCGACTGAATTTAATCTATTTTCTGATCTTTCTATTTCAGCAATACTGAAACATCTTTTTTTAAATCGGTTTCCATATTTATCAATTACTTTTCTTATTCTGTTAATATTAATAATATCAATTCCATTACCATAAATCATATTTAACCTTTTAATCTCTCTAAAGAAGATACTTCTTTCTCCATTCTTAATGCCGCAATAATATTTTGTAAATGATTAGAGTCTCTGACCTCTATGTCTATAATAATTTCAAAAAAATCAGGTTTTCTGACTGAAAATAGAATATTTGAAATATTGCCATTATTTTTTGCAATAACTGTTGTTACCTTTCCAAGACTACCTGGCTTATTAAATAATACAACAACAATTCTAGAATTTGATACAATGTCTAAACTACTTTGATTATCCCAAGAGATATTTAACCATCTGTCGGGTGTATCTTGATAAGAAGAAAGTGTGTCGCAATCAAGAGTGTGAACTGCTACACCTATTCCAGCAGTTACTATTCCTACTATACTATCTCCTTTTAAAGGAGAACAACAACCGGCAAGATGATATGACATCCCAGCAGTTAATCCCTTTAACTTTATTGGATTCTGAATATTTTCATTAAATTTAGAGATTGGTATATAATTATACTCAGGATAAATTTTTTTTATAACAGAAAGTGCTGTAATTTCTCCTGAACCTATTAAAGCGTATACATCATCAATTGATTTATATTTAAAATCATTTAAAATTTTATTTTCTATATTTTTATTAAATTCATAATTTTCTTTATGAAAATAATTTATTAATATTTCTCTGCCAAAAATTATATGTTCTTCTTTTTTCTTAAATCTAAAAAATCTTCTTAATTGAGCTTTAACTTTTGTTGTAACTGCAAATCTTTCCCACAATGGTGATGGTTGTGAAGATTCTGAAGTAATAATTTCTATTTGATCACCATTTTTTAATATTGTTTTTAATGGTTGTAACTTGTCATTTATTTTTGCAGCAACACATTTATCGCCAATTTGACTATGTATAGCATAAGCAAAATCAACAGGTGTGGCATTTTTAGGCAATTCAATTAGATCTCCCTTTGGGGTAAAAACAAAAATATCATTCTGAAATACTTTTAATTTTGAATTTTGAATTAATTCATCTTGAGATGTAGAAGAATTCATTGAGTCTACCAAATCATAGACCCACTTATATTCCTTTGCATCTTTTTCTTTTATTTTTTTTGGATCTTTATATTTCCAATGAGAAGCAACACCAAAATCTGCAATTTGATTCATGATGTTTGAACGGAATTGAATTTCAATTTTTTTATTTTTTGGCCCCATCACGGAAGTATGAAGAGCTCTGTATCCATTTGATTTTGGAGCTGATATAAAATCTTTAAATCTTCCTTGAATATATGGATATTGTCTGTGTATTATTCCTAAACATCTATAACATTCTCTCGTAGAGTTTGTTATGACTCGAAAAGCCATAATATCTGAAAGTTGTTCAAAAGAAATATTTTTATTTTTAATTTTATTCCATATTGAATAAGGTGATTTTATTCTACCTTCAACTTTACAAATTAGATCTTCTTGAAAAAAAATTTTTTTTAATTCATATCTAATTTCATCAACAATGTTATCATCCTTTGATTTTAAATATTCCAATCTTTCTATAATTGTTTTCTTAGCATCAGGATTAATTACTTCAAATGCAATATCTTCCAACTCATCTTGCCACTCTTTCATGCCAAGTCTTTGTGCTAATGGTGCAAAAACCTCTAATGTTTCTAAAGCAATTTTTGTTTTTTTATTTTCATCTTTTATAAATTGAATTGTTCTCATATTATGTAATCTATCAGCAAGTTTTACTAAAATTACCCTTAGATCTTTTGTGGTTGCTAAAATTAATTTTTTATAGTTTTCTCCAAATTTTTGATTTTTAACTTTTAGTGAATATTTATTTATTTTTGTGAGCCCACTAACAAGTTCTACAATTTGATTTCCAAAATTTTTGCTTATTTCTTCTATATTTAAATTTGTATCTTCTAAAGTATCATGAAGTAGACCAGCAACAATTGAATCAGCATCTAATTTTATTGAAGTCAAAATTTTTGCAACTTCTAATGGATGTGTAATGAAAGGATCTCCAGAATTTCTAAGTTGATTACTATGCGCTTCCTCACTTAGTCTTAGAGCTTGAAAAACTTTATTTTTTTCTTCTTGATTTAAGTATGATGTAATAATTTCTAGTTGTTTGTGAATTTCTTTATACATAAATAATTTTTTAAATTATTTACTTTAATTTAAATTTTAACCTACTGAAGAGCTTGAATTTAATCTTCATCTAATGAATTTTTTAAATTATCTTGTGAAGTTTCAGTAGATATTTCTTCTGATTGTTGAGCATTATTTGAAATATCTTGCTGTAAATCACTTGTATCAGATGCTTCCAAAATTGTTTCTTCTTTATCTAATTCATTCTCTTCAGTTCCAGTATCAGAAGTATTATCTTCAAGTTCATTTATATCTTCGTCCTCACCAAAATTATTAGTCTGGTACTCTTCGATTAAATCATTTTTTAATTGTTCCTTTGTTAATGTTTCATCTGCTATTTCTCTTAGAGCAATAACAGTATTTTTGTCATTATCTATTTCTACTGTTGGCTTTTCTCCTGAAAACAGTTTTCTAGCTCTGTTAGAAGCTATTAGAACCAACTCAAATCTACTTGGAAATTTATCAATACAATCTTCAACAGTTATTCTTGCCATATAATTGGTCTTATAGTTATCAATTTTTAAAAGTAAATACTTTATTATTTTTTAAGAAGTCTTAACTTTTTTATATTCCAATCCCTTTGTTTTATTGACTCTCTTTTATCTATTTTTTTCTTACCCTTTGCAATTCCACACGATAACTTTGCAAAACCTTTATTAGAAAAATATAAAGAAATTGGAATTATTGTAAATCCACCCTGCTTTATTGATCCTGAAACCTTATTAAATTCTCGCTTAGTTACTAATAATTTTCTATTTCTTGTAGGATCATAGTATTTATCTGACGAATTTTGGTATTTTTTTATATAAGAATTAGAAAGCCACAACTCACCATTTTGCTCTATGATGTAAGATCCACGAATAGATCCTGTATTTAATCTTAAAGATTTGACTTCAGATCCAGTGAGTACTATGCCAGCTTCAATTTTATTTGATATAGTATAATTGTAATTAGCTTTATTATTAGCAGCAATGATCTTCATTTACAAAAGTTGTAATTCTTGAAGACAATTTTTAACTAATTTTTTTGTATCATCTTTAATTTCTGATAATGGCAGTCTAGTGTTTTTATTACATAAACCTAATAATGAGGCAGCATATTTAACTGGTCCAGGACTAGATTCTACAAATAAAGCATTATGTAATGATGATAGTTTTAAATTTATTTCCTGAGCTTCAGAAATATTTCCTTTTTCCCAAGCTGAATGCATTTCTGAACATAATTTTGGAGCTACATTTGCTGTAACTGATATACAACCGTGACCTCCTTGTGCTAAGTATGCTAAAGCAGTTCCATCTTCACCAGAAAGATAACAAAAATTTTTTTGCATTTTTTTTCTGGTAAGTAATGGTCTGAATAAATCATTAGTTGCATCTTTAACGCCAATAATATTTTTAATATTTGATAATTCAATCATATTTTCAATACTCATATCAACTATCGATCTACCAGGAATGTTATATATTATTATAGGAATATTAGTTTTCTCAGCAATCGTTTTGAAGTGTTCGTATAATCCTGATTGAGTTGGTTTATTATAGTATGGTGTTACAATAAGAGCTGCATCAGCTCCAGATTTTTCAGCGTGTTCTGTATATTCTATTGCTTCTAAAGTATTATTAGAACCAGTACCTGCTATGACAGGAATTCTTTTGTCGGCAATTCTGATTGTTTCTTCAATTATTTTTTTGTGTTCATCATGTGATAAAGTTGGGGACTCTCCAGTTGTTCCACATGGAACAAGTCCATGTGATCCATTTTCTATTAAATAGTTTAATACTTTATACAAGGAATCATAATCTATTCTATCTTCAACAAAGGGTGTAATAACTGCAGGTATACTTCCTTTAAACATTTTTATATGGCGGAGAGAGAGGGATTCGAACCCTCGGAAGGAATTACTTCCTTCGCAGGTTTAGCAAACCTGTGGTTTAAGCCACTCACCCATCTCTCCTGTAATTGTTTCATATTGCTTATATTGATGTAATAACGAAAATAGAATGGAATCTCAACATTATTTAATTAATATTTAAAAAATTGTTAACAATGAAGGAATTATCAAAAAGCATTTCTTCTTAGCTAAAGTTATAAATTCATTATACCAATAGCTAACTAAAATTTTATTAAAATTAGAGGTTGGCAAATCTTCTTTATTTAATAGCTTGATAATTTGAACTCTAGCAAATTTGATTAAATAAAATTAATTCTTTCAAAAAACCAATACAGCCCAATACTAGAAATTAATACAGAAGATGGAACTTGAAAAAAAATTCTATAGTTTTTATTTTTTGCGAAGTTTAAAGTAACTATTAGATATAGAACCAATACTATAGATATTTGAGCAACTTCAATACCAATATTAAACGAGATGAGATTTACAAATAAATCACTACTCTTATAACCTATGTCACTCAAAACTAATGCAAATCCTAAACCATGAAGTAATCCAAAAAATAAGATTACAAAATATCGTAAATATTCTTTTATATATTTTTTAAATATATTTTCTAATCCGATATAAACTATAGAAAGCGCAATGATAGGTTCAACAATTTGAGGATTGATTCTCGTTAAAGATAAAGAAACAAATATGAGAGTAATTGAATGAGCAATAGTAAAGATAGTTATTTGAGAAATTAATTTTTTTAAAGATGATGAAAATAAAAAAAGTCCAAATATGAACAAAATATGATCTAATCCTTTTGGAATTATATGTTGAATTCCTAGTATAAAAAATTTTGCGAAGCTATTAAATGTTTTACTAAAATTATTTTCCTTAAATGAAAATTGACTTGATTCAATTCCTGATTGCAAATATTCTGTAACTAATTCATCTTCTAATTTGTTATTATTATTCTCTCTTAAAATAATTGGGCCGTAGTTTTTAACCCATCTAAATGTAAATTGTTCAGAATTTTTATCTAAAAAAACTCTAAAATAAACATGGGTATCTCTACTTATTTCAAAATTTTTTATATCTTCAACTTCAATTTTAATTAAAGTAATTTTCTTTGATTTATTATTAATTTTAATATCAATATTAGAAATTATTTCACTCCAAGAATTTTGAAACATTTTTTCAAGATCTTTTTTGCTTAAAGTTCTAAATTTATCATAAACTTCACTTAGTGATGAAGAGTCTGTATTAGAAACAATAGATGCATCAATATTAGATAATATTAATTCAGCGTTTAATCTTATTTTAAAATTCAAATAACTTTCATCATAGGTAAAATCTGCAATAGATGGCTTTATTTCATGGCAGATTGAAGATGTTGAGAATATATTTAAAAAAACTGTTAGAATTAAAAATAGATATAATTTTATAATTTTTATATAAGAGAACATAATGAAATTTTATATAAAAAAGTTAATATTTATTATTATCTTAACTTCAATATCTAAAATTTCTATAAGTCACGAATTTTGGATTGATCCTACAAATTATCACTTATCAAATGATGAAAAGGCTATAGCAAATATATTTATAGGAGAAAATTTTGAAGGATCACCAATACCATTTACTAAAGAATATTTTAAAATAGCATTCCTTCATTTAAAAGATGGTAAATCTAAAATTAAAGGTAGATTAGGTGATATTCCTGCCCTTAATATTAAAAAATTATCCAAAGGATTAAATGTAATACAGATTGAGTCAGTGACTAAATATGTTGAATATAAAAAATTAGTAAAATTTGAAATATTTACAAGAGAAAAAGGATATCCAAATTTAATTCAAAAACATAAAGAAAATAATTATCCAGATAATTTTATTGAAAGTTACAAAAGATATGCAAAATCATTAATTAGTGTAGATAATTTTGATGGTAGTGATGTTGATACAAATATGGAGTTAGAATTTATTTTTTTAGAAAATCCTCTTAAGAATTTAAATGAAAGTAAGAGAATTCTTTTAGAATATAAAAATAGAATACTATCTAATCATAAAGTTTCGATAATGAGTTTAAATAATGGTTATTTTAAAAAAGAATATGTAAGGACAAATGAGTCTGGTTATTTTGATTTCTTTTTTAAAAAAGACACAAAATATCTAATTGAAAGTGTTGTCATAATTGAAGGTAGTAATAAGAAAAAAGATAATTATGCAAAGTGGCATTCTTTATGGACTTCCTACACTTTAAAAACACCTTATAAATAAATGAGATAAATTTAGAAATTATAAAATTTATCTAATTTGATATATTTTTTTACTTTATTTAATCCTTTACATTAAAACAGAATTAGCAATTTGAAAAAAATTTTAGTTTTTATTTTTTTTAAAATTGTAAATATTAAAGTATTTTATCTTTTTAAAATATTATCAAAAAGTTGCATTGATCCAAAAGCTGTTCCAAGAATGTAATTTCTGTTACTATTATTAAAAAAATAAGTTCTTCCTAATTCTAAATGATCGGTATTTTGATTTAATAAAAATGATCTAGTAGAAAAAGCAAACTTGATATTATGATTGAATAAAATTTTTTTTACATTTGAATTATAAGAATTAACATGTCCGTATGGATAAGCAAAAATTGTATAATCCCCTTTTATTTTTTTTACTAGCTTTATAGACTCTGTAATTTCCCATTTAAGCCATTTATTAGGCAGGTTTTTTAGTGGTAAATGTGTCATAGAATGCGATGCTAAAGTAATTAAATTATTATCAGAAATATTTTTTAGATCTTTAATCGATAAAAATTTTTTTTTTACAAAAAAACTTTTGCTATCTTTTATTAATTTTAGATATTTATTTTGTAAAGATTTCCTATCTAATCTCATGACTTGATTGAAGTTTTCTAATAAAATTTTTTTATTATTTATTTTTTTATTATCTTTATTTAATTTAAAATATAAATGATGCAAATATCTACACTGTAGACCTAAGATATTATCTTTATCTAAACAAAAACCAAATGGAATAAATATTATGATAGGAATTTTTAATTCTTTGATTAAAGGTAATATTTTTTTAATATTATAATCTGCATCATCTATAGTAATTAAAAATTTTTTATCTATTGCTTTTTTATTAAAAAAATCACTGAGTTCTTTTGAATTTTTTATAAATTTATTTGTATTAAATAAAATTAATAATTGTTTCCTTAAAACATTTATGTTTATTTCTAATGAAGGGTCTGAAGGATCTACATCATTTCCTAAAAAATAATGGTAATTTATGACACTAATTAGAGACTGATTTTTTTTTAACTGAAAGGGTGTAAGTTTAAAATAATATAGAAATATAGTAAACATAAATCTTAAATAAAATTTTAATTTTCTAATAGCTATATGTAGAATCATAATTAAATATTGTCACCATCCGATAATACAAAGTGAATTGGTTTATTTTCGTCAAAAAATATTTTATCGCTTAAATCTTTGTGAATAATAAATGGTATTTTTTTATAAGTAATTGGTAAACAATAAAAAATATATCTCCAGTAAAAACTTTTTTTTGACATCCATGCTGAAACAAAAGCATATTTTTTGTAATTTAATAATATTATCTTACTAATAATCTTTCTGGTGTATGCCAATTTATCTTTATGTAAGAATAAATCAGCTAGATACAATACATCTTTTGAATTATGTAATCCCTCTTTGAATATTATATATCCAACATATTTATTTTTTACATAAACTGAATAAATTATATATTTATCTGGATTATCAATAAAAC
>CABYHL010000009.1 GCA_902518895.1 uncultured Alphaproteobacteria bacterium | reverse complement strand
GTAGGAATTATTACTCCATTTACTAATCAACAGAAATTTATTTCTAGTGAAATTTCTAAATTATCTGAAGCTGATTATTTTTATGATACTCTTAAGTTAAAAGTTATGACATTTGATGGATGTCAGGGTGAAGAAAGAGATACAATTTTTTATTCAATGGTTGTTACACCACTTAAAGATAATTTAAATTCTATTTTTATAAAAAGTTTAGAAAATAGAGATTTAGAGGAAGATGCATCAATACGTGTAGCAAGACTTAATGTTGGCTTTAGTCGTGCTAAAGAGTGTATGCACTTTGTTCTAAGTAAACCAATAACTGAGTATAAGGATGAAATTGGAAATGCTTTGAGGCATTATTACAATAGATATGATGAGATTAAAAAAGGTGCTGATGTTGGAAGTACTGATATCAATTCACCAATGGAAACTAAAGTTTTAAAATGGATAAGAGAAACAAACTTTTATCAGAACAATGTTGAAAAAATTGAATTACAAGCTCAATTCAAGGCTGGAGAGTATTTAAAACAAATAGATAAATATTACACACATCCAAAGTACAAAACTGATTTCTTACTTACCTATAAAATGGAAAATAAAAAATATGTTCAAATAATTATTGAATATGACGGATTTGAACATCACTTTAAAAACAAAGATAAAGTTAATGAAATGAATTATGAACATTATTATAAAGATGATGATATTTACCGTGAAAAAGTATTAGAAGGATATGGATATACTTTTTTAAGAATAAATCGTTTTAATTTAGGAACCAATCCAGTTGAAACTTTAGATGCTAGATTTAATAAAATTATAGAAAAAAAAAGTCCTCAAACAAGATAAATGAGTACTATAAGCATTTAAAAGATGAATATCCATTTTATTGGCATGAAAATAAAACCAATAATCTGCTGTATCTTCTAAAATTGCATGAAAAAATTTTAAGTAATAGTCATAATTATCTTGATAATAAGATTTATAATCTTTTGTTACAATCAAATAATAAGTTTGAAAATTATCACAAGCATCCTCTTCTTTTCCAAGTACAGGTATCTCATAATCACGAATTAAAGCATGTCCCATTTCATGCAAAAAAGTTGTAATTGAATTAGAGACAATGAATCTTTTGTTAAGTTCTTCCATATAATTAACTATTTTTGCTGAACTGCTTTTATACCACTAATTAAAAAGGTTCTTCTATCAAATACTTTATTACAGAAACCAATTAAATGTATTGATGTGACTTCATATATATCTACTTTTCTAATTGTAACTTTTCCTCGTTTATCTTCATATGTTATTTCTATTTTTTTATTTCCTGATTTAATTGCAGCATTTAATTGAGAAACTATTTCATTGTTATTTTCATTTTTAATTACTTTTGGTTCTCTTCTTATTGTATTATTTGAATCGTTAACTGAATATTTTTCCCTGTATCTTTTTCTTTCTTGTCTTTTAGTCTCTTTTTTACATGCCATGCAAACAATGCCATATTTTGTAGCTAATTTTTTGTCATAAAATTCTTTTCTATCTTTAGTTAGGCCACACTTTTCACAATATTGTTTTTTTGACGATTTGGTGTCAAAGAAAAAGGTGTAGAATTTAATGTTAAATATTCAGATGAAGGTCATAAATTGGATTGGGAAAGATGGGGTAATCCAGGACACGCTCAACGCTTTCAGATAATGGAACCACTTAAAAAAGTTGCCAAAAAAAACCAAACTAAATGGTACCGCGTAGAATATTTTTTAGATGGAACATATTTTAGTAAAAAACATAATTTAAGTATTTTTGATTTTAAGCCTATTAAAGGTAAATCAGAAGTAGGTGTAGGTCCCACTTTTAATTATTCAAATAATAGGTTTTCATGGACATTTAATTCAGAAAAATTTTTTACAGAAAACAATGAAGCTGGCCGGCAGAATTATTACAATACCTTTTCACTTGATCTTAATCAAAATGAAATTTCCTTAAAAGGTAAATGGGTTAATTTAATAATAAATGCTAAGTGGGCAGATGATGGCTTCTTGCATTTATGGATTGATGGGAAATTGGTATCAAGTTACTATGGTCAAACTTTAGCAGGCGCAGATAAAATACGTATGAAGTTTGGTCCTTATCGAAACTATATGGATGACGCTACGTCAGAAAATATAGATATTCCAGATCTTAAAGTAAAATATGCAAATGTTGGAAAATCTAATAAATGTGATGACCTTTGGTCTGGATGTGATGAACTGACAGATCAGTTATCGAATAATTCTCAAGCACATTTTGCTCATGCTATAATCTTGTGTGAAACCGCACCTAATAAAGATACGAAATGTAGAAATTCTGGGTGGCCTCAGAAAAATATACCGTTCTAAAGTTTGTATTTTAATAAAGCACTCTAGAAAAGAGTGCTTTGTTAACTAAGAAGTAGGAGGAGAAAAATCTACTTTATTTCCCATTTCTCTTACTTTGTTTAAATCAACTGACTCTAAAGTTACTGCTTCTGTAAGAGTGCCTGCTGCTTTTGCTTTTAAAGCACATGCAGCCATACTTTCAAATGACTCTGCCTCTGCAATCATGACAAAATCATACTGACCTCTTGTTATATGATAATCAATTAATTTACCTCCAACACTGCTAACCATTTTTTCCATAGCTGCTTTTCTGTCTGAGTCTCCATTAATGATACCATCTGCACCTTTTTGGGAATAAATACCAAGTGATACAAAAATTGACATTTAATATCCTCCTTTCAATTTAATTATAAATTAATATAGAATTTTTTATTAAAAATTTATCAAGATCAACAATCTTTTTATTAATAAAACTAAAAGATTTGAATAACTATTCGTCAATATTTATTATTTTTTATTAATAATATTTTTTGCTTAACTTAATTATTATTCAATAATAGAATATTCATAAAATTGTAAAATTTGAATTTTAAATTTTAAAAAACAAAAGGAGATTTATGTTATTTGAAAAATTACAAAAAGCATTTGAAGAAAAAGATGCAAAAGCTCATAGAGCTCTTTTCCATGAAGATCATGAATTTATTAGCCATAAGCAAAATAAAGTTTTTAAAAAAAGTGAAGGAAGCGAGGAGCAAACTTTAGAAATGTTTAATAATATTACTCAAGATAAAGTTCGTTGTATTTATGAAAATGATGAAATTTTAGTTACACATCGTTTTAATACCTATGCATCTGGAGATAAAGAGGCATTAATGATGGTTTCATTAAAAAAAGATGGATTAATATGGAGAACTGAG
Organism: uncultured Alphaproteobacteria bacterium; assembly: GCA_902518895.1. Lineage (GTDB taxonomy): Bacteria > Pseudomonadota > Alphaproteobacteria > HIMB59 > CACPNW01. Next base: position 34,758 of record CABYHL010000009.1, on the reverse strand, counting down.
ACTGGAGCTACAGAAATGTAATTAAACTTAATTTAAGGAGGATTTATGAAAAAAGGATATTGGGTTGGACAAGTAAAAGAAATTAAAAATGAAGAAAAATGGGGACAATATTTAGAGAAATTTATGAATATTGTTGCAGAGGAAGCAGAAAAGAAATCAGGAAATTTTGTACCTACTGCTAGCAGTGAACCAAAATTCTATATTCAAAAGAATTTTGATTTATTATACTCAGCAGTCGTTGAATTTAATAGCGTGCAGGACGCAATAGATGGTTACAATGATCCTCGTTATCAAGAAGCTTTGGCACATTTAGGTGAAAATAAAGAGGATGTTGTTGTAAGAAATTTAGTAATTATTGAAGCAAATTAAATTGCTAAATTAATTAACTATAGACTAATATATTCAACTAAAAGAAATAGAAAAAAGGACGTATTATGAAAATTATTATGAATGTTAAATTAAAAGAAGGTTATGAAAAATGGAAAAATCTTTTTCTCAGTGTTGATACTCATAGAGAAAAATATGGAATAAAAGTTTTAGCATATGGCCACCCTAAAGATGATGAAACTAAAATTTATCAAGTTTTAGAGATTGAATCGATGGAAAAAATGCAAGCAGCAATGCAAGATCCAGAATTAGCAAAACTTAGAACTGATGCTGGTGTTGATTTAGATAGTCAGGAATTGGTTTTCTTGGTCGAGTAGATAAAAAATAAATAATACACTATATATTCATGGGGTATAAAGCCCTCTCCACTGAGGGAGTTTTGCCCCATTTTCCTACTTAAAAGTTTTTTTACCCTTTTTGGTTAACTGATCACGTATTTTTTTTCTATCCTTACTTTTATCTAAGTCTTTATCCCAATCTAGTTTGTTTACTTCGGTGGCAACCCATGTTTTGATATCACCTTTATTACTATTAGATTTTTTACTAATGTCTTTAGTAATTTTATTTATAAGAGTATTAATAATTCTATCTCGTTTACCTTGATCATCATTTGTTTCATACTGACCAACTATTTGATTACCATCATCTGGGTCAGCAGGATTTGTTTTAACAACATCAATTTCTTGTTTTTGAATATAGTTACAATCAAATAATTGAAGTTTATTACATGATTTTTCTGCTTTCATTCCTTCATAGTGCATAACTTGATCACCATTTTCACCCTGACTATACAAGCCAAATCTAAATTTTGGTCCCATTTGATATTCATTTTTGTTCTTTACAATTTTTGATATAGTTTTTCCTTCAAAGCGATAAATAAGCTGATCATTTAACCAAAGTTTTATTTTTCCATCTTCTTGATCAGTCCAATTAATATTTAATAAGACAGTGTGCCATTTACCCTTCACATTATTAAGGGGAATTATTCTTTTATAATCACTACCATCACATACAGAAACTCCTGATCGGCCCACATAAATTCCATCATAACGCCAAGAAAAAAAGAAACTCATTTCAGGGCAAGCAACATTAAATTCATCTATTGTTTGCGTAGTAAGCAAACTCCTTGTTAATTTTTCATGTTCAAGATCCATTTTAAATTGACCTATATGAACAAAATCTCGCATATTTTTGGGCCCATCGGATGCAGGATCGATATAGAAAGACCAAGTATACCAATATTCACCTAAATGACCTCTTATTTTTTCACCAGTTATAGGATCAAAGAAACCAAGTTCAGAACGACCAATAAAAGTTTTTTCTTTTCTATTACAATCTTCAGCACCACAATCTTCTAGTCTTTTTTCAAAACGCAAAGAATATTCATTTGTTTTTGTAACTTTATTATCATATCGAAGAGCCCAAGGGTTTTGATGTATTCTTGTATGTGTTTCTATTGGGCCCCAAAATCCAGTATCATAGGGATATTTAATATTTTCCTCAAATTTAAAAATATATTTATCATCAAGAAATTTCTTAGGTAGATCTTTAGCATAAACACTTGATGAAATTAAAAATAGAAAAAATATAATTCTATACATTAATAGCTTTTATATAATGCTCTAAAGAATATGTAAAAAATTATTTTCTAAATTTAAAATATATTAGATTAAACAAATTATCGTGACTGTAATAATATATCAGTAGCCTTATCTGCTATTGCCATAGCTGGAGCATTAGTATTAGCGCCGACAATTGTTGGCATCATCGACACATCAAAAACTCTTAAATTTTTTATTCCTTTAACTTCAAGTTTTGTATTCAAAACTGCCATATCATCATTATCTTTACCCATTTTACATGTTCCAACAGGGTGCCAATTTGTTTTGATCATTTTTTTTGAATAGTTAATGAGATCTTCATCTGAATTAATAGATTGACCAGGAACTGTTTCTTCTAAAACAATATTGGACAAAGGTTTTGTTTGAACAACCTTTCTTGCAAGCTTTACCGCATTTAACATAACATTCATATCATCTTCATGACTTAAGAAATTTGGATCAATAAGAGGTAAATCTAATGGATCAGAAGATTGAATTCTAACCTCTCCTCTTGATTTTGGATTCATTAAGCAAGATGTAAGTGTTAAACCGTGATCAGGTTTTATACCCGTTGTATCTCTATCGGTATACATTATGGGTACGCAATAGAGTTTAATTTTAGGATCTTTTCTATCTTCTAAATCTTCTGGATTAAAAAAAGAACAACTATCAACACCTTGAGATCGAACAGGACCTGAATTAAATAATAAATACTGAATTCCATTTTTTATCATTCGCCAACCTTGATCTTGTTTAAAATAACTATAACCTGGCTTAACTCTAGAAATAACAGGAACTTCATGATGGTCCTGTAAATTTTTACCTACACCTTTTAAATTCTCGATTACAGGAATATCAAATTCTTTTAATTGTTTTTCTTCCCCTATGCCGGAATGCATTAATATTTTAGGAGTAACATAAGCACCTGCAGTTAAAATAATATCATTAGCAAAATATTTAATTGATTTACCATTTGATACACACTCAACACCAATTGCTTTTTTTTGATCAAGAATAATTTTTGTAACAACAGAACTAGTTTTAATATCTAAATTCTTGTTTTTTGTTTTTGAATCTAAAAAAGCACTATACACATCACATCTTTTGCCATTACCAATGGTGTATTGCATAGTTCCTACACCATATTGATCACCATCATTAAAATCATCATTATAAGGTAAGCCCATAGCTTGCATTGTTTTGATGTATAAGTTTGACCCTTCTACAATATAACCAGGATCTGAAACTTTTAAGTTACCTTTATTTCCATGATATTCATTTTGAATACGTTGATTATTTTCAAGTTTAACAAAATGCTTAAGTAAAGAGTTCCAATTCCAATTACTGTCAGCACTCTCCTCTTCCCATTTATTATAATCTGAAGGTTTCCCTCTCATATAAACCATACCATTTACTTTAGAACCTCCACCAAGAGTTTTAGCTTGAGCTATAAAGTGCTGACGATTATTTAATTGTTTTTGTGGAATAGATTCATAGAATTTTAAATATGGACTATTCTCTAAACCTTTAATCCAACCAGCAGGCATCGATAAAAGTAAATTATTTGATTTAATTCCTTCTTCTAAAATTAAAACAGAGGCGCCATGCTCAATTAATTTTGTTGCTGTAATAATTCCTGATGTTCCACCACCCGCAATTATAAAATCATATTTTTTTGTCATATATAAATTTTTTTATTTTAATTTTTATGTGTTTCTATATTTAATATCAAGATGAAAACTTTAATAGTTAAAGCAGATGATGGAAGAGAATACCATGTAGATGATCCCAATCGCTTTTATCAGCACCTTATAGATTTTCACTCGGATAATAGTATTGGAAATAATAGTGTCCATGAAGAAAATGGCTATTACTTTACAGTAACACCTTCATTTTATGATACTGTGAAAAAATTTATAGAAAAATAAATTATACAATTAAAAACCTATGCATAAATATTTTTTGATACCTTTCATTGGTTTTTTTCTAATTATTAGTATCATTATGATTTATCTTCAATTTATTAATGAGGATTGGAAATTTTTAGTACCCAAAATTAAACTTCCAGATTCTTGCAACAATAATAATGAAGTTGAATTTGTTATACATAAGAGTGATATTAATCAGAATAGATCATTTAAAGATGAAAAAGACGTATATAATGGCAACCAATTTCATCCTGTCCTTTTACTACCATGTGAAAGAGAGGATCGTCTTTACGATGTAAATAAAAATATAGAAGCATCCCTTCTAGCTATTAATAATTGGTTTGAAAAAAAAACAAATAACCAAACAATTAGATTTGATAAAAAAATTAATGGAAATTTTGATGTAACTTTTTTGCGAGTTAATAAAACTATGGATTGGTTTGGCGATTTAGAAACTAAAGATGAGTACGTTGATATTACTGAAGTATCTGAGAAAATTGAAAAAATTATTAATGATAATGGTCATCTCTTTAATAATTTTTCTTCAAAGAAATTTATTATTTTTTTTGAAGGTTGGGAAAAAAGAAAATATATTGATTATGATATTTGTGGAAAATCACGATTTGATGGAAACATAGCAATTTACTACACCTACTCTAGATTTAAAAAATACATTGGTGATGATTTAATTTTATCAAATAATGACAGAATTTTTTCTTGCACTCACAAAGATCATTTAAATGATAAAAATGATTCAACTTTTGGTGATGCAGAAGCAACAATTTTACATGAAATGATTCATTCATTGGGTTTTCCTGCAAAATGTTCAACTAATAATAAATTCTTTCATGTTAATGATAATAAAAATGATGTTATGCACAATCAATCAGGAAAAAAATTTTTAGATTATAATAATGATGATTATTATGATCACGGATTAGATAATTGCCCTGATTTAAAAAATAGTGAGTTTCTGAAAGAATTATTGTAGTTAAATTACGTTCTAAGAGTAGTTTTGGATACAACTAATTCCTCACGCTTATTTTCTCTGAAAACAACAAAGATACCACTTACCATAATAAGAAAAATACCAATAAATGAGTTTATATCTGGTACTTCAGAAAAAATAATAATTCCAATTATTATAGCAAAAATTAAATGGATGTACTCAGTTATACTGTTAACTAAAGGTGACCCAACTCTGTATGCTGCAATCAAACAAAATATCCCAAGACTTCCAGTTGTAGAAATGAAAAGTATTAATCCAATAAATTGAAGATCATTAAGTATCCAGGGATTACTAAGAATAGAAAAAATTAACAAATTAAAGTCTGAATTATGTAAAAAAATACTAATTGCGCTTCCTCCAACAAATGCACCTATATAAATATGAAAAGTTTGTTGATATAAATTATCATTTTTTGCAGTTTTTTTAGCTAATGTCATTGATAAAGCATAGGTAGCAGCAGCAATGATTGGAAATAACATATAAATATTTATGTCATTAAATTCTGGTTTAATGATTAAAAGCGTTCCACTAAAACCAACAAAAATTGAAAATATTCTATTCAAGCCAATTTTTATATTCAGAATAAAGTAAGAATAAATAGTAATAAAAAATGGACTCACAAAAAACAAACTTGTTGCTTCTGCTAAAGTGATTTGGCTCAATGAGATAAAAAATAAGGTAAAGCCGAAGAAGAATGTTGAGCCTCTAAAAATTGCTATATAAGGGTGCGCTGTTCCAAAGAATAATGGTTGTTTTGTGTAAATTAAATATAGGCATAACAATGAAAATCCTACCCCTCCTCTAAATACAAGTATTTGCATTAATGACGCATCATGAATGGTGTATTTAATTAAAACGTCCTGGGTAATGATGAATAACATCCCCACAATAATTAAAATAAGACCTTTAATGTTATTATTCATATAAATTTTCTTAGGGTAATTTAGGTATTAGTTTAGAAAAAAAAATAATATATAATTATTTTAATGATTTTTTATCTTGTAACACCGCTAATTTTGATATTTGCTAGTTCTTTAGGATTAATCATTAATCCCTCTTGGTCAATTTCACCTTTTATTTGGGTTTTTATATTAGTTCCAATTATTGACCTTGTATTACCATACTTAAGTAAAGATGATGTTGAGCTAAATGAAAGTGTGTTTCACAATTTTTCTATTTTAATCGTTCTCCCATGCATTTTATTTTTAATTATATTTGGTTTAATCGTTGTTTCTGATTCTAGTATCACATTATTAACTGCTGCTGCTTTAGGGGCGGCTGTAGGTATGTCTGGCGGTTCTATTGGAATTACAACTGCGCATGAACTTATTCACCGAAAAAATAAATTTATGAGAGGCATTGGAGTATTTTTATTAGTATTATGTTGTTATGGTCATTTTCGTATAGAACATATTTATGGTCATCATTTAAATGTAGCTACTAAAGAAGATCCTGCTACAGCTAGAAGAGGAGAAAATTTTTATTTTTATTTTATTCGCTGTGTAATCAATAGTGTGATTTCGTCTTGGAAAATTGAAAAAAATATTCTTGATAGAAAAAATCTAAATAAATTTAGTTTTCAAAATAGAATGATTCATTATTTTGTATTAGAATTTTTATTTTTAGTATTTGCTTATTTAATCGCAGGTATGAATGGTTTAATTTTTGTTATCTTTCATTCTTTTGTTTCTATAATCTTATTGGAGTTAGTGAATTATATTCAGCATTATGGTTTAGAAAGAAAAAAAGAAAATGGAAGGTATGAAAGATTTACAGATTTACATTCTTGGAACAGTCGTCATATTTCTGCTAATTGGTCGACATTTAATTTAGGTCTTCATGCAGAACATCACCAGAGTGCATCAAAGCCTTACCCTCTTTTATCTCAAGAAGAAAAAGCAATTGAGATGCCTGCTAATTACTCCATCATGTTAATTATGGCTTTAATCCCTCCCCTGTGGTTTTTTGTGATGGATAGGAAAATAGATAACTTAAAAACTATTTAATTTAATATGATAGATTTTTTTTCTAAGTTGAAAGATAATCGTATTTTTCAATTTTCTGTTGTTGTTATAATTATATTAAATGCCATTCTTATTGGAGCAACAACATATCAATTAGATCCTATATTTTTAAATACTATTCATTTACTTGATTATGCGATTACTGTTTTCTTTGTTATTGAAATACTTATTCGTTTTATTGGTGAAAAAGAAAAGAAAAATTTTCTAAAAGATGGTTGGAATGTATTCGATACAATCATTGTAGCAATTTCACTCATTCCTATTCCAAATAATTCTAGCTTCTTAGTTTTACGTCTTCTTCGTATTTTTAGAGTGTTACGATTGATATCTGTCATTCCTGAATTAAAAAAAATTATAGAAGCTATTCTTGCTTCAATAAAAAGAGTATTTTTTGTTAGTCTGCTACTGTTTATAATACTCTATATTTATGCAACAATGGGATCAATTTTATTTGGGGAAGATGATCCAGAACGATGGGCCGATCTAGGAATATCCCTAATTACCCTTTTTCAAGTTTTAACTTTATCTAGTTGGGAGAATGTCATGCTGCCTATGCAGGCTATTTACTGGTGGGCATGGATTTACTTTTTCAGCTTTATTTCAATTTGCTCAATTACAATATTGAATTTGGTGATTGCTATCCTTGTTGATGTTGTAAATCATCAAAAATAACCTGTAAAAATTACATAAATCTTCAAATATTAATGCTTATATGGTAATTAATTAAGTTAATTATAGCAGTTGTAGATTACCTGCATTAACAAAACTATAGGGAGGTATAATGTTTGATAAAAAAGACGATAATTCAAATTCAACAACTGATGTATTTAGACCTGCAAAGGGATCAGCAAAAGTTGTAATTGGTCACGGTGTAACAATTAACGGTGAAATTAAAAAAGCAGATGAAGTTCAAATTGACGGTGAAGCAGATGTTACTATGAAAACTGATAATGTAGTTATTGGTGCTACTGGAGATTGCAAAGGGAATATAGAAACACATAATGCTGACATCTGGGGAAAATTTGATGGTGAAATAAAGGCTTCAGGTACTTTAACAATCCAAGAGCAAGGAGCTGCTTCTGGAGACATCGAGTACCAAAACTTACAGATTAAGCTTGGCGGTCAAATTAGTGGTGATATTAAAAAATCTGATAAGATTCAACCTATTAAAAAAGATTCAAAACCATCAGAAGAAAATAATTCATTACAAGAAGCAATTAAAAAAGATTAGTAATTATATTTGTTAATATGAAAGAAAGATTATTTAAACCTCTACATTGGATTATGTTAATCCTTATCTCTCTTGATTTTATTGATACATCTTATCGAATTACGTATGGATATTTTTCAGGTCAAGGTGTGCAACCACCTGTAGGAGATTTTAATGTCCAACTTTCCACTTTGGATTTTATTGTGGGCATAGTTTTTCAATTAGCAATCGCTTACACAATTTATATGTTGTACAGTATGAAAAGAAGTGGTGGTTATTATTTAGTAGGTTTAAATATTCTTTTTGTGATTTACGGATTTGTTATTGGTCCATTTAGCACAGTGCCAGCTGGAGAAGTATTACCTCTTATTGCCGGCTTTATGGTTTTCTATATTATTTTAGTTATTGGGATACCTTACTTGTATTCTGATAAATATGAGTGATTTATAAAAGTATATCCCTATATTTTTTTTTAAATTGATTTAATTTTTCTCTAACATCAAAATCTAATCTGTAAGAAGTATATAAATCTTGCTTTGTTCCCTTATTAATTTTAGTCTTTTTGACAAATTGCAGGTCGATATCTTCTACTCTATCAACATTTCTTACTAGTAAAGATAATTTCCATTCTAATTCCTTACTACGTAAATTATCTGGAATGGTATGTTCTTCTGTTTTATATTTATTATTTAAATTAAATAATTTTGAAATGTTTTGTATCATGATTAATAATAAACTTAGATTTAGTATTTTATTATTCAATAGGATTAATTTTACTAAGATGAACTAACAAATATTAACAGTATTAATATTTTTAATTGAAATGTAATAATTATATAATATTTAACCTATGAACGATTTGACTCTATTGCGGTTTACAAGCAGCTAAAATGAGATACGTATAAATTTATCCTCCCATTAAGAAAAATGGTGAGGATATTTTTTGTAGGAGATAATTATGAATTTATGTGTTGTATCAAAAGGATCTTTTACCAAAGAAGATTACATGGAATTATACAATTTTTTTAAAGATGATATTGCCAAATATACAGATGCATTTGATATGGCTTTCGTTAAAGATGGCCATGTAATGATTATGTGTAATGTTACTGATGAAGAAAAATTTTATGCTTTATTTGATGATCCAAAATCTAAAGAATTTGATTCAAAATTTAATAGTACAGATACGGTCTATTCTTTACAAAAAGTAGAATAGTTATAATCCACCTTGAGAAATTAAGAAGTCAGAAATTTTTTCAATTCCGTTATTATTTTTCATTTCACCAAAAATATACGGTAAACCATTTCTGGCTTCATTCACATCCTCTTTCATTTGCTCTAAATCAACATCAACATATGGGGCAAGGTCAACTTTATTAATTACGAGTAAATCAGACTTTCTAATTGCTGGTGCTTTTTTTCTGGGTATGTCAGCACCTTGAGCCACATCTATCATATAAATTGTTAAATCAACTAACTCTGGACTAAAAGTTGCTGCTAAATTATCACCACCTGACTCAATCAGGATTAACTCTAAATCTGGAAATTTTTTTTTCATTTCATCAACTGCAAGTAAATTGATACTACAATCTTCTCTTATAGCAGTATGTGGACATCCCCCAGTTTCAACACCTTTAATTCTCTCTATTGGTAGAACTTGTGCTTTCATTAGATATTCGGCATCTTCAGTTGTATAAATATCATTTGAAATAACTGCCATAGAGACTTTTTTAGATAAATAACGACATAACGCTTCTGTTAAACTTGTTTTACCAGTCCCTATTCCGCCGCCAATACCAACTTTTAAAGGTCCATTTATATTATTCATGTCAAATAAATCCTTGAGTCTAAATATTCATGCTTAATAGCAAAAATATCACCAATAAAAAAAGTTGTACCTATATCTTTAAGAGTCAGTTTATCTGAATGACTTAAAAATTCTTGAATTTGATTAATAAAATTAACATTAAGACTCTGTCCATCTTTTTGAGACATTGGGATATGTTTTACACATACATTTATTAGATTAGAAATGAATGATTGTAGATAAAACTTAATTAAATCATCAAATTTAATATTAAAATGTAATCCAGCTTTTGCTAAACAATATATAAATGATGTATTTTCAGGTAAAGATAATTCCCAACTATCTTTCATGATTTTACGAAAAGAATTTCCCATATCTATCATTTCTATTTGCCTTTCTTTAGAAGAAGCACTTGCTAAGATTAATTGATTAATTTCGTCACCTTTGTAAATAGACTTCATAAAAATATAGTCATTTCTTAATGTTCCATAAAATAAAAGGGCATCTAAAAATTCTTTAACATCATTATTATTTTTAATTTTTTTATCATCAATCAGGGCTTCTAAACCATGAGAGTATGCGTAAGAACCAATAGGAAAGGAAGATGAAAACCATACTTGTAATATTTGATGAGGATCTTTAAATTTTTTCATTTTAATGTTTGTGGCTATGTGTTCTGCCCATACCATAAGCACCACCTTCAGGTTTAAATTTTTCAAAAACCTTTTTTACATTTCCGTGTAATTTTAGAACCATATCAAGAATTACAGCATCATCTTGAATAAGAATTCTGTTTTCTTCAATTTGACATGGCAAATGTCTATTTCCTATGTGCCATATGATTTGCTTTAAATTATCACCCGTTATTTCAATTAAATTTTCTTCTTTAGATATAACTTTAATTAATTTTCCATTGTCTAATTCAAAATAATGATTTTCATTAACACTGACGGTTTCTTCAAGATTAACTAAAAATTCAGTACCATTATTTGCTATAAGTTTTTTTCTACGAATAAATCTTTCTTCATAAGATAGTGAAATTTCATCAAATACTTCTTTATCATTATTGTGATGAGTAATTTTGAATGAAGTATCCATTTTAATACATAAAATAACGTTGAGCTAAAGGTAGTGTTTCAGCTGGCTCACAGGTAATTAATTCTCCATCTGCTAAAACTTCATAAGTTTCTGGATTCACTTCTATTTTCGGACAATAATCATTTAACATCATATCTTTTTTAGAAATTTTTCTAATATTTTTTACGGGTAACAGAGATTTACTTACTCCAGAGTTTTTAAATGATTCTTTATCTAAAGAAACTTTACTTACAAAAGTAACAGTAGATTTTTCTAATGATTTTCCAAAAGAAGAAAACATTGGTCTAGAATATACTGGTTGAGGTGTTGGAATAGAAGCATTTGGATCACCCATTTGTGCCGAAGCAATACTTCCGCCTTGTAATACCATTTCAGGTTTAACTCCAAAGAAAGCAGTGTCCCAAATAACAATATCAGCACGTTTATTTTTTTCGATACTTCCAATATGATCAGAAATACCATGTGCTATTGCAGGATTAATTGTATATTTAGCAATGTATCTTTTAACTCTTACATTGTCGTTATTACCCTGCTCTTCTTTTAATTGTCCCCGTTGAACTTTCATTTTATGTGCTGTTTGCCATGTTCTAATAATAACCTCTCCAACACGACCCATGGCCTGACTATCAGAAGCAATTATTGAAAAAGCACCCATGTCATGCAGTATATCTTCCGCTGCAATTGTTTCCTTTCGAATTCGACTTTCAGCAAAAGCAACGTCTTCAGGTATTGATTTATCTAAGTGATGGCAAACCATTAACATATCTAAATGTTCTTCAACTGTATTAACTGTGTATGGTCTTGTTGGATTTGTAGATGACGGAATAACATACTGTTCTCCACATACTTTAATTATATCCGGAGCATGACCCCCACCAGCTCCTTCAGTATGAAAAGCGTGAATTGTTCGTCCATTAATTGCTTTAATTGTACTTTCAACAAATCCACTTTCATTTAACGTATCTGTATGAATCATTACTTGAATGTCATGATCATCAGCTACATTTAAACAATTATCTATTGCTGCTGGGGTTGTGCCCCAATCTTCATGCAATTTTAAGGAACTTGCACCAGCAATTACTTGTTCTTCAAGTGCTTTAGGCAATGAACTATTTCCTTTACCAGCAAAAGCCAAGTTCATAGAAAAAGCATCTGCTGATTGTATCATTTTCTCTATATGCCATGGTCCAGGTGTAACTGTAGTTGCTAAAGTACCATGAGCAGGGCCAGTTCCACCTCCCAACATTGTTGTGATACCTGAATGAAGTGCATCATCTATTTGCTGAGGACAAATAAAATGTATATGACTATCAAATCCGCCAGCTGTTATAATTTTGCCTTCACCAGCAATTATTTCTGTTCCAGGCCCAATAATAATATTTACATTTGGTTGTGTATCTGGATTACCCGCTTTTCCAATTTCATTAATTAAACCATCTTTAAGACCAATATCAGCTTTATAAATTCCATTTACATCAACAATTAAAGCGTTTGTTATAACTGTATCAACAGCACCGTCTTTGCGAGATACTTGAGATTGCCCCATTCCATCTCGAATAACTTTTCCTCCACCAAATTTTACTTCTTCTCCATATGTTGTTAAATCTTTTTCCACTTCAATAAAAAGTTCAGTGTCAGCAAGTCTGACTTTATCACCAGTTGTTGGTCCATACATATCGGCATAAGCTTCTCTTTTTATTTTTTTCATTACAATTGACCCATAACTTTTTTATTAAAACCAAATATTTTTCTATTTCCGGTTATTGGAATTAATTCTACATCTTTTGATTGACCTGGTTCAAAACGAACAGCTGTACCTGAGGGTATATCTAAACGCATACCTTTTGATTCTTCTCTATCAAATATTAAATATTCATTTGTTTCAGCAAAATGATAATGACTACCAACTTGTATTGGTCGATCTCCACTATTTGAAACTTTTAAAATAATTGATTGACTTTTATCATTCAAATTAATGTCACTATTTTGTTTTGTTATTATTTCACCAGGTTTCATTATCTAATTGGTTTATGTACTGTTACTAATTTTGTTCCATCTGGAAATGTTGCTTCAACCTGCACTTCAGGTATCATGTCTGGAATACCATCCATACAATCTTCTTTTTTTACTACGTGTGCACCTGTTTCCATCAATTCTGACACCATTTTTCCATCTCTTGCACCTTCTATGACAAAATCTGTTATCAAAGCTATAGCTTCTGGGTAATTAAGTTTAACACCTCTTTCTAAACGTTTTCTGGCAACATTAGCTGCCATACTGACCATTAACTTATCTTTTTCTCTTGGTGTTAATTTCATTTATAGATCCCAACTTTTTGGTAGTTTATCATTTATTATATTTTTCATAATAAAATTTAGTGTTTTTTTTAAATCATAATTATCATCGGCTAAGCACCTAATTACAATCTTATCATCAAATTTTGTCATTTCACAATAATGATTTTCTAAGTTTTTTATAACTTTACTTAACTCAGACTCAAGTTGATGAATAATATCGCCAAAAATTAAAATTGTTGATAAAGATGATTGATTATCAAATGTATAATTGTTTTTAAAATTATCAATAGTTGACCCTTTTATATTAATTGCTTCAAAATGCTTTATTGTAGAATTCGTAAAAATTTTCCATTGATCAGAAAAAGAAATATTTTTAATTTTTTCAGACATTGCTTTTCTTCCAAAAATTGTAGTTTCACAAAAAATCAAATTAGAATTATTTGATAGATTAATATTTATACTTCTTCTTAATTTTGAATTATCAAATAAAATTAACTCTTTGGGCAGCCAATACAAAGTTGAATTATTTAAATTGATATTTATGTCTACTTTAGCAGGATCACCTATTCCTGAATAAATCTTTTCAGCGGCTTGTGTAGAAATACTTAATTCAGAATTATGAATTGTAGCATTAATTTCAATATTATCATTACAAGTAATACCTCCTGCAGTGTTAATTAAAACTAATTCGTTACATTTATTATAATTATTTGGATTTAAAATTTTACAACAACCACTTTGAAAAAATTTTGAAAAATCATTATCTAATAATTCAATATTAATTTCACCATTTGACCTTTGAAGTAATTTGTCCATAATTGTTAAATTAAGTATAATCGAAAGAAAATATATGAAAATGAATATTTGGCGTGCCCGGCATGATTCGAACATGCGGCCCCCAGATTAGGAATCTGGTGCTCTATCCTACTGAGCTACGGGCACTCCTTATTTAATTTTTATGATTTAATGTTACTTCACCAGTTTTTGTATCAACAACATCAAATGTTTTTTCATTATTACTCATTCTTTTGGCTCTAGCAGCTGAAGCACGTTCCATTGCATCATTATCAGCATATAAAGAAATAGCCATAACAGTTGTATCACTTGCTCGTATTTGTAATAATTGTTCAGCCTCAGGGAATTCAGATGGTGCTTTTTCTGAATAATCATTTATTGACTCATCAGCATCTTCCTTAGATTTAAAATTGATTGTTGTTATTCTTGCTACTGACATTCTACCTCCTTCTTTATAAAATTAATGATGAAGTTTCATATGATCCATATAATCTTTATGCTCTTCTATTAATAATTTTAAACTATTTTTTAGTTCCTCTATATTAGCCCAAGATTCAATATCAAGTTTACCTTTTTCTATGTATTTTAAAATTCTTTGAATATCATCTATATTTTTAAAATCTTTATCAGTCATAATTCCTCATTAATTATATTGCTTTATTTTACAGCACCTTCAGTTAAACCAGATACAAAATATTTTCCAATAAATACAAATAATAATATCACTGGTAAACTTGCAAGAACAGCACCGGATAATAAAAAACCCCAATCAATTTGGTATTGACCAACTATTCCAGCTAAACCAACTGGTAAGGTTTTCAAATCATCGCCACTAATTAATATAGAAGCAAAAAGATATTCAGTCCAAGATATTATAAAACAAAAAATTGATACACTTGCTATGCCAGGAGCAGCTAATGGAACAATAATTTTTGATATTACAACATATCTTGATGCTCCATCAATATATGCCGCCTCCTCTATTTCATTAGGAATTAACTTAAAAAAAGCTTTTAACATCCAAACTGCAAATGGAGTGGCAAATAAAACATTAACAATAATTAAAGCAAAGTAGCTGTTAAGCAGATTTACTTTTGCAAACAATAAATAAATAGGAACTAATAAAATGACTCCTGGAAAAGCATAGGTCACTAAAAGAGAATATTCTACAAATTTATTTCCATAAAATTTAAGTTTATGTAAGCCATAAGCTGCTGATACAGATAGAATGATTGATATCACCATAGACGAAAATGAAACTATCAAACTATTTTTTAAATATATAAAAAAATCTGAGTTAAATAATATTTTATTATAATGTTCTAAAGTAAAAGATCTAGGAATAATAGTTGTTGATGTAGCAATAATTTCTTCAGGACTTTTAAAAGATGATGTGATTATCCAAAAAAAAGGAAAGAAAAAAATAAGTATAATTAAGAGTAAAGATAAGCTTAAAAATAAAAATTTGATATTATTTTCTTTAATCATCTTCTTTTGGCGCCATAGATTTGATAAATATTATTGAAAATAGTAATAACAAAAAACTAGTAACTATTGATAAGGTCGCAGCTTGACTAATTCTAAATTTAGTAAACGCAGTTTCATAAATTAATAATGGTAATGTAGTTGTAGCACTTGATGGCCCACCTTTTGTGATTAACCAAATAATGTCAAAAATATTAAATGATAATAATGTACCAACTAGACCTAAGACAAAAAGAACGCTTTTGAGATTTGGAAATGTAATGAAAAGAAATTGCTGAACAAAATTTGCTCCATCAACTTTAGATGCATCATACATTTCTCTATTAATAGAATTGAGTCCAGAAAGAATAATTAATGCTAAAAAAGGACTCCACCTCCATGAGTTTATTAGAACTAAACTTATAAAAGCTTTATTAGGAGAACTAAAAAAACCTGTTGCTTCATCTAATAATCCAATATCAATTAAAACTGAATTTATGACACCACTACTACTACTCAACATTAATTTCCAAATTACTACAACAACTACTGTTGGAATAATAAATGATAAAATAATCCAGTTAGCCATAATCTTTTTACCTGGAAATTTATAATTTATAGTTAAGGCAATAGTGAATGCAAAAAATGTTTGGCAGATTGCATTTCCAATTATCCAGTAAAAGCTATTTAATGAAGCATTTAGAAATTTTGATTTACCAAATAATTTTATGTAGTTATCAATACCTACAAATTTTCCTGATGTACCAATTATCTTGACATTAAATAAACTTAATTCAAATGCTATATAAATTGGAACTAAAATAATAAGGGAAATCCAAATAACTAGTGGAGATACAAATAACCAGCCTTCAATATTATTTTTTTTCACAGAAATAACAGCACCTCTAATAGAGGTGCTGAAAAGTTTTTAATTATTCAATAGCTTCAGTCATTATTTCCATACCTTCACTAACTGCATCTTTTGCACTTTTGCCATCGATTAAAGTTAGTTGAAGAGTTTGAGCTAATAAATTCTGAGCTGATATAGATGATATGCTTGTAAAAGTATTACCATTCGTAAAACCAAATAGACTTCCTCTTGTCGAATTATCTAACATTGTTTCTACTTGTGATTTATATTTTACAACAACAGGATCGTCCCAATAAGTTGAATCTTTACTACCAGCTTCAGTTATTGGTAAAAATAATCCTGGCTCCATGTTGATAAATCTTCCATAATTTCCAGGCTCCATTAAGAAACTTAGAAACTTTTTAGAAGCTTCCATTTTTGCCTCATCAGCAGTCATAATCATTGCAGAATTAACATATGAAACAGTTCCAGCTCTATGAGCTTTACCATTTGCATAAGGGATTTGAATAACACCTAGGTCACTTGCATCTCCGCCAGCTTGTGAGTCATATGTAGAAATAACAGTAAACTGCAATATCATTGCACAACCTTTACTTGCAAAACATGCTTCGGCTTCACCCCAAGTCCAGTTTGCTGCATCAGGTGCAGAATATTGATATAATTCTTTATAAACATCATATGCTGCTACAGTTTGAGGATTATCAAATCTCAAAGTGCCATCAGAATTGTAAATTTCTTCTGCACCTGAGTTAACCATAAAACTATAGATTGTTTGATCAGTATACAGTTGTTTATTGCCAGGAAGACCTATTCCATAAACACCGTCTTTAGTAAGAGCTTTTGCAGCTTTTTTTAAATCAGACCAAGTTTTTGGCGGCTCAATTCCAGCAGCTTCAAAATCACTTTTTCTATACCATAGTGATAAACCCATGTTCCATAAAGGAACAGCCCATGTATGCCCATTATAAGTATATTGATCGAGTGCTTTTTGGTAAAAACCATATTTTGAATCTAACTCTGCAACAAAATCCTCAACAGGTTGTGCTGCACCCATATCAGCGAGTATAGGAGTAAAATCTGGAATACCAACTAATATTTCTGGTGCAGTTCCAGCTGCTACAGAGGCAGGAGCTTTAGCATAAATTTCACCCCAGTTTTGAACTTCTTGTGTAACATTAATATCTGGATTAGCAGAATTAAATTCATCTATTAATGTTTGAATTCTATCTACTCGGTGTGGAACACCTTCCATATGCCAAAAAGTAACATTTGTTACAGCATAGGCATTCAATGAAAATAGAATTGTAATAAAAAATAATAATATTTTTTTCATTTTTCCTCACTTAATTTATGATTAATATTTTAATATCAATATACTGATATTATCAACTAAATTTGAGACTTTCACCAGATATTATTCAATGACTCTCTTAATTTTTTATATTTTTGATATTTATTATTAAGATATTTGGATTGTTTTCTTTGGGGTGTGTAAATATGACCAATATTTTGGTGATCGTTAATTAATTTTTTTAAATCTTTTTTATGTAAATAACTGTCAATTAAGAATGAAATACCTAACGCACCTAGTTCGGAATTAGTTAATATTTTAACTTTAATATTTAAAACATTTGAAATTAATTGAGGTAAAATTTTACTTTTTGATGCACCTCCTGCAAGATAAAGATTGTCGTTGGTTTTAATTTTGTTCGCATAACAATCTTTAATAGATAATGCTAAACCTTCATAACAAGCAGTCATAATATCAAAATTATTATGATGTGGTAATATTCCAAAAATTTCAGCTTTAGAATTTAAATTTACAAATGGAGATATAGAGCCTCCATAGTTTATGTAAGGAAGAAATACTAATGAATTTTCTGGATATTTAAAAGTTAAATATTTTTTTTCAAAATTATTAATAATTTTAATTTTATCTAAATACTTTTTGGAATTTTTGTAAAAATTATCAATAACCCAATCAATATTAGTTGTTCCTGCTACGTTTATTTTAGTCTCTAACCATGTGTTATTTAAAGAAGCAAAAAATAACCCTGAACCATCTTTAGAAATTTTTGAATTATTTTTAACTATAATATTATGACATGTAGTTCCAATAATACTTATTTTTTTGTTATGATTAACTCCTCCAGCCCCTAGAATAGAAGCTATTACATCCCCACATCCTATAATAACAGGCGTACCAACTTTTAAACTTGTTAATCTTGATGCGCTTTTAGTAACGTACCCACCCAATTCGTTTGATTTTTTTATTTCTGGAAAAAGTTTAAAATATTTAGTGCTCAATCTAAATATTTTAAAAATTTTTTTTGATAATTTTCTATTTCTTATATCCCCCGGATATACTGAAACTTCTGTTTCATCATTATTTATATTTCCTGTTAATTTAAATCTTAACCAATCTTTGCAAGTTAAAATGTATTTAATTTTCTTTAAATTTTCTTTTTCAAATTTAGTCATCCATTTTAGAATAGGTATAGTACAGCCGTATTGTGCAATAGAGCCTGTAATTTTATAAATTTGATCAAATATTTTTTTATTAGTAAAAATTTTTTGACTTCTTGTGTCATTCCACAAAATTGCATTTCTTACTGGTTTATTTTTATTATTAATAGACCAGAAACCAACCATATTTCCAGTTATGCCTAAACCAATAATTGTTTGTGGTGGAATTTTAGATTTTTTTATTAAAAGTTTAAGACACTTTGCGGTAAGTAACCAAAATTTTTCCATCTCAATTTCAGATTTACCAAATTTGTCAGTTACTACTGGATTTTTTATACTATAAGTATTTATTTGTTTGAAATTTGAATTGAATATTACAGTCTTAATTACTGAGGTGCCAGCATCAATTGCAAGATAATATTTCAAAAGTTATCTCTTAAAATTACAACCACGAATAACCAACACAAACCAAAGCTATAATTAAAAAAAAATTCATAACTCTTTTTCTATTTTTAACTTGTTGATCATTTAATTTTTTATTTCTAGAGAGATAATATACGTAACATCCGATTGCGAATGCTAAAAATCCCCCAAGATATGCATACCATTGTAAGTCAGTCATTTATTAATATTATATATTATTATATAAAAATATTAACAAATATGATTATTAAAAAAATAAAAGAATTTGAAGAAAATGGATATACAATTCTTGAAGATATTATTCCTCATTATTCAACTCGTCTTTTTTTTGATATAAATTAGAAATAATATCAAATACATAAAGCAGCATTTACGTTAAAATATTACAAACATTGTTAATTATTCATTAGTGTGAACTATATATAAATTTTACAAGACTTATTTAATCAATTTTTATAAGGATAATTTTTTAATTTTAAAAAAATGATATGAAAAAAGATTCTACTTTCTTTAGTACATCAAAATTATTACTCCCTTATTTATGGCCCAAAAGTAGAAAAGATCTAAGAATAAGAGTGGTTTTAGCTGGGATGTGTATGATATTAGCAAAAGTAGCTAGCGTTTATACACCTTTAATCCTTGGAAATGCTGTTGATTCACTTAATGATTTAAGTAGTGGTATAAATTTATTATTATATGTTCCAATTGCTATTATTATTTCTTATGGAATTGTAAGAATAGCTTCATTTGCTTTTAATGAAATAAGAGATGCTCTTTTTTCTAAAGTATCTCAAAATGCAATTAGAAGAGTAAGTCTAAAAGTTTTCAAACATTTACATTTTTTGTCTTTAGATTTTCATCTTTCAAGACAGACTGGAGGTCTTAATAGATTTATTGATAGAGGGACAAAAGGAATAGATTTTTTATTACGCTATGTTCTATTTAATGTAGTTCCAACATTTATTGAGCTAGTTCTTGTTATATTTATTTTACTTACTTTATACGGATTTGAATACGCAATCATAACTTTTATTACTATTTCTATCTATGTTATTTTAACATTTACAATTACTCAATGGAGATTGCAATTTAGAAAAGATATGAATTTAGCAGATAATGCTGCAAGCACTAAAATGATTGATAGTCTTCTAAATTTTGAAACTGTTAAATATTTTAATAATGAAAATCATGAGTTTAAAAGATTAGATGAATCCTTAGAAAAATATGAAATTGCAGCTAATAAGAATAGAACATCTTTATCTCTTTTAAATATCAGTCAAACATTTGTAATAATGATTGGAATAACTCTTATGCTAATATTAACAGTATTTGGAATTCAGAATAAATCTATAACAGTTGGTGGTTTTGTTGTTATAAATGCGTATATGCTTCAGCTTTATCAACCATTAAATTTTCTAGGCACAATTTACCGCGAAATAAGACAATCATTAGTTGATATGGAAAATATGTTCAATCTTTTAAAGGAAAAAAATACTATTGATGATAGTGGAAGCGATAATTTAAAAAACAATAATTCAGAAATAGTTTTTAAAAATATCTATTTTGGATATGAAAATAAAAGAACAATTATTAAAAATATTTCATTCAGTATACCAGAAGGTAAATCTTTAGCGATTGTTGGACCAACTGGTGCAGGAAAGTCAACAATAAGTAAATTATTGTTTCGTTTTTATGATCCAGATAGTGGAGAAATATTAATTAATAAGAAAAATATTAAAAAATACAAACAAAACTCATTAAGACAAATGATAGGTGTTGTCCCACAAGATACAGTTTTATTCAATGATACAATTTTTTATAACATTTCTTATGGTTTAATAGACTCAAGTGAAGAGGATGTAATAAATGCAGCAAAAATAGCTGGTATTCACGATTTTATTCAAAGTATTCCAAACAAATACAATACAATTGTAGGTGAGAGAGGTCTTAAATTATCTGGAGGAGAAAAACAAAGAGTTGCTATTGCAAGAGCTATTTTAAAAAATCCATCCATTCTCTTTTTTGATGAAGCAACTTCAGCTTTAGATACTAATACAGAAAAAGAAATAAATAAAAATTTAAACAAAATATCCCAAGGTAAAACTACATTAATTATAGCTCATAGACTCTCAACTGTGTCAAATGCAGATAAAATAATTGTAATAGATAAAGGACAAATTATTGAAGAAGGAGATCATTCAACTCTACTTAATAAAAAAGGATTATACGCATTAATGTGGAATAAACAAAAACATGAGAATTGATAAATAATTTTTTATTATCTTTAATTTAAATAATTACTTGATGTAAAAGCTAAATATACTTAAAAAGTATTAATGGCTTATAAAGCAAATAATAAAAGATATAAAAAACTTGACTACAGAAGATGTGGAAATAGTGGATTACTTTTACCCCCTATTACACTTGGTCTTTGGCATAACTTTGGTGGGAAAAAATCTATGTCAAAAGAAGCAAAGAGAATGCTTTTTAGAGCATTTGATCGCGGTATAACTCATTTTGATTTAGCGAATAATTATGGTCCACCAGCAGGATCTGCAGAAGAAAATTTTGGGAAAGTTATAAACTCTGATTTTAAAAAATATAGAGACGAAATGATAATTTCAAGTAAAGCAGGCTATCACATGTGGGATGGTCCATATGGCGAATGGGGCTCAAAAAAATACTTAACTGCAAGTCTTGATCAAAGTTTAAAAAGAATGAAGCTTGAATATGTAGATATATTTTATTCTCATCGTTTTGATCCATTAACACCTTTAGAAGAGACAGCAGATGCACTAGCCCAATCAATTAGAAGTGGTAAGGCTTTATACGTAGGAATTTCATCATATAGCTCAAAACAAACAATTAAAATGAACAAGTTATTAAAAGATAGAGGTATTAGTTGTTTAATTCATCAACCATCTTACTCCATGATTAATAGATGGGTGGAAAAAGATTTATTATCTACATTAAAAAAATTAGGTATAGGTTGTATTGCATTTTCTCCTCTTGCCCAAGGAATGTTATCGGGAAAATATTTAAAAAAAATACCTAAAGTATCAAGGATTTCAGATAATTCATCACTTGATAAAAAAATGATTACAAAAAGTTATTTATTTAAAATTAAAGAGTTAACAAAAATTGCAAATAAAAGAGGACAATCTTTACCTCAAATGGCCCTTTCATGGATACTTCGTCATCCAACTATGACATCCGCTCTAATTGGAGCAAGAACAGTTAAGCAATTAGACGAGTGTTTAGATAGTCAAAATAATCTAATTTTTAGTAATTCTGAATTAAAGGAAATAAATAAATACGCAAAAGAAGAAAATATAAATCTTTGGTCAAATTCAAGTAAAGTATAAATCAAAATGAAATTTAATATCTTTATACCAGATATTATTCTTAAAGATTTCGCATATGTTTTTAAAAAAAATTTTAATGTAGATTGCATATGGGTAAAAAATAAAAAATTTGAATATAAAAAATATAATGCAATTGTTGTTAATGGTGGATTTGATTGTAATAAAATATTTCTTAAAAAATTTCCAAATTTAAAGATTATTTCAGTTTTTGGAGTTGGTTATTCTGGAGTGGATTTAGATTACTGCAAAAAAAACAAAATTATAATTACAAATACACCTAAAGTCTTGACGAACGATGTTGCCGATTTAGCCTTGGGATTAATGATATCTTTATCTAGGAAAATTTATCAAGGTCATAATTTTATTTTAGATAAAAAATGGATAAAAAAACCATTCACTCTCTCTACTAGTCTTACAAATAAAACTATTGGTGTTGTAGGAATGGGTGCCATAGGTAAAGCTTTTTCTAAAAGAGCTAGAAGTCTGTCCATGAATGTTTTTTATCATGGTCCAAATAAAAAAAATTTAAAATATAAATATTTTAAAAATTTAAAAATTATGGCAAAAAATATAGATATAATGGTAGTAACTTGTGTTGGAGGTGAAAAAACTAAAAATTTAATAAATAAAAATGTTCTTAATTTCCTTAGCCCATCATCATTGATTATTAATGTTTCAAGGGGCTCTGTAATAAATGAAAATGATTTACTAAAATCATTAAAAACAAATAAAATAGCCGGTGCAGCTTTAGATGTATTTAATGATGAGCCAGCTATACATAAAGACTATTATAAGCTTAAAAATGTTATACTTTCACCTCATAATGCAAGTGGAACTAATGAAACAAGATTAAAGATGGCTGTTATTTGTTCTCAAAATATTTATCATTATCTTAGAAATGGTAAAATTTATAACAAAATATAATTTAAAAATAATATTGTAAATTTAACAATTATAAATAAATTTAAGATATGAGATTTCTTAGATTTTATTTTCTTGGAATATTATTGATTTTTCTAGTAATAAATTTTATTTTTGACTTCAAAATAACGAATATTCAAACAAATGATCAAATTAAAAATTTTGTTTATAATTACATTCTTCCACATAAAAATACTGTCAAATTGGAAAAACAAATTAAAGAGTTAAGAAAAGATCGTAACCAAATCGATAAAAGAAGAATTTTATACGAGGAAGCTTTTCAAGATTTGATGGAAGATAGGCCCTATCTTGAATATGACAGTCTTTTACTAGAAAAATTATTAACACAATTTGATCCGTATGAATTTGATATTAGTTTGATAAATAATTCTAGCAATCTTGAATATAGTTATAATTCAGAACATAGCTTTTCAAATAACACTATTGATGTAAATATTTTTGGCCCAACATCAAATATATTTATGTATGGCATAGCAAATCAATATCCTGGAAGTGGATATTTAGAAATTCATAATGATAATTTAATCATCATTTCTGCAAGTGGAATTTTAGGATTTTCAAATATTGAAATAAATAACATAAAGAGTAATCTTTTTTTTCAACAAATTAAAACAAATATCAGTGAATTTATTGGTATAGAGCAATTTAAAAAATCTCGAATTCATGATTTTGATTGGCTTGAAGGAGGATGGTTTTCTGTAAAAGACATTGAAATTTATAATGATGAAATTTACGTTTCTTACACAAGAGAAGTTTCTAACAATTGTTGGAATACAAGTTTAATTTATGGAAAAATGAATTATCAATTTATTGAATTTGATAATTTTTTTACTTCTGAAGAGTGTGTACATTTTTATGATAATATTGATGAAGAATTTAATGCTCATCAATCAGGTGGTAGAGTAATCAGTTTAGAAAATGATAAAGTATATTTTTCTACTGGTGATTTTAGAAGCAGGCACCGAACTCAAAAAATAGATAGTATGTTTGGTAAAATTATTGAGATCGATAAAATTTCTAAAAATTATAAAGTAATTAGTATGGGTCATAGGAACCCTCAAGGTTTATATTATAATAAAGAAGATAATTTTTTAATAGAAGCTGAGCACGGACCTCAAGGTGGAGACGAAATAAATATAATTAAACTAAATCAAAAAGAAATCCCAAATTATGGATGGGCAATTTCTAGCTATGGAGAACATTATGGTGGTGCTAATGCTTCATATAATCAGAAAACATATGAAAAATATCCACTTTACAAATCTCATTCTGATTATGGTTTTATTGAACCAATTAAATATTTTGTTCCTTCAATTGGTATTTCACAGATTGTAGGTTTAGATAAAAAAAACCATTATGTTGTTGCCTCATTAAAAGATAGTTCACTTTATTTTTTTGAACTAAAGAATAATAAAGAAATAATAAATATGAAAAGAATTGAAATAGGTGAGAGAATTAGAGATATGATTAAGTATAATAATGAATTATATTTATTTTTAGAAGATACGGCATCGTTTGCACAAGTAATTTTAAAATAATTTGTGTTAAAAATAAATGATAAATGGGTTTGGGATTTCTGGTTAGCAAATGATAATAACAAATGGTACTGTTATTTTTTACAAGCAGATAAATCATTAAAAGATCCAGATTTACGACATAATAATGTTACTCAAGGTCTTGCTACCTCAAAAGATTTAATCAACTGGCATTATTATGGAACAGTTTTATCACCTTCAAAAAAAGAAAATTTTGATGATTACACAGTGTGGACAGGATCAATATTAAAAGAAAATTCTAAATGGCATTACTTCTATACTGGAAGAAATAAAAAAGAAAAAGGTGTTAAGCAAAGAATAGGTCATGCAGTAGGCAATTCCCCCTACTCTTTTGAAAGATGTGGTAATGGGTTAGCTTTAGATTTAGATCCAAATATTTATTTGGAATTTACTGAAAATGAGTTTTGGAAAGATCAAGCTATGAGAGATCCGTGGGTAATGAAACATCCTCAAGAAAATAAATATATTATGGCCTACACAGCAAGAGCATCAATAGATGATGATCCTTACCAATGTGGAGTTATAGGGATGGCAGAATCAATCAATCTTTATGATTGGAAATCAACCAATCCACTTTTTGGAGGATTATTTAGTCAACTTGAAGTACCTCAAATATTTCAAGTAAATAATAAATGGTATTGTTTATTTTGTAATCATCCTGAAGATTGGTCTGATGAATTTAAAAAAAATTATAACGGTCCTATTAGACGAGGTACGCATTATTTAATATCAGATAACTTTGATGGTCCATGGGAAATTGCACCTGGATCTTTTTTAACTTCAGAAGCTGAAGTAGAATTATATGCTGGAAGAATTTTACAAATAGAAAAAGATTATTTTTTTATGGCTTTTTTACATGATGATAAAGATGGAAATTTTATAGGTAAGATCTCAGATCCTATACCTTTGTCTTTTAATTCTGATGGAATTATGAGTTTAAATATTTAAATATAATTTTTCCAAGAATATTCAGGTTTAAAACCTAAAATACTTTTTGCTTTCTCATTACTCAATAATGTTTTATTTTTTCCAATATCTCCTTTAATATTAATTTTTGGAAATACTTTATCTAAAAGTGATTTATTATCTTCTTCCATAACCGTATCATCAGCTGCTATAATAAAATGATCTGCACCTGTTAATTTGCTTTCCATAGCTAATAAACAAGCTTTGGCTACATCTCTAGCATCAATATAGCCCCAAAAATTCCATTTTCTTAAAAATGGATCATTTTGAAATGATTTAAATTGTTTGTAATCATGTTCTTCCATAATATTAGAATAACGGAGACCAATAATTTTCATTTCAGGATTTCTCCTACAAAATTGTCTTGCCATTTCTTCACCCATTACTTTAGAAAGTGAATAACTTGACTCTGGACGAGGGGCATATTCTTCATCTACAGGTACATAAGGTGGGTAAGTATCAAAAGGTAAGCCAAGAACAGTTTCACTTGATGCCCAAACAATATTATTTATTTTCATAACTTTAGCTGCTTGAAATATATTATAAGTGCTTAAAGTATTTGCTCTGAATGTTTTATGATTAGTCTCTAAGCCAGATGCTGGAATTGCTGCTTGATGTATAACTGCATCTATTCCATTAATACGATCATCTATTTCAGATACAGACTCCATTGCTTCTCCAAAATTTTCTAAATCTACTTTAGTAAAGGGGACTTCCAATTCTGGGTGATTTACTAAATCTACATTAAAGACATTATAATTTCTTTTTAATAATAGTTTTATTGTCGCTCTGCCTGCCTTACCTGACCCACCTGTTACTAAAATATTATTCATTAAATATTATTTTAATAATTTTTTACAAAGAATCATTAAAATTTTGATAAAAATATTAAAAAGGAGTTTTTATGAATGAATTGGTCAATGAAGCTGGGGGTAATTTAGCATTTTTATTCCATGTTTTGTTTATGCTCTTTAATTTATTTATTATTTATCAGTTTTATTTTAACGATAAATTTTTTAATGAATTAGGATTTTCAAATGAAGAACCTAAATTAGTTTTCAGAGGTCCTTTGGGCGCAGTTTTTCTAACCATGTTGTTAATGTCTATATTGTTAACTTTTGATGTCACTGGAAATACTTATGAAGAAAATGTAGTACAATATAAATTTTGGTATTCATTTTTGTTTATGCTTATGGCAATAGCTTTAATTAGCTCACTAGTTAGGTATTTTAATCTTGTAAACAACTATGGAATTAAACTAAATATAAGAGGTGTCATTTTTCCATTAGTTGGACTTGTTTTAATAATTCTTAGAACAATATTTGAGGCTTACTAATAAATTACAAGCGGTTTAATAACCGCTTGTTTTAATTAAAATAACTTCTAATCCTATTTCTTGATGCAAAATGTAAGATTAATGAAACTATAGATAAAAATAAAACAAAATAGTATTCTCTATATTCAACTTGACTAGTATAAAAAACAAACAAACAACAAACTGTAAATGATTTAATATAAATTTCTAAAAACTGAATAGGATAAAGTTTATCTGATTGAAGGAAAAGATATCTAAATCCAAAGTAAGCAAAAGTAAGAAAGACAGCTAATCTCACTGAAGTAATTCTATGATATGGTATTTCTTGTTTTTCAACTATTGTGAATGGAAAATAGACAGTTACACCCATAATCTCTGCAATTATAAATACTACTGCCCATAAGCTTAATAAACCAATTATAAATTTAGCTAACGTTCTTACCATAATAAAATTTATGGTCTTTTTTTTACAAGGGTTTTGACCGCACCTTTTTTATATTGTAACTAAATTTTAATAAAAAATACATAAATATTGATTTGATTGCAGAAAACTTAGTTTATTCTTATCTAAAATTATCTTTAATTGGAGAAAAATATAAAAGAATCAAAATTGCTCCGCTTATTAATCCACCAATTTGATCCAGCATACCACTAAAAGCAGTATAGATAACAGAACCACTAAAATAATTTAGAACTATGCCAGCTACTACTAAAAATAAATATAGTGGTTTGCCGTAAGAAATAAATCGATAAAGTAAATTTAAAGTTAGTAGATATAAAAAGAATAAGCTAATCGATACTATTCGAGAAAAATTTTCAAAATTAGATAATAATCCGTCATTTAAATTTTCATAAAGATTGGAAATTTCGGATGGTTGATACATAGATGATATAACCATTAAAATTATAACAATAAAATCAGCTAAAATTAAATTTTTAAAAATTTTTTCAATTTCCATAATAGGTTTAAATTCAAATAAATATTATATTTAACTTAGATATGTAGTTTGAATATTACAATAAGATTATTAAAATCTATTTAAAAATAAATTAGATATTAAAAATTATATTTACCACATTGAATGGATAATATCTGAACTATTAATTTTTACTAAATTCTCACATTTACTTTCAAAATCACTAAAATCATCTCTAAAAGTTGCTCCATTATTTTGTGCTTGTTCAAAATGATTATCTATTCCTGCTTGATTTGCATAAACCTCTGTTAGGATCAGAGACATATTACCTGTTTTATTTCCATCTTTAAATTCAGGACCTATAGACCAATTTAACATTAGAAGTGCTTTATCACCTTCCTTTGTATGTGTTTCCTTCATCCATTTTGTATGATCTTCTGCAATTCTTTTTGCAATATCATTAAGTTCAGGTTTAAAAATCCATAAATACTGAAGTTGTTTTTTATTTTGAAACATATTTCCTCCTTTTTAAAAATAATACTAGTAAGTTAAGAAAATATTTCAAACAAATTATTGTTGAGAATTATTTTCCAATGTTTGTACATGAATATCTAAGTTTTCTATCACAGCATCATTATTAATATTTCCATAAAAAACACCTTTAATAGGTGATGCGTAACTTGCATCAAGTCCACAAGAAACACGTACATATCTTTCATCTGGACTGCACTTATTTGTCGGATCAAATCCCACCCAACCTAAGTCATTTATATAAAATTCTGCCCACGCATGTGTAGATTGAAATTCTGAAGAATGGGAATTGTTATGCATATAACCATTTACGTATCTAGCAGGTATTCCTAAAGTTTTTGCTGCAGCAATCATAATATGTGCTTGATCCTGACAGACTCCCTTTTTCTGATTAAATGCTTCTATTGCTGTTGTTTGATTATTTGTCGTTAAAGGTTTGTATTCAATTTTTTCAGCTACTAAATTCATCAGATTATGAGATGTTTCTAGATTTTCATTTTCATTAAAACCATTTTTAGCTTCAATTGCCAAATTTTTTATATCAGTATTTGCTTTTGTTAAATTTGATTCTCTTAGATAAACCAATGGATCTATTTTATCAGATGAGCTCTGATAAATTCCTTTCGTATCAAATGTCTCAACTTTTCCAAGAACTGTAAATTGTATTTTTTTAACCTTGTTTGTATTTGTAAAGCTTTGAATATTATTTGCTTCTCCATCTTGATAAATTTTAGATTTTTTTGCAGAATCATTATGTACATTCCATTCTAGAATTTTAAGACCATTATATTCTGAGGGGTGCAATTTAGTAGTTTGAATTAATCCAGAAACTGGATTTTTATATTCATACTTAGTTGTGTGCTCAATGATTAGTTCCATATTAATTAAAAAACTCCTTATGTATTTCGTTATCAACACTAGATATTTTTCTAATAAATTGTGTTACAAATTGATGAAGACCGTATTCAACAATAGTTTCTATTTTTTCTTCTTGAATTTTAGTATTTAGATCTTTTAAATTATTATAAATTCTTCCAACTTTTTCTGGACTACATGTTAGGTTAGTTAAATGTTTGACAATATTTTGAATACAAAAACTTAAAGATCTAGGGCAATTATTATTTAAAACTAAAAAATCAGCAATTTTAGTTGCGGTAATATTGCCATTGTATGCCCATCTGAAAGCTCTGAAAGAAGATAAGGAGCGAAGCAATATACTCCATTGCATATTATCGATATTACCGCCTACATATTGAGGTTTTGGTAATAAAACAAAATACTTTACATCTAATAATCTCGCAGAATTATCTGCTCTTTCAATAAATAATCCAAGAAAGAGGAAATTATAACCATCATTTCTTAGTAAAGAACTTAATGATCCCCTAAATAAGTTTACTTGTTCTATCGTCCACTCTGTAAGATCAGGTAAATCAGATTTTGTAAATTTTTTTTCTTTTAAATTTAATATCTCTTGATAAGTTTTATTAATTGCTAACCAAGACTCAGGGGTAAAGGAAGTTCTAACTACTAATGCATTATTACGTGCATTAAGAATGCAATTGTAAACAGATGAAGGATTACTTTCATCAAAAAATAAATAATCTTCAACATTTCTTTGCTCAATTGTATCATATTTATTTTTATACCCCTCAATTGCGCCAGCAGCAGATAAAACTGATTCCCATTCATTGTTATAACCACTTGGATTTGGAAAAAGAGACATTCTATAACCAACATCTAAAAGCCTGGCTGTTGTTTCTGCTCTTTCCATATAACGGCTTATCCAATATAGATATTCAGCAGTTCTACTTAACATTTTTATTTCTCATTCAGCTAAAACCCATGTGTCTTTCACACCACCTCCTTGGCTAGAATTTACAACAAAAGAACCTTCATTCATTGCAACTCTAGTTAAACCGCCAGAACTTAATTGAGCTTGCTCTCCAATTAAACAAAATGGACGTAAATCTACCCTTCTTCCCTCAACTTGATTTTTAATGAGTGTTGGTGAAAATGAAAGATCAAGTAAAGGTTGAGCTATATACCCTTTTGGATTTCTTGAGAGTTTTGTTTTAAATTCATCTATAGAGGATTTAGAAGATTTTGGACCTATTAACATTCCATAACCTCCTGATCCATCAACCTCTTTTACAACAAGTTCATTTATATTATCTAAAACAAATTTTAATTCTTGTTCCTTTTCGCAATTCCATGTTTCAACATTATCCAGGATTGGTTGTTCGCCTAAATAAAATTTGATCATCTGAGGTACATAAATATAAATTGCTTTGTCATCAGCTATACCTGCTCCAGGAGCTGAACAGATATTGACGCCACCTGTTCTATAAACATCCATAATTCCTGGAATACCAATTACAGATTGAGGATTAAAACATAGAGGATCTAAAAAATCATCATCTATTCTTCTGTAAACAACATCTACTCTTTTTGGACCATCAACTGTTTTCATATAAAGATATTTTCCTTCAACAAATAAATCAGTTGATTCAACCATTTCAATACCCATTTGATCTGATAAAAAACTATGTTCGTAATAAGCGCTATTTAAAGGACCAGGTGTAAGTAACACACATACTGGTTCTGGATTTTCACATTTAATAGGCGCTAAACTCATCAAGGTTTGCAAAAGTCTTGTTGGGTAGTCATCTATTGGTGTTACTCTGTTATTATGAAATAGATCAGGAAACATTCGCATCATTATTTCTCTATTTTCTAGCATGTAAGAAACACCACTTGGTGTTCGACAATTATCTTCTAAAACAAAATAATCATTGGGACCTGTTCTTACTAAATCTATACCAATTATAGGACTATAAATATCTCTAGGTGGAGAAAACCCAAACATTGAGGGTTCAAATGATTTTTTTTTGTAAATAATTTCTTTAGGAATTATATTAGCTTTTATTATTTCACCTTGATTATAAATATCAGCTAGAAATGCATTAAGTGCTTTAGCTCTCTGAATTACTCCTCTTTCTAATTTTAACCATTCTGTATAAGTAAATATTCTTGGAATTAGATCAAAGGGAATAATTCTTTCCCTTGCTGTTTCATTATTTGTTGAGAATGTTATGCCAATATTTCTAAAATGAGTTTCAGCTTCGGCATTCTTTTCAAGGATAACTTTTGAAGTCATTTGATCCAACCAATCATTAATATTGTTATAATGATTTCTTATAACTGACTCAGATTGATACATTTCATTAAACATCAATGGGTAGACCTCTTGAGATTTGAATAAAATATTTTTTTATTATTTAACTTTTTAACCATAGTTATAACAAACCTTTCTTATCCGTTATAATTCATGCTTAGCTATGGAAATTAATAATAAGATCCGCGTTCCTTCAGTTTTAGCCTACTTCCGATCTGTTAATACAGATTGAACGATTTAATAACTTGCATGCGTTCCTTCAACTTTCGTTTACTTCCGTTTTGAATTATTCAAAATGAACGATGAAATTTTAATAATAAAATTTATTTATTTTTAAAAATGAATTTCATACTTAACTGATATGCATTTTTTGCATATACAAAATAATATTGTATTACTTAAGCTTTTAATAGTTTTTTATAGATCTAAGAAAACAAATATAAATAAAATAGCCCGTACAAATTAACCATATTAAAAGAACAATTGTATCATTTATAATTAAGTTTATTTCTGATTTTGTTACTAATCGTAGTGTTGTTGCTGCCCAAACAACAGTAAAAAAAATCGTTAAATTTCTAAATGATTTTACTCTTAGTGGATGAACAAACTTCCATGGAACGAATGTCAATACTGATAGAATAATTATCACAATTAGGTTTATCCACTCATTCGTATTCAATATAAAGAAATATAATACCACAACATTCCAGACTGCAGGAAAGCCTTGGAAATAATAATCATCCGTTTTCATATTAACGTTGATAAAAGTATACAAAGAAACTCCAAATATAAAAGCAGGCATAATCATTTCAAAACCTGATGGTACCATCTGAAACCAGTAAATCATTAAAGCTGGGTTAATAACGTAATTTAAATAATCAATAATGGAATCTAAAATAATTCCATCTAGATTTGGTGCTTTTTCCTCAACACCAACCTTCCTGGCTAAAGTTCCATCAACTCCATCTACAAGTAAGGCCATACCAAGCCATAAAAAACTACCAACTTGATCATTATTTAATATTGATATTAAGGCAAGAAAACCAAGTATAGCTCCTGATCCGGTGAAGGCATGAACACCCCATGCAGATATTTGATCTTTATTTACTTTCATATAAAATTGGTCTTTATCACTAAAATTAAAGAAAATAAAATTTTTGAAAAAAAGAGTAGCAAAATTAACGTTTTAAAGGATTTTAAAATTTGGACTTATAATAAGTTTATAATATCACTGTCTCCTTCAGCAAATTTGTAATTTTTAAATTCATTTTTTGTAACCCATGCTGAGTCCTCGTGTTCATTTAAATAAACTTCACCACTAATATGAGAGCACATAAAATAATGCAATTTTACGTTTATTTTGTCATCTTTATAATTTTCTTCACCTAATTTTTTGATGATATTTATATTTATATTGAGCTCTTCTTTTATTTCTCTTTTTAAAGCGATCTCAAAAGTTTCATCTATTTCTACTTTCCCTCCAGGGAATTCCCAACTTAATCCCATATGTTTATTTCTATTTCTTTGCGCAATAAAGAATTTATCATCTTTTATTATTATTGCTGCAACAACATCAATTTTATCCATTAATTGGTATTATCACGAATAAACTGATTTGCTTTTTTTATTATATGATTTTTCCTCTCCGTATTCATTTTATCATAGATATTAACCATCATATTTAAACGTGGATTAGATTGAAAAAATTTTCTATTTTTATTTATAAAACGCCAATATAAACCATCCATAATATCATTCCAATTACCTTTTTTAAAATTCATCATTTTCATAAAATAACTTGAACCACAAATATAAGGTTTAGTACTAAATATACCTCCATCACTAAACAATCCCATACCATAAACATTAGGTGACATTACCCAATCAGAGCTATCTACAAACATTTCCATAAACCAATTATAAACTTCATTAGGTTTAATTTCACATAAGTTCATAATGTTACATAAAACCATTAGTCTCTCAATATGATGAGTGTACCCATATTTTTGAGCATTTTTAATTGAGTGATCTAAAGGATCTAATCCCGTTGTACCATCATACCATTTTTTAGTAAGAGAATTTTTATGTTGAAAGAAATTATTTTCTTCTAATTGTTGATCATAATTTTGGTAAATTCCTCTAATGAATTCTCTCCATCCAATAATTTGCCTAATATAACCTTCATAAGAATTAATTTTAATTTTATTTTCAACTTTTCTTACCCTCTCAATTATTAGATCTGGTGTCAATAAACCTAAATTAATCATGGGGCTTAGAACACTATGGAATAAAAAGTTATTATTAGTATCAACTGCATCTTCGTAATCACCAAATAAATTAAATTTTTTAATAATAAAATAATCTAACCATTTAACTGCATCATCATAAGTTGTAGG
The DNA here is from genome assembly GCA_902518895.1 of uncultured Alphaproteobacteria bacterium. Lineage (GTDB taxonomy): Bacteria > Pseudomonadota > Alphaproteobacteria > HIMB59 > CACPNW01. Next base: position 215 of record CABYHL010000009.1, on the reverse strand, counting down.
TAGCCAAAAATTATCAACTTGGCCTGGGTGATTTTTAAAGATTGTGTTTATTTGTTGTTTTAAAACTTTTGTATGCTTTGTTTCTTTTGTAGTAATCATTTCTGGTATTTTAATATCTTTGGGGAGTTTTTTTCTGTTATCTTCATCAAAACTCCATTTTCCACCTTTGGGTTTATTATCTTCCATCAAAATATCTATTTTTGCACGGGCAATTT
>CABYHL010000008.1 GCA_902518895.1 uncultured Alphaproteobacteria bacterium | reverse complement strand
ATTATTAGCTATGGCGATAGCAATCATAATTCTTTGTCTTTGTCCTCCTGACAATTGATGTGGATACTGTGATAATCTAGACTCTGGTTCTGGAATTTGAACTTGTTTTAGTAATTCAAGACATTTTTCTTTGAGTTCTTTATCTGAAAATTTTCCATGAATTTTTAAAACCTCACTAATTTGGTTTTCAATTGTATATATTGGATTTAAAGAACTCATTGGTTCTTGAAAAATCATTGAAATATTTTTTCCTCTAATATTTTGATACTCTTTTTCAGAATAAGAATTTATATTTGTACCATTAAACTTTATTGATGTTTGATCAGATATAATTGCATTTTCTGCAAGTAATCGAATAATTCCTCTAGCAGTAACAGATTTACCAGAACCACTCTCTCCTACTAGTGCTAATGTTTCACCCTTTTTAATATTAAAGGATATGCCATTCACTGCATTTACTTCACCACTATCTGTATTAAACTTTACTTGAAGATTTTCAATTTCAACAAGATTGGTCATTATTTTTTTGTTGTTGTTGCATATGGATCAATTGCATCGCGTAAAGCATCACCAAGAGCATTAAATCCTAAAACTGAAATTAAGATTGCAAAGACAGGACTTAAAACCCATGGATAACTTCCAATTGTTCGCATATCTTGAGCAGAATTTAATTGAAGACCCCAACTAACAAATGGAGATTGAATGCCTAAACCTAAAAAGCTAAAAAAACTTTCTGTCAAAATTACAGAAGGTATCAATAAAGAAACACTTACTATAACGTGACTTGTTACATTAGGAAGTAGATGTCTATAAATAATTCTTAGATCATTGGAGCCTAAAGCTTCAGCTGCTTTAATATAGTCTAATCTTCTTAAAGAAAGGGTTTTTCCCCGGACCTCTCTTGATAGTTGAGCCCACCGTAAAGAGGATAAAATAAATGCCATAAAGATAAAAATCAGAAATGGATCCATTTGCCTTGGAAGAATTGCTACCAAGGATAAATACAAAGGTAGATCTGGAAAAGCTAAAGCAAGTTCCGTAACTCTTTGTGAAGCTATATCAAATTTTCCAGAAAAATAACCTGAGCTAATTCCAACTAAAATACCAATAAAAGTTGTTATACTTACAACTATGAGAGCGAATAAAAGCGTTACCCTACTTCCCTTAAAAATTCTTGATAACATATCCCTTCCATAGGCGTCTGATCCAATAAAAAAAACTTTAGACCCGTCTTTAGTAGTAAATAAATGTAAGTCCAAATTTAAGCCTAGAAACTTATATTCCCATCCTCTAGTAAAAAAATAAAGATAGTTTTTTTGTGTATAATCAATCTCCATTATTGGAAGATATGTGTCAGGATCAAATCCTTCAGTAAAACCATAAGCGAAAGGTCTTAACGAAAAATTATTATCCTCGTCAAAGAAATGTATTCCCTGAGGAGGATAAAAAACTCTATCACTATCTCTTGCTGCTGGATCATATGGAGATAAAAAATCTGCAAAAACAGCAGAGAAAATAAGAAAGCCTACAAAAATTAAGCCTAATATTCCAACTCTATTTTTCAAAAATCTTTTTCTTACTAGTGAAAAATATGAATTTTGTAAGTTTGAAGTTGTGTCCATAATATTTAATTCTGTCTTACTCGAGGATCTAAAATTGCTAGCAAAATATCAGCAATAATATTTCCAATAATTAATATTACTGTTAAGCAAAATAAAATTGCTGCAGTGGTATAAGTGTCTTGTCTTTGAATAGATTCTACTAAAAGTGGTCCTGCAGTTGGAATAGATAAAACGATCGCAGCTTCTAGTTCTCCCATTAGCATATATGGTAAAGCAATACCCTGAAACATTACAAGGGGATGCAAAGCATTTGGTACTGCATGACGGTACAATGTTTGATTTTCAGACAAACCTTTTGCTCTTGCTGTTTCAATGTATTGCATACGCATTACATCTAGTAAATTTCCACGCATTACTCTCATATTGTAGGCAAGACCTCCGATTATTGCGATGACAAATATTGGCCAAATATGAAGTATGCCATTCCATAGTTTTGCAAAAGACATTGGTTGAACAGCGTAGTATGGAGAATACATTGATCCAGTGTTGTCTGAATTTAGAACAATTGCTAACCAATACATAATTAGTAATGCTAGAAAGAAACGTGGAATGGTCATTCCTAAAAAAGCGAATATTGTAGCTACATTATCACCTAACTTATTTTGATTTTTTGCAGCATAAATTCCTATAAAAACACCTATAGTTGTAGCAAAAAAATGACAAATTAATGCTATTACTAGAGTTCGAGGTAATCTATCACCTAACATTTCACTGACAGGTTTGTTGTAATGCATGGAAAAACCAAAATCGAAATTTAAAACAATATTTTTAATCCAATTGAAATATCTTATTACTAATGGTTCATTAAGTCCGTATTTTTCTCTCAACATTATTGTTAGTTCTAAAGCTTGTTCTTGTGTGATATTTGCTAAAGCTTTAGTTTGGCTAACATACCATGTTGCATAATCACCAGGCGGTAATTCAATAATAAAAAAAATTATAATACTGATTACGAACAGTAATGGAATTGAATAAAGAATTCTTCTGAATATAAATGAAAGCATTTTTTTTAAAAAGTAAGGGGCTATTTAAGCCCCTTACTAAAAAATTTATTAATCAATACCAGGAACTCTTCCAGGGAAAAGTTCATCTAACTGATCATATTGATAAACCCAGAATTGTTCACGGATAACTGTATCTTCAGCCCATTGATAAGCCAAAACAGGCATTCCATCAGCTAAGTTTTGAATTCTTTTGTTTATCAAAAGTGCTGTTGGATATTGAACTATACCAGGCATATAAACATTTTCTGTAAATAGTTTCTGATAGCGAGACATTAATGCTTGAGCCTCTGCTCCTTCAACACCATCTCTCCACTCTTCAAGAATACTTACGATTTCTTTCTCAAATGGTTGAAGTTGTTGAGGGTGTTCATCAGTTCCTAAGTGAGGATCAAATGAAGACGTAGTTACAGGACCCATATCTGACCAATAACCCGAATTAGGGAAGGCCATTTCTTGTTGAGATCTTACAAGTAACCAATCCCATTCACCTGCTTGTCTTGTTGGCTCAGTATCTTCCATTGGTTTAATATTAATTTTAATACCAACTTCAGCCATCATAGTTGCCATTCCATCGCCAATCAACATTTCATTATCACTGCCTTTATTTTGAACTAAATTAATAACTAGATCTCCGCCTCCATTTGGAAGGTTTCGAATTCCGTTACCATCAGTATCTATAAGACCTAATCCATCAAGTATAGAATTTGCACCTGCTGGATTATAAGGGAAAAATGAAGTAGCATCTGCATCAAAGAAAGCACTATCTCTAGCAAGACCGCCTGCATAAACTGTCACAAATGGTCCTTTGGACATTGCTTTTGCAAATGCTTTACCATCAATTGCATGCTTAACAGCTTTTCTGAATTCTAAATTTCTATTTAGATCTCGAATAGCTGCCATTTGATCATCCAATACACCTAACCCAATTGCTTGGTTCATGGCGAGTTGATATCCCATAGTTCTTCCACTAAAAGATAGTTGAGCTTGTGCATCATCACTCTTAGACTCTTTAACAGCTTCTAAGTATAAAGGTACGTTCTCCATATTTGAGAAATCAGCGTTACCTGCTAAGGTATCAACCGTTCTTTGGCCCCAAGTTTTTAACTGGAACACCATCTCGTTCATATACGGAAGTTGTTGTCCTTTACTATCAACTTTCCAATAGTATGGATTTCTACGAAGTATTACTACCTCGTCTTGTTTATATTCAACAGCAGTCCATGCACCCATGCTAACCCACGGTAAACGTCCGGCAGGGAACGCTTGAACATAATCATCATAAGACGTACCACCATATTTAGGGTGATGTTCTTTAAGTAAATGTGATGGTCCAGGGCATCCATTTATATATGCCATGGAGTGAAGAACTAATTTAGGTTCCTCTTGTGGAAATGTCCATCTAATCTGAGTTGGGCTAAGTACTTCTAAAGAAGTCCCTTCTCCCATTGTGGTTGCATTCATTCTTGTTGGAACATTCTCATCTAGAACGTTATCTTCCCACCAAAAACGAACATCTTCTGCATCAAATGGATCGCCATCTGACCACTTTGCTCCATCAATAAGGTTCATAGTAAGTTTGTTTCCATCCCATTCCCAATCAGTAGCTAAGTTTGGTAAAGGATAAGAATCTTCAGCTTTTAATCTTACCATTGGACCATTTCTTGTTAGACATTCTTGAACTGTATAATTAATTCCACCCCATCCTTGATGTTGTGAAGCAGTCCAGTTCCATCCTTCAGGTCTTCCACCAATTGTATGTCTAAAAGTTCCTCCGTAACGACCAATACCATCCGGCATTGCATCTCCATTAAAAACTAAAGGTCTTTTTGGTAAACGTTCCCAAATTGGTGGTAGTTTTCCTTCTTGAACTAGAGCACTAATGTATTCTGGCTCATATAAAAATTCAAAGTCTCCAATATCTTGATAGCTCATCAATTCATTTCTTCCAATGAACTGAACTTCTTGCATATTTTCAATTGCGGGTGCTGATGGAAGTGCTATTGCACCTTCCGGTCTAGCAGATGCATTTGTACTAGTTAATGCAAAAGTAGCTGATGCTACGCTAGCAAGTAATGTGGATCTAAATTTATTTTTTTTCATCTGTCCTCCACTAAATTTAAAAAAACCTATAATAAAATTAGATTATTGAGAAGTACTATTTAGGAGTAGATTGAGTAATTTATAAATTAAATGCCTCTTTTTCGACTAAAACTGACCTTTTCTGTTGATTGTGTCTTGTTTTTTTGGTCAATCCTTTAATTGATTTATTATATTTATAATTTTTGATTTTTCTTAGATTCTTTTTAACACTCTTAATTTTAGATTTATATTGTGGAAGCCATTGAGCTTGTGCAACAAGCATCTCGTCTACCATTTGCCAAACTTCCTCTGATGAACATACAGAGCTGACAAGAGGGTCTTGTAGCACAGCAAGTTTTAATAATTCAATATCTCCCTTTACAGCGGCCCTCACAGCCATTCTTTGAACATCTATTGAGGTACTGCATAGAGAAGCACATTGCAGCGGTAAGTTTACTCCTTCAATCATTTTTATACCTTTTGAATCTACGTATCCTGTACTCTCAATTACGCAATCATCATCTAAATTAGAAATTGTTTTTTTATTAATAACATTAAAGTGACCTCTATATTTTTTTCCAGTTTCGATTGCTTCAATGATATAACTTCCATGTTCAGTTGATCTTTTATAATCTTTAAGTTTAATTCCAGAGTTTTTTAAATATTTTGGGTAATCCTCAACAAACCAATTTCTCTTTTCATTACATACTCTTAAGTAGCCACCGGTCTCGCCATGTATCCAATTTGAAAGACTACTCCATTTCTTAACATCTTTTTGAGTACGCCTGTACCATGGTAAATACTCACTTAAATGGCCATTACTTTCCGTAGAAAAATATCCGAATTTATCTAGAACATCTATTCTTACTTTTTCATCTCTTGAAAATTTTTTATGTTTCTTTAACGATTTAGAAAGTTGTTCTTTTGTTATTTTTTTACCTTTATAATTCAAATCTAAATACCAAGTCATATGATTTATGCCGCTGCAAGAATATTTCATTTTTCCAGATGGAATATTTAATGAGTCTTCAATTAATTTTGCACCGCCCTGAACACCATGACATAAACCAACTGTATTAACTTTACCAATCTCATTAGCTACCCAAGTATTCATAGCCATAGGATTTGCATAATTTAAAAAAAGTGCATTTTTTTTTGCATATTTTTTTATATCTTTACAAAAGTCTAGAATGACTGGGATGTTGCGTTGACCGTACATTATGCCACCAGCACAAATAGTATCACCAACACATTGATCGATACCATATTTTAATGGGATTGATATATCAGTTTCAAATGCTTCTAAACCACCAACTCTTACACAGCTAATAATATATTTTGCATTTCTTATTGATTCTTTTCTAATTGGATCAATACTAAGTTTAGTTGGAAGATTATTAGCTTTAATATCTTTTTGAATTAACTCTGCTACCATTAACAAATTACTTCTAGATATATCGTGTAGAGAAATTTCTATATTTTGAAGTTTTTTAACTTTTAATATATCTCGAACAAGGGTTTGAGTGAAGCCTACACTGCCTGCACCAAGAAATGATACTTTCATAAGATTATTCTTAAACACCTTAAATTATTTGACAATATTATTATTTATTTTTAACATGAAATTAATATGTCAGATTTCAAAGATTTCAGAGATAATGGATACATTCTTAAAAGAAAACTCTTTTCAGAAGATGAGATATCTAAATTAACTGAATTTATTGAAAGAAATTCTGAGAAAGAAAATCAAGCTAGAGAAACGTTTAGTTCTACAGGTAAATTAAATATTACATTATGGAATGAACCTTCAAATGATTTATTTGGGAAATTTTCTACTAATGAAAGAATTGTAAAACCAATGGAAGAATTCCTTGAAGATGAAGTTTACCACTATCATTCAAAAGTAATTTGGAAAAAACCAGGTGATGGTGGGTTTGATTGGCATCAAGATTATGGTTATTGGTATCATAATGCATGTCTGTATCCAGATATGGGATCTTGTTTTATAATGTTAGATAAGGCTACAAAAGAAAATGGTTGTCTCAAAGTTTTAAAAGGATCTCAAAAAGTTGGAAGAATAGGACACGGAGTATCAGATACTCCCGAGCAAACAGCAGATTTAGATAGAATATGTGAATTAGAAAAAAGACACGAATGTATTTATATTGAAGCTGATCCAGGCGATGCTCTTTTTTTTCATGCAAATCTTTTACATTCATCAGAGGCAAATAATTCAAATTACTCAAGAAGAACTTTAATAGTATGTTTTAATACTAAAACAAATAATCCCTATAAAGAAATTGGACATGCAAGGTACACTCCTTTAAAAGTGGCACCTCATAATTCAATCATGGAGTATCAAAATGATTAAACTTACAATTATTGGAGCTGGTAGTGCTGTTTTTACAAGAAGAATTGTAACCGATCTTTTAGCTATTGAGCAATTTAAAAATATGGAGATTGCATTACAAGATATTGATCCTGTAAGATTAAAAGCATCACATGATTTAATAGATGTAATTTCAAAAAAATTAAGTGTTTCACCGAAAGTTACTTCCCATACTGACAGACGAGAATCTTTAGTTGGTGCAGACTTTGTTCAAACAACAATTCAAGTAGGGGGATATGAGCCATCCACAGTTATAGATTTTAAAATTCCTAATGAGTTTGGGTTAAGACAAACTATAGCAGATACTCTCGGCATAGGTGGAATAATGAGAGGTCTACGAACTATTCCTGTTTTACTAGATATCGCAAAAGATATTATGGATATTTGTCCTAATGCTACTTGGTTGCAATACGTAAATCCAATGTGCTCAAACATGATTGCAATAAATACTGCTTTTCCAGAAATCAAAGCTATGGGTCTATGTCACTCTGTTCAAGGAACTGCTGAAATGCTAGCGAAAGACTTGGATGAAAATATAAATGATATTGATTACCTATGTGGTGGCATAAACCATATGGCCTTTTATAAAAAATTTGAAAAGAAAATTAATGGCAATCAAAACGAAGATTTATATCCTAGATTAAAACAACTAGCCGATAAAATTGTAAATGATGAAGAAATATCTTCAAGAAGTAAAAAAACTGATCATGAATCTAATAAGGTGCTTCATGAAAAAGTACGTTATGAAATTCTTAGACGATTTGGTTACTTCGTAACAGAATCTAGTGAGCACTTTGCTGAATATGTTCCGTGGTTCATAAAACAAAATAGAGATGATGTTATAAAAAAATATAAGATACCAATAGAAGAGTATATTGATAGATGCAAAAGCAATATTAAACTTTGGAAAGATTTAGAAAAAGATATGACTCCAATTTATGATATGCCTCTTAAAAGAAGTAATGAGTATGCGTCATTTATCATGGATGGAATTGCAAATAATAATGAAATTACTATCAATGCTAATGTTATGAATAATAATTTAATTGAAAATTTACCATCAAATTGCTGTGTAGAGGTACCTGTAATAATTAATTCAAAGGGTTATAAACCTCAAAAGTTTGGTAAATTACCAGAACAATTAGCGGCTCTAATGCGTACTAATATTAATGTGCAAATACTAACTGCACAAGCTGCTCTAACAAAAAAAAGAGAACACATATACCATGCTGCAATGCTTGATCCTTTAACAGGAGCTAATCTGACAATAGATGAAATTTATAGCATGACAGATAAGATGATTGAAGCACATGGCAATTATTTACCTCAATATAATTGATGGCTAAACTAACTGTTAAAGATTTATTTGAGAAAAAGGGAAAAGTTAAATTAACTGAGCTATATGTAACTAATGCATTAGAGGCTTATGCTGCAGAAAAAGCTGGCATAGATATCCAAATTGTATCTTTTAAAAAAGAAACACTAAGAACGGGTGTGCCAACAAATAGATGGTTCAGAGATGCTCATATAAAAGATATCAGAGAAGCTGCTCCAAATACTTTTATGATATTTGGTCTTGGTCAACTTTCGTCGACTGAGAAAGCAATAGATGCAGCGTTAATTGCTAGAGATAATGGAGCTGATGCTGTTTATTGTGGAAATAGTCCAAAATATATTGAAGCTCTTCGCAAAGAAGGTTTACCTTCTGTAAGTCATATTGGATTAATTCCTTATAAAAGTACTTGGACCGGAGGTTTTAAAGCAGTAGGAAAAGATGCTGACTCAGCTTTTAAAGTTTATCAAGATGCTATTGCATATGATAATGCAGGAGCTATTGGTCTAGAAGTAGAATGCGTCCCTGATCGAGTTGCTGAATTAATTACAAAAAAAGTAAATCTTTTGACATTGTCAATGGGTAGTGGCCCAAATTGTGATGTTGAGTTTTTATTTATTCAAGATGTAATTGGGACTAATACCGATCGAATACCTCGTCATGCAAAAGTATTTAAAGATACAAATAAGTCTTATGAAAAACTTTTAGATGACACAGTAGAAGGTCTAAAAAACTTTATAGATGGCGTTAAAACTAAAAAATTTCCAACAACTTCAAATATTGTTCAGATTAAAGATGAGGAATTTGAAAAATTTTTAAATAAAGTTGGTTAAATTTTTATAGTTAGTAAATCTTCTCCAATTATTGGGTCTTTTCCAAAGTCTTTTCGAACTATTTTTTTAAGTTTTGAAATATTAAACTTTGTTGGAACAAAATGAGTTAATACAAGTTTTTTACAATTAGATAATTTTGCTACCTTCCCAACTAAATTGCTGGGCGTATGATATTCCTTTACATTGTGTAAAGTTTTTTTAGTTCTAAGTTTTGAAGTCTTATTCATTTCATATTCAATAAAAACTTCATGTAAAAGAACATCTGCATTTTGAGCATTAACCATTAAGCTCTCACATGGTCTTGTGTCACCACTAATTGTTAATTTTTTTTTATTATTAAAAAAAGAGAAGCCATAAGCAAAAGGAACTGGTTTATGATCAACTTCAAAATATTTAATTTTTATATCATTAATTTTTATATTACCTTCTTTATTGAACTCATAAACTTTGTATTTTAGAGCTTTTATAGATTTTCTCTTTTCATAATTAATTCTCAGTATACGCTCATCTCTCCAAGCTAAAAATATTTTATCTATAAATTTTTTTGTACCTTTAGGTCCATATATTTTCCAAATTGAATCTCTATCAGAATGCCAGGAGGAAATGATAAGTTGATATAAATCTACAACATGATCTGTATGAAGATGAGTAAGTAATAAAGCATCAATATCAGCAGAAGAATTTCCACTTTGATTTAATCTTTGTGTTACCCCTGAACCACAATCAACTAAGATTTTACTTTTTTTTGAATATACTAGATTAGATGAACCGCATCTTTTATGATCAACAGAAGGGCATCCAGTTCCAAGAAGCGTTAGCTTCATTATTCGTCAAGAAATGTTTTTAACTTCCTAGCTCTCGTTGGGTGTTTTAACTTTCTAAGGGCTTTAGCTTCAATTTGCCTTATTCTTTCCCTTGTAACACTAAATTGTTGACCAACTTCTTCTAAAGTATGATCGCTATTCATACCAATACCAAATCGCATTCTTAAAACTCTTTCTTCTCTTGGAGTTAGAGAAGAAAGAATCCTTGTTGTGGTATCACGCAGAGAACTTTTTACTGCTGCATCTATAGGAATAAGAGCATTTTTATCTTCAATGAAATCACCAAGAGAACTATCTTCTTCATCTCCTACAGGAGTTTCTAAACTAATTGGTTCTTTAGCAATTTTTAAAACTTTTTTAACTTTATCTAACGGCATATGTAGTCTATCCGCTAATTCATTTGGAGTCGGTTCTCTTCCTATCTCAGACATAATTTGTCTAGTTGTTCTAACTATTTTATTTATAGTTTCTATCATGTGAACAGGTATTCTTATTGTTCTTGCTTGATCAGCTATTGATCTCGTTATAGCTTGTCTAATCCACCATGTGGCATAAGTGGAAAATTTATAACCCCTTCTATATTCAAATTTATCAACTGCTTTCATTAGACCAATATTACCCTCTTGAATTAAATCTAAAAATTGCAGACCTCTATTTGTATATTTTTTTGCTATTGATATAACCAATCTAAGATTTGATTCTATCATTTCTTTCTTTGCTCTATTTGCAGATCTTTCACCTTGCTGAACAGTTCCTACAATTCTTCTAAATTCTGAAAGTGGTAATTCTGAAGCAGCTTGAATTTCTTTGATCTCTTCAATATTTTTATTAATTTCAATATGGTTTCTATTAATGAATTTTTCCCAATTTTTGTCTTTTGTAGCTAAAAGAGATTGTATCCAATTTTTTTCAAAATTAAAGTTTAAATATTGTGATATAAAATCTTCTCTTTTGACTCCAGCATTAGTTGCCATTCGCAGCATCTTTCCTTCACGAAGTAAAAGTTTTTTATTTAACTCATATAAAGCCTCCATTAGTGCTTCAATTGTAGTAGAATTAAAATGCACAGCTTTCATTGCAGCAATCATCTCTTTCTGTATTTTAAGATATTTTTTTTCTACGGTAGTAAAATTTTTTTCATTTTTTTTATCTGCATTAATTAACTCTTGATTATGCTTTTGAAGTTTTTTAAAAAGTTTGGTTATATCATTAAAGTCATTTAGAACTTTAGGCTTCAATTTTTCTTCCATTGCAGCTAATGAAACATTTAATCCCTCTTCATCATCATCTTGTTGCTGTTCATTATCATTATCGTTATCGTTATCATTTTCTTCTTTATTTTGAGAATTTTTCTCATTATTGTTTTTTAAATTTTTTTCATCGTTACCACTTTCTATGAGTTGAAGTGTGTCATCAATTTTAGATTCTGAGATATCAGACATATCGTAAGTAGCCTCTAAATCTACTATATCTCTTAGAAGCATAGTTCCGTCTTTTATTGCATCTTTCCAGTTGATAATTGATCGTATAGTCATTGGACTTTCAGAAATTGCTCCAATCATTTTTTCTCTGCCAGCTTCAATTCTTTTTGCAATAGCTATTTCACCTTCTCGACTAAGTAGCTCTACCGCACCCATATCTCTCAAATATAATCTTACAGGGTCATCTGTTTTTCCAGTTTGTTTTTTTTCTTGTTCTTCATTTCCATCTTCAGATTTAGCGGTCTGTTCTTTAGCTAAAGAAATTAATTCTTTAGCTTCTTCTTCTGTATGAATCTTGATGTTGTTTGAAATTATAAAATCTTGAAATTTATTAATATTTTCTTCTAATCTGTATCTTTTAGGAATGGCTTTTTCGATTATTTTTTGGGTATAAATTCCGTCTACTTTATGTTTATTTATAAGTTTTGTAAAAATTTCTTTTATTTTATCATCAAAGCCAGAAATTGCTTTTGGAATTTTTTTTGCCTTATCTTTTATTGAGGATTTGACCTTAAGTAATGCTTTTTTTGTAATTGATTTTTTCTTTTTTATTGTTTTTTTTATAATTTTTGGTTTCGTTTTATTGGAAGATTTGGAAACTGTTTTTTTCTTAATTAATTTTTTTTTATTAGAAGTTTTCTTTTTAAGTGGGGTTGTTTTTTTCTTAATAATTTTTTTCTTCTTTTTTGCCATAGTTTTACTCTAATAACTCTTCATTATTATGAAGATCAAAAGTGATATTTTTTAACTCTTCCCATGTCATTGAAGATGAGTTATTTTGTATATCATTTAGGCTTTTATTTATTTTTTTCAAATTTGAAAGTCTTGTCTTCAAATTATTTATAGATTCACTAATTTCTTTTATTGCTTCTTCAGAGTCATGATTTGGGCTAGAATATGGGAAAAGTTGAAATATACTGTTATCCTTGGTATTTTTATAAATTTCAGATAATTTACTTGGAAACTTACCTGTATCAATACTATCTATATTATCCTCTAAAAACTCATTTTTATGAAAAAAATTTAAGAACTCAACCTGGTTATCATTTAATAATTCTGAAGCTATCAACAGCAAATAAATCTCTTTTCTTAACTGGGAATGATTCAAATAAGCAGCAAGAAAGGAGTATATTTGTTTCTCTTTTAAAGAAATCGTTTTTGGAGTCATTTTAATTGATTGTTTTTTAGAAGAAAATGATTTTAATTTTTGAAAAAACAAAGATTTAAATTCATTTTCGTAAAAATATTTTATTTTACTATCTTTAATATTGCCAACCAATTCATCAATATAATTATCAAAAATAACTTTATTATCTGATTTTTGGAGATCAATTGATTTTGATGACTCTTGAAAAATAAATTCTACAATTGAAAGTGGATTTTTTAAATATGTTGCAAATTTACTTAAAGAATATTTATTTATGAAAGTATCAGGATCATATTGATTTGGCAAAATAATAAATTGTAATAATTTTGAAGGAGTTAAGTATGGTAACGACAATACTGCACTTTTAAAAGAAGCTTTTAAACCTGATGTATCTCCATCAAACATTAATGTTGGTTTATTTACATATTTCCATGATAATAAAAGATGGCTATCAGTTAAAGAGGTGCCAAGTGGAGCTACAGCTGTTTTAATATTTTTGTCATACAAACTTATTACATCCATATAACCCTCACAAATTAACATATTTTTTTTTGATCTTATGGTTTGTTTAGCGTTAAAAAGATTATACAAAATATTTCTTTTTTTAAAAAAATCACTTTCTGGTGAATTAATATATTTTGGATTTGAATTATCTAATACTCTTCCTCCAAATCCAACAATTTTTCCATATTCATTTGCAATTGGGAAAATAAGTCTATTATAAAAAAAATCACGTATCTTATTATTTTTATCAATTTTTACTACATTACTTTCAAGCAGTTCTTTATCTTCAAAACCTTTTTCTTTTAGAAATTGATAAAGTGTTTGTTTTGAATTAGAAGAAAATCCTAACTTAAAAAATTTAATTGTCTCGTCTGATAAATTTCTTTTATTTAAATATCTTTGACAATCTTTATTTACCTCTAGATTATCTTGAAACCATTTTGTCGAAATTTCTAAAATTTTATAAATTTTATCATTTTTTTTATTAATATTTGAATCAAAATTATCAACTATTCTGATACCAACTCTTTGAGCTAATTCTTTTACTGCTTCAGGGAATGAAAAATTATAAAGCTCTGTATATATTGTAAATATATCTCCTTTAGCTCCACATCCAAAACAGTAATAAGAACCCAAATCATCATTTATCTTGCAAGATGGAGTTTTTTCATCGTGAAATGGGCAACAACACCAACTATCCTTTCCTTTTTTTATGACTTTTGTTTTTTTTTCTATTTCTTGTGAAAGAAGAATTTTTGATTTTATTAATTCAAGATCATTTTTTAAAAATGACATCAATTGCCCAGTAAAGATTTAGCTATTTTCCCTACTAAACCCATATCTATTTTTCCTGTATAGTTTTCCTTAATTATTTTCATAAGGGCGCCCATTTCTTTGATTGATGTATAATTATTCTCTTGAATTATATTCTTTATGATAAATGTTGTTTCATCTTCATCCATTTGTTTTGGTAAAAACATTTCTATTACTTTGATTTCATTTAGTTCCTTTTCAATAAGATCATTCCGATTCGCTTTTTCAAAAGCTTCTATTGAATCTTTTCTTTGTTTTACTAAACTTTGAAGTAAACTTAAAATATCAGAATCGGTCAAAGAGTCTTGCTTACCTCTAAGAGAAATTTCCTTATCTTTAATTGCGCTCTTTATTAATCTTAAAGTATTGATGGAATTACTATCTTTTTCTTTGATAGAATTGTTATAATCACTTTCAATTTTATCCTTTAAGCTCATATTTTTTCACTTTCTAATAAATTTAATTTGATAATATAATTCTTCTTTTTAATTTCAACTAATCCTTGACTACATTGTTATAAATGCCTACTAACTATCATTTTGCTTCATCTAAATATAATGGAAGTTTTAAAAAAAGAACCACATATACACAATAAAACTGCAGCTCTTGTATTAGAAAATGGTGAAATATTATGGGGTTATGGATTAGGAGAAAAAAAGGCTGCCGTAGGTGAACTTTGTTTTAATACCTCTCAAACAGGCTATCAAGAGGCATTATCGGATCCCTCATATACAAAACAAATCATTACATTTACTTTTCCACATGTTGGAATTGTAGGTACAAATCAAGAAGATCAAGAGTCAAAAAAAATCTACGCTGATGGCTGTGTAATAAATCAGCCATTATCAGAGTATTCTAATTGGAGAGCAGAAAATGACTTAAATTCATATTTTTTAAAAAACAAAATTCCATGTATTTTTGGAATTGATACAAGATACTTAACAAAGAAATTATCTGTTGAGGGAGCTAAAAAGGCCGCAATTATTTACTTTGGAGAAGGTGAAAATAAAATTGAAAAACTTAAAACTCAAATAAATGAGTGGAAAGGTCTTCAAAATTTAGATTTGGCAGGGATAGTATCGACAGAGCAAAACTATAATTGGAAAAAAGGAATATGGAAAAGTGATAAATCGATTAAAAACCAATTTAAATATAATGTCACTTGCTTAGACTTTGGTATCAAAAATAACATTTTAAGAAATCTTAATGAATTTAATCTTAACCCAACTGTATTAAACTTATTTTCTAACTATGAAGAAATAATAGAAACTAATCCTGCAGGAATTTTTTTATCAAACGGCCCTGGTGATCCTTATGCCACAGGTAGTAAAATAGTTGATGTGATTAAAAAATTAATTGATGATAATATTCCAATATTTGGCATATGTTTAGGGCATCAAATTTTAGGATTGGCATTAAATGCAAAGACTAAAAAAATGTTTCAAGGTCACAGAGGCTCAAACCATCCCGTCAAAAATCTTACAACAGGTATTGTTGAAATTACATCACAAAATCATGGCTTTGAGGTTGATAGAGATAGTTTTGGTAAAGATATAATTGAAACTCATGTTTCATTATTTGACGGAACTAATGAAGGTTTAAGACATAAGCATTTACCAGTATTTAGTGTTCAATATCATCCAGAGGCCTCACCTGGTCCACATGATAGTCATTATTTATTTGAAGAATTTTATAAACTTATTGAGCAAAATGCCAAAAAGAACTGACATAAATAAAATATTAATAGTAGGCGCAGGCCCTATAGTTATTGGTCAAGCTTGTGAATTTGATTACTCAGGTGCTCAAGCATGTAAGTCTCTCAAAGATGAAGGCTACAAAATTGTATTAATTAATTCAAATCCTGCAACAATAATGACTGATCCAGAATTAGCTGATCAAACTTATATTGAACCTATAACTAAAGAATTTGTAGAAAAAATAATCGAAATCGAAAAACCAGATGCTCTTCTACCAACTATGGGAGGGCAAACTGCTTTAAACGTTTCAATGGAACTATTTAATAATCGTATACTTGAAAAACACGGAGTAAAAATGATTGGAGCTAATCCAACAGCTATAGAATTAGCTGAGGATAGGCAAAAATTTAAAGATGCTATGAAAGAAATTGGTCTTAGCTGTCCTAAAAGTTACGTGGTTAATACTATTGAAGAGTCAAAAAGAGTAAAAAATGAACTAAATTTACCTCTTGTCATAAGACCAAGTTTTACACTTGGAGGTACCGGAGGTGGTGTTGCTTATGATGATGAGGGTTTTATTGATTTATGTAATAGGGGTTTAAATGCTAGCCCAACAAATCAGATCCTTATTGAAAAATCTGTTTCAGGTTGGAAAGAATTTGAGATGGAAGTTGTTAGAGATAATAAAGATAATTGCATTATTGTTTGCTCAATTGAAAATGTTGATCCAATGGGTGTTCATACTGGAGATAGCATTACAGTAGCTCCATCCTTAACATTAACTGATAAGGAATATCAAATTTTAAGGAATGCTAGCATTAAGGTTCTCAGAAAAATAGGTGTAGATACTGGAGGTTCAAATGTTCAATTTGCAATAAATCCTGAAGATGGAGAAATTAATGTAATTGAAATGAATCCAAGAGTTAGTAGATCTTCTGCGTTAGCATCAAAAGCTACAGGTTTTCCAATAGCAAAAATTGCTGCAAAATTAGCCGTAGGTTATACTTTGGATGAACTTGAAAATGATATTACTACGACAACACCAGCAAGTTTTGAACCAACTATTGATTATGTTGTAACTAAAATTCCAAGATTTACTTTTGAAAAATTTGTTGGTGCTAATTCTGACTTAACAACATCCATGAAATCAGTTGGTGAGGCAATGAGTATAGGTAGATCTTTTAATGAATCAATCCAAAAGGGGTTTAATTCTCTTGAGTACGGTCTAACTGGTTTTGATAAACCAAAACTTTGCTCCAATGATAAAAATACAATTTTGAAAGAACTTAAAATACAATCTTCTCAACGCTTGTTAGTTGTAGGAGAAGCTCTAAGAATTGGATTAACAGTTGATGAAATAAATCAAACTACAAAATATGATAAATGGTTTTTATATCAAATAAAAACAATAATTGATTTTGAAAAAATATTAAAAGAAAAAGGCCTCAACAAAGATATAATATTATATGCTAAGAAAATAGGTTTCTCAGATAGTAAAATCTCATCAATATTAAGTATTAAAGAAATAGAATTAAGAAAATTTAGAAATAATAATGATATTAATCCTGTCTTCAGACTAGTGGATACTTGTGCAGGTGAATTTAGTTCTAAAACTCCGTATCTTTATTCTACTTACGATTGGGATTTTGAAAATACTAAATTCTGTGAAGCAAATCCTACATCCAAAGACAAAGTAATAATTCTTGGAGGTGGCCCTAATAGAATAGGTCAAGGCATTGAATTTGATTATTGCTGTGTACATGCTGTATATGCATTGAAAGAAAAGAGCATTGAAACAATAATGATAAATTGTAACCCAGAAACAGTTTCAACTGACTATGATACTGCTGATAGACTTTATTTTGAACCACTTTCAGCTGAAAGTGTTATTGAAATTTACAATAAAGAAAAGAGTAATGGAAATGTTCTTGGTGTTTTAGTTCAATTTGGAGGCCAGACTCCTTTGAAAATTGCAAAAGAATTAGAAGAGGCTGGAATAAAAGTAATAGGAACTTCAACTGAAGCAATAGATTTAGCTGAAGATAGAGATAGATTCAGTGAAATATTAATGAAACTAAAAATTGCTCAACCAAAAAATGCTTTTGCAAATACTGTAGCTCAAACTTTAGAAAAAGCCAAAGAAATTGGATATCCTGTTTTAGTTAGACCTTCATATGTACTTGGAGGAAGAGCTATGCAAATCGCATATGATAAAGATAATTTAGAATCATTCTCTAATGAAGCGCTTGAAGTTTCTTCAAATAATGTAATTTTAATTGATGAGTATCTTGAGAATGCTAAAGAAATAGATGTAGATATAATTAGAGATAAAAATGGAGAAATATTTGTAGCTGGGATTATGGAACACATCGAAGAGGCAGGAATTCACTCTGGAGATAGTGCTTGTTCCTTACCTCCCTATTCAGTTAGTAAAGACACTCAGAATAAAATAATTGAATGGGTATCAAAAATTGCCAATGAAATTAAAGTTGTTGGATTAATGAATACTCAATTAGCAATTAAAGATAAAAAAATATATGTTTTAGAAGTAAACCCAAGAGCCAGTAGGACTGTGCCATTTGTGGCCAAATCAAAAGGTATTCCAGTCGCAAAAATTGCAGCAAAAGTAATGGTTGGGGAAAATCTTAATTCAATTTTGAATGATTATAAAATTAATGAATTAAAAAACTTTAATGTAAAAGAATCTGTATTTCCTTTCAATAAATTTGATGGAGTTGATCTAATATTAGGTCCTGAAATGAAATCTACAGGAGAAGTTATGGGAATAGATGAAACCTTTTTATCTTCCTATATAAAGAGTCAAATAGCCTGTGGTAATATTCTTCCATCTAAAGGTAAAGTATTTATCTCAATAGACAATGATAATAAAAAGTTCATTATTGAGATAGCGCAAAAGTTAAAAGAATTAGATTTTAATCTACTTGCAACTAAAGGGACTGCTGAATACTTAAATACTAATAACATCGAGACAAAAATAGTAAATAAAGTAAAAGAAGGTAATCCTCATGTAGTTGATTCATTAATTAATAATGAAATTCAGTTAGTAATTAATACAACAAAAACTCAATCATCTATTAGAGATAGCTATAGTATTAGAAGGACATCATTAATGTATAATATTCCATATTATACAACAATAGCTGGAGCAAAAGTTGCTGTAGATGCTATTGAACATATGAAAACTCAAGAATTCACAATAAAAAGTCTTCAAACTATAAATTAATTTTATTGACTATAAAAAATAAATAAATCATCATGAGTTTATGAATAAAATTCCAATGACAGCTGATGGTTATACAAAATTACAAGATGAATTAAAAAAATTAACATCTGAAGATAGGCCAAAAATAATTGAAGCAATAGCAGAAGCTAGAAGTCATGGTGATTTATCTGAAAATGCAGAATACCAATATGCTAAAGAACAACAAAGTTTAATTGAAGGAAGAATTATAGATTTAGAGAGTGCTATTAGTAAAGCAGAGGTGATAGATGTTAAATCTGTTGAAAGTGATGACATTAAATTTGGTGCAACAGTTGAAATAGAAGATGATGAAAGTGGAGAAAAACAAAAATATCAAATTGTTGGGGAATATGAATCAGATATTGAAAATAAAAAACTTTCAATTACGAGTCCCTTAGCAAGAGGCTTGATTGGTAAAACAGAAGAAGATAATGTTGAAATCAATAGTCCAAAAGGTTTAAAAAGTTATACAATATTATCAGTAAAATACATTTGAATATAGACAATCCTAAAATTTGGTCATTAACTGATGGTTCACAAGGAATGATAAGTCAGACTAAAGGTCTAGCAAATGAATTAAGTATAAATATAAAAGAAGTAAAAACTGAAATAATTTTTCCTTGGAATAGATTACAACCTGGCATACTTCCTATTTTTAGTTGGATATTTAAAAATAAGCTACCTAGAAACGAAATACCTGATGTGGTTATTAGTTGTGGAAGAAAAAGTGTTTACTTATCAGTCTATCTTAAAAAAAAATATCCTAATATAATTAATATTCATATTCAAAACCCAAAAATTTCTTCAAAGTACTTTTCATTTATTATTGCTCCAAATCATGATGCTTTATTTGGTGAAAATATAATCAATTCAACAGGTGCGATACATCATTTTAAAAAAACTAATAATTTAAAAAATCATTATGAAATTAATACAAAAAATTTGATTACTTGTATTATTGGAGGTGAAAATAATCACTATAATTTTTCAAAAGAAAATACTTTAGATCTTTGCGAAAGAATAAAAAAAATAAAAAATTATAATAATAATAATAATAATAAAGAAATTTTAGTTATTACCTCAAGAAGAACTAATCAAGAAATTAAAAATATTTTAAAAAAAGAATTGAATTCTGTATCTACCTTGTGGTTTGGAGAAGGAAAAAATCCATACGAATTTGCTCTTTATAATTCTAGTTATTTTATTATTACTTCTGACTCAACCTCTATGATTTCTGAAGCAAGTATTTCTGGTAAACCAATTTATGTTTATCAATTACCAATGAAGAGAAAAAGTAAAAGATTTATAAGATTTCATGAAGAATTTAGAAAAATGAATATAACAAGAGATTTTAATACTTTAGACAAATTAGAAAATTGGACATATACGAAACTAGAAGAAAGCGAAAGAATCGCTGGAATTATAAAAAAAAGAATTATAGAAAGGAAAAATGAATCTTGAGAACTTAATTCATGCAGATTTTCCTTTTAATCACTGGGTATTTAGTAATTGTTTAGAAGAAGGCGCATTAGATGAAATTTCCTATAGTAATATTCCGTCAGGAGACAGAATGTACGATGGGACAAGAGCTGCCGATCATACAGGACAGGGAGTTGATGGTAAATTAAGACTTTTTATAACAAAAAATAATTGTCAAAATTTTCCATATCTAACAAAATTAATTCAGTCTTTACAAAACAAAGAAATGGTAAATAAAATATCGAAAATAATTGATAAAGATTTATCAAATTCATACGTAAGATTAGAAGTAATTGGAGATAAAAAAGGATTTTGGTTAAAACCACACAAAGATATTTCAGAAAAATTAATGACGATGATGGTTTGGGCAAACCCATATAATGAAGCGTCAAATTTAGGTACCGACCTATATGATGAAAATTTTAAATTAGTTAAAACAATTGAATATATTCATAATAGTGGTTATTTTTTTTCTTCAGGGGATGATACCTGGCATGGACTTGAATTAAAAGAAATTCAAAAAGAGAGAAGATGTATTCAAATAAATTATGTTACTTTTAATACAGATTGGCCAGTTGAAAAAAGTGCTTAAATTATTAATTTAATTATATGACTGAAAAAATAGAAAATGATGTCTTAATTATTGGCTCTGGACCAGCAGGCTATACTGCTGCAATCTATGCAGCAAGAGCAAATTTAAAACCGCATTTAGTTTCAGGTTTAGAACCAGGAGGTCAGCTAACCATCACTACGGATGTAGAAAACTATCCAGGATTTGAAAATGTTATTCAGGGTCCTTGGCTTATGGAACAAATGAAAGAACAAGCTATAAAAGTAGGAACTATTTTTCACAATGATATTGTAACTTCAGTTGATTTTGAAAAAAATCCATTTAATTCCAAAACTGAGTCAGGAAAAGAATTTATATCAAAATCAATTATTATAGCAACAGGTGCTCAAGCTAGATGGCTGAATTTGGAGAGTGAAAAAAAATTTAAAGGATTTGGTATTTCTGCTTGTGCAACTTGTGATGGATTTTTCTTCAAAGATCAACAAGTAGCAGTGATAGGTGGAGGTAATAGTGCGGTAGAGGAGGCAATGTTTTTGACTAAGTTTGCTTCAAAGGTATTGTTAATTCATAGAAGAGATAGTTTGCGAGCAGAAAAAATTTTACAAGAAAGACTGTTTAACAATAAAAAAATTGAAGTAATTTGGAACAGTAAAGTTTCCGAATTTGTTGGAGATGAAAATCCAAATATATTAAAAAAAATAATTTTAGAAAGCACATTAGATAGTAGCAAAACAACTATAGATGTAAATGGTGCATTTATAGCTATAGGGCACGATCCTGCTACTTCACTTTTTATTGATAAGTTAGAAATGGATGAGGAAAATTATATAATTACTAAACCGGATAGTACTGAAACAAGTATTAAGGGGGTTTTTGCAGCTGGAGATGTAAAAGATAAAACTTACAGACAGGCTGTCACTGCTGCTGGTATGGGTTGTATGGCTGCTTTAGAAGCTGAAAAATATATAGCGGAGAGTTAATTAACCCTGTCTTGCTTTCATTCTGGGATTTTTTTTATTAATAACATAAATTCTCCCTTTTCTGCGAACAACTTTACAGTCTTTGTCTCTGTTTTTTGTTGTTTTTAATGAGCACTTAACTTTCATAAAAAAGCGCTTTAAATTCTGTAATTTGTTTTGTCAAACATATATTATCTTAATTATATGAGAAAATTATCTTATCCCGGTAGATCTAATGTTTTAGGCCATAACGGGATGGTAGCAACTTCAAATCCATTAAGTTCAATGGTGGCTATAAATATACTTCAAAAAGGAGGAAATGCAGTTGATGCAGCTATCGCAGCTTCAGCTGTTCAATCTGTAGTATGTCCTAGTGCAACAGGAATTGGTGGAGATTGCTTTGCAATTGTTTCAATGAATGGAAAAAAACCAATTGCTGTAAATGGTTCTGGAATTGCTCCAAAAAAAGCAAACTTACAATTTTATAAAGATAATAAAATAAAACATATTGGTTTAACAAGTCCGCATTCAGTTACTATTCCCGGGGCAGTTCATGCATGGTGTTCTATGCATGAAAAATTTGGAAGAATTGATTTTAAAGAAGTTTTATCTGGTGCAGAAAATTTTGCTAGAAATGGATTTCCTGTTCATGAAGTTGAAGCAATAGCGTGGAAGGAGAACGAAAAAAAACTAAAATTAAATCGTAATTCTAAAAGATTATTTTTAAATAAAAATCTAAGTTATTGTTTTGGTGAAGTTTTTAAGAATATTCCTTTAGCAAATACTTTAAGAATCATATCAAAAAATAAAATTAAAGGATTTTATCAAAGTGAAATTACAAAGGATATGCTCGAGACACTAAATAACCTTGGTGGACTTCATACAGAGGAGGATTTCTATAATCAAAAAACATTATTTTCAAAAACAATTACTAATTCGTATAGAAATCTAAAAATCCATCAATGTCCTTTAAATAGTCCTGGATTAGTTGTCTTAATGATGATGGCGATGACTGAGAAATTAAATATCAAAAAATACAATCCTTCAAGTTTTGAAAGATATCATCTTCAAGCTGAAATTTCAAAAATATGTTTTGAGGTTAAGGAAACAATATTTGGTGATCCTAATTTTAATAATATAAATATAAAAGATTATTTAAGTAATGAATATATAAGCTCTTTATGTTCTAGAATAAATAAAAATAAAATTTATTCTTCAAAAAAAGGCTATGTAACTTCTCACCCTGAAACAATATATTTAAGTGTTGTAGATAGAGATTTGAATTCAGTATCTTTTATTAATTCAATTTGTCATGGTTTTGGAAGTGGAATTACAAGTAATAGAACTGGAATTCTTTTTCAAAATAGAGGTGTAAATTTCAGATTAGAAGATGGTCACCCAAACTCGATTGATAGTCAAAAAAGACCACTTCATACAATAATCCCTGGCCTAATAACTAATAAGAAGGATGAAACCTTGTATTCTTATGGAGTAATGGGAGGGCAATATCAGCCAATTGGTCAATCTCATTTGATTCAGAATATAATCGACTACGATATGTCAGTACAAGAAGGTTTAGATTTACCTCGTGCATTTGCTCTTAATGGCATTTTGAATGTTGAAAATTCATTAGATAATAAAATTGTAAAAAAATTGCGAAATATTGGTCATCAAATTAAAATAAATAAAAATGCTATTGGTGGTGGTCAATGTATAAAAATAGATAGAAAAAATGGAGTACTTATCGGGGGGTCAGATCCACGAAAGGATGGTATGGCAATAGGTTACTAGTCTATACTTTCCCAAAAGTGTCATTATACTGATTATTTACTCTTACAAATGTAGTACACTTACTAAGCTGCTTCAATGATGAAGCACCAACGTAAGTACAACTACTTCGTACACCTCCAAGAATATCTCTAATTGTACTATCTAGTGAATTCTTCATTTGTATTTTAACTTTTTTACCTTCAGATGATCGATAATTTGCAAGACCACCATAATGTTTATCATTTGCTTCTTCAGAACTTGATCCATAAAATTCGATAAATTTACTTCCATTTTCTTCGATTATATCACCTCCTCCTTCCTTATGACCTGCTAGCATTCCGCCAAGCATTACAAAGTCTGCACCAGCACCAAATCCCTTTGCAACATCACCAGGACAAGTGCATCCTCCATCAGCGATAATATGCGCTCCTAATCCATGTGCTGCATCAGCGCATTCCATTACAGCACTTAGTTGTGGATAACCTACTCCTGTTTGTATTCTAGTAGTACATACACTTCCAGGACCGATACCAACTTTAACAATATCTGCCCCACTTAATACTAATTCTTGAGTCATATCTGCAGTAACAACATTACCTGCAATAATAGTTTTTTTTGGATATTTTTTTCTTACTTCTGAAACAAAATTACTAAAATTTTCTGAATAACCATTTGCAACATCAATACATATAAATTTAAATTTTGGATATTTTTTTAGAATTGAATTTAACCTATTATAACTGTCTTTACTTGTTCCGCAACTGAGAGCAATTGAATCAAAAAAAATATTTCTTTTATAAATAGCTCCTATTTGATTAATGTCGTGCTGTTTTGTTAAAGCGGTCATTAGTTTGTGAGAACTTAGTTTTTTTGCAACATCTATTTCACCAACACCATCCATATTAGAAGCTATTATTGGAATTCCTTTCCATGATGATCTTGAGTGTTTAAAAGTATATTTTCTATTCAAATCAACATCTTTCCTACTTTTTAAAGTACTTCTCTTTGGTCTAAAAAGGACATCTGAGTAGTCAAGTTTAATTTCTTCTTCGATTCTCATAAATACATTCGCATATTTGTATTAAATAATTTAAAAATTAAAACAAATATAAATTGTTATCTATGAACTTAAATACGTTAATAAATGCAAATAAAAGAAAGTTTGATATTAAATTTAAAAGACTTTTAAAAAATAAGCTAGACAAATCAAGTTTATCAAATGCAATCTTTTATGGCTCTATGAATGGAGGAAAAAGAATAAGGCCATTTTTAGTAATGGAGTCTGCAAAAATATCAAAAATTTCATCAAATGATGCCTTTATCATAGCCTCATGTATTGAATGTATACATTCGTATTCCTTAATTCACGATGATTTACCATCAATGGATGATGATGATTACAGAAGAGGTAAATTAAGTACTCATAAAAAATTTAATGAAGCTACTGCAATATTAGCTGGTGATGCTTTACATGATTTAGCATTTGAATTGATCTCAGGTAATTTTAAAAATAAAAATGTTATTTCTAGATTAAATTTAATAAATTATCTTTCTTTGTGTATTGGGCATAAAGGATTAGCTCTTGGTCAAACTTTAGATTTAGAATATGAAAATAAAAAGTTATCTAAAAATAAAATTTTAGATATGTATTCTAGAAAAACTGGTAAGTTATTTGAATTCTCTTTTGCTGCACCTTTTATATTAAAAGATAAAAGTAAAATAGAAATTCAATTTGCAAAAGATTATGGAATGTTATTTGGTTTAATATTTCAAATTATAGATGACTTAATCGATGAAATTGGAACTTTTAAGAAAATTGGAAAAACACCAGGTAAAGATGTTGAGCAAGGAAAAAGTACCTTGCTAAAATTAATTGGTGAAAAACAAGTTACTGATTTATGTAATAATAAAATTAATACTTTTATAAAAAAATATAAAAATAAAATAAATCAAAACCCTATACTAATAAAAATGCTAAAATTTGGAATGGATCGACTAAATTAAAAATTTACTATTTTTTTTGCTAAGTATAATCCAGATGTAGCTGATACAGCTGTTAATGAACCACCCCAGAACATGTCTACGAAAGTAACAGTTGGCGACCATCCTTTAAGTACAGCCATATTTGTTAAGTTATATGTGCCATATGCAACCAAACCAAATATGAAGCCAGTGTACAATGTTTTCATTAAGTTACCAGAATCAACACAAGGTTGAATTACAACCAAAGCCATTCCAAAGACATATAATATATAAAAAAGAGCAGCAGCCCACATTACAGGCTTATCAGCTAATAAATTACCTATTAAAGGTCTATAAAAAGATTTTGTAGCAAAGCTTAGCCAAATTACGTCTATTATTAAGAAAATCAATGAAGCGATCAGAGTGGCTACTAGTAAACATTTGAACATATACTATAAGTATATCATATTAATAAATTTCAAGAATATTTATTAAAATTTATATGGTGGGTGTGACAGGGATTGAACCTGTGACCCCTGCCGTGTCGAGGCAGTGCTCTACCGCTGAGCTACACACCCAATAAGTTTTATTTTATAAAAATATAGTGTTTGAAATATAATGACTTTTAAAGGTAAAGCAATAATTGAAAGATCGTATTAGATTTTTAAATTATACATAATTTAACCTTTTTTAATCATTAATTAGGTAAATAAATTATAAACATATTGATCAATTTTTTATTAAATAATATTCAGAGTTTAGAATTATTCATACAATTGAATATTAATATTAGGAGATAAATGAGGGTAAAAAAAAACAATTTTACAGAAAATGAAATCTCTAAAGCTCTAAAAATTTATAATTATTTTATTGAAAATTCATTCTCTAATTTTGAAGAGAAAAAATTATCTAAATCAACATTTTATTTATTATTAAAAAAAATTAAAAATAATAAGTTACCATTTATTTTAGCAATTGAAGAAAATGAAGTTATTGGATTAGCCTTTGTAAATAAATTTAGGGAAAAAAGTGGATATAGATTTTCATATGAACATTCAATCTATGTAGATCCAGATTACACTAATAATGGTTATGGTAATGAAATATTAAAAGAACTTGTCAAAATATGTAAAAAAATTACAAAGATTAAAAATTTGATTGCAGTGATTGGTGGCAAAAATAATTTTGCTTCTATAAAAATTCATAAAAATAATGGATTTCAATATGTTGGAACTATAAAGAAAGCTGGTTTTAAAAAAAATAAATGGGTTGATTCGATTTATATGCAAAAAAGATTATGAAAAAGGTAAATACTAATAATTTTAAAAAAACACTTAGTAAGTTTTCAACAGGAATTACTGTTGTATGTGTTAAAAATAATAATTCAATATATGGAAAAACTGTTAATTCATTTAACTCATTATCTCTTAACCCTCCTATGGTTCTGTTTTCTTTGGGTAATTACTCGTCTTCAATAAAGCAATTTTCAAAAACTAAATTTTTATCAATAAATATTTTATCTAATAAACAAAAAAAAATATCTGATAATTTTGCTTCAACTGTACCTAACTTAGAAGATATAAGATTTTTTGCAGGAAAAAATAAAACAGTAATTATACCTAATTGCATAGCAAATCTTGAATGTGAGCTAGTAGATAAAATCAAAAAAGGTGATCACATAATATTTATATGTAAGATATTGGAATTACAATCTAATGATAAATTGAAACCACTTGTATATTTTAATTCAAAATATTTTTAGGTGTTTAGAATTTTAAGATATCTAATTTTAATTTCTTTAATATCGTCAGGATATTATTTGTTTATTTCTGAATACTTAAACATATCAGAGAAATATATTTTTGAGGAAGAAATTATAAAAAAAGAAATAGTAGAAGATAAAAAAGAAATTATTCAAGAAAAAAAAGAAGAAGTAACAACACCTAATATAAAAAAAAATATTGATAAAGAAAAATTTGTTGAGAAAAAAATTGAAATTTTACAAGGTGATACTTTTGTCTCTATTTTGGAAAATCTAAACTTTAAGCAGAAAAAAATTTATGAAATCATTAGTAAGATCGAAAAATCTTATGATTTAAAGAAAATTAAAACTGGAGAAATTATAAGTGTGTTTGAAAATAATTTTGCTGAAATAAAAAAAATTGAATTTTTTAAAAACAATGAGACTATTATCTCTGTTAATTTAGATAAAGAAATAAATCTAAATATAATAGAATTAACAAAGAATTCATTTATTGAATCTAAAGAGTATACAATTTCAGAATCATTATTTTCAGATGGTATTAAAAATGACGTATCATCAGATATTTTAGTTAAAATTATACGCCTTTTTAGTTTTGATCTTGATTTTCAAAGAGATATTAAAGTCGATACAGTTGTTTCAATATCCTATGAATTTGATGAAATAGTTGAAACAGGTAGACTAGAATATAACGATATTAAATATGCTTCGATAATAATTGATGGAAAACAGTTAGAATATTTTAAGTTTATTACAAATGATGGTTATGTAGATTATTTTAACAGAGAGGGAAAAAATGTTAAAAAATCAATTTTAAAGACACCATTAGATGGCGCAAGAATTTCATCAAATTTTGGTATGCGAAAACATCCTATTTCAGGTTTCAATAAAATGCATAAAGGTGTTGATTTTGCTGCACCCACAGGAACACCAATTTATGCTGGAGGGAATGGAATTGTCGAATATGTTGGAAGGAATGGAGGATATGGGAAATATATTCGTATAAGGCATAATAATGGATATAAAACGGCGTATGCACATCTGTCAAATTATAAGAAAGGTATTTCTAAAGGGGTAAGAGTAAACCAAGGTGAAGTTATAGGCTATGTAGGAAGTACAGGAAATTCTACTGGACCTCATCTTCATTATGAAATTATTTATCAAAATAAACATATAAATCCATTAAAACTAAAACTTCCTTCTGGAAAAATACTTAAGGGTAAAGAATTAGAAAAATTTAAAGAAGAATATAAAATAATATATGCTGATCATTTGAGTATGTTATACGAATAACTACTTTGTTGATCTTGTTCTTTTTTCTTTAGATGGTTCAGCTATAAATGGAATAGATTCGATAGAATCATCTTCTACTTTATCATTATCATTTACTTCGATAGTTTCATTATCAGTATCTGAGGTTTGTTCATTTGAAGTACTATGTTTTTGGTCATCAACATTTGTATTTTCTTCTATACTTATTCCAAGTTCAACCATTATTCTGTAGTAGTGATCAGTAAATTGATAATAGTATTCAGATTGAATTCTATCACCTGATCTTGATGCTTCTTTAGCTAGTTTTAAGTACTTGTTATATTGCTGGGATACATTTCCTCTATTTCTATTATTGAAATTTTTATACCCACCAGGTTTCCTAAAACTGGTTCTTCTATTACTCTTATAAGCGGTTCTACCGTTTTTTTTATACATTCTGTTTGGAAATTAAAAATTTTTTAATAAATTATTAATATTTCAATAACCTATACAGTTCATTTGATTTATTTCAACTTATATCTTGGAAAAACTTAGAATTCTCTCGATTCCTTGAAGATCATTAACTATTTTATTCAAATTTAATCCAGAATTTTCAAAAATTTCTTCACAATCTTGTCTCTGATTAATGCCAATTTCACATATAAAATAAGCACTTTTATTCATTAAATTTTTAATATTTTTTGAATATTCTCTGTAAAATTTCAAACCATCATCTCCTCCAACTAAGGCTAATTTCGGCTCGAAATTTCTAATTTCTGGATCAGCATTATTAAACTGTTCGTTTGTAAGGTATGGTGGATTAGATACAATCAAATCAAACTTGGAAATAATATTTTTAAAATCAATCTTCTTAAGTTGAATTTGATTATAGCAATTATGTATTTTTAAGTTTTTTTCTGCAACTTTTAATGCTTCTTTAGATATATCTATAGCTGTAATAGATGCATTTTTAAATTCCTTTGCTAGTGATACTGCAATGCATCCTGATCCAGTACCAATATCTAATATTTTTAATTGAAGGTTTTTATTTCTGTAAATATTTAATGCTTCCTCAATTATTAATTCTGTTTCAGGACGTGGATCTAAAACAAAATTATTTACATAAAAATCATTTTTCCAAAAAGGTTTATTTTTGATAATTTTAGCTATTGGTTGTCTATTAATTCTTTTTTGAAGATAAGATTTAAATTTAACAATATCAATATTGTCTAAGTTAAAATTACTTAAAATAATTTCATTATTTTTTTTTGAAGCATGCTTTAGTAAAATTTTTAGATCTAGTTCAGGATTACTTATGTTTTTTTGTTTTAATTTAGTTAAACTCTCTTTAATTAAATTATTCATTTTTCATATTTGCTAACTTTGTACTCTCTTCTTCAGCAATTAGAGGATTTATCAACTCATCTATTTTACCCTCAAGTATTTCTGACAGATTATACAATGTAAGATTTATTCTATGATCAGAAACCCTTCCTTGAGGAAAATTATAGGTTCTTATTCTTTCAGATCTATCTCCAGAACCTACTTGATTTTTTCTTTGTTCAGATCTTTCTTTGTTTTTTTCTTGTATTTGATTGTCTAGTAATCTTGATCGTAAAATCTTTAGAGCTTTTGCTTTATTTTTATGTTGAGATTTTTCATCTTGTTGAGAAACTACTATACCAGTTGGAACATGCGTTATTCTCACAGCACTATCAGTAGTGTTGACGGATTGTCCTCCTGGCCCGCTTGATCTAAAAACATCAATTCTTAGATCTTTATCAAGAACTTCAATATCAACCTCTTCAGCTTCAGGTAGAACTGCTACAGTAGCCGCTGATGTATGTACTCTTCCACTACTTTCAGTCGTTGGAACTCTTTGCACTCTATGCACACCAGATTCAAATTTTAGTTTTGAAAAAACATTTAATCCTGAAATATTGCAAACAGCCTCCTTCACGCCTTTTAAACCTGTTTCTGATATTGATAAAATATCAAATTTCCATGAATTTAAATCAGCATATCTCTGATACATATTTAATAAATCAGAGGCAAAAAGAGATGCTTCATCACCTCCAGTACCGGCTCTGATTTCTAAAATTGAATTTTTAGAGTCATTTTCATCTTTTGGTATTAGTAACTTTAATAATTCCTGTTCAAGATCTTTAATATAATTTTTTTTTTCAATGAGTTCCGTTTCAGCTATTTTACTAATTTCTAAATCATTATCTTTTACTAACTCATTTAGATTTAATATATCTTTTTGTAAATCGTTGTATTCTTGAATTTTTTCTACAATTGGTCGAAGCTCTGAATATTCTCTGTTTAATTTAATTAATTCGTTAGAGTCAATATCATTCATATTGTTTAATGAATTTTCAATTAATTTAAATTTTTCTAAGATTATTGAAAATTGTTTATCTAGATTTATCATTCAAATGATTAAATATTTGATTAAGCTTTAATTCTCTTTGTTCGCCAGTCATTAAATTTTTAATAGTAAAAAAATCACCATTAAACTCATTTTCTCCAATAATAATTATATATGATGCTGAAGATGTATTTGCTTTTGTAAATGATTTTTTTAAATTATATTTATAATTCCAGAAATATGAAATTCTATTCTCAGATAAATATTTTTGTAAATAAAGAAAATAATCTGTAAATTTTTCATCTGTTACTGCAATATGAATAGTTGAGCTTATTTTTTTTTCAGACTCCATTAATAATGCAATTCTTTCAATACCTGCAGCCCATCCAATACCGGGTATATCAGGCCCACCTAATACTTTTATTAAACCATCATATCTTCCACCACCTAGTAATGTATCTTGACTTCCTAAATTATCTGATTTGTATTCGAATACTGTATTACAATAATAATCAAGACCTCTAACAAGATTAGCGTTTTCTTCAAAATCAATTTCTAGTATATTTAACGATCTTTTAAGATCTTCGTAGTGTTTATTAGCTTCATCTGTTAAGTATTCATAAATTTTAGGTGAAGATAGTGAAATTTCTATATCTTCCTCATTTTTTGAATCTAATATTCTTAATGGGTTAGTTTCAATTTTTTTAATACTTTCTTCTGATAGTTTTTTTTTATGGGTATTAAAATATTTTGTAAGACTTTTTTTAAAATCAATTAATGTTTTTTTATCTCCTAAAGAATTAATATAAAGTTTTATTTTAGATTTAGGCAACAGCTCGTTTAAAATATTATTTGATAGAGAAATTAACTCAACATCAGCAAGAAAATCTCTAGTTCCAAGTATTTCAAAGTTAATTTGATTAAATTGTCTATATCTACCCTTTTGTGGCCTTTCTCTTCTAAACATCGGTCCAATTCCAAAAATTTTTAATGGAAGATCGTTTAAAAGATTATTAGTAATAGCTGCTCTAATCATTGGCGTTGTGTACTCAGGGCGTAGTGTTAAATATTCATTATTTCTGTCTTCAAATGAATACATTTCTTTCAACACAACATCAGAATGTTCACCAAGAGGTTTTGCAAATAAATCACTAAATTCAAAAATTGGTGTCTGGATTTCTCTATATTCTTTTAAATTAGCATTTTTAGATACGATATTTGAAATAAAGTTAAATTTATCTATTTCTTCTCCAAATATATCATGTGTGCCTCTTACTGGTCTTAATTTCATATTAATTACTAAGTTCTATTTCTTTAGTTTTTTTTCTAATAAGATCTTCAAGATAATTTTCTAAATCAACATTTTTTACAACGTTATTTTTTTTACCATCAAGATAAATCATATGTGTATTATTGCCCCCACCAGTTATTCCAATATTTGTCATAGTTGCTTCACCTGGACCATTAACGACACATCCAATTATTGACACTGTTATAGGGGTAGAAATATCATCTAATTTTTTTTCTAAGTTTTTTACAGTTTTTATTACTTCAAATTGTTGTCTAGCACATGAAGGGCATGATATAATTTTTACACCTCTATTCCTTAATCCTAAGCTTTTTAAGATTTCAAAACCAACTCTTACCTCTTCCTCAGGCTCATCTGACAATGATATTCTAATTGTATCTCCTATTCCTCTCAAAAGTAAATTTCCAACTCCAATTGAAGATTTAATTGAACCTGTTCTTTTTCCTCCTGCCTCTGTAATACCTAAATGCAATGGATAATCACATAATTCAGCTAATTGCTCATATGCTTTTATAGTCATAAATATATCTGAGGATTTCACACTGATTTTGAAATTGGTGAAATCATTATCTTCTAGTATCTTTATGTTTAATTTTGCGCTTTCAACTAAGGCTTCTGGATTAGGTTCAGAAAATTTTTCTAAAATTTGTTTTTCTAAACTTCCTGCATTAACACCTACTCTAATTGAGCAATTATTATCTTTTGCAGCTTTTATAACTTCTTTTATTCTTTCAATGCTCCCAATATTACCAGGATTAATTCTAATACAAGAAGCGCCATTGTTTGCTGCTTCAATACCTCTTTTGTAATGAAAATGTATATCAGCAATTATAGGTACAGGGCTATGTTTGATAATTTCTTTTAAAGAATGTGAAGACTCTTTATCTGGAACAGAAACGCGAACTAAATCAACTCCAAGTTTTGCAGATCTTTCTATTTGAGCAATAGTATCTTTGGCATTAGAAGTCAGAGTATTTGTCATTGTTTGAACTGCAATTTGATTACTGCCTCCAATACTTACATTTCCAACTTTAACTACACGCGATTTTCTTCTATGAATTTGTTGATACGGTCTTAACATCTATTTAATTAGTAAAATCTTTATATAAAACAAAAGAATCTAATATATCGCCGTATTTACCTATCTTTCCTCTGACATCACCATCTATTAGTACTAAAATATTACCCGCATTACCTGCAGTAATGTTGTAGTTCAATTTTAATTCATATGAAAATTCTTCATCTTTTTCCATTAACTTGCTTAGAACAATGTTATTCTTTTCATCTCTTAGTTGTAGCCAAGTTGGATTTAACATTTTTAATGTAGCAACTGTAGTCACATCTTCATCTAATTCTATAGATGCTACTGCACTAGAATTATTTATAAAAGCACTTTTATTAACATCACTACTTTGAGATAGATTATTATAAGTATTTGCTTTTTCTACTATAGGCTCCAAACTTTCAGGTATATCTGGTATTAAGGCAAAGTTAATTTCATTATCTTTTTGATCAATGAATAAAAAATAAAATGAAGAAAATATAATTAAGATAATAGAGGTAGCAAAAAACTTTTCTATTTTAAAAAAATTATTTTCAACTAATGGTGTAATATTCTTTTTTTCTTCCTTATCATTAAATGAAACTTCATCTTTAAATTTATTTATAATTGAATCGGTATCTAGTTCCAGATATTTTGAATATGATCTTAGATGCCCAATATTAAAAACAATATCTGAATTGTTTTTGATATTATCATTTTCAAGATCAATAATGATACTTTGCGAAATTTTTAATTCAATTGATATATCAGTAATTGAAACATTTTTAGAGTTTCTTGCAATTGATAAGATTTGACCTACTGTTTTCATTAACTACCTAGATTATATGCTTCATGTAAATTTTTTACAGCAATTTTTGTAAATTTTTTATCAATTAAGACGCTTATCTTTATTTCTGATGTTGAGATAGCTAATATATTAATTGAATTATTAGCTAATGTTGTAAACATCTTCTTTGCAACACCAGATTGAGACATCATCCCCATGCCAATTACTGAAATTTTAGAAATGTTAGTGTCAGTTTTAATAGCTCTAAAATCAATTAAATTTTGATTTTCTTCTAATAGTTTTTTAGCATTATCAATTTCACTATTTGGAACAGTAAATGTAATATTTGCGGTAACACCGTCTTGTGATGTATTTTGAACAATCATATCTACATTAATATTATTATTAGCTAATAATCCAAAGATAGTTGCTGAAATACCAGGTTTATCAGCAATACCAGATAATGTTAGTTTTGATTCATTGTTACTATAACTTACACCGCTTACTATTTCTTTTTCAATTAATTTATTTTCATCTACAACAAATGTACCAATTTTTTTTGTTATTGAAGAGAGTACCTGCAAAGTAAGATTGTGCTTCATTGCTAATTCTACAGAGCGAGTATGAAGTACTTTTGCACCAGTAGAAGACATTTCTAACATTTCTTCAAATGCTAATTTATTAATTTTTCTAGCTTTAGGCTCTAGATTTGGATCAGTTGTATAAACACCATCCACATCAGTATAAATATCACATCTTTCTGCATCAACAGCTGCAGCGATAGCAACTGCAGTTGTGTCAGAACCACCTCTTCCTAATGATGTTATGTTTCCATTTCTATCAACGCCTTGAAATCCAGCAACCACTATTACATCATAATCTTTTAGAAATTGATCGATTCTATTTTTATCAATATTTAAGATTTTAGCTTTTTGATGGTTGCTATCTGTAATAATTGGTATTTGCCACCCAAGCAAAGGGATGGATTTAATATTTCTTTTTTTTAAAATAGCTGAAAGAAGTCCAACAGATACAGCTTCACCAGATGTTAAGATTAAATCGTTTTCAATGATTTCATTTGAACCAATTCCGTCTATATATTCTTGCATTTTATTTGTCACACCTGACATTGCAGATAAAATAACAATCAATTTTTTATCGTTTAGTTGTTTTTCAACAATGTTAGCAACATTATTGATTTTATCAATACTGGCAACTGAGGTACCACCAAATTTCATTACTACGAGTTTCATTGACTTAAATCTTTTTTAAATTATTTCAGCTATTATAATTATTGTTTCCAACAAACAAGATATATGATGAATATAAAATCAAAAAATGAAGAATTTGCCTTCTTTAATCAACTTTCAGATGAATGGTGGAATGAAAATGGTAAATTTAAGATTCTGCATCAAATTAAAAGTCATAGAATGTCTTATATATTAGATCAAATAAATAATAGAAATATTAGAAATTTAAAAATACTTGATGTAGGCTGTGGTGGAGGAATAATTTGTGAACCACTAGCAAGACTGGGTGCGAAGGTTACAGGAATAGATTTTGCTCCAAATAATATAATAGCTGCTAAGATACATTCTAAAAAAAATAAACTTAAAATTAATTATATTAATAAAGATATTGAGAAATCAAAATTAGATGAAAAATTTGATATAATACTAATGTTTGAAGTTTTGGAACATTTAGATGATTGGAAAAAAACAATAAAAAATATAAAAAAAAATTTAAATAAGAATGGTTTAATAATTATTTCTACTATTAATAGAAACTTACTCTCTAAACTAATTGCAATTAATATGGCAGAAAATATCCTCCATTGGATACCAAAAGGTACCCACGATTATAATAAATTAATTAAACCTGAAGAATTAAAAAAAATTTTATTAAAAGAAAAATTTAATTTTAATAATATTAAAGGTCTTGTTTTTAATCCATTAAATA
The DNA here is from genome assembly GCA_902518895.1 of uncultured Alphaproteobacteria bacterium. Lineage (GTDB taxonomy): Bacteria > Pseudomonadota > Alphaproteobacteria > HIMB59 > CACPNW01. Next base: position 13,725 of record CABYHL010000008.1, on the reverse strand, counting down.
GGGAATGGAAATTATCAAAAAATTACATGATAAATTATTTTTGTACCGCTAGTTTAATTAATTAGTTTTTTTTGTTGAAAAAGGCAATGGTAGTACATCGATATCTTCATCTATTAATTCTTTAGTTTGCTCAATAGAGGCTTCGCCATATATGGCACGTTCCTTAGCTTCGCCATATTTAATTTTCTTTGCTTCCTCGGTAAATTTATCACCGACATAATCAAATTCTTTTTCTATAATCTTTTTTAACTTCTTAACATTTGAAGCAATTGATTTATTCCTTTTAGAAATTTTTGAATTTGATTTTTTTGATACATTTGGTGCCATTAAACCTTTTTTTATTTGAGCACTATTGCAGGAAGGACAAGTAAGTAAACCTTTTCTAATTTGCTTATTGTAGTCCTTAGTATTTTCGAACCATCCTTCAAAAGAGGAGGCGCAATCAGAGCAATTAAGATTAAATACGATCATATTTCTTATATTGTTACATCTGTTTTTTTTTCAATATCAAAATCAACGTCATCAGTTTCTATTTGCATAATTAGTGAATTTTTTGGAAAATTTAAATTACATACTGTTCCCTTTGACAATGTTACACCCATAAAAGGTTTTAAGCTAACATTGATATATTTTTGAGTATTTTGATTTAAAATATCAATTTTTACAAGCTCTTTAAAAATAATAAGTAGAAAATTTTTTTTCAATTCGAATTTCAATAATGATTTGGGAGTTTGGTAACAGGATAATTTAAAAAAAAGATTTTTTTCAAGAACATTTATATTTTCTTCCAAATCAATATTAGAATTTTGTATTACATGATTTTTAAAAGAAATTTGATCTTGTCTGTTTAAAATTTTTTCTTTTAGTATTTCTAAAAAGGTAGTTCCATAGATTTTTTTATTAATATTTTCAGTTTCTTCTTTAATAATTGCAACTATCTCTTTAAGAATAATATCCATATTTGCTTTTTATACTTTATAGAAAAATGATAAACAAAAAATACCTTAAACTTTTAAGAACTAAGGATAGAAAATATGGAGAAAACTTTATATATAATGAAATAAGTAAAAATATAATTGATTCCCTAGATATTTTGAAAGTTCCTTTTAATAATATTTTAGAACTTGGGATTAATGACAAATTAATTATTAATTATCTGAAAGAAAGATTTCCTTCTTGTTCTATAACAAGTGCTGATATCGATTTGTCATTTTTTACTAAAAAAACAGATCGACAATTAATAGAAATTGATATGGACGATATACAAATTAAAGATAAAAAATTTGATTTAATATATAGTAATTTTTTTTGTCAATTAACATCCAATTTTGAGAAATTTATAAAAACTATTTTTCAAAGCCTAAATTCCAATGGATTTTTTATAGCAACAATTCCAAGTGCTGAAAATGCATATCAGCTTATAAATTCAATGTATGAAACAGACAATATTTTATACGGAGGTATGTATCAAAGAGTTAATCCAATTTTAGATACAAATGATATTTTTAAGCTGCTTAAAGTGTATAACTTTGATGCACCTTTAATAAATAATAATAACTTTACTATTGAATATTCAGTTTTTAAAAAACTACTTGATGATGTAAGATTTTTGAACTTACCCTATGCAGGTAAAGATAAAAAAAATAATTTTGAGAATAAGAAATACTTTATTCTTTTGGAGAAAAAATTCAAAAAAAAATATTATGAAGATAGTTTTAATCTTGATATAAATTTTAATACAATTTGTGCTTGGAAAAAATAAAATTAAGATCTGTAATCAGCATTAATCTTTAAATATTCAAAGGTAAGATCATTTCCATGAACCGTGTAAAAATACTTACCCAAATTTAATTTTACATTGATATCTATAGTTTTATTTTTCATATAATTATTAAGTTTTTTAATATTTATTTTTTTACTAATAGAACCATTTTCACATACAACATTGTTTCCAAATAAAACTTTGATTTTATTTTGATTTATATTTTCTTCAGTTTTACCAATTGCCATTATTACCCTTCCCCAATTTGCATCTTCACCAGCTACAGCTGTTTTAACCAAAGGAGAATTAGCAATACTAAATGCAATTTTTTTTGCTTGATTTTTGGATCTTGCATTCAAAACATTAACTCTTATTAGCTTAGAAACACCCTCTCCATCTTTAATTACTTGAAGAGATAAATCATGCATTAACTCATAAATTTTATAATTTAATATTTTAAAATTCTTTTTATTTAAATTAATATTTTTAATACCAAGAGAAAACATCATTAAAGTATCACTTGTTGATGTATCGCTATCTACAGTTATTGAATTAAATGTGTTATCTAAATTATTTTTAAGTAATCTAATCATTAACTGTTTTGAAATTTCACATTCTATAAAAATATACACCAGCATTGTTCCCATATTTGGTTGTATCATACCTGACCCTTTTGCAATTCCATAAATTTTAAATGATTGATTATCTAAGTTAATATTTTTAATTGATACTTTTGGGAAAGTATCTGTTGTCATAATTGCTTTAGCACTTGCTAGTAAGCTGTTTTTGTTTTTGGAATTTATTTTTTCAAATTTATTTATAATTAAACTAGGATTAAATTTTTCACCAATTACACCAGTAGATGATACTAATACTTCATTGTATTTGCATTTAATTTTTTTTGTTAATGCTTTTACATATTTATCAATAATATTAAGACCTTCTTTACCAGTATGCGCGTTCGCATTACCAGCATTCACAACTAATGCTTTAGCCTTACCTTTGTTATTTTGTTTATCCCAAATTATTGGGGCTGAAGGTGTTGACGTTTTTGAATATACACAACATACATTAATAATTTGATCAAAAATTATTATTAAAAGATCTTTATCTTTTTTTTTAAATCCAGCATTGAAAGTATAAATTTTAAGGCCATTAGGATTAAAATCTCTGATTTTTTTTGGCTTAAATATTGAAATCATTTTATTGACTATAATTTAGATTAAATTCCTTTGTAGAAAAAATATTTTTCATATATTAACTGCCATTTATCATAAGATGATTAATATCGTTAATAAATTATTTGGTTCTATAAAATCTAATACGCTTAAAAAATATGGGAGTTTTGTAGAGAAAGTAAATAAATTGGAAGAAGAAATTTCAGAACTATCTGATCAAGAATTAAAAAATAAAACAAATTATTTTAAAAATAAATTTAATGAAGCTGGATCAATATCCAAATTTTTACCAGAAATATTTGCTGTAGTTAGAGAGACATCAAAAAGAACATTAAATATGAGACACTATGATGTTCAAATAATAGGTGGAATGGTCTTATACGAAAACAAGATAACTGAAATGAAAACAGGAGAAGGAAAAACGTTAGTAGCTACTCTAGCCGCTTATGCAAATGCTATAGAAAATTTATCTGTACATATTATTACTGTTAATGATTATCTAGCAAAAAGAGATGCAGATTGGATGTGTCAAATATATAATTTTCTTGGTTTAAGTGTTGGATGTGTTACTTCAGAAACAGCACATGAAGAAAGATCTAATCAATATGATGCCGATGTTGTGTATGCAACTAATAATGAGATTGGATTTGATTATTTAAGAGATAATCTCAAAAATGATTACAATAACTTGTGTTTTAAAAAAAATGCATTTGCAATAGTAGATGAAGTAGATAGTATTTTAATTGATGAAGCTAGGACACCTCTTGTAATATCTGCAGAATCAAATTCTAATACTGATTTATTTCCTAAAATTGATAAAATCATTAAAATTCTGAGAGAAAATGATTTTGAAATTAATGAAGAAAGTAAAAGTATTCTACTTACTACAGAGGGAATGGAATTTTGTGAAAAATTATTAAAGGAAAATGGAATTATTAAAGAAGGTACATTACAGGATTTAGGAAATATGGTTTTAAACCATAATATTATCCAAGCACTTAGAGCTCATCATTTATTTATAAAAGATAAAGATTATATAATTAAAGATAGGAGTATAGTTATAATTGATGAGTTAACTGGTAGAGCAATGGAAGGTAGAAGATATGGTGATGGATTGCATCAAGCTATAGAAGCAAAAGAAAATTTAGTGATCCAAAAAGAGAATCAAACAATTGCTTCTGTCACCTATCAAAACTTTTTCAGAACTTATCATCGTCTAAGTGGGATGACAGGAACTGCTTCAACAGAAGCAAAAGAATTTGAAAGTATATATAATTTGGAGGTTGTTGAAATTCCTCCTAATATTAAAGTAAATCGTCTTGATAAAAATGATCAAATTTACATGACAAAAAGAGAAAAATACAATGCTGTTTTAGATCTTGTTAAGTCACGAAATAAAATCAATCAACCAATCCTAATAGGAACTACATCAGTAGAAAATTCTATAAAAATTTCTGATTTATTAAAAAAAGAAAATTTAAAGCATAATATTCTAAATGCTAAAAATCATACGAGTGAAGCAAAAATTATTGAAGAAGCTGGAATGCCTAGCAATATAACCATTTCAACTAATATGGCTGGAAGAGGTACTGATATTAAATTGGGAAATGGTGATGTTAATTTAAAAAAAGAAGCAATTGAAGCAGGTGGTTTGCTCATAATTGGTACAGAAAGGCATGAAAGTAGAAGAATTGATAATCAATTAAGAGGAAGATCAGGTAGACAAGGAGATATTGGTGAAAGTATCTTTTTTTTGTCATTAGAAGATGATCTTATGAGAATATTTGGATCAAAAACTCTTGAAAATGTATTATCAAAATTAGGCCTTAAAGATGGTGAAGTTATTACTCATTCTATGATCACTAAATCTTTAGAGAGAGCTCAACAAAAAGTAGAGAGTCATAATTTTGATATGCGAAAACAAATCTTAAAATTTGACGATATATTAAACGATCAAAGAAAAATTATTTACCAAAATAGAAGAGAGATTCTAAATACCAATGATCAATCTAAAATCATTCAAGATATGATTTATGATTATATTAATTACTTAATTGAATTAACAATTCCACCTAAAAAATACTCTCATGAATGGAATGGAAGTTTATTAAAAGAAAAAGTTAAAGATACTTTTGCTATAGATATACCCGCTTCAAAATGGTTCGATGAAGAAGGTGTTGATGATGAAGAGATTAAAAAAAGATTACTTGATGAAATAAATCAAAGATATAGAGAAAAACAACATCAATATTCAGCTGAATTATTTAAATTTGCAGAAAAAAGGGTAATGTTATTTCAAATAGATAAAGACTGGAGAGATCATTTAGCAGCAATGGATTCTTTACGTGGTAGTGTTAATTTAAGAGCAATGGGAGGTAAAGATCCATTTTATGAATATAAAAAAGAATCTTTTGATTATTTTGATGAAATGCTTTCAAACCAAAATGAAAGAGTTTTAAAGACTTTGTTTAATATAAAGCTTGTTAGTGATAGTAATAATAATTCCTCAGAAGAGCAGACTAAAGAGCCTAGAAGAATAATTACAAAAAAAATAGGTAGAAATGAACCTTGTCCCTGCGGCTCAGGTAAAAAATACAAACAGTGTCATGGTAGCTAAATATCAGAAGTGATATTTAAGTACTTTTCTTTTCTAATTTGAACTAATTCTTTTATTGAAATATTTTTTAGCTCATTAATAATGCTAATAATTTTTTCTTTAATTAATTCTGCTTGCTTTAAAGGATGCCTATGTGCTCCTCCATATGGTTCTGAGATTATATCATCAATAATATTAAAATTTTTACAATCAACAGATGTTAATTTTAAGGTTTTAGCAGCTTCCTGAGAAAATTCTGTATTCCTCCATAAAATAGAAGCACAACCCTCAGGGGAAATAACTGAATAAATCGAATGTTCTAACATTAGCACTCTATCCGAAGTAGCAATTCCTATTGCTCCACCTGACCCACCTTCTCCAATAATTATTGATATTGTTGGAATTTTTGTTTTTAAAAAATGAAGTATTGATGATGCTATAGACTCTGATTGCCCTCTTTCTTCTGCATCCTTTCCAGGAAACGCACCTGCCGTATCAACAAATGATATCAAAGGTAAATTAAATTTTTCTGCTAATTTTAGTAATCTTTGAACTTTTCTATAACCCTCTGGTTTAGCCATTCCGAAGTTATGCTTAATTCTTGTTTCCATAGTATTGCCTTTTTCGGTTCCTACGAAAAATATAGAATTGCCATCTATTTTTGCTAAGCCTCCTATAATTGCGCTATCATCGGCATATTTTTTATCTCCATGTAAAAAAATAACATCATTAAAAATTTTTTCAATGTAATCAATTGTATGAGGCCTTTCTCCATGTCGAGATACTTGAACCTTTTGCCAAGGATCTAAATTTGAATAAATTTTTTTGTATAACTCATCTTTTTCTTTACTTAATTTATTAATTTTATCAAAGTTTAGTTCTTTATTGTTATTTAATTGACTTAACAATATTTCAATTTTTTCTATTTCTTTTTCAAATTCAAAGTATTTGATCATATAATGAATTTATAACTTTTAAATATCTCTAAAACTAAATTTCTAAAAAGTGACCCATCTTTAAAATTAATATATCCATCAAGAATAAGTTTTAAATGTTCTGGGTGTAAATCATTCCATTCTTTACCATTTAAAGAAATTAGTGAATAAAAAAGAAATTTTTCATGATTACTGTTAGTAATACTCTCTTTAATTTCATTTAAAAGAAAAAGTGAAGGCATTGATCTATTATCAAAAATATTATCAAAATTTATATTATTATTAGATTTTATATCTAAATTCATTACGTCCTTAATAACGAATAACAATTCAGCATTTTCATTATAATAATCGTCACTATAATTTTCAAAAGTTAAATTAATAGAATTTATGAACGAATTTAAATTATCAGAAGAATATATATCTAGTAATATTCTAGTATATATGCTTTTTGAGTCAACCTGCTTTGCACTTTCATACAATTCTATCCATTCTATTGCATTTTGAAATTCATTATTAAATATATAGGCTGAAGCAATTTGAGGTCCATAAATAATATTTTCAGAACTAGGATCAATAGAGCTTAGCATATTTATTGATAATTTGTATGCTATTTCCTCTAAATTATTTTGTTTTGCAAAATCCCAAAATTGAATCAAAACATTTAGTCTATCTTTTGGAAAAATTTGAATATTTACCAGTTGATATAAAAAAGCCATACTTAATTCTTTATTATTTAAAAAAGAATCTATTGTTTGTTGAGGATTACTAAATTGATCTGAATTAAAATCAGCTGACATATATAATGCTGCTAAACTATCAACTGTTATTAATTTTTCTAAAAAACTGTTATTCGCAGCTTTAATTCTAAGTTCGATAGGAGAAGCTTGGTTTAAAATAATTGGAATTGATAGATTTTTTTTATCAAGTTCATAAAATGAATTTGAAAAAGGTAGCTCTGCAATTCTAGTCATTGCACTATATAAAAATAATAATTCTTTATTAATTTCTGAATTTTTAATTTCAATATCAAAATTTTGTGAGTCAGGTGGATTAGATATGAGTGAAAACAAATGTTGATAATAAATATCTGAATTTTTTTCAGATTCTATTAAAATTGAGTTTAATAAATTAGCTTCAGATTGGTTATCATTTAAAATCAGACAAAATATATCTAGTTTTTCTAAAAAGAAAAATTCTAATTTTATATTAGAATTTAATTCATCTTTAAAATTACATGCTTCATTTAATTGAAAAGTTGATAACAAATAATTTAATTTAACCTTGGTATAGAAATTAAAATTTATATCATTTCTTAAATCGTATTTATCAATTAATTCATAAGACTTATTAAGTAGACCAATAGATTTAAAATAATTTATAATAAGAAAAAAGATTTGTTTATCTTTCTCAATTTCTAAATTTAATTGTAGATCTTCTAAAACTTCAATAATTTGTATTTGTAATGTTTTTGAATTAATATTTTGAATATTTGCAAAATATTTTTTGAGATAGTCAATCTCATTATTCATAAAGAAATTATTTTTTACAATTTCAATTTGCTTTACTTCAGCCTCATTAGTTTGAGTGTCAGTTAATTCATCTGAAGTTTCAAATTCATCTTCAATTTCTTCATTCTCATTAAGATTTTCTAATACCATTTGATCAAGACTCTTAGTTTCATATAAATTGATTACCTCTACTGCACTATTATTCTCTTCATTCGCAAAAACGGTATGTGAAAATAGGATAAAAAAGATTAAAAAAACTAATTTCATTTTAGATTTAGTGTGTATTTTTCGGTAATAATTGCTGAAGGTGAGGGAATTTCAATTAGATATAGAGTCGTAAAAACGATTATTGTTAGTATTATAAAAAAATATATAATGTATGAACTTTTCATATATGCTATTTCAAAAATGACTAATATATGTTTTTACCATTTTTTTAAGTTTTTTCTAATTTCAACAAAAATTTGTCAAGAATAAGAAATTTTTATAATATGTATGACCTAACTAAGATTAAAAAAAAAAATATTTGTATAATGGGCCTTATGGGCTCTGGAAAATCAATAATTGGTAAAGATTTAAGCAAATATCTAAATTTAAAGTTCTATGACTCTGATAAGGAAATTGAATTGAAAATGAAAAAGAGCATTAGTACAATTTTTGAGGAAAAAGGAGAGTCATTTTTTAGAGATATAGAATTAAAAGTTTGCACTGATTTGTTAACTCTAGATAATTGTGTGATTTCATTAGGTGGAGGTAGCATAATAAATAGTACAATTAGAAAAATTATAAAAAAGAATTCTTATTCAATTTATTTACAAGTTAAATTAAACAATTTACTTGAAAGACTTATATCTTCAAAGAAGAGACCATTGTTAAATAAAAATATAAATAAAAGAGAAACTTTACAAAATCTTTATAATGATAGAAGAAGATTTTATGAAAAAGCTGATTTAATTGTAAGCAACAATAATGATAAGTTTAAAGTGTTAGAAAAAATTAAATCTGAACTTAAATTATATGAAAACTAAATTATTTATAAAAAATAAAAAATTAAAAACTTCAATATTAATAAAAAATAATTATATTTCTAAATTTGTTGAACTTATTGCAAAAAAAAATGAAAAGGTATTTTGTATCGTAGATTCAAAAATTAAAATTAATTTAAAGTACAGTAAACAAAAAAATATAAAAATTTTATTTATTCAATGTGGAGAGAAAATAAAAACTTTTAATGGGTATAAAAATCTTTCTGAAAAACTTATCAAAGGTAAAGTAAATAGAAAATCTGTAATTATTGCTATTGGAGGAGGTACTCTAGGCGATTTAGCAGGATTTGTTGCAAGCACAGTAATGAGAGGTTTAGATTTTTATCTCATACCAACAACGCTCTTATCGCAAGTAGATAGTTCTATAGGAGGTAAAAATGGGATCAATTCTATTTTTGGAAAAAATTTACTTGGAACTTTCTATCAACCAAAAGAGGTGTTAATTGACATCTCTGTATTAAATAGTTTATCAAAAAAAGAAATAAAATCTGGGTATGCAGAAATAATAAAGCATGCTTTGATAAAAGATTATTCATTTTTTTGTTGGTTAGAAGAAAATACAAAAAAATTACTTGATTTAGATAAAACTATTTTAGAAAAAGCAATTTATAAATCTATCATGATTAAACTTTTTTATGTTAATAATGATGAAAAAGAATTTCTCTTAGACAATAATTCTAGAGCAATGTTAAATTTTGGACATACAATTGGTCACGCTATTGAAAGTCACTATAATTATAAAAAATTTAATCATGGAGAAGCAATCTCCATAGGTATGATAACTGAAGCAAAAATGTCTAATTATCTTGGTTTACTTTCATCAAATGATTTGGAAAGAATAATTAAACATTTCAAAAAATATAGACTCAAATTGAATGATAATATATTGAAAGATAAAAGGTTAATAAGTCAAATAACTAAAGATAAAAAAAATTATCAAAATAATATTATTTTTTCACTAATAGATAAAATAGGTAATTCAATTTTTTACAAAAAGCTTGATAAAAATAAGGTTTATAAAATTTTACAAAACATATAAATGACGAGTATATTCCTTCTTTTATTACTTATAATTCTTGTAACTCTATCAGGTTTTTTATCAGGATCTGAAACTGCGATAACTGCAACTTCAAAAGCAAGAATTCTTTATAAGAAAAAAAAGGGTAGTAAAAGAGCTGGGTATGTACTTGAACTACTAGACAAAAAAGATAATGTAATATCTACACTGCTATTATCAAACAATTTAGTCAATATTCTTGCGTCTTCTCTTGCTACAGCATTTTTTTATGATCTTTTTGGAGTGGAAGGTATTTTTTATGCCACTCTAATTATGACAGTTGTAATTGTAATATTTGCTGAGGTTCTACCTAAGACTTATGCAATAAATAGACCAAATAGGACTGCATTATTAATTTCTCCAATTATTTATTATTTAAATAAAATTTTATTTATTTTTGTATTTGTAATTAATTTAATTGTAAGATTGATTTTTAGAAAAAATGATAATGATATAAAAAATAACGACATTCAATCAGAAGAAGAATTAAAAGGAGTAATAGATCTTTATAAAACTTCAAATCCGGATTATGAGCAAGAAAAAGATATGTTACAAAGCATATTACAGTTAAACGACATAACTGTTGAAGAAATTTTTACACATCGAAAAAATATTTACTCAATAGATTCATCTCTTAGAACTAACGAAATAATACAAAAAATTAATAATTCTAGATACACCCGTATTCCTTTTTGGAAAGATAATCCTGAAAATATAATAGGTTTATTGAACGTTAGAACTTTAAATATAGATTTAAAGAATCATAATGAATCAAAAGAAATTATTTTTGATAAAATTTCTAATCCATGGTTTATTCCTGAAACTACAAATCTATTAGAACAATTAGTAGAATTTAAAAAAAGAAAAGAACACTTAGCATTTGTTGTTGATGAATTTGGTGAATTACTTGGGTTAATAACTTTAGAGGATATTATTGAAGAAATAGTTGGTGAAATAGTAGATGAAATTGATGTACCAGAAAATGAATTTAAACTAAATAACTATGGCAAGGTGATAATCAATGGTGAGAAAAATATTAGAGATTTGTATAAAAGTTTTGATTTAGATCCACCAGAAATTGAGTCATCTACAATAGCTGGATATATTTTAGATATTTCAAAAAAAATACCTTCATATGGTGAATCTTTTAAAGATAATTTTTTTAATTATAAAGTTTTATCACATTCAAAAAAGCAAATATCAAAAGTTGAAATTTCAAAAATTAATTAATTTTAATTTCTAAAGAATGTAAGCCCCTTGCAAATTCTTCTTCAAGTAATTTATTGATAATCCTATGAATATTTAATCTATTAAATGAGGAATTATTTTTTTTCGTCAAAATGATTTTAATATGAGTTTCACCACTACCGGTAAAATTATTATGCCCTTTATGTAAATTTGAATTATCAATAATTTCTACTAAAAAATTATCAAATTTATTTGACAATATTTTATCAATTCTTTGCTTACGATTCATTATTTTTAAACTATATAATAGGTATGGGTAAACATAAAATAGATATTAATAAAAATAGTCTTTCTTGGGAAAAAACATTTTTTAGAAAATGTGATAACAAAGATTGTAATAGTGAAGGTAAGTTTAAAGCACCAAAATCTAGAGTTTTGTTAAATCAATATTATTATTTTTGCATGGAACATATTAAGGAATACAATAAGTCATGGGATTTTTATAAAGGATTGTCAGTTAATGAAATTGAGAATTCAATGAGAGAAGATATTATTTGGAACAGGCCATCTTGGCCATTAAAGGGAAATTATCACAAAGTTATGGATCAAATTAACAATTTTTTTAACGAAGAAATGAACGATTTAAATCCAAATGAAAGAGATAATAATTACTTTAGAAATAAGCTGGTTGATGAAAATCTTACAAAAGAAGAAAGTGCAGCTCTATCATTATTCAATCTAGATCTACCATTGACGTTGGATAAAATTAAAAAAACTTACAAAAAACTAGTGAAAATATTTCACCCTGATGTAAATGGTAACGATAAAAAAGCAGAAGAAAAGTTTAAGGAAATAAATAGCTCATACAAAATACTTTTAAAAAAATTTAAAAATGACTGATAAAAAAAATATAGAAATATCTCCTAGTATCAAAATTGATCCCAAAGAAACTTTTGGGGTTTCCTGTGAGTTTGAGGTTTATAAGTTTAAAGAAAAAACTGAACACGTACCAGAAATAGATCAAACATATATTTTTGATCCAATGACAACTCTTTCAATACTTGCTGGTTTTTCATCTAATAGAAGGGTATTGATACAAGGATATCATGGTACTGGTAAATCTACCCATATTGAACAAGTAGCAGCCAGACTTAATTGGCCATGTATTAGAATTAATTTAGATAGCCACATCAGCAGGATAGATTTGATTGGCAAAGATGCTATCGTACTCAAAGATAATAAACAGGTGACAGAGTTTCAGGATGGCATACTTCCATGGTCATACAAAAATCCTGTAGCTTTAGTGTTTGATGAATATGATGCAGGCAGACCTGATGTAATGTTTGTAATTCAACGTATTTTGGAGTCAGAAGGTAAATTAACTCTACTGGATCAATCAAGAGTAATCAAACCTCACAAATTTTTTAGGTTGTTTGCTACAGCAAACACTGTTGGTCTTGGTGATACATCTGGTTTGTATCATGGTACTCAACAAATAAATCAAGGTCAAATGGATAGATGGAATATTGTATCAACTTTAAATTACCTTAGTAACGAGCAAGAAATAAATATTATCTTAAGTAAAGTAAAAAAACTTAATAATAAGGATGGCAAAGAAATTGTTAAATGCATGGTAGCTACTGCAGATCTTTCTAGATCAGGATTCATTAATGGTGATATTTCAACTGTTATGAGTCCAAGAACTGTATTGACTTGGGCAGAAAATTATCTTCTATTCAATGATATAGAATATTCTTTTAAACTATCTTTTTTAAATAGATGCGATGAAATGGAGAGATCTATCTTACAGGAATATTTTCAAAGGTCATTTGGAATTGATATTACTGATGCTAAGGTAGCTAATGTCAAAGAATAGCGAAATTATTGAAGATTTTAAAAAGTCATTAAGTGCTACAATAAAATCAATAGGTAAAAAAGAAGATATAGAGATTAATTTTGTTAAAGAAAATCCTTCAATTATTGGTAACACTATAAATCTAACTGAACCAAAAATTGAAGATTTCAAAAATAATCTAGAATATTTAAGAGCTGAAGCGGACTCTTTTGCATTAGAGTTCAGATTGCATTCAAAAGACATACACCAAAACTTTTTAAATCAAGATGAATTATCAAACGAAATAATTAATGTTTTGGAACAAGCACGAGTAGAAGCTATAGGTAGTAGTGAATTCAAGGGAATACAAAAAAATCTAAAGAATAAGTATATTAGAGATCTTAAAATTGGAAATACTAAAAAAGATCAAAATTTATTAATTAAAGCGTTTAAAAACGTAGCATTTGAAGAAATTGTTGGTGTAGACTTAGGTGAAATTAATAGTAGTTTTAAAAATATTGTAAAAGAAAAATTAAAAAAAGATTATTCAAACTTTTTTATAGATCTAAAGAAATGTCTTCATGATCAGGAAAAATATACATCTACAATAGTTGAAAA
>CABYHL010000007.1 GCA_902518895.1 uncultured Alphaproteobacteria bacterium | reverse complement strand
AAACCTCATTAATCTATTTCCAAAATGAATTTGATCAGAAGTATTTTATAAAAAACAAAATTATAAGATCTCAAAACTATAAAATAATCCAGGGTTCGGGTGTAGATCTGAAAAAATTTTATTATAGAAAATTAAATGATAATAAAGAAATTACATTTTCATTTATATCCAGATTAATTGTTGAAAAGGGAATCATTGAATTATTAAGTGCTATAAAAACTATTAAATTAAGATATCCAAACACTATTTTTAATATTATTGGGAGTATAGATCAAAAAAATAATTCATCCATAAATTTTAAAGATATTGAAGACTTGAAGAAATCTAATTATATAAATCATTATAATTTTACAGATGATGTAATAAGGTATATTACTAAAAGTGATTGTATCATTTTACCTTCTTATAGAGAAGGTTCTTCTAAAATTTTGTTAGAGGCAGCAGCTATTGGAAGGCCACTAATCGCATCAGATGTTCCGGGATGTAATAATATTGTAATTAACAATTTTAATGGTTTTTTATGTAAGCCTAGAGATACTAACTCATTAATAGACTCAATAGAGAAATTTATTAAATTAGACATAGTATCTAGAAAAAAATTAGCTCAAAATTCAAGAAAACACATAGAAGAAAATTTTGATGAAAAATTTGTTATAAATCAATATTTAAATGATATAAATCATATTTTAAATGAAAAAAAAAATTGAACTTTCAGTAATTTCTCCTTGTTACAACGAAGAAGATAACATTGTTGAATTTGTGAATAGAGTTTATGATAATTTAAATAAATTTACCCAAGATTTTGAAATAGTTTTGGTTGATGATGGATCAACTGATAATACTTGGGTATTGATTAAGGGTTTAAAAAAAAAATTCAAAGGCAAACTAAAAGCCTTCCAATTTGACAGAAATTTTGGTCATCAAAAGGCATTATTATGTGGAATAAGGAAAGCCTTAGGTAAAAATGTTTTAACGATGGATAGTGATTTACAGCACCCTCCAGAATTAATTCCAAAACTTTATAATGAATTAAAAAAAAATAACATTGATTTAGTTTCCTGTGAAAGAAAAATTAATTTTTTGAGTATTAAATATACATTATCAAAGTTTTTTTATTATTTTTTTAATGCAACATCAAATATAAAAATCAAAAATAATATTTCCGATTTTAAAATATTTAATAGAAAAGTAGTTAATAATATTATTAACTTAAATGAAAAAAATATTTTTTTAAGAGGAGTTATACCCTGGTTTGGGCATAGAGAAAAATTAATTCAATACAATCTTGAAAAGAGAAAAAAAGGCTCCTCAAAAATTAGTCTTTTAAAACAATTTAGTTTTGCTTTTGATGGAATTTTTAATTTTTCTAAGCTACCAAGAAAATTACCACTTTATTTTTCTTTAATTTTTTTAATTTTATTTATTATATGCTTACCTTTCATAATATATGAAATTATTTACAAAGACATAAGCGTATTTACATTTTTTTATACTTTTATTTCTTTTGTATTGTTTTTAATCTTTTTGTTTATGAGTATTATCACAGAATATTTAGGAAGAATTTTAGATAATCTGAATAATAGACCAGATTATATTATAAAAAGTGAATTATAAAATTTCTCTTAATCATATTTTTTTTTTTATAATAATTTTTTATTTAATTTTTCAAACAGGTATTCATTCAGATGACTATACAATAATTGATATTTTTCAAAAAAATTATTTTGCAAACTATTTTAATTTTAACTCAAAAGGGCAAAATATATATGCACCTTTAAATTACTATTTGATATATTGGATTTATGCTGTTGCGGGTAATGAAATATTATTTATCTATGATTTTTTTAAAATATTTTTACATTTTATATGTTATTTTTTAATTTATTTATTTTTATCAGATTATTTTAAGAAAAAAGAAGCATCTATATTCTCATTTATATATCTATTTTATCCCATTCATGATGCAAATAATTATTGGTTAATGACATGTGGTTTTACTCTTACAATAAGTCTAGCTATGTTTGCAGTTTATTTACTAAAAAAAAATTTTTATATTTTGGGTTTCTTAATCTCTTTATCTGGGGCATTTTTTTTCTATTCTTCACCACCATTTATCATTGGTTTAAGTACAATTTTTTTAGTTAAAAAAGATTATACTAAATTTTTGTGTATTTTTATACCTGGATGTATTTATATATTTTATTATCTATTTATAAAATTATATTTTTATGATTTAGAATTTGATAACAAAATTGTAATATCTAACAATTCTGTTCTATTATTTTATAATTTTTTATTACAAATAATTACTACATTGGAAGTGCAATTTGGACCCTCAAATTATCTCAAAATTATAAATTCGTTTAATTATTTTGATTTTTTTGGTTTGTGTGCAATTATTGCTACTTTATTTATATTTAAAAATAGTTTTCAAAATATTAAATTCTCTAAAGAATTAATAATTTGTTTTCTTTCAATCATAATACTTTCTATCTTTATGCTTTCACTTACGGGTAGATATTTTCATTCCTCATTTAATTTAGGAAATAGAGTAAATATATACAGTAGTTTATTTTTTTTTATAATAATTTATTTGATTAGAAATTTTAAATTTGTAATTTGGATATATCTTTCAATAATATTATTATCTATTTTTAACTTATCCAACCATTGGAAAAATTGGAATTTGAAACAAATAGACATAATTTCTAATATTAATAATTCGATTGAACTAGAAAATATTAATAATGATTCTGTATATTTTATTAATAATGGATATAGTAAATTAGGTCAATTTTCACATATTGAATTTATTGTATCACCTTGGGTGTTAGAAACTTTAACAAATAAATATAATTTTCAACCAGTTTATCTTAACTCTGATACTATAATAAATTCAAATAAAATATATAATAAAAAACAAAATAAATATTATTCTATTTTAGATATAAATTACATTTATGATACAGAAATAAATTCTTTAAAAAAATATAATCAAAATGAATTGATGCAATTGATAAAAAAAAATAAGCTAGAAACTAGACACTGGATACAGACTATTGACTTAAAGTACCTAAATTTTATAACTAAAAACTTTAAAAATTTAAATTATTTATTTTATGAAAAATAATTATTACTTTGATAAACCTATAGGTTTAATTGGTCTTGGCTATGTTGGGTTGCCATTATGTGAAGAATTATCAAAAAAATATTATGTAATAGGTTACGATAAATCTACGGCAAGAATTAACCAACTTAATAAAAACTTTGATGCAACTAATCAATTATCAAAAAATAAATTATTAAAGATAAATAAAAAGGTTGAATTCGTATCAAGTTCTTTATTATTAAAAGAGTGTAAAATTTATATAATTACCGTACCAACACCTGTATATAAAAACAACAAACCCGATTTAAGAAATATTTTAAATGCAACAATGGAAGTTTCCAAAATAATTAATAAGGGTGATATTATTATTTATGAATCTACTGTTTTTCCAGGATTAACTGAAGAAATCTGTATTCCATTAATAGAAAAAAATTCTAATTTTAAAATTAATAAAGATTTTTTTGTAGGCTACTCTCCAGAAAGAATTAATCCTGGAGATAAAAAATATAAATTAAAAAATATTATTAAAATCACATCTGCCTCAAATCAATTCTCATTATCAATAATTGATAAATTATATAAATCTATAATTAAAGCTGGAACATTTAAAGCAAAATCTATTAAAGTTGCTGAATCTGCAAAAGTAATTGAAAATGCACAAAGAGATATTAACATTGCATTTATGAATGAGCTTTCGGTAATTTTTGAAAAATTAAATATTGATTTTAATGAAATATTAAATGCTTCAAAAACTAAATGGAATTTTTTGGATTTCAAACCTGGGCTTGTCGGAGGTCACTGCATTGGAGTTGATCCATACTACTTATCTTATAAATCTCAACTTGAAGGTCACAAACCTATGATTATTTTATCAGGTAGAAAAATCAATAATGGTGTAGTTAATAGAATAATAAAAAAATTTATTATTGTTTCCAGAGAAAAAAAGTTCAAATTAAATTCAATGAATATAATTTTCTTAGGATGTTCATTTAAAGAAAATTTAGGTGATACCAGAAACTCGCTTTCTATTGAAATAGCTAAAAAATTATCAACAAAAGTAAAGAATACTTATATATTTGATCCATTAATATCCAAAAAAATTAAAATTAAAAATATTAAATTTTTGAAATACTTTCCAAATACTAAATATGATGCAATCTTCATTACTGTACCACATGATAAAATATTAAATTTTGGAAAAAAAAGAATTTTAAAACTTTTGAAGAAAAACGGAGTATTATTTGATATTAAAAATAAACTTAATTCTAAATATTCTGATTTTAAATTTTAAATTTTATTAAGTGCATTAATAACATTTGAACTATCTTTTAATGAATTATAATGAACTAAGCTTAGGCGTACAACACCGTCTTCAGTATTTAAACCTAATGCATTTAAACATCTCCATGCATAAAAATTATCATTTCTTGTTGCAATTTTTTCTTTAAGAAGCTTATTACTAATATCTTTTGATGACATGTTCTTTGAAAAGAAAGATATAGTTGGAGCTCTATTTTTATCCTTTATTTCATTTTTACCAATTAGGTATAAATCATCTCTTTTAAAAATATATTCTAATATAGGATTAGCAATAATTTCTTCATGTGATGAAATTAAGTTATTAATTTTTTTAATTTTTTTTTGGATAGAATTTTCATCTTTTCCATAGTGATGATCATATAATTTATTAAAATATTCATAAATACCTATTAATGATACCAATTCTTCGTGATTTGGGCCACCTGGGTTAATTGTGTAAGGATAATTACCTTCTAAAAATTCATGGTTTTGGTTAGGAAGTTCTTTTATAATTTCTTCTTTTCCATATAGTAAACCTAAATGTGGACCATAAGTTTTATAAAGACTAAAAGTGTAAAAATCCACATCTAACTCTTTAACATCAGGAAAACCATGAGGGGCATAAGAAACACCATCCCCTATAACTATGATGTTTTTACTGTGAGCTAATTTACATATTTTTTTTAAGTTATTTATTGAACCAACAATATTAGAACAATGAGTTACAGCTAATATTTTAGTTTTTTCACTTATTAACTCTTCTAAATCTTCTAATTCTAATTCATGATTATCTATATTAAATTTCCATTCCTTTATTATTGCGCCACTAGATTTTAATTTTCGCCAAGGGCTAATATTAGCTTCGTGATCTTGATTAGTAACTATAATTTCATCTCCATGTTGAACAAATTTTTTCAATGCATTTGAAAGTATGTAAAGATTAATTGATGTTGATCCTCCAATTAAAATTTCTTTTTTTTTCGCATTGATCATTTTTGCAAAAAGCTCAATTGCTAAATCCATATTCTCACCAGCAATTTTTGACATAGGATATTCTGCATATGGTTGTACTTTAGTTGATACCATAAATTCTGTTAATCTATTAATTACGTTTTTTGGAACATAACTTCCACCAGCATTTTCAAAAAAAGACCAATCTTTAGATAATGGATGTTCAAATGCAGGGAATTGTGATTTAACAAAATCTACATCAAGTTTTATATTTTCTAGTCTCAAATTTATCTCTTATTGTGTTTTATTTTTGAATATTGTTTATTATAATATAAAACGAAAAAATAAACTATTTATAATTCTAGAAAATTATAATGATTAATAAAAGAAAATTTTATATTAATGGTAATTGGGTTAATCCAATAAAACAAAATGATCTAGAAGTAATAAATCCTTCCAATGAAAATCCTTATGCGATTATTTCATTAGGCACTAAAGAAGATGTTGATCTAGCAGTTAATGCAGCAAAGGATGCATTTATAACTTGGAGTACTACAGATAAAAATAAAAAAATAATCTTGTTAGAAAAATTATTAAAAATCTACAAAATGAGATGGGATGAAATTACAAAAACTATGTCTGATGAGATGGGTGCTCCACTTGATTGGTCTTCATCAGCTCAAACTTCCTCTGGAGCTGATCATATTAATGATTTTATTTTAAGATTAAAAAAATTTGAATTTGAAAGCAAATTTAGTGATAAATCAAACAATTATATTTTATATGAGCCAATAGGAGTTTGCAGTTTAATTACTCCATGGAATTGGCCTATTAATCAAATTACATTAAAAGTAATTCCTGCATTGGCTACTGGTTGTACAATGATTTTAAAACCCTCTGAAATTGCACCTTTATCAGCAATGCTCTTTGCTGAAATTATTCATGAAGCTGGATTTCCTCCAGGTGTTTTTAATTTAATAAATGGAGATGGTGTTGGAGTAGGTACAGATTTGTCTTCTCATAGCGATATTGATATGATTTCATTTACAGGATCTACAAGAGCAGGAAAACTTATTTCCAAAAATGCAGCCGAAACTATTAAAAGAGTATGTTTAGAGTTAGGAGGGAAAGGTGGTAATATTGTCTTTGCTGATTCACATCCAGAAGCAGTAAGAGAAGGTGTTAGAAATATTATGAGTAATTCTGGACAATCTTGTGATGCGCCAACAAGAATGCTAGTTCAAAAATCAATTTATAAAAGAGCAATAGATGAAGCTGCAGATGAAGCAAATAAAATTAAGGTTGATATTGCCTCTAAAAATGGAAATCATATAGGGCCAGTTGTCTCTAAAATTCAGTATGATAAAATTATTGATCTAATAAGAAGTGGAATAAAAGAGGGTGCCACACTTGTAGCAGGAGGTCCTGAAAAACCAAATGGTCTAGAAAAAGGTTATTTCGTTAAGCCAACAATTTTCACAGATGTAACTAATGATATGAGAATTGCAAAAGAAGAGATTTTTGGACCAGTACTCTCTATAATTCCATTTGAGGATGAAGATGAAGCTGTATCAATTGTTAATGATACATCTTATGGTCTAGGAAACTATGTTCAAACTCAAGATAAAGAAAAAGCCAAAAGAGTTGCAAGAAAATTTAGATCAGGAGGCGTTTATATAAATGGAAATAGTGCTGATCCGGGAACTCCTTTTGGTGGTTATAGACAATCTGGTAATGGAAGGGAAGGTGGTGATTGGGGTTTAGAAGAATATTTAGAAATAAAAACTATTTGTGGCTGGGAATGATCTAAACTTTAATTTTTTTAAAGTAATTTAATCTTCCTATTATTTCATCTCTTTCAATATAATAACCTTGAAGATGCCTATTCCCAGAGTTTGGATCAAATTCAGTCCTCCCATGTAATACCCTTCTATTATTAAAACAAAATATATCACCTGCTTTTAATCTAAAATCAATTTTAAATTTCTTGTTTTGAAGCAATGATGCAAAATATTGGTAGGCATCATAAAATTTTTTCATTTTTTTTGGATCAACATCAACTGCTCCCATTGCAGCCATGCTAAATCTAATATCATTGAAATCATTATCTTTTGTAAGTGTTATTATTGGTGAATGAAGAATTCTGACAGCTTTTTGAGTATAATCAGTATCTTTGAATTTAACGTGAGTTTGTGTTAAAATCTTAAAAATATCTTTTTCATTTTTTTTCAAATAATTTGCAACTGCAAAACCATCTACAACAGATGATAATCCACCAATAGCTTCATTCACTAAACAATGAAGAAACTGATAACCAGGAGCATATTCAAAATAAGGTAAGTCGGTATGATTTCTTAATGCATCTGCAGTATAAGCGGTGTTATTTGGCTTTGTAATGTTAATTACTTCAAATGGAGTACCAAAAAATGTTTCTCTATGATGGCTTATTCTATTTAATATTTTGAATGCTGATTTTTTGCTAGTTGGTGCATTTTTGATTAATGCAAAACCATAAGTATGAAGTAAATTTAGCCATTTACTTAAATTTTTGTCATTTTTTATTACACTATTATGATCAACAATAATTTTCTTTAAATTTTTTTTTAATTTACCATCCCAAAAAACATAAGGTGATTTATATTGTCGATTATTTATTTCGGTATAACAATGATCTCTTAACCATTTTAAATTGAATTTGCTAGTATGATCACCTTCACTCCAATCAATATTGAGTTTATTTTTTTCAATTTTATAATTTTTAGGAAATATATTTTTACTAACAGTTAAAATATTAAAGACTCTCATATTTGCAGTAGGATGTATTGCTGTTGGACAATTATCTCTTAACCACATAAAATGGAATTTACTTTCAAAATTATCTTTCCACAAAATACTTAAATGGTCATTCTTTTTTTCTAATTTTTTTACATGATATTTGCTATTCATTTTGAAATATTTATATCTGAATAAATTATCTTAGTATATTTAACAAATCAATGAAATCGAAAAATAATAATCTCTTGGGCATTTCTTTCATGTTATTGTCCATGTTTTGTCTTAGTATCAATGATATTACTTATAAATATTTAAGCTTTCATTTTCCTGTATGGGAATCAATATTCTTTAGAGCACTAAGTGGGAGTATAATTGCAACCTTCTTAGCAATGTATTTTGGGTTTGATAAATTAAAAACTAAAAAACCACTTGGACATACTATACGAGCTCTTTCTGCTTCTGCTTGTGTTGTATTCTATATATACGGAATTAATCATTTAATGTTATCCGAAAACATTGCTATTGCACATTCTGCTCCCATTATTGCCGCTTTTCTTGCTGTACCAATACTTGGTGAGAGAATTGGGATTTTTAGAACAACTGCAATATTAATTGGTTTTATTGGTGTGTTAATTATTGTTAAGCCAGGTACTGACTTGTTCAAAATAGAAACACTCTATCCTCTAATATCTGCAGCTTTTATGGCTTCTGTTTATTTATCAACTAGATCAGTAATGAGTACTGATTCTAGTGTTGCAATTGTTTTTTATTACTCTTTTGCATTATTAATTACATCAATAATATTTTTCCCTGATAATTTTGTTATGCCAAATGGAATTCAATTAATTTTTGCTATGAGTTTAGGTGTGATGGGATCACTAGGACATTTATTTATGTCTCAAGCAGCTAAATATGCAGATGTTGCAATTACTTCACCCTTTGAATACTCATCTTTTATATTTGTTGGAATTATGGGATATTTAATTTATTCTGAGGTCCCAACTTTGAGTATTTATTTAGGTGGAACAATTATTATTAGTACTGGAATATTTATAGCTTACAGAGAAAGAAAAAATAATTAAATTAAAAAATTATTTCTTTTAAATTTTTCTTCTTATTTTTTTTATTTCTTATTTTATTTAAAATATTTTTTTTACCTCCACACATTAAAAATTTATTATCAATATCTTCGTCATTTAAAGGATTATTTTTCCCCCCTTTAATATGTGATATTTTTTCAATTAATATACTTCCATCATTCATTATTACTTTAATTATATCAGGATACTTAGGGTCATAATCTTCAAAATTATTTGGCACTTTGTAAGTGCTTAGTTTAATCTTTCTAGTCAATTTTAAACTTTTTTTATTTTTAGAAATATTTAAACTAGTTAAATCAAATTTACCATTAATAAGAGCGGTTGCTAAACAATAACTCAATGAAAATCTAGCTTCTGTAGAATTTTTAGGTATATGAAATTTTGATACTCTGAACCAAGGTTCTGGAAACTCAATTGCGATAGATTTAATATTTTTTTTTATAAAAACTTTTTTATTTAAAATTAATCCTCCCTGTATTACTCTTTGTGAATAACTACAAACTGGCCAAAACTTAATGAAGTTTGGAAATTTAATTATTGCATTTCCTAAATCTGATCTTTTAAAATTATTATTTAATTTTTTAGAAAATTTACTACCATACAATTCAATAAATCCTCTCTCAATATTCCAAATATCTTGATTAGCTGTCCCTCCATTTTTTGCAAGTAAGGCTGACTGTACCCCTGCTTGAGCGGCAAACCCAATATGAAAAGCTTTTGTATCTTTTCCGAATTGTTGTTTTAAACCAGATGAAAAACTTGTTGCAATAGAAATTGCATTTGCCATTTGATCTGCATTTAATTTTAACACTTTAGATACTGCTGCAGCAGTTCCAACCACACCTATTGTATTTGCTGAATGCCATCCTTTATAATAATGATCATAGCTAAGTGCTTGTCCTAATTTTATTATTAATTCATATCCTACTACCCATCCCTGATATGTTTCCTCAATTGAGATGTTTTTCATTTGAGCAATAGATATTAGAGCTGAAAAAATTGGCGCACTAGGATGAGATCCTGCAACGTATTCGTAATCATCAAAGTCTATAGACGCTGATCGTACTCCATGTAAAAAACATGCTGCAGAAATAGATAATTTTTTTCCTCCTCCAAATATCTTAATGTTTTTTGAATTATTATTTTCTAAACAGTATTTTAAGGCAACCTTTGATTGTTTTTCTTTAACACCTGATAATATACAAGCTAGGGTATCTATGAATGCATTTTCTGCTCTTTTATAAGTTACCTTATTGATATTAATTTTTTTTTGTGATGCCCAATTACAAAATTTTTTATGAAAACTCATTTTTTATATTTTGCAATCATTGTAATTTCTTGTTTTTCATTTAGAATTCTTCCAATAATTTCATCATCTCGATTTTCACCAATTTCTACAAAGAAATTATTGTTATATACAAGAGGCGCTGTTGCTTTATATTCAAAAGAATTGAACTCAATCTCGTTTTTTCTAGCAAGATTTAAAAGATAAGTTGCTTGAAGAGGTGCATGGACTAATAATCCCATATGACCCTCATAATTTTTTGTATAATCATTATCATAATGAATCTTATGTCCATTAAAAGTTAAAGCAGAATATCTAAAAAGCAAAGTTGATGAACTAAAAATTTCTACTTTATCAATTAATTTTAATTCGTCTTTTATTTTAGGAGTAATGGAGTTTTTATTTATTTTTTCTCTATAAACAGCAGTTTGATCTTCTGATATTATTAATTTATTTTTATTTAAATATTCATGATTAATATTAACAAAACATAGATTGCCTGATCTACCTTCTTTAAATTCAATACTTGAAATGGTTGAATTTTTTTTTATTTCAGATCCAATTTCAAATTCATCAAATATTTTTATTTTACCACCAGCCCACATTCTAATTTTATAAGGTAACTCGGGTAAGAAAATTCCTAATTTTGTATTTCCATCTATGTCTAGATTATTTATTGAAGCTACATCTGGGCATAAACATAAAAAAATTCCCTCAGGCACAGTTTGATCACTTAAACAGTTTTGATCAATTGTTTTTTTTAAATGATCAACTAATCGAGGAGTAATAATATCGCTTCTTGAAATTTTCTTTCCTATCCAATCTTTGTAATTATTCATATTTAATTTACTCGAGTTTACTTATAAATTAATAATTAGTATAATTTATATTTTTAAAAAATGAAAAAAACATTTGACTATATAATAGCAGGAGGAGGTTCTGCTGGCTGTACATTAGCCTCAAGGTTATCTGAAAATAAAGATATAAAGGTATTACTAATAGAAGCAGGGGGGTCAGGAAAAAGTTTATTCACTCAAATGCCCGGTGGTAACGGATACATTTTTGGAAACCCTAAATTTGATTGGGGTTTTGAGTCAATACCCCAACCTTCTTTAAATAATAGAAAAATTTTATACCCTAGAGGTAAAGGGCTAGGAGGATCTTCTCTCTTAAACGGTATGATTTACATGCGAGGCGCTCCAGGTGATTTTAATCGGTGGAGACAAAAGGGCTTAGAGGGTTGGTCATATAATGATGTATTACCATATTTCAAAAGATCTGCCTCAGCTTTTCATAGAGAAAAAAATGAATATCATTCACATTCAGGTCCTTTAAAACTTACACCAGCTGGAAATTACAATTCTATAGATAAAGCATTTATTGATGCATGTGTTGAAGCTGGGGCAGAAATTAATAATGATTTTTATAATGGCAATTTAAATGGAGTAGGCCGATATGATGTAAAAGTATGGAATGGAAAAAGACAATCATCTGCAGAAGCTTATTTGAAATTTAAACCTAGCAACTTAACAATTTATAAAAATACATCAGTAATAAAAATTTTAATTGAGAAAAATAAAGCTAAAGGGTTACTTTTATCAAATGGTGAAGTTTATGCATCATCAGAGGTAATATTATCTTTAGGAGCATTCGGTAGTCCCAAATGTTTAATGTTGTCAGGAATTGGTCCAGAAGAACATTTAAAAGAAAAAAATATAGAATTATTAATTAACTTACCTGGAGTAGGTGAAAACCTTCACGATCATCCTGTTATGCCAATGAATTGGGCTTTTCAAAATAAAAATCTAAGTTTTTCTAAATATCAAAGGATCGATAGAGCTATTATTGTGGGATTAAAATATATTTTATTTAAACAAGGATTAGCTGCTGCTCCTTTTTGGTCAACAAATCTATTTCATGCAATAAGAGAAAAAGAAATGCCTGAAATACAAGTGTTCATGACACCTATGTGTTTTAAAGAAGAAAAAGATAACTGGTCTATGAGTTTAGATAATTTATTAAATTTTGGTTCATTATTTTTTTCTAGAGGTAAAAAAGCTTTTCCAGGATTGCACTTTCAAATTAATTTATTAAGACCAAAGAGCACAGGAAGCGTAAAACTTAAAAGCTCAAATCCTAATGATGAACTTAATATAAATCCAAATTGGTTCATCGATCCATCTGATATGGAAGATATGATAGCAGGAATGAAGCATACAAGAGAAGTATTGTCAAAACCCAGTTTAGCTAAAATTGTTTCAGAAGAATTACTTCCAGGAAAAAAAATCAAAAGTGACCAAGATTTAAAAGAGTCAGTTCGAAATCATGTACAAACAGGTCATCATCCTGCATCTACATGTGCAATGGGCTCAAGTAATAATAAAATGGCTGTACTTGATAATCAGCTTAAAGTTAGAGGAATAGACAATCTGAGAATAGTAGATGCTTCTTCTTTCCCAGATATGATTAGTGGAAATATAAATGCATCTGTAATTATGTTAGCAGAAAAAGCATCAGATATGATATTAAAAAATTAATTAATCACAAATAAGTTGACCAATGAAAATATTTAAGTTTAAATAAATTATGTCTGAAATTCAAACCTACAAATTTTATGCAGGAAATAGATGGCATGAACCTTCTTCTGAAAAATATTTTGAAAGTGAGGATCCGTCTATAGGAAAAGTATGGGCAAAGATCCCTGATTGTAATGAACAAGATATTAATCTCGCGGTATCATCTGCTAAACAGGCTTATTATTATGGTCCTTATGGTAAAATGCATCCAGCAGAAAGAGGGAGAACATTAACAAGAATTGGAGATACTATTGCTAAAAATGCAGAACGTATTGGGCAAATAGAGACTAAAGATAACGGCAAACTTCCCAAAAATATCACTCCTTCTTTAACCAGCTGGCAGACTGAGAGTTTTTATTATTATGCAGGCATGTGTGACAAGTATGAAGGTAGATTGATACCTTCAGAGGTTCCAAACATGCATAATTATTTAAAATGGGAACCATTTGGCGTTGTTGCACTTATTCTTCCTTGGAACTCACCAATTGGAACATTAATCTGGAAATTAGCACCGGCAATAGCAGCAGGAAATACTGTTGTAATTAAACCTTCAGAAAGAGCTTCATGCTCTACATTAGAGTTAATGAAAATTTTAGAAGAAGCTGATCTTCCTGAAGGTTTGATTAATGTTGTTACTGGTTTTGGTCCTACCACTGGTGCACCTCTTATTGAACACCAAGATGTTAGAATGATAAGTTTTACAGGCGGAACAAAAGGGGGGAGTGCAGCTAGTTTAAGTGCATCCAAAAACGTTAAACCTATTATTATGGAGCTAGGAGGAAAATCACCACAAATTATATTTAAAGATGCTGATTTAACTTTATCAGTTAATGGAGTTGTTTCAGGAATCTTTCCAGTTTCAGGTCATAGCTGTATTTCAGGATCAAGAATATTAGTGCATAAAGATATAAAAGATAAATTTACTCATAATTTATTAGAAGTTGTTAAAAAGGCTAAAGTTGGTCATCCAAATGATGTTGCAACACAAATAGGACCTATAGCAAATAAAGAGCAATATGAATTTATTTTATCTAAGATAGAAGCAGCTGAAAAAAGAGGTTTAAAATTATTAATTGATGGAAGAAAAGAACAAAAGTCTGAAGGATACTATATTGGACCAACTATTTTTGACAATGTTCCAAATGAAGATGATTTAGCTCAAAATGAAGTATTTGGACCTGTAGCCTCAATACAAACTTGGGAGGATGAAGATGAAGTAATTAAAATTGCAAATGATACTATTTATGGGCTTGCAGCAGGTATTTGGACTAATGATACTAATAAAGCTATACGTTTAGCAGATAAGATAGAAGCTGGAACTGTTTATATAAATAATTATTTTAATGCTTCTACCCAATCACCAGTTGGAGGCTTCAAGCAATCAGGATACGGTCGTGAAAATGGATGGGAGGGAATGCAAAGTTACATGCAGACCAAATCTACATGGTTAGCAACCAATCCTTCCCAACCAGATCCATTTTAAAATGAGTTTAAAAAATCGCCATGAATGGAATTGGCAACCAACTTTACCAATTAAATTATCGCCAATATTAGATTGGCCACCAAATTTTTTATTGCTTTTCAAATGGCTAGCTTCTTATTGGCTGCAAATTAGTTCAATTATAATTGAAGTTCTACTTGCTATATTTATATTCTATTTGTTTCACCCATCTGCTGAAGAAATGAAAAATTTTTCTTTTTCGTGGATTGCACAGTTATGGATTAGAAATTGTGTTTTAATCACTCTTGTTGCTGGTTCTCTACATTTTTGGTTTTATTACTTTAAAGGACAAAGTAAAAAATTTAAATTTGAAAAAAAATTTATAGATGAAAAAGTAAAAAAATTTACTTTCAATAATCAACTTTTTGATAATATTTTTTGGACAATATTAAGTGGTGTTACTATATGGACAATATTTGAAAGTTTCTATTTTTGGGCAGCAAGTAATGATATCGTTCCTATCATGTTTTGGCATGATAACCCTTTTTGGTATGTAATATTTATTATTTTAATTCCTATTTGGTCAAGTGCGCACTTTTATATTATTCATCGATTATTACATTTTACTTTTCTCTATAAAACTGTTCACAATTTACATCATAGAAATATAAGTCCAGGACCTTGGAGTGGTATATCTATGCATCCTATCGAACATATTTTATACTTTTCAACTGTAGTTATACATTTTGTTGTTCCGTCAAGTCCAATACATGTACTTTTTCATTTTTATCAACAAGGATTAAATCCAGCTTTTAGTCATTCAGGTTTTGATAGTATTGTGATCAAAGATAAAAAAAGATTAAAAGCAGGTGATTTCTTTCACCAACTTCACCACCGATACTTTAATTGTAATTATGGAACTATAGAAATGCCTTGGGATAGATTTTTTGGAACTTTTAATGATGGTACAAAAAAATGAGAAATTATTCTTTCCAATTTGGTTCTCTCTTTTCTAAAAAAGCATCAATGCCTTCCTTAGAATCATCATGTAACATATTTTCCGTCATTACTTTTGAAGTAAAAGTATAGGCGTCTTCTAAATTCATATCTTTTTGTTTGTAAAAAGCTTCTTTACCAATTTTAATAGTATTAGAAGATTTAGAAGATATTTTTTTAGCAATTTGAAATACATTTTCTTTTAAACTATCTTCTTCAAAGACATCATTTATTAAACCAATCCTTAATGCTTTATTTGCATCTATAAGATCTCCTGTGAGAAGCATTTCCATTGCTTGTTTTTTACCTACAGTTCTTGATAATGGAACCATTGGAGTAGAACAAAATAATCCTATGTTAACACCCGGGGTTGCATATTTTGCTCTACTACTTGAGTAGGCTAAATCACAGCTAGAAATTAACTGACAGCCTGCTGCAGTAGCAATACCATCAACCATAGCTATAACTGGTTTATTATTTTTATTAATTTTGAGCATAAGCTGAGAGCACATTTGAAATATTTTTTTAAAATAGCTTTCACCTTTGTCATTTTGCAATCTTTGTGAATTTAAATCTTTTAAATTATGTCCTGCACAAAAAATATTACCTTTTGATGATAAAATAATTACTTTTACTTCATTATCTTTATCAGCAATGTCTAGCGCTGATGTTAATTCATTGATCATGTTTTCACTTAAAGTGTTTTGGTTTTTCTGATCATTAAGAATAATATTAAAAATATTATTATTTTTTTCTGTTAAAATTAAATTAAAATTCATTTAATTGATTTGAATTTCAACATCTTTAGATAGTGAATTAGCGATAAAACAATACTTATGCGATCTCTCTTTCATCTTTTTCATTTCTTCATCAGTAATAGTAAAATTATCTTCAAATACTATGGTTGGATTTAGCTCTATTTTGTTAACGTACATTCTTCCCTCTGCATTTTTTCCTAAATACGAAATTGCTTTATCTTTGTAATTAATAACTGGCCATTTCATTTTTGCAGCTAAAGCTAAAAACGTCATCATAAAACAACTACTTACAGCTGCAGCTAGTTTTTGTTCTGGATTAATATTAGTTTCGCTTCCTCCATAATCTGGAGATGATCCCGCATCAATAGATACATTTTCGTTAAGCATTACTGTGTGATCAGTTAAGTATTTTCCAAATTCGAGTTTTTGATCTCCTAATTCCCACTCTAATTTGATTGAATGACTCATTTTAAGAATAATTAAAAGGTAGTGAGCACACTTTACCTTTTCTCTCAATATTATCTGGTGTTAATACGATAACATCCTGCCCATCATTCCAATAATCTTTATCAACCATTGATAGCCCAATATTGGTTTTTAAAAACGGTGAATAAATACCAGAGGTGATATTACCAATTTGAAATCTATTTTTTGAATATACAGGAAAAGGTATTGAGCATGGAGGAGTCGGGAACCCATCAAAAGTAATTCCTTTTATTTTTTTATCTACTCCATTTTTTAATATTTTTTTTAGTGCATTTTTTCCAATGAAATCATGAGATAAATTGTTACAATAATTATCAAATCCACATTCAATTGGATTATTTTCTAAAGTAAATTCATTACCATAGGATAATAAACCACCTTCTATTCTATCAATTAAATTTGGACATCCAGGTAAAATATTAAAATCTTTTCCTGCTTCCCAAATAGTTTCCCAAAGTTTTTTTCCTAAACTAAAACCTTTAAAATAAATCTCAAAACCATCTTGTTTACTATATCCTGATCTTGCAATTATCTGTTTTGTTCCTTCAAATTCAAAAAAAGAAAAATGAAAGAATTTTAATTTTTTAATTTTTTCTCCAAATATTGATGACATTAATTCTTCAGATTTTGGACCCTGAATTGCTAGAGGGTAAATATCTGGCTCTATAATATCAACTTTAAAATTTCTTCCTACAGCCAAGCCTTTTGCCCAAAGTAGAACGTCTGAGTCTGCAACTGATAGCCAATATTTATTTTCACTTAATTTTAAAAGTACAGGATCATTTATCATCCCTGCATTTTCATCAATCATTGGATAATAGTAACATTTACCAATAGGCATATCTTTTATTGATCTTGGAGACATGAGTTGTATTAATTTTGCAGCATCTTGTCCTATTATTTGAACCTGACGTTGACATGAAACATCCCAAATTTGAGTATTTTTAGATAAGTGCCAGTAATCTTCTTCTACAGTTGCTTTATATGATTTTGGAAGAAGCATATGATTAACTACAGTAAAACCACTTACACCAGCCTCAATTACTTTCTCGGTATAGGGAGTCCTCCTAATACGTCTAGACATGTTTAATCCTGAATTACTCATTTATTTAGACCACCATATTGAGTATCCGTTTGGAGAAACAATTAAAGGTATGTGATATTTTTTAAGAGGATCTTTCATTTTAAATTTAACACTTATTGAATTAATTATTTCACTAGTATTTCTAAAATATTTACCAGAATTAATTATCATTTCATAATCACTTTCACAATCTTCTTCCGTTAATTCAAATTCTTTAAGCATTCTTCCAGAGCTATCTGTTTTATCTTCTAGAAATACAACTTTGTTATTATTATTTACTTTATAAATAACAATTTCTACATCACTTGCATGCGTGCCATCTATTGAGTTTAGTAAATGTGTAGAAAAAATTGCCATATCCTACTCTATAGACGCTTTATCTCTTTTATCACTAACTGCAGCAACTATTGGACTTATAACACCTTTAGCCTTAACATTTACACATGCAGTTTTACCACTTTCTAATGCTCTTTTTAGAGCAGGGCCTAAATCCTCTCTTTTAGTAACTAATTCTCCATGTCCCCCAAAACCTTCAAAAATTGAATGAAATGGAATGTCTCTAAAATCAGTTGCAAAATGTTTCCCACTTTCAAATAACCTTTCTTGTTGTTGAGAAATACAGTCAAGACCTCCATTATTATCTATAACAACAACAATAGGTTTTTTTTCTTGAAATGCAGCTTCAATTGACAATCCTCCAGATAAAAATGCACCATCTCCACTTATTAAAACAACATTAGATTTAGGATTAAGATTTTTAGCTGATATTGCAAAAGGAACTCCAACACCTAACATACTGAAGGTACCTGGATGCAATATTCCTCCGAGTTTTTTACCTTTTGATCCAGCAATATTAATTGCAATCTCGGACCAGAAATGCGTATTACCACCATCAATAACTAACCAATCATTTTCAGTTAACACTTCTTGAACATCTAAAGCTAATTGAAGAGGATGAATTTTTCCACCATTTTTTTTGGTCTCTTCAGTTTCTTTATTTAAGTCATCTAATGTTTTATTGATCCAATTTTTTTTCTCTTTTTTATTCTTATTAAACCATTCATTGTTTAGTTTCCATTTACTGTTTTTCTTTAACTCTATGAGTTTATCCAAAAAAACTCCAGGGTCACAAAGTAAGTTAATATCTGCAGCTCTATTTAATTCTATTTCTTCATGCGATCCATTAATACAAACAAGCTTAGTACTTTTTGGAAAAAGTGGAGGATTTCCAAAATTCATTTGATTATCAAGACGTGCACCAATCATAAGAACCAAATCTGATTCATGAAGAGCCATTTTTGATGGAGGATATTGATGAATATCTGCCAGACCCATGTATGAATCTACTTCTTCGCCTAAAAGCTTCTGATGGTATGGTATATTAAATATTGGAATGTTTAATTCAAAGCCTGCTTGCTCTAATTTTTTTTCTGCACTAGACCACCAAACACCATGCCCTCCAATAAAAACAGGGTTTTGTGCATTAATTGCTAAATCAAATATTTCATTTAAACTCTCAGGATTGGGCCAAGCTTTTGCGAGAGGTTTCTTTTGATGAGTAAAAGGTCTTTCTTCTAAACCTGCATCATCTGCAAATGATGAAAACATTATATCTACTGGTACACTTAAATGTACTGCACCAGGATAGCCATTTGTTGCAATTCTATATGCTTTATCTACGAACTCTCTTATTCTATTGCCATCTGTTATACTTGCACTGTATTTTGTTAACGGTGCTGCTATAGATACATCATCTATTTCTTTAAAACCACCTGCTCCTTGTCTTTTTAAGCTACTTGATCCAGTTATAAAAATAACAGGTGATCTTTCACCCCATGCTTCCATCATTGAAGGCACTGCATTTGCAAAACCTTCTGGCCCGACAATACAAACGGATGGTTTTCTTGATATTCTAGTATGACCATCAGCTAAATGACCAGCAATTTGTTCATGAGGACAATTAATTACATTAATTTGACACTCCATAAATCCTTCAAGTGCTGGATTACAAAAACCTCCAGAAAGTGTAAATACATTATCAATACCTTTGTCTCTAAGAGCTCTTGCAACTAATGCCCCACCTCTAATCTTTTTATCTCCCATTTTAATACTTTATATCCTTAAAAAATTTCTCTGCTATAATTTTTTTATCAACTTCATTTATATCGGTTAATCCCACTAAGCCAAGATTTGTACTTAACTCTTCTTTAATAAGGTTAATGATTCTTCTAAGACCTTTTGCGCCATCCGCACCGATGGCATACATTAGAGGTCTGCCAAACATAACAAAGTCAGCTCCCAGAGCTAACGCGCGTAAAATATCACTACCACTTCTAATTCCACTATCAAAAAGTATTGGAAAATCGTCTCCCAAAGCTTTTCGTATAAATGGTAAAGCATTAATAGAAGCAGTAGCACTATCTAATTGTCTTCCACCATGATTTGATACTTGAATTGCATCAGCACCAGCCTCTTTAATTTTCAAAGCATCTTCAGAATTCATTACTCCTTTGATTATTAATTTTCCTTTCCAAGAGTCACGAACCCTTTTTAGAGTATGCCAATCAGTTGCCCCTCTACTTTCTTTTCGTCTAAAAACTTGATCACCACTTTTGGAGGTAACATAATTCATTGGTTGTGGAGCACCTTTAAACAAAGTTGTTAAGCTCCATTGAGGATGTAGTGCAAAATCTAAAAATTGTTTTGGGCCAATTTTAAATGGATAACCAAATCCATTTCTATCATCTCTGGCCCTTCTTGAAAGAATAGGAACATCAACAGTAAGAATTAAAACCTCATACCCTATGCCTTCTGCTCTTTTTAATAATTCCATAATAAATTCTTCATTTTGAAAAATATATATTTGCATCCACGAATGACCTTCTGAAAAAGTAAACATATCTTCAAGCGTAGTACTAGAAGCCATTGAAACACATGTTGGAATATTATTATACGCACTTTCTTTTGCTATCATTTTATCTGCTTCAGGCCATGAAAGATTTGTCATTCCCATTGGTGCAAATCCAAATGGATAATCAAAATGAAAATCAAATATTTTTTTACTTAATTTTCTATTCTCGACATTTCTGAAAACCTTAGGTTCAAGTCTAATTTGATCTAATGCTTTACTATTAATTTCAGCAAGTTTATCATCTCCTGATGCTCCATCAATGAAATCAAAGACCAATTTTGGTAATCTCTTTTTTGATAACCTTATTGCATCATCTATTGTATGGATTTTATTGCTAGGTTTAATGAGTTCATTCATTTTAATATTTGTATTCTAATATAATTTATAATTCTATTATAAAATATACTAGTTTTTTGAAATACCCTTCCAAGGTATTGGACTAGATGGAATATCCTCTTTTAAACCTCTTTGTATTTCACCTTTCTCATCATACATTGGTAAAGTACAAATTTCACCTTTTTGCACACTACCATCATCACAACTAACATCTACTATTGTGTCTGGTCCAAATTCTGCATTATCCATATGAACTATAGCAACACCACAAACTTGAAATGGTGACCATGTACTTGAAGTTACAATTCCAACTTTTTTATTATTAATAGAAATTTCAGAATCAACCAACGCAAAGCTATTTTCCACTCTCATACCCCATGTTAAGCAATCTTTGCTTGCATTTAGTAAATAATCTCTTCCAATAAAATCACCTTTATTAAAATCTATAAATTTTCCTAATCCAACAGCAAATGGAGATCTGTCTCTTGTAAAATCTCTCCCTGCAGACAAGAGACCTGCTTCAATTCTTCTACATCTAAATCCTGGAGAGGCTGTAAGGATCATTCCCATTTCTTCACCCTTACTGAGTATTAAGTCTCCAATTTTTTTTGAATCATTTTCTGGCCTTAAATAAATCTCCCAGCCAAGTTCATTTGTAAAACCTGTTCTGCTTATAATTACTTTTTCTGAAGCAATTGAAGTTTCAACCCAATCAAAATAATTAAAATTATTTTTTAATGGTTGATCAACTAGTTTTTCTAAAAGTTTTAGAGATTTAGGGCCTTGTATTTGACTAACCCAAACGTTTGGATCTTTAATTTCAACATCTAAATTTTTTGAATGAGCTTTGTACCAACTGTATAAATGTCCATCACCTTGGGCAAACCAAAATTTATTTTTTTCTAATCTTAATAATAATCCATCTGAAATCATTCCTCCATCATGGTAACAAGCAAATTGATAGGAGCATCTTCCAATTTTAACTTTTGAAATATCTCTAGTAAATATTTGTTGAAGTAAATTTTCAGCATCCGGACCAGATATTTCGTATGGATGCTCACCTGTATGACGTAAAATTATTTCTTGTCTAGCTTTCCAATACATTTCATCTGCTGTAGCATGAGATAATTTTTCAAGTGTAAATCTACCATCAGCGTAGTTAGTATATTCGGGGTTAAGTGGTAACTCTTGATAAGTAAGAGGATGTATTTTCATGGGTCTAGCCAAATCTAGAGATCTACCAGTTTCTTTAACAACTGGTTTTACAACAAATCTGTAATTACTAACTAAATCTCCCATAAAATTTATTCAACTTATCACAAAATAATGAAAAAAAAATTTTAAAATAAATTCTTAATAGCTTCAATATGTCGTGGCTTTACTTCACAACATCCACCAACTAGAGTAACACCTTCATTTAAAGAATTTAAAACAAACTTTTTATATTTTTCTTCTCCAAATTCTTCATTTCGAGTTCCAAGTAACTCAACGGGATCAACATAATCATAATTTTCTTCAAAACCTTCTGAATTAAATTTTTCTTCATTACTAGTAGGCAGTTCTTTAAATAAATTCATTTTATAACCAAAAGGAAGCTTTTGTTTATTAAACATAGGAATACTCAAATTAATGATTTCAGGTGATACGCAGGCTGATACTATGCCACAACAATTAAATTTTTGAATAGTTTCAAACAGTTCATCAAGACTTTCTCCAGATGGTAATTTTCCGTCATAACGTAAATGAACACCTACAAGAACTTGTTTATTAAATTCTTTTGAAGCTTCTAAAGCAATTTTTATTTCTTTGATGGAACACAAAACATCTAAGTAAAATATATCGACATAATCTTTTAATATCTTTGCAATTTCATAAAAATAGTTAAACATGGTTTCATCAGTTTCAAAATGTATTGGGGAATATGTAACACCTTGATTTGGCAATGAGCCTGCAACAATAACTTTTTTATCACTTTCATTTTTTGCTTTTAATGCAAGTGCTCCAGCAGATCGTATTCCAAATTCAAATTTATCAAGTAAATTGTAATTTTTTAACAGTCTTCTTCTAACACTAAAATTTGAAGTAACGATTAATTGTGATCCTGCATTTATAAAATTCTTATGCATATCTACAACCATTTGGTGATTATTTTCATTTAATAAAGCTTGTGCAGACCAAAGATCACCTTTTGTTTCTAAACCCATTTCCATTAAAGTTTGACCTGAACCTCCATCAAAGAGATATTTCTTATTTTTTAAAAACATTTTTTCGGAAGATTAGAAGAAAAAGTGTGGCGCATTTAAATGCGCCACAAAGAAAATTAATATTTTATGCAAACCACCAACGTTCAGAAAGTTTGTTACCATCACTTTCCCAGTTACCAGCAACATCTTCACCGTGAGCAAGTTTTTTAGAACCAGCACCAACATATTGGTTAAATGCATAAACAATTGCACCACCATCGTAGTTACAAAGAGCTTGTGCTTCCCAGTACATTGATTTTCTTTTTTCTGCATCAAGTTCTGATCTAGCAGCTCTAACAAGTTCATTGAAACGAACAGTTGAATCAGTTTGAACTAGATTACCCCAAGCAGCTTCATTCCACTCAGTATCATCTGTGAATGCAGCAGACCACATCATATCTTCTGTAGGTCTTCCACCCCAAGAACTCATACTGAAACCTTTAGTGTTCCATACGTTACTCCAGTAACCATCTTCAGGTTCTTTTTTAACTCGAAGATCGATACCACATTCTTGAGCAGATGCTGCTATCAAGTTAGTTGCATCTGTACATCCTGCATAAGGAACCTCAGAAGTACTAATTTCAATTGGTCCACTTACTCCAGATTTTTTCCAGTGATAAGCAGCTTTATCAGCATCGAACTCTCTCTGCTCTAAAGCATTGTTGTGGTATGGGTGAGCAGTTGAGATCGGGTGATCATTACCAACTGTTCCATATCCTAGCATTATCTTATCAACAATTTCTTGTCTTTTGATTGCAAACTTCATTGCCATACGAACATCAAAATTATCAAATGGCGGCACATTTAATCTCATTGGAGCTGTATAATGTGCATATCCAGATGCTGCAGTAATTTCAACATTTGGATCTCTTGTTAGTAAATTTGCAGTTCTTAAGTCAACACCGTTCATCCAGTCTATTTCACCATTTAATAATGCCGCTTGTCTAGTAGCAGGATCATTAATTCCGATAACTTCAACTGAATCAAAGTGTGCAACACTATCACCTTTGAAATAATTTGGATTTCTTTTTCCAAATTTTGCTCCAACACCTGGATTAAATTCATCCATAATGTAAGGACCAGTTCCAACAGTAGATTGAGCATCAACAACTCCATCTTTTGTTGGTTTAATCATAATGTGATAGTCAGTAGTTATTGCAGGCCAGTCAGCGTTTGCACCTTTTAGCTTGAAAATAACCCTGTCATTTCCATCAGCAGAAATTGTTTCAATTTGAGATAACAACCCACCTGCTGCTGAAGCGGTGTCTGGATTCATGTGATACTGATAGTTAAGTACAACGTCTTCTGCAGTCATTGATTTTCCATTATGGAATTCAACTCCTTTACGAAGATTATATACCCAAGTTTGAGCATCATCAGATTCAATTGACTCAGCAAGCTCTCCAACAATAGTATGGTCTGAGTCAACAACCGTTAAACAGTTTTGATATGACCAAGCTGTAGCTTGCATGAATGAACTTTGATAAGTTGCAGGATCAAGTGTATCTGTAGTATCAGCCGCACCATTACCCCATCTTAAATGTCCGCCTTTTTTTGGAGTAGCAGCAACAGCTTTATCAGCGAGTGATAGTGCTATTGGTAAAGTTACACCAGTTGCAAGAACAGACATCATGAACTGTCTTCTGTCAATTAGCCCTTTAGTGAGCTTTGAAGACTGCTCTTTAATATATTTGTCTATTTTCTTATCTTTCATTTGTCCTCCCTTTTATTGAACAAAAACCTTTATTTTTGTTCATTATTTCTAGAAATTTAACAAAAAACAAACTTAAGTTAATTAACATACAAACATATAAATTATTTAAATTCAACGGATAATTTATGAAATTTAGGTTGCATAATGGTTTAATTAAGTAATAACAAAATTAAAATATTTAGGAGGACAATATTAGCCAAATTCACCCAATATTTAGAACAATTTTTTTAAGAATTGGCCTTGGATTAATTACTGTATTCGCTTTTTCAGTAATTATTTTTAGTTGTTTTTCTTTTTTGCCAGG
This sequence comes from uncultured Alphaproteobacteria bacterium, assembly GCA_902518895.1. Lineage (GTDB taxonomy): Bacteria > Pseudomonadota > Alphaproteobacteria > HIMB59 > CACPNW01. The sequence continues at coordinate 26,560 of CABYHL010000007.1, read as the reverse complement.
AGATTTTGCAACTGAGATTCTAGGACAATCAGCTACAAAATCCTCAGTTGAGGCTCTTAGATCAGAATTAGGTTTAGATAAACATCCAATCCCAAGATATTTTGAATGGTTGTCCAATGTATTTCAGGGAGATTTTGGAAGTTCTTTCTCAGGTAGATCAAAAGTACAAGGTGATCAAGGTGATAGATCAAGACTTGTTGTGGAACTAATTATTCCCAGACTGAAAAATACACTTTTTTTAACCGGAGTAAGTGCTCTTGTAGCTATTCCACTGGCATTACTTCTAGGTATTTCAGCTGCCTTATACAGAAATAGTGTTTACGATAGATCGGCAACTGGTTTTAGTTTAGTTACTGTTTCTTCTCCCGAGTTTTTTACTGGTTATATTTTTATTCTTTTATTAGCTACCTTGTTTCCAGTTTTTCCTACTATAGCAAATGTCAATGAAGACACATCCTTAATTGATAGGTTTTATTTAACTGCTTTACCTGTTTTTACTTTAACGCTTGTAACAATGGGTCACATGATGAGAATGACTCGATCTGCAATAATCAATATTTTATCAAGTGAATATATCGAAATGGCAAAATTATCTGGTGCTACCAGATATGAAGTAATTGTGAAACATGCTTTGCCTAATGCTTGGGCTCCAATTGCTCAAGTAATAACTATAAATCTTGCCTACATGTTAATTGGTTCAGTTGTTGTCGAGTTTGTATTTAATTATCAAGGCATAGGAAGATTAATGGTTGGATCCGTTTATAATAGAGATATTCCTGTTGTTCAGGCTTGCGCTTTAATATTTGCATCAACTTACGTTATATTAAATTTATTAGCTGATTTAATTGGCATAATTTCAAACCCTAGACTTTTGTATCCAAAATGAGTGAAAATACACAATCATATTCAGCAAAAGGTGAAGTTAGTAATATAACTAAAAGAAGAACTAGATTTGAAAGAATTAAAATAGCATTTTCTAAAGCTCCTTTATCTGCTTGGTTTGGAATGATTGTTCTTTCTATCTATCTTATTGCTGCATTCTTTGCTCCTTTTATTGCGCCACATGGTGAGGCTGAAGTTTTCCCGGTAGCATATGCGCCTTGGGGTGGAGAACACTTATTAGGAACAGATCAAATTGGAAGAGATATTCTTTCTAGATTAATATTTGCTTCAAGAAATACACTAGGAATTTGTTTTTTAGCCTGCACCATTGCTTTATTTATTGGAACAATATTTGGAATAATTGCTGCAATAGATAGAAGTTATATTGATCAAATTTTAAGTAGATCTATTGATACTTTAATGGCAATTCCCGTAATGATTTTTACTTTTATACTTTTATCTGTTTTTGGACCAAGTAACTTAAACTTAATTTTAATTCTAGGGGTATTAGAATCAACGAGGTTTTTTAGAATTTCAAGATCTGTAGCTGTTGGTCAAGTTGTATTAGAATATGTTGAGGTAGCTAAATTAAGAGGAGAAAAACTTTCTTATATAATTTTTAGAGAAATTTTACCAAATATAGCATCTCCACTAATTGTAGAATTTGGAGTGAGATTTATTTTTATTATTTTCACAGTTTCAAGTTTAAGTTTTTTAGGCTTAGGAATTCAACCGCCAGCTGCTGATTGGGCTGCAATGGTGAGAGAAAATGCAATTTTAATTCAATATGCCCAATATGATATTACTGCTGGATTAACACCACTAATACCTGCTGCAATAATTGCTTTATTAGCTCTTGCAATTAATTTTGTGATTGATTGGTATTTATACATAACAAGCGGATTAAAAGATGACATCAAATAATAAAAAAGAACTTCTTTTAGAAATGAAGAATATTCATATTGATGGATTTTCAGATGAGAGATGGCATAAAATACTAAAAGGTGTTGATCTAAATTTATACAGAGGTGAGATTTTAGGATTAATTGGAGAAAGTGGTGCTGGAAAATCGACTATGGGAAAAGCAGCAATGGGTTACACTCAACCAGGTTGCAAAATTATTAAAGGTGAAATACTCTTTAATGGCACAGATCTTGCAAAATTAACGGAATTTGAAAAAAGAAAAATATGGGGTACGAAAATTTCATATGTTGCACAATCAGCTGCAGCATCTTTTAATCCTGCTCATAGATTGATGGATCAAACCATTAGTGCAGCTAATAGAGCAAAGATAAATCCTACTGAAGTTTTAAGAAAAGATGCAGTGCAACTTTATGAGTCACTGCAACTACCAGATGCGGAAAATATTGGTGAGAGATATCCCCATCAAGTCTCTGGGGGTCAACTACAAAGAATTATGACTGCTATGGCTATGTCACCAAGACCAGAACTAATAATTTTTGATGAACCAACAACTGCTCTTGATGTAACTACTCAAGTTGAAGTTTTGTCTGCTATGAGATCAATAGTAGATAAATTTAATACTGCAGCAATTTATATTACTCATGATTTAGCTGTAGTTGCTCAAATGGCTGATAGAATTAAAGTTCTTAGATATGGAGAAGAAGTTGAAGAGTCTGAAACGAGAGAGATGCTATCAAACCCTAAAGAAGAATATACCAAATCACTATGGTCAGTAAGATCACTTATCAAGCCTGAAGAAACGAATGAAGATTATATGTTGTCCATTAAAAATATTGATGCAGCTTATGGCTCATCAAAAGTTCTGCATAATGTTTCTGTTAATATTCCTAGGGGTAAAACTGTAGCAATAGTTGGAGAAAGTGGATCAGGAAAATCAACAACTGCTAGAGTGATAACAGGCTTACTGCCTCAAACCAAAGGAGAAATTATATTTGATGGAAAAAAATTATCTCCAAAACTTGAGCAAAGATCAAAAGAAGAATTAAGAAGAATTCAAATAATTTTTCAAATGCCTGATACAGCAATGAATCCTAAACAAACTGTTGATGAAATAATTGGAAGACCAATTGAATTTTACCATGGAGTAAAAGGAAAAGAGCGTGAGGCTAAAGTAATTGAATTGTTAAAAATGATTGAATTAGATGAATCTTTTTTAGATAGACTGCCATCTGAATTATCAGGAGGTCAAAAACAAAGAATTTGTATTGCTAGAGCTCTAGCTGCTAATCCAGATCTAATTATTTGTGACGAGGTTACTTCAGCATTGGATCAAATTGTTCAAGAAGGAATTTTAAAACTCTTACAAAAACTTCAAAAAGATCTTGGAGTGACTTACATTTTTATTACTCATGATATTGCTACTGTTAAAGCTATTTCCGATGAAATAGTAGTTATGTATCAAGGTGAAGTAGTTGAACAAGGATTAAAAAGTAAAATCTTAAATCCCCCACACCCTGATTATACAGAACTGTTATTGTCTTCAGTCCCAGAAATGGATCCTGATTGGTTAACTAATCTTCTGAATAAAAGATCTTCCTAATAAATCTATATTTTAAATAATGAATATATTTAAATTTATACTTAATTTTTTTTCTAGCAAAGAAAATAGAATAGATAATCTAGAAGCAAAAAATATAATGATAAGTGAGAACAATTTTAATAAAGATAACCTGACACTAGGTTCTATTTACAAGGTAAATCAAAATATAAAACTAAAAAATTTTAAAAATAAAATTCTTGAAGACAACTTAACAATAGTAGTTACTGATAATAAAGGTAAAATTATTGGATATATTTCTAAAAAAGAGATAAATAATATCTATAAATGAAAATAAATCTGAGTAAAAAAAATTATGTAATTTCTGCTGGTGCAGATGGTTTAGGTTTTGCAATAGCAAATAAAATAATCAATTCAGGTGGTAAAGTATATTTATCTGATATAAATAAATCAAAAATTGATAAAATAAATTCAAATAAAAAATATTATAATAAAATATTTGCTCAACATTTAGACTGCACTAATCCAAAAGATATTAAGGCATATTTTAATTCCCTAAAAAACTTAAAAAAAATTGATGGACTAATAAATAATATAGGAATTGCAGGACCTACAAAGTATCTCCAGAATATTTCTATTGATGAATGGGATAACACAATTAAAACTAATCTAAGTTCACATTTTTATTATACTAAATTTGCTATTCCTTTTTTAAAAAAAACTAAAAGGGCATCAATAATTAATTTATCTTCAACTGCTGGTTTATTTGGTTATGCACAACGTTCACCATATACATCAAGTAAATGGGCAATAATTGGATTAACTAAAACACTAGCCGTTGAGCTTGGAAAATTTAAAATACGAGTAAATGCAATTTGTCCAGGTGCAGTGAATGGTGATAGAATGGACAGAGTAATAAATGCAAAAGCTAAATTAATTAAATCAACAAGCAAAAAAGTGAGAAAAGAATTAGAGTCAATGGTTTCATTGAATACATTTGTAGAAAAGGAAGATATTGCATCAATGGCTTTATTTTTATTGAGCGATGCCTCAGAAAATGTATCTGGTCAAATCATGACTGTTGATGGAAATACTGAAAGAATGAATTAGTGGATAACAACGCTGATTACATCATTGTTGGTGCAGGATCAGCAGGTTGTGTTTTAGCTAACAGATTGTCTTCACAATCAAAGAATTCCGTAATTTTATTAGAAGCTGGTCCATCGAGTAAAACTTGGAAAGTTGATATGCCAAGCGCACTTCTATATGCAATGCATGATCCAAAGTATAATTGGAAATATTATACAGAGCCTGAACCATTTCTAAATAATAGATCTTTATATTGTCCAAGAGGTAAAATGATTGGAGGATGTTCATCACATAACGGCATGGTTTTTGCTAGAGGTCATAAAGAGGATTTTGATAGATGGTCTTCAAGTGGTTTAACTAATTGGTCATATGAAAAAGTTTTACCTTTTTTTAAAAAATTAGAAACTTGGTCTCATGATAGTAATATAAGAGGTAAAGAGGGGCCATTAAAAGTAAATAAATCAAACATAGATAAAAAATACACTCTATTTAAAAAAGTTTTAGAAGCTGCACAAGAAGCTGGATATAAAATATTTAATGACTCTAATAATACTGATAATGAAGGTTTTGGAACTTTTGATGTAACAATAAACAAAGGTGTAAGACAAAGTGTTGCTAAGGCATATTTAGAACCAATACAAAATAGAAAAAATCTAAGAATAATAAATAATATTGATGTTAAAAAAATTCTTTTTAAAAATAAAACTGCAATTGGTGTTGAAACGATTAAAAAAAATATAACCAATAATTATTTAGCCAATAAAGAAGTTATACTTTGCGCTGGTTCAATTAATTCACCTAAAATTCTTCAATTATCCGGAATAGGTAATGAAACGTATCTTAAAAGCTTGGGAATAGAAGTAATTAATAATTTAGTTGGGGTGGGAGAAAATTTACAAGATCATTTAGAGATGTATATTCAATATAAATCTAAAATAAATGAAACATTACATTCTTTAGCAACAAATTTTCTATATCAAGCAATAGAAGGATCAAAATGGTTTTTATTTAAAAAAGGTAGGTTAGCAAACTCACACTTAGAGTTAGGAGGTTTTGTTAAATCTGACAAATCATATAATCACCCAAACCTACAATTTCATTTTTTTCCCTACTTAGTTATTAATCATGGTTTAGAAAATCCTAATTTTGAAGCTTTTCAATTTCATGTTTGTCCAAATAGACCAAAAAGTAGGGGGTTTGTTAAAATTAAATCAAATAACTATAAAGATGATCCTAAAATACAATTTAATTATCTTAAGCATGAAGACGATTTAAAACAAATGAGAGAAGGTGTAGGAATTGCTAAAAAAATTTTGTCTCAAAAAGCACTTAAAGAATATGTTGGCACAGAAATTAGGCCTGGGAAGAATGTATCTAATCAAAATGAATTAGATGAAGTTATTAAAAATACATCTGAATCTGCGTATCATCCGTCATGCACAAATAAAATGGGTGAGGACAAAACTTCAGTTGTAGACCAAGACCTAAGGGTTCATGGAATTCAAAATTTAAGAGTTGTTGATGCTTCTGTAATGCCAGATATTGTTAGTGCTAATTTGAATGCAACAACTATTATGATTGCTGAAAAAGCTTACGACCAAATAAAGAGTACCGTTAGTTAGATAGATAAAATCTAATTTAATTAGATCGTTTTTCTTCTAAGAGTCCAACCGTATCTTTCGCTGTAGTATGCTTCGATACCATCAGCAAGATTAAGGTCATAATTTGAGTCTATAGATCCTTCAAGAACCTTTTTCTCAATAGAACTCTGCTCTAGGCTTTCTTTTTGGTTATTAATATTTTCTGTTAATTTACTGTTCATATTTACAGATTTTACAAATACATAATAAAATAAAAAAAAACTAGAGTTTTCTTTAGTTTTAATGTAAAGAAAATTACTTTGAATTTATTATTTTTGTAAATTTTGTAAATGAATATTGAATCTGACATAAATTTTGGCCCACGGTTAAAAAAACAAAGGATAAGTAAAGGTTTTTCACAAGCTGAATTATCAAAAACTATTGGAATATCTCCTAGTTATTTAAATTTAATTGAAAGTGGAAAAAGAAAAATACCACTTTCCTTACTAATTAAAGCAGCTGATAAATTAGATTTATCAATTAAAGACTTCTCAACAGAATCTAGCAAACGACTTCTTTCAGACGTAATGGATGTTTTAAGCAATGAGATTTTTGATGATTTAAAGATAACCAATCACGACACAAGTGACTTTATTGGTTCAAATCCTAACATAGCTAAAGCATTACTGACAATAAATGATTCTTTTAAAAGTTTTAAAGAAGATATGCAAAATCGACTTGAAACGATGGATGTCAATGCAAATCAAATTGAAAAACCAACAAGACTACCTGTAGAAATCGTTTCAGATATTCTTCAAGAAAATAAAAATTACTTTCATGATTTAGAAGTAAGTTCTGAAAATCTAAGAAAAGAAATAGGTCTTGAAACTGGACCTAACATTGGTTCTGGATCTAAATTATCACTTTATCTTAAAGAAAAACATGGAATTGAAGTTAAAATAGTAACCATAAACGAAGATGAAAAAATAGTTAAAAGATTTGATGAAAATTCAAAGATTTTTTATCTTTCAGAAATGTTAACTTATACATCAAGAAACTTTCATTTAGCATCACAAGTTGCTTATTTAGAAGCTAATGATGTTATCAATAAAGTTATTAAAGATAATAACGTCGAATCAGAAGAAGTAGAACCTTTGCTTAAACTATCTTTACTAAATTATTACGCGGCTGCATTTATGATGCCTTATAACGATTTTTTAAAGAGTGCTAAATTGCATAAATATGATGTGGAAATTTTGATGCATCATTATGCTTGTAGTTTTGAACAAGTTACACATAGATTAACAAATCTTCAAAGACCTGGAAACGAAGGAGTGCCATTTCATTTTTTAAAAACAGATATTGCTGGAAATGTATCAAAGCGATTTTCTTTATCTGGTATTCATATACCAAGACATGGAGGTTCTTGTCCTAGATGGAATGTGTATACTGCATTTTTGAATCCTGGAAAAATTCATCCTCAAATATCTAAAATGCCTGATGGACGAGTATATTTTTGTATAGCAAGAGCTTTTGAGAAAGGAATTGAAAAACATGGAATGCCTAAAAGTTTTGTTTCTATTGGTTTAGGTTGTGATATGAAATACGCTAAAGATCTAATTTATTCTGAAGGAATTGATCTAAATAATAAAAAATTACAAATGCCAATTGGAGTTTCGTGTAGGATATGCCCTAGGGTGGAATGTCAGCAAAGAGCTTTTCCTCCAATTGATAAAGAACTTAAATTAGATATAAAATATCGAGGGACGTCTCCCTACGTTACAATTTAGTTAAATTTTAACTAACATTTTGCCTAAATTTTTACCATTAAGTAGATCTATAAATGCTTTAGGAGCATTTTCTATATTTTCATAAATTGTTTCTTTAAATTTTATTTTTCCTTCTGATATCCAATTTCGCATATCAGATTCAAAAGGCTCATTATCATTTTCATGATCAAAAATTAAAAAACCTTTTATTGTTAATCTTTTTACTAATACGTGAGCCATATTTTTTAGTCCAGCAGGAGCAGAAGTTGAATTCATTTGAGATATTCTTCCACAAATAATAATTCTTCCAAAATTTTTCATTCGAAAAATTGCAGACTCTAAAAAATCACCTCCTACATTATCAAAGTATAAGTCAAATCCTTCAGGACAAATTTCTTTTAAGTGAAGAACTAGGTTATCAATTTTTTTATAATTAAATGCCACATCAACATTTAATTCATTTTTTAACCAATCAACTTTTTCATCTGATCCTGTACTAGCATAAACTTTACATCCTAAATTTTTTGCAATTTGACAAACTGTTGATCCGACACTTCCACCTGCAGAAGATACAAGAATACTTTGTCCCCTTTGTATATTCCCATGATTAAAAAGACCAATATATGCTGTTTGACCTGTCATGCCTAAAGGTCCTAGATAAGTTTGCAATGGAAGATTGGAATTTTTTATTTTTTTTAAATCACCGCCTTTGCAAATGAAGTTATCTCTCATTCCAAAATTACTGAAAACTACATCTCCTTCTTTAAATTGTGAATCTTTTGATTTTTGGACTGACCCAATTGCATAACCTTCCATTTCCTCGCCTAGTAAAAAGGGTGGTTTATAATTTTTACGTTCTGTCATTCTTGCTCTCATATACGGATCAACAGATATCCATGAATTAAGAACATGAATATTATTCGTTTTATCTAATTCTAAAGTTTTAGATTTAATTTCAAAATCCTCTTCTTTGGGTAAGCCAGTTGGTATATAATTTTTTAAAGCTACATATTTTGAGATTATTGTCATAATTATAATTTATATTTTTTCTTTAATTCTAGCAAATCTATTAAGAAATTATCTCTTAAGTTACTTAAATCTTTTATAGAATGATTATTTGATTGTTTTTTTGTTCCTTTGATGATTTTTTCTTTAAGTTTTTTTGTCAATTTTGGAGATTTCAGTTTAGTCCATGGGAGTTTTAATGCTGGTCCAAATTGATCTAACATGTGTTTCATACCCATTTCTCCTCCAGCAAGATGAAAGGTAAGAAAAGTTCCCATTAGAGCCCACCTCATACCAGGGCCATAAGTGATTGCTTCATCTAAATCTTTTGTTGAAGCATATCCATCATTTACAATATGTAACCCCTCTCTCCACAAAGCTTCTTGCAATCTATCAGATAAAAAGCCTGGTAATTCTTTTTCTACCAATAATGTCTTCATTTTAATTTTTTGATAAAATTTTTTTGCTTTATTTAGATATAAATTTGTAGTTTTTTTACCTTTTACAATTTCAACCAAAGGGAGAATATATACAGGGTTAAATGGATGAGCTATGATTAATCTTTTTGGATTAATACATTTTGATTGTAAATCTGATGGAAGTAAACCAGATGAACTTGAAGCAATTATTGAATTTGAGGGTGAATATTTACTTATATTTTTTATAACATCTTTTTTTAAAGTTAATCGTTCGGGGACATTTTCCTGAATTAAATCTACATTTTTTACTGCTTCTTCAATACTGTCTACGATTTCTAAATTTTTCAAATTGATTTTTGTATTATATAATTTTTTTATAATTAAGTTTGTTCTTGTTATTTCTTCTTTTAGAAAATGTAATTGCTGAGAATTTTTATCAAATGCTTTGACTTTTATACCATTAGCAAGCAATCTAAGTATCCAGCCGGTACCAATTACACCAGTTCCAATGACAGCAATATTTTTCAAATTAAAAATGTTTTTTTAGTTTTAATTTCTCTCTAGTCTGTTGAGGGGATAAAATAGAAGCCCCCATATCTTCAACAATGCATCTTGCTTTTTCAACTAACTGTGCATTTGATGCAAAAACTCCTTTCTTTAAATAAAGATTGTCTTCAAGTCCCACACGAACATTTCCTCCTAAAATAACTGCTTGTGCAGCCATGGGCATTTGTGATCTTCCTATTCCAAATCCAGACCAAATACCTTCAGTAGGTACCATTTCAGCCATTGCTTTCATTGCACTCGTTATTGCTGGTGATCCCCAAGGTATACCAAGGCATATTTGATAAAAAGGAGGGCCATCAATTAAACCTTCTTTATAAAGTTGGTTAGCAAACCATAAATGACCCATTTCAAAAGCTTCCATTTCAGGTTTTACTCCAAGCTCCTGCATTTTTTTTGCTGCAGTTCTAAGCTGTATCGGTGTATGAATAAATGTCATGTTTGAGTCACCAAAATTTAGTGATCCGCAGTCTAAAGTACAAATTTCAGGTAATAACTCTTCAACATGTTCTAATCTGCTTAATGCATCGATCATATCTGTATTTGCTCCTACTGGATTTAAAGGATCTTTACCTGTTCCAACTTCAAAATCACCACCCATACCTGTAGTAAAATTTAAAACTACATCTGTTTCAGAAGAGCGAATTCTATCTGCCACTTCTTTATAATAACTTAAATTTCTAGAAGGTTTGCCATCAGGTTCCCTTACATGTACATGAGCTATTGCTGCACCCGCTTTGGCAGCTTCAATTGAAGCATCAGCAATTTGTTTTGGCGTTATAGGTAATTCAGGATGTTTGCCTGCTGTATCTCCTGATCCAGTTACTGCACACGAAATTATTACTTCATTATTCATTATTTTAAACTACTATATTTTTTGAATTAATAAAGAAAAACAATGAAGATATATTTAAATTCAGGAAGAGTTAAAAAAGAATGGACCGATTACAATGGTCATATGAATTTGGCATTTTATATTCATCTTTTTGATGCTGGATGGGAAGTTCTTTTACAAAAATTTAATATGGGTGAGACTTCTGCTAAAACAGAGAAGAAAACTACTTTTGCCGTAGAATCACACACAACTTATGAAAAAGAAGTGAAAGAGGGCGATGAAGTAGATATTAATTTGTTATTTCTTGATAGGGATAAAAAAAGATTAATTTATAAATTAGAAATGACACATAAGCTTGAAGGTTACAGAGCAGCAACAACAGAGGTTTGTTCTTTATATGTTGATTTAAATATTAGAAAAGTTTCTGAATTAGAATTGGAAAAGCAAAAAGATATAGATAAATTTATTCAAGAAAATAAAAATTATTTTGATCCAGGTAAACTTACACTAATCAACAAGTTAAAAAAATAATTATAAATTTCTATAAGGTGTTCTATTAAATATTCTTTGAACCATTGGAACAAATTCTTTTAAAGGAATTGTATCATAATTTGGATCAAATGATGCTTGATCCCATCTTTCACAAAAATCTATAGTGTCTTTAAAGAATTTATGACCTTTGAATTTATCTCTTAGATTTCTATCTTTTCCATAATAATGATTATAATAGTAGGCTTGAAACAAACCGTGTTGTTCTACTATCCATCTTGTTTTTTCAGAAACAAAAGGTTTTAATACTGCAGCTGCAAGTTCAGAATGATTAAGAGGTGCAATTTCATCACCTATATCATGCAATAAGGAAGCCACCACCATTTCTTCAGAAGCTTGTTCACGTAACGCTCTTGATGCAGTTTGAAGAGAGTGTTCTAATCTAGATACCTTATAACCACCTAAAGAATTGTCTAAACTTTCTAGCACTCTTACTATTCTATCAGCTGTGCCTTCAATAAATTTATCTTCAAAATTAGCGAGAAGTTCATAATCCTCTTTATCACCATGTTTCATTTCAGTGAATTTTACTTCATCTTTAGACATGAAATAATTATACATATTTTTAAATTTTATGAAACTAATTCCTGAATGGTGTGAACACCAATATTGTCTGATTGCTTGGCCGTGTAATAAAGATCTTTATGGTAAAATTATTAATAAGGCCAGAGATGAAGTTGCAAATGTAATTAATGAGATTGCAAAAACTGAGCATGTTATTGTTTTGTCAAATAAAGAAGACATTAATGAAATTCAAAATAAAACTGATCATAAAAATATAGATATTATAGAATGTAAATTAGATGATTCTTGGATGCGAGATATTGCACCAATTTTTTATAAAGAAGATCAAAAATTAAAATCAATTAGCTTTGAATTTAATGGTTATGGAAAGTATCCAGATTATTTAAATGATAATAAAATATCAAAATTTATTTCAAACTATTTAAATATCCCAACAAAAATTTCTGACTTAGTCCTTGAAGGAGGAGCAATAACTTATGATGATAAAAAAAATTTATTTAGCACTAAAAATGTAATATTTAATAAAAATAGAAAACAAAAACATAATAGTGAATATATTATTAAAGAATTAAAGCTCTTGTTTGACTTAAATTATATTTTTTTATTTGAAAATGGACTAATGGAGGATGATACAGATGGTCATGTAGATAATTTATTATGCCCGATAGGAAAAAATAAATATTTAATTGCTACAACTCACAAATTAGATCCTAATTATGAAATATTAAAAAAAAACAAAACTGATCTTATTAAATTTTTTAAAGATACTAATCAGACATTTGATTTAATTGAAGTTCCCTTACCTACAAGAAAAAAAATTAATAATAAAAATATTATTAGCTCATACATAAATTTTTATTTCAGTAAAAATAAAATTATCTTACCAAAATTCAATGTTAAGGAAGATAATGAGGTAAAATTAACTTTTGAAAAGTTATTCCCAAATCGAGAAATTATGATGTTGGAAACAGAAAATATAAATTATGGTGGTGGAAATATTCATTGTATAACAATGAATGTACCAAAAATATGAAAGTAAAAGTAGCAACATCACAATTCAAGGCTATTAAAGGAGATTTTGACGCTAATTTAAATAAAGCAATTAGTTTAGTTGAAAAAGCATCAAATGAAAATGTTGATATTTTACTTCTGCAAGAATTATTTCAAGATTATTATTTTTGTTCAACAAAAAATGATAAATTTTTTGATCTTGCAATTGATTTTCCTTCTAATCCAATGTTCGAAAAATTATCTAATATATGTAAAGATAAAAAGATTTCATTACCAATTAGTTTTTTTCAAAAAAAGGAAAATAAGTTTTTTAACTCTCTAGTTATGATAGATTCTTTCGGTAAAATAAGTGAAGTTTATAATAAATCTCACATTCCTGAAGGACCTGGCTATAATGAGAAGTATTATTTTGAAAAAGGCAACACAGGCTTTATGGTTTTTGACACCCCTCTGGCAAAAGTTGGCTGTGCAATTTGTTGGGATCAGTGGTTTCCTGAATGTGCAAGAATATTAACATTGAAAGGTGCAGATTTAATTTTTTATCCATCAGCAATTGGCTCTGAGCCACACATGCCTGAATTAAATTCAAAGGATCATTGGATTAATACAATGGTAGGACATGCTGCTGCAAATCAAATCCCTATAGTAACTTCGAATAGAATAGGGAAGGAGGTCGAAGCTGATATTGAATTAAATTTTTATGGCAATTCTTTTATATTGGATCATCTTGGAAATGTAATAAATCGTATGAATGATAAGGATGAAGGAATAATAACTGCAACTTTAGATTTGTTAATTTCAAGAGAATATAGAAAATTATGGGGTAACTTTAGAGACAGAAGGCCAGATCTATATAAAAAAATTCTCGATTTTTAATTTATTTTATTTAATGTAATTTTTATTTAGGAGGGGAATAATGCTTAAGTATTTTATATCTCTATTAGTTTTAATTTCTTTTTCAGCTCAGGCTAAAGAAGAATTATTTATTTACAATTGGTCTGACTACATTGCCGAAGATACAATTGAAAATTTTGAAAATGAATTTGGCATTGATGTAACTTATGATGTTTTTGATTCAAATGAGGTTCTTGAAGCTAAACTTTTAGCTGGAGGGTCTGGCTATGATATTGTCGTGCCTTCTGGTTCTTTTTTAGAAAACCAAATCAAGGCTGGAGTTTTTCAAAAACTTGATAAATCTGAATTATCGAACTTAGGAAATTTAGATCCAGAAGTTTTATCAAAGATAGATGCACATGATCCAGGCGGTCAGTATTCAGTAAACTATATGTATGGCACAACTGGTATTGGTTACAATACTGATAAGGTTGATGAAGATGAGGTTACTAGTTGGAGTGTTTTATTTGACCCAGCTATAGCTTCTAAATATGAAGATTGTGGTATAGCAATGTTAGATGCACCATCTGAAGTAATGGAAATTGCCTTAAAATATGTAGGTAAAGATCCTAACACCGAAGACGAAAATGATTATAAGGCTGCTCTTTCAATGTTGCAGGAAATTAGACCTTTCATTAGGTATTTTGATTCTTCTCAATATATAGATGATCTTGCTAATGGTGAAATTTGTCTAGCTATGGGATGGTCAGGTGATGTTTTTATTGCTGCATACGAAGAAATAGAACCAGTTTGGTATTCTATTCCTTCAGAGGGAACTGTAATTTGGTTTGATATGATGGCAATTCCAGCTGATGCAAAAAATGTTTTAAATGCACATAAGTTTATAAATTATATTTTGCGCCCTGAAGTTGCTGCAGATATTACAAACTATGTTTGGTATTCTAATCCAAACAAAGCAGCTAATGAGCTAGTTGATCCAGAAATTTTAGGAGATCCAGCTATTTATCCAGATGAAGCAACTTTAAGTATGCTATTTGCTGATACTGCTGACTCACCTAAAAAAGCACAATTATCAACTAAATATTTTAATAAATTTAAATCAAATTAAAAAATATACTTCATTTCAGCACTAATATATTAATATTAGTGCTGATTTAAGATGGATAATAATTTTCTTGTAATTGAAAATATTTCTAAATCATTTGGAGATACCAAAGTTTTAGAAAATATTAATTTAAATATTTCAAAATCTGAATTTTTTGGTCTCTTAGGATCATCGGGCTCAGGCAAAACTACCTTACTAAGAATACTAGGTGGATTTGAGAAGCCAGATACAGGACGTGTAATACTCGACGGAACGGACATAACAAACCTTGAGCCTTTTGAAAGACCATTAAATTATATGTTTCAATCGTATGCTCTATTTCCTCACTTAAACGTATTTAATAATTTAGCTTTTGGAATAAAAGAAAATTTTACCCAAAAAGAAATTGAAATAAACGTTAGAAATATTGCCAAACTTTTATCTATTGAACATTTATTAAATAGAAGAATTAAGCAATTATCAGGGGGAGAGCAGCAACGAGTTGCCCTTGGAAGGTGCTTAATAAAAAAACCTAAGTTATTATTATTAGATGAGCCTCTTGCAGCACTAGATAAAAAACTAAGATCAAAAACGCAATTAGAGTTAACAACACTTCAAAAGAAACTAAAAATTACATTTGTTTTTGTCACCCATGATCAAGAAGAAGCAATGTCCTTATCTGATAGAATGGCAATAATGAAGAATGGTCTTATTTTGGAATGCTCTAGCCCTGAAGAGATTTATGAAAATCCTAAAAGTCTTTATACTGCCAATTTTATAGGAATTGCAAATATAATTGAGATTTATAAGAAAGATGAAAATTTTTATTCTGATGATTTAGGTATAAATTTTAAATTAAACAAAGAATTAAAAAATACAAAAACTAATATTTTACTAAGACCAGAGAAAATAAAAATACAATCAATAAATAATTTGAAAACAAGTTCATTTAATTCCTTTAGTGGAGAAATCTTAGAAAAATCATATTTGGGAAGTTTTACACGTTATGAAATTAAAATTAAAAATATGATAATTTCAGTTTTAGATCAGAATTTTAACTCCAGCTCAAATTATAATTTCCCAAAAGGGGAGAAAGTCATTTGTAGTTGGGAAAGTGAATCAATCAAGGTTTTAGAGGATTAATTGAAAAATAAATTATTTGAAAAATATTTTGTTTTTAGTCCTTATTTTTGGCTTGTTCTATTTTTTTTTATACCATTAGCTATAATTTTTAAAATATCAATTTCGGTATCAGAATGGGGGATGCCTCCTTATCAAGATATTTTTCTTTTTGATAATGGATTTAAGATCAATACTACATTTGAAAACTATGTTTATATATTTAGTGATTATTACTACATTGGATCTTTTGTAAACTCTATGATACTAGCTCTAATATCTACTTTTTTTTGTTTACTTATTGGGTTCCCATTAGCTTTTTATATTGCGACTTCAAATATCAGATTAAGAAATATCCTATTAGTTTTAGTAGTTATTCCATTTTGGTCATCATTTTTATTAAGAGTATATGCATGGAAAATAATCTTACAGAATAATGGAATTTTAAATGTAATACTTCTAAACCTAGGCATAACATCAGAACCACTTCAATTATTATACAATCAATATGCTGTCATCATGGGAATTGTATACACTTATTTACCTTTGATGATTTTACCACTCTATGGATACTTAAATAAATTTGACTTAAATTTAATTGAAGCATCAAAAGATTTAGGATTAAATCGTATTAAAACCTTTTTTAAAGTTATTCTTCCTTTGTCTATTCCAGGAATTGTTGCTGGATCTTTATTAGTTTTTATACCTGTTGTTGGAGAATTTATTATACCTGAAATGTTAGGTGGTAGTGATAGATTGTATTATGGAAAAATATTATGGGAGGAATTCTTTGTTAATAGAAATTGGCCAGGTGCTAGTGCTTTAGCTTTTAGTGGAATTATTATTTTGGTTTTACCAATTGTTATTTTTCAAATACTTTATTCGCGTTGGAGTCAAAAAAATGAAATCTAGTTTAATCAAAAGTACAGTTATTTTTTTAGGTTTATTTTTTTTATATTTCCCAATTTTAGTTTTAATTTTTTACTCGTTTAATGAAAATAAGAGAGTAATGGTTTGGAAGGGATTTTCTTTAAGATGGTACAATGAATTATTTAATAATGAACAAATAATTGAGGCATTTATTATTAGTATTAAAATTGCAGCTTTGTCTGCAACTTTTGCTACAATTTTAGGAGTTATGATTGGATATTCACTTGTAAGAATAAGAAAAATTCCTTTTAAATCATTTTATATTTTTCTTTCTTCAACACCTTTGGTTTTACCAGAATTAATTTTAGGTCTTTCAATGTTGCTTTTTTTTATAAGCTTAAATAATGTAATTGGATTTCCATCATCTAGAGGACAATTAACTATTTTTATATCGCACGTTACTTTTTGTATTGCATTTGTCGCAATTATTATTCAAGCAAGATTAACTGACTTTAACAAAAATATTGAGGAAGCTGCGATGGATCTAGGCTATAATTATACCAAAGTACTCTATAAGATAACTTTACCAATAATTTTGCCTTCTATTATTGCTGGTTGGTTATTAGCTTTTACAATTTCATTAGATGATCTAGTTGTTGCGAGTTTTACTACTGGGCCTGGAGCTAACACATTGCCAATTGTAGTTTTTTCTAAAGTTAGATTAGGACTGAGTCCTGAAGTAAACGCATTATCAGCAATTTTAATGTTTGCTTTAATAATAATTGGTTTATTTTATTTTTATTTTAATAAAAAATTTAAACATTAAGTAATAAATATTCTCGCTCCCAAGAACTTATCACTGATAAATAAGCTTGATACTCAACTCTTCTTATCGCAGCAATCGACCTTACAAATTTTTCATTAAATATGGATTTTATATCTTCATCATTTTCAAAAAGAGTTAATGATTCATCCATATTTTTAGGCAGATTAGAATTTTTATCTTTAAATGCACTATCTTTGGTTTCTGGATTTGGTTTTAAATTGTTTTTCATTCCTAAATATCCTGACGCTAAATTAGCAGCAAAAACTAGATATGGATTTGTATCAGATCCAGGAATTCGATTTTCAATACGTATATTCCTTTCCTCAATTGATGGAATTCTAAAACCACAACTTCTATTACCTATTCCCCATTTAACATTTTTAGGAGCGCCCCAAGTTGCAAACAATCTTCTAAATGAATTTATATTTGGAGCGTATATTGGCATTAATAGTGGAGTATATTTTTCCAATCCACCTAAATAATTTTTCATTTTTTTTGAAATTTTAGATGATTTATTAAAAAAAATATTTTTATTTTTTTCATTATATATCGATTGATGTATGTGCATCGCACTACCAGGTTGGTTCTCCATTGGTTTTGCCATAAATGTTGCATGAAGTTTATGTTTCAACGCCGACTGTCTTAGAGTTCGTTTAAATAAAAATACCTGGTCTGCTAGATCTAAAGGATCACCATGCTGAAAATTAATTTCCATCTGAGCTGAACCAGATTCATGGTTAATAGTATCAATTTCAATATTTTGTGCTTCACAATAATTATATACATCTTCAAAAAGATGATCAAATTCGTTAACAGCATCTATTCCTAAGGCTTGCTTACCTGTTTCTTGTCTGCCTGATTGACCCACTGGAACTTCAAGGGGATAATCTGAGTCAGCATTAGGTTTTACTAAATAAAATTCTAATTCTGGTGAAACAATTGGAGTTAATTGATCTTTTTTATAAAGTTTAAGAATATTTTTTAGAGCATTCCTACTAGAATTTATAACATCATCTCCGTTAAGATTTATTGCATCGCAAATAATTTGTGCAGTAGGGTCGTCGTACCATGGCACTACTCTCATTGTATCAAAATCTGGTTTTAAAATTACATCAATGTCAGTTGGATTGTAAACACTTCTTGGTAAAGCACCGGCAGAGTCCTCAGTTGCATAATCTCCTGATATCGTTTGAATAAAAGTTGACTGAGGTAATCTGTGACTTTCATCTTCAAGTCCTTTTAAAAATTTATTAGTTGGTAAAATTTTTCCCCTTGCTATACCTCCAAGATCTGGAACTAAACATTCAACTTCTGTAATAGAGTTTTCATGAAACCAATTTTGAAATTTTTCAATCATATTGAGACTGTTTGTTTACTAATTATTATTAAACCATTAAAGATAAGTTAATGTTTACTACAAAAAAAAGGACCTTTAATCAACATGATAATGAAAAAGAGAGTTTTTATAAATTTTCAGCACCTAATTTTCCTAATCAAATTAAATTAAATGAAAATATTTCAACTGATATATGTATTATTGGAGGAGGATTAACAGGTATTTCTTCAGCATTAAATTTATCTAATCAAGGTTTATCAATAACGATTTTGGAAGCAAATAAAGTTGGATCTGGTGCTTCTGGTAGGAATGGTGGTCAACTAGGAATTGGAATGAGAAAAGATCAATTCTACTTAGAAAAAAAATTTGGTATTGAAAAAGCAAAATTTTTTTGGAAAATTGGATTAGATGCTGTTTCAAATGTAGTTAATTTAATTGAAAAATACAAAATTGATTGTGCGCTTAGACAAGGCGTTCTTCATGTAGGTAACACAAAAAAAGATTATAAATATTTTCAAGATGAAATTGAGCATATGCAGAAGAATTATAATTATAATAACTATGAATACTTTGATCAAAATTCAATAAGAGATGAAGTTAATAGTGACAGATATTTTTCTGGAATGCTTTTAAAGGATTCTTATCATTTAAACCCATTAAAACTGACATATGGTTTAGCAGAACAGTGTTTAGCAAATGGTATAAATATGTATGAAAATTCTCCAGCTGATAAAATTGTTGATAATCAAAAAGAAGTTATAATTCACTCTGGAAAAAATATTATTAAAGCGAAGAAAGTAATTATTGGTTGCAATGGTTATCTTGACAATCTTTTGGGATCAAAAAGAAATTATTTTATGCCTATAAATAATTATATTATTGCAACTGAACCTCTCGGAAAAGATCTGGCAAGTAAATTAATCAAAAGAAATTGTGGCGTAATAGATTCTAGATTTATGATTGATTATTATAGATTTTCAGAAGACTACAGACTTCTTTTTGGAGGACCTGAAACAATTACATCTCATTTTGTAAAAGATGCAAAGAGTTTTGTCTCTAAACGAATGTATAAAGTTTTTCCTGAATTAAAAAAATTTAAAATTGAATTTTCTTGGGGAGGTACCTTGGCAATATCAATTAATAGATTACCTATTTTTGGAACTATAATGAATCAAAAGTTATATTATGCTCATGCTTACTCTGGGCATGGGTTAGCTATGAGTATTATGGGAGGAAAAATGGTAGCTGAAAAAATTTTAAATAAATCAAATAATTTTGATATGTTTGAGCAAATTAATCATTTTAAAATTCCAGGTGGCAACATGTTTAGAAGACCATTGTATTCTTCAGCCATTATTTATTATAGGTTAATGGATTATTTAAATAGATTGTAATTACTTAATTGCTCTTCTTAATCTGTCATTTATAGTTTTGCCAAGCCCTTTATCAGGTATTTCTACTACAGCAATTTTTTTGCATCTACTCTGATCTAATTTATGAAGATAATGATAAAAATTTTTTGCTGCTTCATTTAAATTTTTTTTATTACTCAAATTTAAATTAATTATTTTAGACTTTAATTTATTATTGCCAAAATTTAATAAACCTTCATTTTTTAGTATCCTCTTAGCATTCATTCTTATTGGCTTTAAAGTTGAGTAATGTTTTTTTAAATTACCAGGAGAAATAGATGATTTCTTTTTAATTTTTACTTTTGCATATTTATTTAGCTCTTCAACAGTTATGCTGCCATATCTTAATACTTCAATTTCATTATTGGTATCAATTCTAACAACTGTGGACTCTAGTCCATGAGAAGACTGTTTATCTTTTAAAACAAATATTTTTTTTACGAGAATAGGATCGATATCCATAATATTGGTTACGGAAGTTCTTTCTGATAGATTAGCACTAGGGGCTGCAATAGGTAGATCAAATAAAGTAATTAATTTTTTAGCCAATTTATTGCCGGGAATTCTGCAGCCAACTAAAGTTGACTTGTTAGAGACTAATTTTGATATTTTAGAATTTTTCTTTTTTTTTAATATTATTGTCAAAGGACCAGGCCAAAATTTTGAACCTAATTTTTTTTCAAATTTATTTAAAATAAAATATTTTTCTATTTGTTTAATACTTTTAAAGTGACAGATAATTGGATTACTTCGTGGTCTTTTTTTTACTTTGAAAATAGATTTTACAGCCTCATCATTGGTTGCATCTGCTCCAAGACCAAATACTGTTTCTGTGGGAAATATTACAAGTTCTCCACTGCTTAATAAATTTTTTGCAATATCTAACTTATTTTTTTTCATATTTTTTTATAAAATGTTTCCATCTATCTTTAAAATAGTTATTATCAATACTTGTATATGGGAAAAGTTATAGCATTTTCGAATCAAAAAGGTGGTTCAGGTAAATCGACTCTTTCAGCAAATTTATCAGTTTTGTGGAGCAATAGTGGTTACAAAGTAGCTGTTATAGATGCTGATGCACAAAAAAGTCTATCATATTGGCTTGATGCAAGAAAATCTTATTATGGTGAAGATGATATTGGAATAACTCAATTAAATTTTGATATAAGAAATTTAATAGATGAAATTAAAGTCATAAAAAGAAAGTACGACTTTATAATAATAGATAGCCCTCCATCTATAACTTTTGAAACAATGCAGGTTGTAAAAGCTTCTGATAGGGTATTTGTTCCAGTACAACCAAGCCCAGTAGACTTAATGGCTACACTTCCTTTTTTAAAAATTGCAAAACAAGAAAGAAAAAATCCAATAATTATTCTTAATAGAGTGATGCCGAGAGCAAAATTAACTGACGCAATGATTTTGCGTTTAAGATATGCTGGTGCTAAAATTGCTCGCTCCCGACTGTCTAGCAAAGTATTATTTGCAGAAACATTCTCAGTTGGAAGGGGTGTAGTAGATATAAGTGTTACATCAGATGCTTCAAAAGAAATAATTAATGTTGGAAACGAAATTTTAAGAAATTTCTAACTTAATGTCTGATATCACAACTGTTATACTTGCTGCAGGCAAAAGTAGGAGATTTAAAGCAAGTAAATCAAAGCTTGTTTATCCATTATGCGGGTTACCAATTGTTTCACATATTTTTAATATTGCAAAAAAAATATCTGGTAAAAATATATTAGTTGTATCTAATGAAAAAAATAAAGAAGAATTAAAGTTAATATTAAATACCTCAAAGTTAGTTGTTCAAAAAAAACAAAAAGGAACCGCTGATGCAATTGAGCAAGTTAAAAAATATGTTAAATCAAAAAATATTTTAATTTTATTTGGTGATACACCTTTAGTTGAAGTTAAAGATATAAGAAAACTAGTAAGTAAATTTAAAAAAAGTAAAGCGAAAGCTTCGTTAATTGCATTTAATACTTTAGAGCCACATGGTTATGGTAGGTTATTATTAAATAACAACTACGTTGAAGAAATAATTGAGCAAATCAATTTAAAACCTGAACAAAAAAAAATCAATTTATGTAATTCTGGTATTTTGATAGCAAATACTAAATTATTATTTGATAATTTAAAAAATATTAAAGAAAATAAAATTAAAAAAGAAAGATATCTTCCAGATATATGCAAAATTTTTTCAAAAAAAAATATTCCTATCAATTATATTGAGTGTAACAAAGAAACAATGTTGGGTATAAATACATTGGATGATTTTAATGTTGTACAAAATATCTTGCAAAAAAAATACGTAAAAAATTTTATAAAAAATGGAGTCAATTTTTTAAAACCCAATACTTGTTATTTAAGCTATGACACCAAAATTGAACCTACCGTTACAATTGAAAGCAATGTTACAATAAAGGAAAAAACAATTATAAAAAAAGGTTCAATAATTAAAAGTAATTCATACTTAGAAGAGGTTACAATAGATGAAAATTCACATATTGGTCCAAGTGCTAGATTAAGACCAAAAACAAAAATCGGAAAAAAATCAAAGATTGGTAACTTTGTTGAAATAAAAAATTCTAAAATTGGAAATAATGTTTCTATTGCTCATCTTTCATATGTTGGAGATTCAGAAATAGGAAATAATGTGAATATAGGTGCTGGAACAATAACTTGTAACTATGATGGAAAGAAAAAACACAAAACGATAATAAAAGATAATGTATTTATAGGTTCAAACACATCACTCATTGCTCCAGTTGTAATTGAGTCTAAATCTAGAATTGGCGCAGGTAGTGTTATCACTAAAAATATTCCCAAAAATTCACTTGCTATTGAAAGATCAGCCTTAAAAATTCTAAGAAATAAAAGATCTAAATAATAACCCTTGTTTCAAGATATATTAGGGTTTATGAGCCTTTTCAAATTATGAGCGATAAATGGTCACCAAATAGTTGGAGAAATAAAAATGCTCTTCATATGCCTAACTATCAGAATGAAGATCATCTAAATAAAACTCTAAATGAAATTTCCAAATATCCACCTTTAGTTTTTGCTGGAGAAGCGAGACTATTAAAAAAGAAACTTGGAGAAGTTTCAAACGGAAATGCTTTTTTATTACAAGGTGGAGATTGTGCAGAAAGTTTTGCAGATTTTCATCCAGATAATATTAGAGATACATTTAAAGTTATTTTACAAATGGCTGTTGTATTAACGTTTGGTGCTTCTTGTCCAATTGTTAAAGTAGGAAGAATTGCTGGACAGTTTGCAAAGCCAAGATCATCTGCCACAGAAGTTATTAATGATTTAGAACTTGAGTCTTATAAAGGCGATATAATTAATGGGATAGACTTCAATCAAAAAGACAGAGATCCTAATCCAGATAGATTAATTCAGGCCTACAATCAGTCTGCATCTACACTTAATCTTTTAAGAGCTTTTTCTCAGGGCGGTTTTGCCAATTTAAATAAAATACATCAATGGAACCTAAATTTTGTTAAAGGTGAGAATGCTGCTAAATTTAGAGAGATATCTTCTAGAATTGACGAATGCTTATCTTTTATGGAGGCATGTGGAATAAATGGAAACAGTGTAAGACAATTAAACGAAACAGACTTCTTTACAAGTCATGAAGCTTTACTTCTTCAATATGAGGAAGCATTAACAAGAATAGATAGTACTTCAGGTAAGTGGTACGATGTTTCAGCTCACATGTTGTGGGTAGGTGACAGAACACGACAACTTGATGGAGCACATATTGAATTTTTAAGAGGTATTGAGAACCCTATAGGTATTAAAGTGGGTCCAAGCACAAAGACAGAAGAACTATTAAAGATATTAGATGTGTTGAATCCAAATAATGAAGCTGGAAAAATAACGCTGATATGTAGAATGGGTCATGAAAAAGTTAGTGGAATACTTCCAAAAATAATTAGATCAGTTAATTCAGCTGGTAAAAATGTTGTTTGGACTTGTGACCCCATGCATGGAAATACTATCAAATCTAACACTGGTTTTAAAACTAGGCCATTAAAAGATATAATTTCTGAAATTCAGCAATTTTTTCAAATTCACAGAAGCGAAGGAACATATCCAGGCGGCGTACATTTAGAAATGACTGGTCAAGATGTTACGGAATGTATGGGAGGTCTTCAAGAAATAACAGATGAAGATCTAAAAAATAGATATCATACATATTGTGATCCGAGACTAAATGCCTCGCAGTCTCTAGAATTGGCTTTTTTATTATCAGATTTTTTAAAAGAAGAAAAATTGCTCTCAAAGCAATCTTCAAATTTATAAATTTATATTTATATATTACTTATGAATTCAAAAGATAAAATCGTATACATTTCTAATTGGATTAAAGATTACGCTAAATCTATAAATAATCATCCAACTACACTAGTAATAGGAGTGTCAGGAGGAGTGGACTCAGCTCTTACTAGCACCTTGTGTGCTCAAACTGGTTTAAAAACTATAGCTGTTTCAATGCCTATTAAGCAAAATTCATCACAACATGATTTAAGTTTAAGACATTTAGAATTTTTAGAGCAAAATTACCCAAATGTAGAAACAAAAATAATCGAGCTAGATAATGTTTTTAAAACATTTCAAAATACGATGCAAAATTTTGATAGTGAGTTAGCTTTTGCAAATTCAAGATCTAGACTAAGAATGGTAACTCTATACCAAATAGCTCAAAGTAATAATGGTATAGTTGTTGGTACTGGAAATAAAGTTGAAGATTTTGGTGTTGGATTTTATACAAAATATGGTGATGGAGGTGTAGATATATCGCCAATAGCAGATTGTACTAAAACTGAGGTGTGGGAATTAGCTGAAGAAATTGGGGTTATAAAAGATATTATTAGCGCAGCACCGACAGATGGTTTATGGGATGATAGTAGAAATGATGAAAGCCAGCTTGGTCTTTCATATAAGCAATTAGAAGAAGCAATGGAAAATAAGTCTAGTGAATACTACAGTAGATACGAAGAAATTAGAAAGCCAAATCTTCATAAGATGAAGCCTATTCCTGTTTGCGAAATTCCTAAAGAATAATATGAAGTGTAGGTTCGCTCCTAGCCCTACAGGAAAAATACATATCGGTAATGCTAGATCAGCAATTTTGAATTGGATTTTTTGTCAAAAAAATCAAGGTGAGTTTGTATTAAGAATTGATGATACTGATGCCAATAGGAGTTCTAAAGAATTTGAGACAAGTATCAAAGATGATCTTAAATGGCTTGGATTAAATTGGAGTTACACTTTTAATCAGTCCTCTAGACAGCATATTTACAATCAGAAAATCCAAACCCTAAAACAAAAGAAAAGACTTTATCCATGTTTTGAAACAGAAGAGGAATTAGCTTTAAAGAAAAAATCTTTGTTATCATCTGGGAAACCACCTATTTATGATAGATCATCATTAAATCTAAGTGATGAAGAAGTAGAAAAAAAAATAGAATCTGGAATTCAACCCCATTGGAGATTCAAATTAGATCATGAAAATATTGGTTGGAAAGATATCATTAAAGGAGATGTTTCATTTGATGCAAAAAATTTGAGTGATCCTGTTTTAATTAGAGCTGATGGAACATTGTTATACCATTTACCTTCAGTCATTGATGATATTGAAGAAAAAATTACGCATATTATTAGAGGGGAAGATCACATTGCTAATACTGCTTATCATATTCAAATTTTTAAGGCTCTTGAATCTTCTATTCCATTATTTGCTCATCATCCATTCTTAGTTGATGAAACTGGTAAGGGTTTTAGCAAAAGACTTGGCAGTCTTTCAATTGAAAATTTTAGAGAGGAAGGATACGAAAATATATCTTTACTTAATTATTTTCTTTTTATTGGTTCGAGCAGTAATATTGATCCAATCAAAGATTTAAATGAAATAGTAAAAAAATTTGATATTCAAAGCTTATCTAGATCTTCTGCTAAATTTTCAATTGAATCCCTAAGAAACCTTAATGAAAATACTGTTAAATTATTTAGTTATAATGAGATTAGTCATAAGTTAAAAAACATAAAATCCAATTTTCAAAAAGAGAGTTTTTGGCGTTTTATTAAAAATAATATTTCATTTGTTAATCAAGCTAAAGAATGGGAAGAAGTAATTACAAAAATAAATAATGCTAAAGATTTAAATATTGATGATAGTTTTATTAATACGGCAGTTGATGAATTACCCGAGGGTCCTTTTGATGAAACAACATGGGATCATTGGACATCAAAAATTAACAAAAAAACTGGGCTTAAAGGAAAAGATTTATTTATGCCTTTGAGGTTAATTTTGACAGGAAAATCTCATGGACCCGA